>JAFZRY010000002.1 GCA_017619615.1 Lachnospiraceae bacterium | reverse complement strand
GTAAATCGTCGAAGCGCTGCCTGCGGCAGATGAAGCGAGACGATTTACGTGACACCGTCCGGAAAAACGACCGTCAAGGGAAGGTTTTCCGTTGACGGTGGAGGGAAAAAACTGGAGAGAAATGTTATGGCAAACGTAAAACTGACTAACGTAGTAAAAATATATGACGGCAACGTCATCGCCGTCCACGACTTCAACCTGGACATCAAGGACAAGGAATTCGTGGTATTCGTCGGCCCGTCCGGCTGCGGCAAATCCACCACCCTGCGCATGATCGCGGGCCTGGAGGAGATCAGCGGCGGCACGGTCGAGATCGACGGGGAAGTGGTGAACGACCTGCAGCCCAAGGACCGCGACATTGCGATGGTCTTCCAGAACTATGCGCTGTATCCGCACATGACGGTCTACGATAACATCGCGTTCTCCCTGCGTCTGAAGAAGATGCCGGAGGACGAGGTGTACGAGCGCGTGACCCGCGCGGCGGACATCCTGGGCATCACGGAATACCTGATGCGCAAGCCCCGGGCGCTGTCCGGCGGCCAGCGCCAGCGTGTGGCCATCGGCCGCGCCATGGTCCGGGATTCCAAGGTCTTCCTGATGGACGAACCGCTGTCCAACCTGGACGCCAAGCTCCGCAACCAGATGCGCGCGGAGATCATCCTGCTGCGCCAGAAACTGAACACGACCTTCGTGTACGTGACGCATGACCAGACCGAGGCCATGACCCTGGGCGACCGCATCGTCATCATGAAGGACGGCTACATCCAGCAGGTCGGCACGCCGACGGAAGTCTTCGACATGCCGAAGAACCTCTTCGTCGCGGAATTCATCGGCGCCCCCAAGATGAACATCATGGAGACCCGCCTGAGCCGCGAAAACGGCAAGTGGTTCGTCACGCCGTTCGGCGTGAAGGTCCCGGTGGAAGGCGAAAAGGGCGAGGCCCTGACGAAGGAATACGTGTCCGAACAGGATATCCTGCTGGGCATCCGTCCGGAGCACATCACCCTGTTCTTCGAAAACGCCCCGGGCCGCATCCCCTGCAGCCTGGAAGTCAACGAAATGATGGGCAGCGAGCTGCACCTGCACGTGACCACGGAAGACGGCTCCCGCCTGATCGTCCGCGTCCCCACGCTGGGCCTGAGCGCCGAACAGCGCACGTCGCTGCATCAGGGCGCGAAGCTGTTCCTGGGCTTCGAGAGCAAGGCGCTGCATTTCTTCAGCAAGGAGACGGAAAATAACCTGCTGGTGAAGGAATAATATCACCGCCGGCAAAAAACCGCTGGGGCGGACCTTCCCGGTCCGCCCCGCTTTTGTAAGGAGACCATACGGATGAAACCACTTATCGGCATTACCTGCGGCATCGAGATCGTTGAACGCAGCTCCGAACGCGAAGTCCTGCTGGACGCTTACTCCAACGCGGTGGAGCGGGCCGGGGGCGTGCCCCTGATCCTGCCCAACACGCACGATCCCGCATTGGTCCGGGACATGGCGGCCCGTCTGGACGGCGTGCTGCTGACCGGCGGCACCGATGCGGATCCCCGCCTCTACGGCGGCCGCGCGGACCAGAGCGTCAGCCGCATCCATCCCCGCCGCGACCGGCTGGAGATCGGCCTGGCGCAGTACGTCGTGCGCGAAACGCGGCTTCCCCTTTTCGGGATCTGCCGCGGCCTGCAGGTGATGAACATCGCGCTGGGCGGCGACCTCATCGTGGACCTGCCCGCCGCCGGTTTCCCCTGCCACAGCTTCCATGATATCTACGGCCGGGAAGCCGTGTCCCATGAAGTCCGCATCGAAGCGGACAGCCTGCTGCGCGATATCGCCGGGCAGGAGATCCTGGGCGTCAATTCCTTCCATCACCAGGCGGTGAAAACGCCGGCCCCCGGCCTGGCTGTCACCGCCCGCTCGCTCCCGGACGGCGTCATCGAGGCCCTGGAACTGCCCGGGGACCGTTTCGTCCTGGGCGTGCAGTGGCATCCGGAGGGCATGACGGAGGACACGGTGTCGCAGGCGCTGTTCCGCCGTTTCGTCGAGGCGGCGGCGCGTTAAAATATCGTTTTCCGGGGCGCTTCCGGGCGCCTTCCTTTTTGCTTATTATTCTCCCGGAAAAACCTTGATTTCTTAACTAAAAACCGTTTGACAAGCCCCCGGATATTTGCTACAAAAGAATTGAAAAAGTATGAGGCATCCGGCTGACCGATTCGAGAGAGACTGCGCAGACGCAGCGCCGAAGGGGCCAAAAACTCTCAGGCAAAAGTATCGGATCGTGACGGAACTCCGAAAAGTGCCCGCTGGCACGCCGAAGGTGCAACCTGTGAAAACAGGGAATCTCTCAGGCCTATAACGGAGGCATCGTCCCTCTTCGCGAGGGGTGGTGCCTCCGTCTGCTTTTATCCCATCCCCAAGCAAAGGAGAATGCTATGAGCGAACTCAAGAGAACTCAGCTGTACGACGTGCACGTCGCCGCCGGCGCCACCATGGTGGATTTCGGCGGATGGGAAATGCCCGTACAGTACCCGGAAGGCATCGTGTCCGAGCATCTGTACACCCGCCACGCCTGCGGCATCTTCGACGTGTCCCACATGGGCCGCATCCTGGTCGAAGGCAAGGACCGCTTCGCGTTCCTGCAGCACGTGGTCACCAGCAACGTTGCCGCTCTGGAACTGAACCGGAGCCAGTACTGCATCATCCAGGCCCCGGACGGCTCCGCGGTGGATGACGCCTACCTGTACTGCTTTGAAGAAGACAACCTGTGGCTGGTCATCAACGCCGCCAACATCGACAAGGACCTGGCCTATCTGGCCACCCAGCTGCCGGGTTATGACTGCACCCTGACCAACATCTCCGCGGAATGGGCCTGCATCGCCGTGCAGGGTCCCAAGTCCAAGGACATCCTGACCGGCATGACCGGCGGCGAACCGCTGACCGTCGAGCCCATCAAGAACCGCCTGAACATCGTGAAACTGGAAGGCCGCACCGCCCGCATCGCCCGCACCGGCTACACCGGTGAGCCCCTGGGCTTCGAAGTGTTCGTGAAGAGCGAAGACGTCGTCTGGCTGTGGAACCGCCTGGTGGAACTCGGCGCCAAGCCCGCCGGCCTGGGCGCCCGCGACACCCTGCGCATGGAAGCCGGCCTGCCCCTGTACGGCCATGAGATGGGCGTCGGCCCGGACGGCAAAAACATGCCGATCTTCGCGGTCCCGCTGGCCCGCTTCGCCGTCAGCTTCTCCCCTCAGAAGGGCGATTTCGTCGCGAAGGACATCCTGGCCAAGCAGCGCGCTGCGTTCGTGAAGATCATGAACCGCGACTTCTCCGCTATTGAGGACCTGCCCTACCGCATCATGCCCATCACCCTGCTGGACCGCGGCGTCATCCGCAAAGACATGGAGATCTACAAGGGCGACCGCCGCATCGGCTGGATCACCAGCGGCACCATGATCCCTTATTACATCGCGGAAGGCGAAGGCCTGGAGAGCGTCATCACCGACGCGGTCGCCAAGCGTTCCATCGGCATGTGCTACGTCGCCTCCGATACGCTGGTGGATGACATCGTGGAAGTCGACGTCCGCGGCCGCCGCCTGAAAGCCGTGATCCCGGAGAGCCACCTGTCCCTGGAAGCGCCGCCTTTCGCCCGCCCGCTGATCTACGGCACCGAACTCAAGAAGATGGAAGCCCCCGTGGGCGACGGCCTGGCCAAGGCCCTGACCCTGATCGCCAAGGCGGAGCGCAACCACCTGTGGCGCCAGACCGAATGCATCAACCTGATCCCGTCCGAGAACACGCCCAGCCGCGCCGTGCAGATCCTGTCCGGTTCCGACCCGAACTTCCGCTATGCGGAGCACCGCAAGACCAAAGCCTTCTACGACAAGGACATTTTCTACTATCAGGGCACCAAGTTCATCGACGAGACCGAACAGCTTCTGGTGGAAGAGATGAAGAAGTACTTCGGCTGCTCCGAAGTCGAGACCCGCGTCACCAGCGGCCAGATGGCCAACACGGCCGTGTTCTCTTCCCTGATGGATTTCAAGAACCGCCTGGACCGCAAGAACGATCCCAAGCGCCTGGGCTACGTGATGAACAACCACATCATCCGCGGCGGCCACCTGTCCGCGCAGCCCATGGGCGCCCTGCACGACTTCATCGCGATCGATCCCAAGACCGAGCAGAACGCCGTCGTCAACTTCCCGGTCCTGAAGGACAACATCTACAAGATCGACGTGGAAGAGACCAAGAAGCTCATCGACCAGTACCGGCCGGAATTCATCATATTCGGCAAGAGCATGGTGCTGCACCGCGAGCCCGTGGCGGCCATCCGCCGGTTCGTGGATGAGCAGAAGATCCCGACCACGATCATGTACGACATGGCCCACGTGCTGGGCATCATCGGCCCGTCCTTCCAGGATCCGTTCGCGGAAGGCGCGGAGATCGTGACCGGCTCCACCCACAAGTCCTTCTTTGGCCCGCAGCGCGGCGTGATCGCCGTCAACTACAAGGAAGACGAGCTGAAGTACGAACTGTGGAAGACCATCGAGCGCCGCGTGTTCCCGGGCAGCGTGTCCAACCACCACCTGGGCACCCAGCTGGGCATGCTGATGGCCGCTTATGAGATGAACACCTTCCGCAAGGAATACCAGGCGGCCGTCGTGAACGGCGCGAAGTGCTTGGCGAAGGCGTTGGCGGACGAAGGGCTGGCCGTCGAGGGCGATCCTGCCATCGGCTACACCGAGACCCACCAGGTCGTCGTCTCCGTCGGCTACGGCCAGGGCTCCGAAGTCGCGGAGCGTCTGGAACAGAACAACATCATCGTGAACTACCAGGCCACGCCCGATGAAGAAGGCTTCACCGCCAGCGGCGCGCTGCGCATGGGCGTTTCCGAAATGGTGCGCTTCGGCTTCGGCGAGGCGGAATTCAAGAAGACCGCCGCCCTCATCGCCGCCTGCATCCGCGGCGAAGACGTCAAGGAAGAAGTCAAGAAATTCCGCAGCGAATACCAGACCATGCACTACTGCTTCGACGACAAGACCGTGGAGAACGCGCTGGATCATCTGGCCGGTATCATGGGACGGTAAAACAGAAACCCAGGGCGGACCGCCCGTCCGCCCTTTCACCAAACCAATAACATCATCAAATATAAACCGGAGGTAAAAACATGGAACACCTTAACTATCAGTTTTCCCGCGATCACGAATGGGTCAAGGAAGAAGACGGTCTGACCTGGATCGGCATTTCCGATTTCGCGCAGAACGCCCTGGGCGATGTGGTATTCATCAACATGCCCGAAGTGGGCGATGAAGTCACCGCCGGCGATCCCTTCGGCGACGTCGAGTCCGTGAAGGCGGTCTCCGACCTGGTCTCCCCCGTGACCGGCACCGTAGCCGAGATCAACGAAGAGCTCCTGGATTCCCCGGAACTGCTGAACAGCGCTCCTTACGAGACCTGGATCATCAAAGTGGAAAACGTGACGGAGACCGAAGAGCTCCTGTCTGCCGCCGCTTACGAAGAGTTCTGCGAGACGGAGGCATAAAATGGGGATTTTTTTGCCTTCCACTCCTGAGGAACGGCAGGAAATGCTCAAAGCGCTCGGCTTAGAGTCCGTGCGCGAATTCTTCCGGGACGTGCCGGAAGAAGTGTACCGCGAGGAGGCCTTGGACCTCCCCGCGGGCAAGAGCGAACTGGAAGTGGCCCGCTACCTGAAGGCCCTGAGCGAGGAGAACAAGCAGTATCAGCTGATCCTCCGCGGCGCCGGCGCGTACGACCACTACATCCCCAGCATCGTCAAATACATTCCTGCCAAAGAAGAATTCCTGACGGCCTATACCCCGTATCAGGCGGAGATCAGCCAGGGCATCCTGCAGTCCATCTTTGAATTCCAGACCATGATCTGCGAACTCACCGGCATGGACGTTGCCAACGCTTCCGTGTACGACGGCGCCACCGCCGCCGCGGAAGGCGTCTCCCTGTGCCGCAGCCGCAAGCGCACCGTGACCCTCGTGTCCGGCGCCGCGCACCCGGACGTGATCGCTACCATCCGCACCTACCTGTACGGCGTGGGCACGGAACTGAAGATCGTCCCGGTCAAGGACGGCAAGACGGACCTCGAAGCGCTGAAAGCCATGCTGACCCCTGAGGTGTCGTCCGTGTATTTCGCGCAGCCCAACTTCTTCGGCCAGCTCGAAGATTCCGAAGCCCTCATCGCGGCGGCCCACGAAGCCGGCGCCATGGTCGTGATGGGCTGCAATCCCATTTCCCTCGCGGTCCTGAAGACCCCCGGTGAACTGGGCGCCGACGTTGCGGTCGGCGAAGGACAGCCGCTCGGCATGCCGCTCGCTTACGGCGGCCCGTACCTGGGCTTCATGGCCACTACCAAGAAGAACATGCGCTCCCTGCCCGGCCGCATCGTCGGCGAGACCACGGACGCGAACGGCAACCGCGCCTTCGTCCTGTCCCTGCAGGCCCGCGAGCAGCATATCCGCCGCGAAAAAGCCAGTTCCAACATCTGCTCCAACGAAGCCCTCTGCGCCCTGACCGCCGGCCTGTATCTGGCCACGATGGGCCCCGAAGGCCTCAGGGATGCTGCCCGCCAGTCCATGGCCAAGGCCCATTACCTGGCCGCGGAACTGGCCAAACTGCCCGGCGTCACCCTGCCGAACCCCGGCCCGTTCTTCCATGAATTCGTCACCGCCCTCCCGAAGCAGGACGAAGTGCTGAAGAAACTGGACGAAGCCGGCATCCTGGGCGGCCTGCCCGTCGACGGCGGCCTGCTCTGGTGCGTCACGGAGAAAGCGTCCAAAGCCGACCTGGACAAGACGGTCGCGCTGGTAAAGGAGGTGCTCGCATGAAGCTGATCTTCGAAAAGAGCCGCAAAGGCCACAGCGTAAGCGTCCTGCCCCCTCTGGACGTGGAGACCGTCTCCCTGCCCGCCGGCATGGACCGGGAAAGCGCCCTGCGCCTGCCCGAACTGTCCGAGACAGAGATCTCCCGCCACTACAAGGAACTGGTGGACCAGGTCTACGGCGTGAACAACGGTTTCTATCCCCTGGGCTCCTGCACCATGAAATACAACCCCCGCATCGATGAAGAAGCGGCGGCGCTGCCCGGCTTTACCGGCATCCACCCCCTGGCTCCCGCGGAAGCGACCGCCGGCTGCCGTAAGGTGCTGGAAGAGGCCGGCAAACTGCTCGGCGAGATCTCCGGCATGGACGCCATGACCTTCCAGCCGGCCGCCGGCGCCCACGGCGAATTCACCGGCGTGATGCTGATCAAGCAGTACCATGCCTCCCGCGGCGACGTGAACCGCACCAAGATCATCGTGCCCGACTCCGCGCACGGGACCAACCCCGCCACCGCGGCCATGTGCGGCTTCGACGTCGTGAACATCGCCTCCGCCCCGAACGGCTGCGTGGATCTGGACGCTTTAAAGAACGCCCTCGGCGACGACACGGCCGGCCTGATGCTGACCAACCCCAACACCGTCGGCTTGTTCGACCCCAACATCCTGGAGATCACCCGCCTGGTGCACGAAGCCGGCGGCCTGTGCTACTACGACGGCGCCAACCTGAACGCGATCATGGGCCGCGTCCGTCCCGGCGACATGGGCTTCGACTGCGTGCACATGAACCTGCACAAGACCTTCGCCACCCCTCACGGCGGCGGCGGTCCCGGCGCCGGCGCGGTCGGCTGCAAGGCGTTCCTGAAGGAATTCCTGCCCGGCTCCGCCCTTATGGGCGATAACGCCCCCATCCAGGTCCGCAGCTTCGCGGGCAACTTCCTGGTCGTTCTCCGCGCCCTGGCCTACATCCTGATGCTGGGCCGCGAAGGCATTCCGGAAGCCTGCGAGACCGCCCTCCTGAACGCCAACTACCTGCAGATGAAGATGCGCGAGATCTTCACCCCCGCCTTCGACCGTCTCTGCATGCACGAGTTCGTCCTGGATCTTTCCGATTACAAGAAAGAGACCGGCGTCTCGGCGCTGGACGTGGCCAAGGGTCTGATCGACCGGGGCATCCACCCGCCGACCATGTACTTCCCGCTCATCGTTCACGAAGCGCTCATGCTCGAGCCCACGGAGACCGAGGACCGCGAGACGCTGGACCGCGTCGCGGAGATCTTCGCCGCCGTGAAGCAGCAGGGCATCGACGATCCCGAGAGCCTGCATACCGCTCCCCACAAGGCCCCCATCGGCCGGCCGGACGAAGTGGGCGCAGCCCGGAATCCCATCGTACGCGCGGAACTGTAAACGGCAGAATAACCTGTGTGCGGCCGGCATAACGCTCCGGCACGCGCAGAACAGTGAGAGGGGCGGACCCGTGTCCGTCCCTTTTGCGTGGCGCGCGCCCGTACCCGTTTCTCTTGTGCAGCGCACCGCCCGCGTCCCCTGCCCATATTTGCCCTTCCGCACAATTGCATTTTCCCGCGCCGGATGCTATACTGCGGAGAGCAGAAAAGATAATTCCGCACCGGGACCGCGCCGCGTGCCGGCTCCGCAGAAAGGACCCCGACATGATCCAGGATATCGCTCCTCACGTATATGACAACAGTTTCCCCCACCGCCGGGCCCCCCGTCCGGACGACTTCGTCCTGTTCCACCGCAATGAAAAAGAGATGCTCGTGAAACAGGAAGGGGAGACCTTCCGCTTCCCCCTCGTGTCCGAGACCGGGACCGAAGACCTGTATTTCGCCTTCCTGATCGATGACACGGCCTTTTTCGTAGGGCCGGAGAGAGGGACGTCGGATCCGCAGCTGCCCGGCTTCGAGTACATGGACCAGGCAAAATTCCGCACCGCGAAGCCCCGCCACCTGGCCTTTGCCGGCATCACCGGCATGCAGCTGATGCGCTGGCTGGCCTCTGAAAAATACTGCGGCTTCTGCGGCACGCCGCTGGAAGAAAGCACCTGGGAGCGCGCCTTCGTCTGCCCTCAGTGCGGGAAGACCACCTATCCCAGACTGAATCCCGCCGTGATCGTTGCGATCACCCATAAGGACAAGATCCTCGTCAGCGCCTACGCTAACCGCCCCTCCCGCGGTTTTGCCCTGATCGCCGGCTTTTCGGAGATCGGCGAGACCGTAGAGGAGACCGTGCACCGCGAAGTCATGGAGGAAGTCGGCCTGAAAGTCAAAAACCTCCGCTTCTACAAGAGCCAGCCCTGGTCCTTCACGGACACCTTGCTGATGGGCTTTTACTGCGAACTGGACGGCGAATGCGAAGATATCATACTGGATCAGGAAGAACTGAAGGAAGCCCGCTGGCTGCACGCTTCGGAACTCCCCAACCGCAGCGGCGAGGCCGCCCTGACCGCGGAAATGATGGAAATGTTCCGGACCGGAAAATGGAAGGAGGACCGTCATGAGTGATTACGTGATCCGCGGCATGGCCGGAAACGGCCAGATCCGCGCGTTTGCCGCCTCCACCCGGGACATGGCGGAGGAAGCCCGCCGGCGCCACAACAGCTCGCCGGTCATCACCGCCGCAGTGGGCCGCCTGATGACGGCCGCCGCCATCATCGGCATCCAGTGCAAGGAAGAATCGGACAAACTGACCCTGAAAGTCAAGGGGGACGGCCCGGCCGGCGCCCTGTACGCGGTGGCGAACAGCCGCGGCGACGTTAAAGGCTTCGCGGAGAATCCCCAGGTGCTGCTCCACGCCCGCGCGGACGGCAAACTGGATGTGGGCGGCGCCGTCGGCAAAGGCGAACTGACCATCATCCGCGACCTGGGGCTGAAAGAGCCGTACGTGGGGACCTGCGCTCTCGTCAACGGCGAGATCGCGGAGGACCTGACCTATTATTACGCCCTTTCGGAGCAGACGCCCACCTCGGTGTCGCTCGGCGTCCTGATGAACCGCGACAACACCGTAGCCCAGGCCGGCGGCTTTATGCTGCAGCTGCTGCCCGGCGCGACGGAAGAGATGGCAGCCGCCCTGGAACAGATAGTCCTCGCGGCGCCGCCCGTGACCGCCTGGCTCAGCGAAGGCCTGAGCGCTGAGGACATCCTGCACCGCCTGCTGGACGATTTCGGCCTGGAACTGACGGAGAAACGGGACGTTGCCTTCCGCTGCGACTGCAGCCGTGAAAAAATGGAAGGCGTCCTGACCGGCCTCGGCCGTCACGAACTGCTCGACCTCATGCTCAGCCGCGAGACCGTCTCCGTGCACTGCGATTTCTGCAATACCAGCTATACCTTCACCCGCCCGGAGCTGAAGGAATTGTTCAAGAGGAATTTCAGAAGTGAGTAAACAGGAGAAAAACGGATTCCATATAGGTCTCTGGGGATGGCTGGCCGCCCTGCTGCCGGCCGTGCTCGGTACGGCCTTATATTTCATTTCCGCCGCCAGCCGGAGTTTTTCCGATTGGTACGCACTGAACCTGTACCCGGTCTGGGTGGGCTCCGTGGGCCGCTTTTTCGGCATTTTTCCGTTCTCCGCCAATGAACTGGGCATCTATATCCTGATCGCGCTCGGCCTGTTCTGGCTCGTGCGGGACATCGCGCGCGTCGTTTCGCGCCGCCTCCGGAAAGGCTGGGGCCGCCGCTGGCTGTGGATCGTGATCAGCTTCGCCGGCAGCATGTGGCTCGTCTTCATGCTGGGCTGCGGCATCAACTACAACCGCACGAACTTTGCGGAAGCCAACGGCCTGCCCACCGCCGGCGGGACCAAAGAGGAACTGTACCAGTTGTGCGAGATCCTGACGGAGGAGACCAACCGCCTCGCCTTTTCCGTGCAGCGCGACGAAAACGGCATCATGCAGCTCACCGTCGACACGCAGCGGGAAGCGGTGAAAGCGATGGGAAACCTGGCGGACGACTACCCCTCCCTGAGCGGTTTTTATCCGCAGCCCAAGCCGGTATTCTTCTCGGAATTCATGTCGCATGAGAATATCTCCGGCGTGCACTCACCGTTCACGTCCGAGGCCCAGTACAACCGCCTGATCACGCCCTACAACATTCCCCACACCGTCTGCCACGAACTGAGCCATCTGAAAGGCTACATGCGCGAGGACGAAGCGAACTTCGTGGGCTACCTGGCCTGCATCAACTCGGAAAGCGGGGAGTTTCAGTACAGCGGCTACGTCCTGGGCTACATTTACGCCACCAACGCGCTGTACGGGGCCGACCGCGATAAATGGAGCGCGGTCCGCGGGAAACTGGACGCCATCGTTAATACAGACCTGGCGGAAAACTCCCGCTACTGGGACCAGTACCGGACAGTGATCGCGGAAGTGAAAGAGAAGATGAACGACAGCTACCTGAAATTCAACCACCAGGAGGACGGCGTTAAGAGCTACGGAAGAGTAGTGGACCTGATGCTTGCCTACTATCACGACGAGATCCAGAGACGTCTCGGAGCGGCAAACTAGAAATTTTCAGACAATTTCTGAATTTGTTTCTGGAACAGACAAAAATTTTGACAAGACAAGCCGAAAAAAATAGAAGTTGCACAACTTTTTCTCTTGACTTTTCCCTTGCCGAATGATAGTATATCAAATGCGCCGCTCAAAACGGCGTGTGGCACCTTGACAATTAAATGATGCATTCCAACCCTGAAAATTCCTTTAAAACAGCGGGACTTCAGACCGGGCTCACACCGGGACGGAGTCAAAACCGCGGCGCATTACGTACAGATGCGTGAGGAATTACAGAGGTCATGAAAGCGACCAAAACAAACAAGTAAAAAACGGATTCAAGTCAGCAATGACTGAAGACGGATCAATTTCAACAAGAGAGTTTGATCCTGGCTCAG
>JAFZRY010000025.1 GCA_017619615.1 Lachnospiraceae bacterium | reverse complement strand
TGATAGGGCAGAGGTGGAAGTGTGGCAACACACGCAGCTGACTGTTACTAATAGGTCGTACACTTGATCACAACTCTTAGGTGCACTGCTTCTTCGATATGCGGCTTTCAGGGCGCAAGCCTTGAAAGCACCTTCCTCGATAGCTCAATGGTAGAGCACCCGGCTGTTAACCGGGTTGTTGCAGGTTCGAGCCCTGCTCGGGGAGCTCTTCGGCCCCATGGTCAAGCGGTTAAGACATCGCCCTTTCACGGCGGTAACTCGGGTTCGATTCCCGATGGGGTCACTTTTTTATAGGGCGACATAGCCAAGTGGTAAGGCGTGGGTCTGCAAAACCCTGATGCGCCGGTTCAAATCCGGCTGTCGCCTCTTTCTTTAGGGCTCCGGCCCTTTTTTGTTATCTTTTCCCCTCTTGAACTTGCAATCTGTCCCGTTTCCTTTTACAATAATCAGTAACGGAATGCTCTTTGAGGAGATACGGCGATGAAAATATGTCCCCGCTGCGGATGCGGCTTTAACGATACCCATAAATTTTGTACCCAGTGCGGCACTCCGCTGCCGGCCGGTGTTTTTGCCGTACGCGTAACGGAAGAGGGAATGAAGGAGATCCAGGCTCCGGTCCCGGAAGTAAACACCCCGGCAGTCCGCAGAGAAACGCCGCCGGTTCCGCCGCAGACGGCCCTGGCGGTTATTCCGCAGACAGGATCCGCCGGTACGCCCCAGCAACCGCTGAAAGCCCGCAGACACCATTCCCCGGTCCGCTGGATCATCGGCATCGCCGCCGTGCTGGTCCTGGCCGCGTCCCTCGTCTGGGGATATTCCCTCCTCAGGAACCTTTTCCCGCGGACGGGCGGTTCACAGCGGGACTGCCTGACCGTGATGGCTTCTGACAACGAGGAACTGGTCGGCTATTCCTCCTCCGGCAAAGCGGTACGCTATAAAACGGATGAAGGGATCCGGGAGGCGCTGCTGTCCCCGGACGGCTCCCGCTATCTTTTCCTGACCACGGAGTACCGGCTGATGCTGTTTGACGGCTCCCGCTTCACGCACGTGGCGGATGACGTGAAACAGTTTGCCATTTCTTTTGACAGCTCGGCCGCCGCGTATCTGACGCAGGAGAACGAACTGTTCCTGTACCGGGGCGGCAAATCCCAGCGGATCTCCGCCGGCGTCTCCCCGCAGTTCTGCCTTTCCCCGGACGGGAAGGCGGTAGCCTATATCCGGGAAGAAGGGGAAGGCAGCACAGCGTATTATTACAACGGCCGGGAGCGGGAGATCGCGAAGGAGGCGGTGCCCGCCGCGATATCTTCGGGCGGCCGGTATCTGTATTATTATTCGTCCAAGGGCGTTCTGTACGTGCAGAAGGGAAGCGATACGGAGGGGCGCCAGAAACTGGTGGATCACGCGGAGGTCCTGTGCTTCAACGCGTCGGGAGACCAGGTCCTGGTGTCGGACGGCGCGGGCACCTATTTCAGCGAAAAGGGCCGCGAGCGCGAAAAACTGCTGTCGCAGGCGATGATCCTGCTTCCGCCGCAGGGGATGGCGACGGATGAGAACGGGTTCTACGGGACCGGCGATCTGAAAGACTGCTTCTACGTGTCAGCCGGGACCGGCGGCCTGACAGTCTATCAGCTGAACGGGCGGCTGGAACTGAACAGCCTGATGAAAAACGTCATGACGCCCGCCCTGCTGTCCGACGGCCGCACCATGGTCTACAGCAAGAACGGCAACCTGTACCGGATGGACCTGAAGAAACCGGAGGACCGGGAGACCAAGCTGGCGGACAGCCACCGCGGCTTCCGCGTCAGCATGAGCGGAAAGAACATCCTGTTTATCGATGAAGAGGGCGAGACCTGGTTTGCGCAGGCGGGCGGTTCGACCCGGCGGGTCACGGCGGACACCGTCGATCTGTCCCGGACCGTCGGGCTGAAAAACGGTTTCGTTTACGAAATGGAGGGAAGCCTGTATTATACCAACGGCGGGAAACCGTCGAAGATCAGCGGGCTGACCGACGACGTGCTGACCCTGACCGGCAACGGCTTCTGGGTCATGGCGGAGTGCCGGAACGGCGACGTGTTCGTGAGCACGAACGGGCGGAGCTTCACCCGGTATATCAGAAAGTAACACCGGAAAACCGGTTCAGTCAAATCTGTGAAAAGGAGGTGTACGGGGGGATCAGGGCGGTTCCGGCGCGGTGCGCGGGGATCGCAGGAACATCAAAAAAGAAGCGGACGCTTGCGGGCGCCCGCTTCTTTTCGATTGTGACAGGCCGGTATGGAGCCGGCCTGCAGATGGTTCCGGTACGGAGCCGGAAGCCCCTGCCCTTACGGCGTCAGTCGGTTCGGGCTGCGGAACAGGAACATGCATTCCTTGATGGGCAGGCCCACGAGGAGCATGGTCAGACGGTCCACGCCGAGGCCGAAGCCGCCGTGAGGCGGGCAGCCGTATTTGAAGAACTCCAGGTAGAACTTCACGTCTTCGGCCAGGCCTTTTTCTTCGGCCTGCTTCTTCAGCAGTTCGTAGCGGTGTTCCCGCTGGGCGCCGGTGGTGATCTCGGTGCCGCGCCAGATCAGGTCGTAGCCGAGGGGCATGCCGTGCTCGTCGCGCATGTGGTAGAAGGCGCGCTTTTCGGGCTTGTAGTCCGTGACGAACAGGAATTCGTGGCCATAGTGCTTCTTGACCCAGTCGTAGCTCAGGCGTTCGGCTTCGGTGGTCAGGTCGTTCTTTTCTTCTTCGGGGACCGTAAAGCCGAAGTCTTCCTCCAGGCCCTTGTACAGGTCTTCGAGCTTCACTTCGGGGAAGGGAAGGGTCGGGACTTCGAGCGGGATGCCGAAGGCGGCTTCGATCTCTTCGCCGTAGGCTTCCTTGACTTTGGTCAGGCCGTAGGTGAGGAGTTCGGCTTCGAACTTCATCACGTCGCGGAAGGAGTCGATGTAGCTCATTTCGATGTCAAAGCCGGTGAATTCGGTGGTGTGCTTGTTGGTGAAGGATTTCTCCGCACGGAAGACCGGGCCCACTTCGAAGATGCGCTCGAAGCCGGAGGCCATGGCCATCTGCTTGTAGAACTGCGGGCTCTGGGCCAGGTAGGCGCTGCGGTCGAAGTATTTGACTTCAAAAACGTCCGCGCCGCTTTCGGAAGCCGCCGCGATCAGCTTGGGGGTGTGGATCTCCATGAAGTTCCGGACCAGGCAGAATTCGCGCAGGGCGGCGATCAGGGTCGTCTGGGCCTTGAAGATCAGCTGGTTCTCGTCCGTGCGCAGATCGATCCAGCGGTAGTCGATGCGCTGGTCGATGGAGGAGCGCTCCACGGCCTGTTTTTTCTTGGTGGCGGGGATGCTCTTGCGGGCGATGGGCAGGGCGTCGGCCAGGGATTCCACGCAGACGCTGTCCGGGATCATTTCGAGGCCGCCCAGCTTGACGTAATCATTTTCCACGACGGTGCCGGTGACGGTGATGACGCTGTCCGGGGTCAGGCCGGCGAGGGCCTCGGTGACTTCCGGCAGTTTTTCCTTCTCCACCGTGATCTGCAGGCGGCCGGTGATGTCCTTCAGCACGATGAAGGCCATGGCCTTGCTGTCGCGGTAATTGTCCACGAAGCCCTGGACCTTGACGGGCTCGCCCAGATGGTTTTTGATGTCTTGGATCATGCAGCGGTTCATAATATTCTCCTTCTTATATCTTGTGTAAATCACTCGGATGAACGATCAGGTGTGGCGCCAGGTGGCGCGGGAAAGCAGGGCCAGGATCGGGAAGATCTCCAGACGGCCGACCAGCATGTCGACGATCAGCACGATCTTCGCGCCGATGCTGAAGCCGTGGAAGTTGCCCGCGGGGCCCACGATGCGGCCCAGGCCGGGCCCCACGTTGTTGAAGCAGGTCAGCACGGCCGTGAAGCTGGTGGTGCCGTCCTGCCCGTCAAATGCGACCAGGAGATAGCTGACGAACAGCAGGACCACATAGGCGGCCACGTAGGTGTTCAGGTTGCTGAGCACGCTTTCACTGACGACGCGGCCGTTCATGCGGACGTTGACGATGCGGCCGGGCCGGATCATCCGGCGCATGTTGCGGAAGAGGTTCTTCACGATCAGGATCAGGCGGACGACCTTGGCGCCGCCGCAGGTGCTGCCCGCGCAGGCGCCCATGATGGTCAGGAAGACGACGATGGCCCGGGTGAAGTTGGGCCACAGGTCAAAGTCCGTCGTGGCGTAGCCGGTGGTGGAGGCCAGCGACCCGACGGTGAACGCCGCGTCCTTGATAGCCGTTCCCGTGCTCTGGTACTGCGGGACGATGCAGATCGTGATCGCGATGACGGCGGCCAGCGAGATGCCCAGGAACGTCCGCAGTTCCTCATCCTTCAGCACGGACTTCACGTCGCCCCGGAGGATCAGGAAGTAGCAGCTGAAGTTGATGCCGAAGAGGAACATGAAGACGGTGGTGACGACCTGCGTGAAGACGGAATAGCCGCCCAGGCCCGCGTTGATGACCGCGAAGCCGCCGGTGCCCGCCGTGCCCACGGCGATGCAGAACGCGTCGAATACAGTCGTGGGGTGGGCGCCGTCATGGAAAAACAGGCCGCCCAGGGCCAGCAGGCCGAAATCCAGCAGGGTCAGGCCGATGTAGATCATGTACAGGATCTGCGCGGTCTTCCGGATCTGCGGGACCAGTTTGCCCACGCTGGGACCGGGGCTTTCCGCGCGCAGCAGGTGCAGCGTGAAGCCGGAACCGCGGTTGTCGCGCGGCGCCAGCGCCAGCAGGAAGACCAGCACGCCCATGCCGCCGATCCAGTGGGTGAAGCTGCGCCAGTACAGGATGCTCTTGTCCAGGCTCTCCACCTCGGTGAGGATGGAGGCGCCGGTGGTGGTGAAGCCGGAGACCGTTTCGAACACCGCGTCGATATAGGCCGGGATCTCGCGCGAAAGGAAGAACGGCAGGGCGCCGGTGATGCCCATGACGATCCAGGAGAGGCCGGCGCAGGCCAGGCCCTCTTTTTCGTAGAAGTCGCCGACTTTTTCGCCGCGGCTCAGCAGGCGGAAGACCACGCTCAGGACCAGGATGATCAGGATGCTCTGCCAGTAGGCCATGGTGGCGCGGGGCTCGCCGTAGACCAGGGAGAGCAGCAAAGCAGGCAGCATGAGCGCTGCCTCGATCAGGAGTATCCGGCCGATGAAACGGGAGAGAGACTTGTAGTTCATGGTTTCGCTTTCTTAAGCAAAAATATCGTTGAACCGCTGGATGTTCATCTCAGCGGAGGAAATGACGATGACGGAGTCGCCCAGCGTGTACTGGGAAGTGCCGCCGGCGATGGTGGTGGTGCCCTGGTGCGAGATCGCGGCGATCAGGACGCCCGGCTTCATCTTGATGTCCAGCAGCGGAGTGTCGCGGTGCTGGGAGGCCGGTCCGATCACGAATTCCGCCGCCTCCACGCGGCCGCCCGCCACGGACTGCACCGTGATGGCGGAGTCGCCGGAGGTGTCGCGCATGGAGCGGACGTAGCGCACCACGATGTCGCTGCAGAGCTCCTTTGGCGAGACGATGCTGCCCAGGGACAGGCCGCTCACGATATCCTGCAGCTCATCGATATGGCCCTGTTTCGTGATGACGATGGGGACCTTCTGGCTGACGGCGTACAGGGACATGACGATGTTCAGCTCGTCCAGCCCGGTCAGGGCCGCAAAGGCGTCCGCGGTGGAGAGCCCTTCTTTTTCCAGGGTGGAGGGCACGGTGATGTCACCGCAGGTGATGCTGACGCCCGGCAGCTGCCGGGCCAGTTCCTGGCAGCGGGCCATGTCGTTGTCGATGATCTGGACCTGGATGCCGTCGCGTTCCAGCAGCTGGGCAAGATACAAGCTGATGCGGCCGCCGCCGCCCAGGATGGCGCGTTTGACCTTGTGGGAGATGATCCCCAGGTCGCGCAGCATGGCGCCCAGAGCCGCGGCCGGAGCGGTCATGAAGACGCGGTCGCCGGCCTTCAGGACGAAATCGCCCTTGGGCAGCGTGACTTCGGTGCCGCGCAGGACGGCGCACATCAGGACTTTGGATTTCAGGATGGAGGTTACGTTCCGCAGGGCGACGTCGGCCAGCGGGCTGTCCTCCGCGATGCGGAATTCCACCAGCTCCACGCGGCCCCGGGCGAAAGATTCACGCTTCAGGAAGCCGGGGAAGCGGAGCAGGCGCTCGATCTCCACGGCGGCACTGCGCTCGGGGTTCACGATCAGGGACAGGCCGAACACGTCGCGCATCTCGATGATCTGCGGGGCGTATTCCGAATCCCGGATCCGGACGATGGTATGGATGCCCGGGTTGATCTGGCGGGCAGTGACGCAGCAGAGCAGATTGACTTCGTCCGCGTCGGTGACGGCGATCAGCAGGTCCGCTTCGGCGGCGCCCGCGTCCCGGAGGGTCTGCACGGTGGCGCAGTTGCCTTCCAGGCCCATCACGTCAAAGGTGGCGCAGACGCGCTCCAGTATATCGGCCTTGCGGTCGATGACCGTGACTTCATGGCCGTCGGCCACGAGCTGGCCGGTCAGGGTGGTACCGACTTTTCCGATACCGGCAACGATGATCTTCATAAAACTTCCTCTGTGGTCCCCGGAGGGGGAAAGGGGCTGTTCAGGAGCCAAATTATCTTTATATTATAGCAAAAAACGGCGGAAATACAAGTTAAAGAAGCTGCTTCAGGAAATTTTCCACCCCGTCTTCTTTCGAATCCGCCACGTGGACGGAGGCGGCGGCCAGGACCTCCGGGATCGCATTGGCCGGGGCGACGGAAACGGCGGCGAGTTCCAGCATGGAGACGTCGTTGATGTTGTCGCCGGCGGCGAGCATGTTTTCCGGGGTCAGGCCCAGGCGGCCCAGCAGGACGCGGGCGGCCGTGCCCTTGGCGGTCCCGGCGGCGTTGAATTCCACGTTCCAGCCGCCGGAGGTGGTGAGGGCCAGCTGCGGGGCGAAGGGCTGACGTGGGAAATCCCGCATGATGGCCTGGCGCACGTCCTCGTTATAAGTGGCGAAGCCGACCTTGTCCACGAATTCGCTTTCCGGTTCGGCCAGGTATTCGGAGAAGGGGAGCAGGCGCGCGGTATCCATCCAGTTTTTGAGGGAAACGCTGCTGGTGTCCGGGCGCTTGCCGTCCGGCGTCATGTCCAGGTAATGCCGGCCGTTTCGGTAGGAGAAGGCGATACCGCGGTAGCCGTGGAGGAAATCCGTGAGGACGCGGGCCGTTTCCCGGGGGACGGTGTTGCGGTAGATCGCCTCGGACGTGGCGAGGTCCGTGATCAGGGCCCCGTTGGCGGTGATCACGTAGCGCAGGCCGGGGATGTCCAGGAGGACCCGGGGGATGTTGCCGGTGCCGCGGCCCGTGCAGAGCACGAAAATGTAACCGCGCCGGATCAGGTCCCCGATCAGCTGCGCGGTGCCGGTCAGGTCCTTGCCGTCGAAGGGGAGCAGCGTCCCGTCGATATCGCTGAAAATTATTTTGATATTCTGCAGATCTGCCATAGCGGAGCGGCCTTTCCTCTGGTATAATTCCACTGAAGGAGTCAATGGATCATGCTATAAAGATACACGCTTTGCGCGGAAAAAACAAGAGCGCGGCCCTGAAACGGCACCGCGCCCGGAATGATTTCGGATGATTTTGGATGGGTCACAGTTTGACCACGTTGACCGCCTGGGGGCCCTTGCCGCCGTCGGCGACGTCGAACTCAACCTGCGCGCCTTCCTCGATGGACTTGTAACCTTCCATCACAAGACCGCTGAAGTGTACAAAAACATCCCGTCCGTCTTCATCCGTGATGAAGCCGTAGCCTTTCTGGTTGTTAAACCATTTGACAGTTCCCTTCATTATTACGTTGCCTCCAAAAACTCGGTGGGGAGTTTAGTTTTATACATAATAACACCCTTGCATTTTTTAGTCAACCACGTTTGTAAAGAAATGTTTGAAAAGCCGGTTTTTAACGAACAACAGTAAACAAGACTGTCGATAAAGCGACGAATGGAGAAATAATCCGAATGGGCGTGACAGGGATCATAGCTGAATATAACCCGCTGCATCTGGGGCACCGGCACCTGCTGGAAGAGGTGCGGAAAGGGCGTCCGGAGCAGGGGATCCTGGTCGTGATGAGCGGGGATTTCGTGCAGCGCGGCGAGCCGGCGCTGACGGATAAATACCGCCGCGCGGCCATGGCGCTGGAGGCGGGTGCGGACCTGGTGATCGAGCTGCCGCCCCGCTTTGCGACGGCCAGCGCAGCCGGATTTGCCCGCGGGGCCGTGGGTCTGCTGCAGGCCTGCGGCTGCGTGGACGAACTGGCCTTCGGCGCATCCTGCGAGGATCCCGCTGTTTTCAAAGGTCTGGCGGACCGCACGCGCGCCGCGCTGGGAACACGGATCATGCACGATGGACTCCGGGAGGGACTTTCCTATGCCGCTGCCGCTGCTGCCGCTGTCTCTGCCGAAGACCCGGAAGCGGGCAGTCTGCTGCGCGACCCTAATAACCTGCTGGGGACGGAAAATGTCATGATGATCCGGGAGCTGGGAGCGGAGTTCAGACCGGTGCCCGTCCTGCGGACGGGAGAGGGGCATTTGAGCCGGGAACTGCCGGAACAGGGCTTCGCCTCCGCAACTGCTGTCCGCCGGGCTCTGGAGCGCGGGGAGACGGCAGAGAGCCTGCGGGCGTATCTGGCCCCGGGCGTGCCGGAAAAACTGGACTATACGATCTTCCCGGACGATCTTTCCGCGGCCATGTCCGCCGTTCTGTGGCGGCTGATGCAGGACGGGGACGAAGCCCCTGCGGCGCTGATCCGTTATGCGGACGTAGGGGGGATCCTGGCAGTGCGCATTGCGGACCAGGCCCCGTTTGACCGTCCGTTCACCGAACTGGCCGAAGCGGTATCCAGCCGGAACTTCACGCTCGCCCGGGTGCGGCGCAGCCTGCTCCACATCCTGCTGGGGATCCGCCGGGAGGACATGACACCGCTGCCCCGCTCGATCCGTATCCTGGGGCTCCGGGAAGACTCCTTCCTGCCGGCCCTGCTGAAGGAAAAAGCGTCGCTTCCGGTCCTGACTAAAATGGCGGACGCGGACCCGGCTCTGGCGGAAGAATACACGCAGGCGCACCGTCTGTACGCGCAGACCGTGTATTTCAAAACGGGCCGCCGGATCCCGGACGATTACCGGCAGAGCCCGGTGGTCCTGAAACGTGAAAATGATTGTATTTTGTTCTGATATATGATAAAATTTATTATCCCCGAGGCGGCAGAGCCGGAAGGGAAACACGGGAACCCGGAATAACAGGAAGGATGATCTTATGCAGAAGCTGAAAAACCTGTTGACAAAATGGCCCTGGATCTGGCTGGCGTTTATCCTGGTATGCGCCGCCGCCTTTTTCGCGCTCCATTTTATGGTTCCGGGATATTCCTTCATCCCGGCCGCGGCCGCTGCGCTGGGGACCCTGATCTTCGTCCTGGTCTGGCATTTCACCATCCGCAAGGATCTGCAGCAGAGCGTGATCGAGCAGTGCCTGAGCGTGGACGAGGAGCTTTCCCGGAAGGTCGACGCGATGTCTCTTCCATATGCCACGCTGGACAGCGAAGGCCGCATCCTCTGGAAAAACGAAGCCTTCACCCGCATGCTGGAACAGTATGCGAAGCCGGAGCTGCACCGGGCAGAGGAGATCCGCGAGATTTTCCCCTCCATCACCCTGCTCCCGGCGGATGACCCGGCACAAAACGCCGCGGACTGCTTCGCGGGCCTGGGCGACCGGATCTTTGCCGCGCAGCTGCGCCGCACCGAAGGCGAAACGCCCGTCACCACCCTGCTCCTGACGGATGAGACGGAGCACCTGGAAGTGAAGGCGACCCTGGAGCGGGAACGCGGCGTGGCCGGCGTCCTGTACATCGACAATTACGAGGAACTGCTGAAGCACACGGATCCGAACGAGCACAGCCTGCTGGGCGCGCTGATCGAGCAGCAGATTCAGAAATTCTTCCAGAGCGTGAACGGCATCGTCTGCAAGACGGAGCGCGACCGCTTCTATATCTTCATGAACCACGCGAGCCTGGCCTGCTGCATGGAGGAGAAATTCCCCCTGCTGGGCCACGTCAAGGAGATCCGGGCCGGCAATACCATGACGGTCACGGTCAGCATCGCGTTCGGCGACGGCGGCCGCAATTACACCGAGAACCTCGAACTGGCGCAGGCCGCGATGGACCTCGCGCTGGGCCGCGGCGGCGACCAGGCCGTCGTGAAATATCCGGACCGCGTCGAATACTTCGGCGGCAAGGCGCAGGGCGAAGTGGGGCGCACCCAGGTCAAGGCCCGCGTCAAGGCGCAGGCGCTGCGCGAACTGATGGCGCTGCATGACAACATCTACATCATGGGCCACTCCCGCGGCGACAACGATTCCTTCGGCGCTTCCGTGGCCATTTACCGCGCGGCGGTCTCCCTGCACCTGCACGCGCACATCGTGCTGGACACGGTCTCGTTCTCCGTGCGGCCGCTGTGGGAGTCCTTCCAGGCTTCCGCGGACTACCCGCGCGACATGTTCCTGACCGGCGAGGAGGCGCTGGCGCGCATCCAGCCGAACTCCCTGGTCGTCGTCGTGGACACCAACCGCGCGGACATGGTGGAATGTCCCGCGCTGCTGGAAAAGACGGACCAGGTGGTCGTATTCGACCATCACCGCCAGGCGGAAGGCGCCATCCCGGCCCAGTTCCGCTACGTGGAGCCGTACGCTTCCTCGGCCTGCGAGATGGTGACGGAGATCCTCCAGTACTTCGGCGAGGGCGTCTCCCCGATGCCGCTGGAAGCGGACGCCATCTACAGCGGGATCCTCGTGGACACCAACAGCTTTACGGACCGCACCAGTTCCCGCACCTTTGAAGCCGCCGCGTTCCTGAAGCGCAACGGTGCCGACCTGGTCCGCGTCAAAAAAATGCTCCGGGAAGATTTCCGGGAATATCAGGCCAAAGCCGAAGCCATGCAGTCCGCGCAGATCCTGGACGGCTGCTATGCCTTCGCGGTCTGCCCTTCCGAGGGTCTGGACTCCGCGACGGTGGTGGGCTCGCAGGTGGCCAACGACCTGCTCAACATTTCCTCGGTCAAAGCCAGTTTCGTCTTTACCGAGGCCGACGATAAGGTGTTTGTCAGCGCCCGCGCCATCGACGAAGTAAACGTCCAGCTGATCATGGAACGGCTGGGCGGCGGCGGCCATCTGGGCTCCGCCGGGGCGCAGCTGCGGGGCGTGACCGTGGAAGAGGCGCAGGCACAGGTCCTGCAGACCATCCGCACCATGAAAGAAGAGGGGGTACTGTAAATGAAAGTAGTATTATTACAGGACGTCAAGACCTTGGGCAAAAAAGACGCGATCGTGACCGTCAATGACGGCTACGCCCGCAATTACCTGATCCCCCGCAAACTGGCGGTGGAAGCCACCCAGGCCAACCTGAACACCCTGAAGGCGCAGGTGGCCGCGGCGCAGCGCCAGGCGGAAGAGGAGCTGGTCCGCGCGAAGATCAAGGCGGCGGAAATGGAAAAGGTCCGCATCACCATCCCCATGAAAGTCGGCGCGGGCGGCAAACTGTTCGGCGCGGTGTCCTCCAAGGAGATCGCGGACGCCGTGAAAGCCCAGTGGGGCATCGACGTGGATAAGAAGAAAGTCCAGCTGGCGGAGCCCATCAAGGCCGTCGGCGAAGAGACCGTGGAGATCAAGCTGCATCGCGAGGTGACGGCGAAGATCACCGTGGCAGTGGTAGAAGCATAAATGGCCGGCACAGAAGAAAGAGAAAACCAGATCAAGCGGGTCCGCCCCCACAGCCTGGGCGCGGAGCAGACCGTGCTGGGATCCATGCTCCTGGATAACGAGTGCATCCCGAAGCTGGAAGGGATCCTGACCGGTCAGGATTTCTATACGCCCATGTACGGCGTCATTTTCGACGCCATGATGGAACTGTACAATGAGGGCCGGCCGGTGGACCCGGTGACCCTGCAGGACCGCCTGCAGCAGAAGGACGTCGCGCCGGAGGTCAGCAATCCGGAGTTTATCGGGGAACTGATCGCGTCCGTGCCGGTGTCCGCGAACGCGAAGTATTACGCGGAGATCGTGGCGGAAAAAGCGCTGCTGCGGCGCATCATCGGCGTGAACGAGGAGGTCGCGGGGCTCTGCTACGCGGAGAAGGAATCCGTCGGCACCATCGTGGAGGAGACGGAGCGGAAGATCTTCGACGTCTTAAACCGCCGGCGGCAGCAGGACATCGTCCCCATCGACGAGATCACGCGGAACGCGCTGACCGTGATCAACGAGGCGGCGCTGAGCCGCAACCCCATCACGGGCCTGGCTACGGGCTTCAAGGACCTGGACGAGATGCTGACGGGCCTGCACCCGTCGGAGCTGATCCTGATCGGCGCGCGGCCTTCTATGGGCAAGACGGCGCTGGTCCTGAACATCCTGCAGAACGTGGTGTTCCGCCAGGACCAGTGCGCGGTGCTGTTCTCCCTGGAAATGGCCAAGGAAATGATCATGAACCGTCTGCTGTCCATGGAAGGGCACGTGGACGCCCAGCGCCTGCGCAGCGGCGAACTGAACGACGAAGACTGGGACAAGCTGTTCGAAGCGGCGGAGACCATCAGCCGCTCCAAACTGATCATCGACGAAACGTCCGGCATCACGGTGTCCGACCTGCGCAGCAAATGCCGCAAGATCAAGCTGGAACGGGACCTGAAGCTGATCGTGATCGACTACCTGCAGCTGATGTCCGGCTCGGGCCGCCGCAGCGAGAACCGCCAGCAGGAGATCACGGAGATCTCCCGCGGGCTCAAGGCCCTGGCGCGGGAACTGCGTGTCCCGGTCATCGCGCTGTCGCAGGTGTCGCGCGCGCCGGACGCCCGGAAGGAAGACCACCGGCCGCTGCTGTCGGACCTGCGCGAATCGGGCTCCATCGAACAGGACGCGGACGTGGTCATGTTCATCTACCGCGACGAGTATTACAACAAGGAAAACAGCAAAAAGAAGGGCATCACGGAGCTGATCGTGGCCAAGCAGAGGAACGGCCCGGTCGGGACCGTGGAGCTGGCCTGGCTGCCGCAGAACCTGCGCTTCGCCAACATCTCCAAGGAGATGCGGATGCGGCGGGAACGGGAGGCCCGGGAGCAGGCGGCCGCGGAAAAGAGCGGCGAACAGTAGGCGGCAGGCGGCGGTCTGCCGGTAAAACAGAGAACGAGCAAGTGCGGGCCGATGTGAGATCGGCCCCTGTCATATCGTGAGGAGGGATGCGTATGCGGATCATTTTCATGGGAACGCCGGAACTGAGCCGGACCGTGCTGGAGGCGCTGCTGAACGCCGGGCACGAGGTCATTCTGGCGGTCACCCAGCCGGACCGGGAGAAGGGGCGGGGCAAGGCCCTGGCGGTCTCCCCGGTGAAGGAACTGGCGCTGGTGCATCAGATCCCGCTGTTCCAGCCCGAGCGGCTGCGGCGGGAGGAAAACGTGGCGTGGCTGCGGGAATTCTGTGAGAAAGAGCCCGCGGACGCCGGCGTGGTGGCCGCGTTCGGCCAGATCCTGCCGCAGGCGGTGCTGGACCTGCCGCGGTGGGGCTGCCTCAACGTGCATACGTCCCTGCTGCCGAAATACCGCGGCGCGGCGCCGATCGAAGCCGCGATCCTGGCCGGGGAAACGGAGACGGGCGTCACCGTCATGCAGATGGACGCCGGCCTGGACACGGGCGACATCCGGCTGCAGGAGACCCTGGCCATTGAGCCGGACGATACCGGCGGCACGCTGACCGATAAGCTGGCGGCGCTGGGCGGCGAACTGATCGTCCGGGCGCTGGCACAACTGGAGGCGGGTACGCTCCCCCGCCGCCCGCAGGAGGGCGAAAGCACCTACGCGGGACTGATCCGCAAGGAAGCGGGGCTGCTGGACTTTTCGCGGCCCGCGGCGGAACTGGAGCGGCGCATCCGCGCGTTCGATCCCTGGCCCGGGACGGTCACGTTCCGGAACGGCCGGCGGCTGAAGATCGGCCGGGCGGCCGTGGTGACGGAGGATGGGTCGGCTGAAGGTTCTGCAGAACCCCTGCCCGCGCCCGGTACCGTCACGGCCGTTTCCAAAAACGGCATCGACGTACAGACCGGAGACGGTGTCCTCCGCCTCTTCGCCCTGCAGCCCGAAGGTAAAAAAATGATGCCCGCCGACGCTTATCTGCGCGGGTATGCGACGGCGCCGGGCGAGATCCTCGGAGAGACCCATGAATAGCCGCGCGCTGGCCGCCTCGATCATCCATCAAACGCTCGAAGAGGGCGGGATGAGCCACGAACTGCTGCGGGACGCCTTCCGCGGCGCCCTGGACCTGGACGTCCGCGAACGGAACCTCATCACCGCACTGGTCCACGGGACCGTCAGCCGGGCCCTGACCCTGGACTTTTATCTGGATCAGGTCAGCCGCACACCGGCCGCGCAGATGAAGCCCTACCTGCGCAGCGTCCTGCGCATGGGCCTGTACCAGATCCTGTACATGGACCGGATCCCCGCCTCCGCGGCCGTCAATGAAAGCGTCAAACTCGTCCGGAAACGCCTCGGCGAAGGCCTGACCGGCTTCGCGAACGGCGTCCTGCGCGCCGCAGCCCGCAAAACGGACTGGCAGGAACCGGAAGGCGCGGCGGCCCTGAGCCTGCCGCAGCCGTTATATGATTGCCTGACCGCGCTGTACGGGGAAGAGAAGACCCGGCAGGCGGCGGAGCATTTCCTGCAGGCCCCGGTTCTGTGGGCGCGCGTCAATGAAAGCCGGATCTCCGCGGAGGACGCGGTGTCCCTGCTCGCGCGGGACGGCTTTTCCGCCAAACCGGCACCGTCCTTCCCGGCGGCCCTCCGGCTTCAGCGCATCAGGACGGAAGACGGCCCCGCCGTTCCCCTGGAACAGACGGAAGTCATCCGCAAAGGCTTCGTGCAGCTGCAGGACGTCAGCGCCCAGCTGGCCGTCGCCGCCGCCGATCCGCAGCCCGGTCAACGTGTCCTGGACCTCTGCGCTGCCCCCGGCGGGAAAAGCCTGCAGGCCGCAGACCTGATGCGGAACAACGGCGAAATCACCGCCTGCGACCTCGCGGAGGCCAAATGCCGCCTGATCCGCGAAAACGCGGAACGCAGCGGGTTTTCCTGCATCCAAGTCCGGCAGTCGGATGCGACCGTCTTTCAACCGTCCTTCGAAAACGCCTTCGACCTGGTTATCGCGGACCTGCCCTGCTCCGGCCTCGGCACGGCCTCCCGCAAGCCGGAGATCAAATACCGCGTCACGTCGCAGCAGATCGAAGACCTGGCCGCCCTCCAGCGCCGCATCCTGGACAACGCCGTCCGGTACGTAAAACCCGGCGGAAAACTGCTGTATTCCACCTGCACGCTGACCAAAGAAGAAAACGCGGACAACGCAGCTTATATCGAAAAGGACCTGAGCCTGAAGCCTGCCGCCCCGGCGCGGCAGATCCTGCCCGGAGACCTCTCCGGCGACGGCTTTTTCATCAGCCTTTTCACGAAATAACCACGACACAAGGAGCTTTCCCATGCAGGACCTTCGATCCATGACCGAGGCGGAACTGAAGACCGCCGCGCAGGAACTGGGCCAGCCCGCCTACCGCGGCGCCCAGCTCTTTGACTGGCTGCAGAACAAGAAGATCCGCAGCCTGGACGAGGCCCTGAACCTTCCGAAAGCCTTCCGCGAAGCTCTGCGGCAGCATTACGCCCTCTCCACCCTGACCCTCCACACCTTGCAGGTCTCCCGGGACGGCACCCGGAAATACCTGTTTGAACTGCCGGACGGCCAGGCTATCGAAAGCGTTTTCATGCCCTACGATTACGGCTGCACGGTCTGCGTCTCCTCCCAGGTCGGCTGCCGTATGGGCTGCCGCTTCTGCGCCTCCACGCTGAACGGCCTCTCCCGCAACCTCCTCCCCGGCGAAATGCTGGAGCAGGTCTTCCGGATCGAGGAGGAGACCGGGAAACGCGTGGACCACATCGTCGTCATGGGCATGGGCGAGCCGCTGGACAATCCGGACAATCTGATCCGCTTTATCCGCCTGATCTCGGACCCGAAGGGCAAAAACCTGAGCCAGCGGAACATCACGGTCTCCACCTGCGGCCTCGTGCCGCAGATCCGCGCGCTGGCGGAGGAGAAGCTCGGCATCACGCTGGCCCTGTCCCTGCACGCGCCGGACGATGAGCTCCGCCGCACCATGATGCCCATCGCCAACCGGTACACCATCGCGGAGACCCTCGCGGCCTGCGACGAATACTTCGAAAAGACCGGCCGCCGCATGAGCTACGAGTATAGCCTGGTCCGCGGCTCGAACGACAGCGAGGCGCACGCGCTGGCTCTCGCGAAGCTCCTGAAAGGCAGGAACTGCCACGTCAACCTGATCCCGGTGAACCCGGTCACGGAGCGCGGATTCGAGGCCTCGCAGGAGGCGGCCGTGGCCCTGTTCCAAAAAACACTTGAAAAAAACGGGATAAATGCTACTATTAGAAAGAAGATGGGCGCGGACATCGACGGTGCCTGCGGCCAGCTCAGAAGGAGGCTGATGGAGCAGCATGCTTCAATATGCGGCAAAAACTGACGTCGGCCTGGTCAGACAGAACAACGAAGACTCCTTTTACACGGGCTGCCCCCTGGGCGGACTGGAAAACAATCTGTTTATCGTGGCCGACGGTATGGGAGGACATAAGGGAGGAGAGTACGCCTCTCGTTTTGTTGTACGCAAGATCCCGGACAACCTGAAAGCCATCGGCCGGAAGAACGGCGTGCTGAACGCCCTCCGCGACGCGGTGGAGAACACCAACCGGGCCCTGAACCAGCTTTCCCTGGAGCTGGATTACCTGCAGGGAATGGGTTCGACCGTGGTGATGGCCTATTTCAATAAAACGGAATGGATCGTCGTCAACGTCGGCGACAGCCGGGCCTACCTGTTTGAAAACGATGAACTGCGGCAAATAACCCTGGATCATTCCTGGGTGGAGGAAATGGTGCGCCAGGGCGTCCTGGAACGGGACGACCCGATGTACCTGGCCAACCGGAACAAGATCACCCGGGCCATGGGCTCCGAGGCCACGGTGGAGGAGGACGTGTTCCTGGTCCCCGCCGCCTCCGGACAGCGCCTGCTGCTGTGCAGCGACGGCCTGCACGGCATGGTGAGCGACGAAGACATCGCCGCCGTGCTGCGCGGGGAAGAGGACGTCGACCGCGCCGCCTCCCGGCTGCTGCGCATGGCGATGGACGCGGGCGGACAGGATAATATCACGATCCTCCTGGTCGAGTACCGGGAAGAGACCGAATCAGAGGAATAAAGACCTATGTTACTGAAAGCGGGAACTGTTTTAAACGACAGATATGAAATACTCAGCACCGTGGGCGCCGGCGGCATGGCCGACGTCTACCGGGCGCGCGACACCGTCTTAAAGCGCCTGGTCGCGATCAAAGTGCTGAAGGAAGAACTCAGCTCCGATGCCGGCTTCGTGGCCAAATTCCGCCGGGAAGCCCAGGCCGTCGGCGCCCTGAACCACCCCAACATTGTGGGCGTGTTCGACGTGGGCGAGCAGAACGGCATGTACTACATCGTCATGGAGCTGGTCGAAGGCATCAATCTGAAGAAATATATCGACAAGATGGGCGCCATGGAGGAGCGGGAGGCCGTCGAGGTGGCCATGCAGGTCGCCAAGGGCCTGGAAGCCGCGCACAGCCAGGGCATCGTCCACCGCGACATCAAGCCCCAGAACATCATCATCTCCCGTGAAGGGAAGATCAAGGTGGCGGACTTCGGCATCGCCCGCATGGCGTCCACGGAGACGTCCACCACCAGTTCGATGGGCAGCGTCCATTATATTTCGCCCGAACAGGCCCGCGGCGACGCCTGCGACGCCCGCAGCGACATTTATTCCCTGGGCATCACCTTATACGAGATGGTCACCGGGCAGGTCCCGTTCGACGGCGAATCCCCGGTGGAGATCGCGCTCAAACATGTGCAGCAGCCCATCAAGCCTCCGGGAGAACTGGCCCCGTCGCTGTCCCTGAACCTGGAAAAGATCATCCTGAAATGCACGCAGAAGAATCCGGCGTACCGCTATGCGTCCATGACGGACCTGCTGGTGGATTTCAAGAAGCTGATCGTCACGCCGGACGAGGATTTCGTCGTCCTGCCGGCGGAAGGGGCAAACGACCCCAACCTTGCCATGCGCAAGGAAGACGCGGAAATCCTGAAACTGGCCGGCATCTCGCCGCGGAAGACGCAGTGGGACGAGGATGAGAAGAACCGGGCCTTTGACGAAGGGGTCGGCAAGGCCATCGAAATGCAGGAGGAGGACCGTCTGGCCGAAGAAAAGGCGAAGCGGACGGAAAAGATCCTGAATTACGTGATGCTGGGCATCGGTGTGCTGATCCTGGTGATCATCATCGCCATCATTTCCAAAGCCTGCGCCTGGCTGAACCCGTCCAAACCGACCACCACGGCCTGGATCCCGCCCGAAGTGACCACCGCGCCGCGCGAGACCACCGTGATCCCGACCACCACGCCGTTCACGATCCCGCCCACCACGGAGGCGCCCACTACGACGCCCGAGCCCACTGAGCCGGTCTCGACCGAGCCGGAGGGCACCGTCATCCTGCGCGACCTGATCGGCATGGACTACGCGGAGGCGATGGATCTCCTGATGGAGGACGGCCTGCGCGTGCATCTGGAGTACGAGCTGGTGCCGGAGGATTCCGAATTCGAGGATAACACCGTCGTGGACCAGAGCTACGATCCCGGCGTCTCGCTGCTGCTGGATACCGAGGTGACCCTGTGGATCGCCACGCGGGACAGCGGCGCCGTCGTTATCCCGACCAATATCATCGGCAAATCCGTGGAAGAAGCGGGCGCCATCCTGCGCGAAGTGGGCCTGGTGGTGTCCTCCGGGACCGAATGGGAGCATTCTCCTTCCGTGCCGGCCGGCGCCGTCATGGCGGCCAACCCGCCCGTGGGCTCGCTGGCGACCCCGGGCACGCCGGTCACGCTGATCATCAGCAGCGGCCCGGCCATGTTCAAGGTCCCGGCCATCCTGGGCTATACGAAGGAGCAGGCCATCGCCGCGCTGCGCGAAGCCGGCTTCCCGGCCGATACGAACCTGCAGTTCCGGACCGAGACCATCCCGAGCAGCACTTACCTGCCCAACACGGTCGCCCTGGTGGAAGCTTACCTGGGCGGCAATACGAAGGAAGCCGTAGCCGGCGAATCGCTGGATCTGCGGACCATCCTGTATATCACCATGACCGATCCGGAACCGGTCCTGCCCGCCCTGCTGGGCCGCGACGACATCGAGGAGGCGCAGGAAGAACTGGAGCAGATGGGCCTGAGCGTCAAACTGAAATATGAAGCCTCCAAGGACTTCCCGCCCGGACAGATCTGCTGGGTGACCCGAAAGGACGGCACCACCGACATTCCGGAAGGCACGACGCTGAAGAAGGGCACGGTCGTCATGCTGCACATCAGCGCGCTGGTCGTCCCGAAAGGCCTGGTGGACATGACCGTGGCCGAAGCGACGGCCCTGCTGGAGGAGGCCGGCATCCCGTACTCCTTCAAGGACGGCAAGGCGCCGAAGGATCCGGAGGCCGTCGTCGTCTCCAAGGTCACGCCGAAGGGCGGCACGGCCCTGAAAGCGGACGAGGAAGTCGTGATCACGTTCCGGAAGACGACCGATCCGACGGAACCGACCGAGGAACCGACGGAAGAGCCGACGGAAGAACCGACCGAAGAACCGACCACCGAAGCGCCGACCACCGAACCGACCACGGAGGAGCCTACCGAACCGGCGACCGAGCCGACGACGGAGGAACAGCCTACGGAACCGGCCACGGAAGCGCCGCTGCCCACGATGCCGACCTACGCCGGCCGCCAGATCTCCGAGCTTTTCGCGGAACTCACGGGCATGGGCGTCCCCGCGGAAGACATCGTGATCCGGTACGGGACTTCCATCACCCATCCGGAGAAAGACGCCGTCTACTTTGTCTCTTCAGTGGATGCCGTGGAAGGCGACCATGAGATCATCCCCGGCACGGTGCTCGAACCGGGCAATAAGATCTACATCTTCGTCAACGAGGTCAAGGACGAATAAACGAGAGGACCATGCAGGGAAAGATCATTAAAGGCATCGGCGGGTTTTACTATGTGCACGACGGGATCGACACCGTTGTGGAATGCCGTGCCAGAGGGACCTTCCGCCTGCAGGACGTCAAGCCCCTCGTGGGCGACAACGTCCGCATCCGCCTCACGGAGGAGGACCCGGGCAGCGGCTACGTCGAGGAACTGCTGCCGCGGAAAAACGCCCTGATCCGGCCCGCCGTGGCCAACGCGGACCAGGCGCTGATCCTGGTCTCCCTGCACAAGCCGGCCTTTCATCCGGCGCTGCTGGACCGTTTCCTGCTGTGGATGGAATGGCAGCACGTCCCGGTACTGATCGGCATCAGCAAGGCCGACCTGCCGGACCCGGAGACCGAAAACCGCATACGGAGCAATTACGAAGGAGCAGGCTACGAAGTCTGCTCCTTCAGTGCCCTGAACGGGCGGGGGATCCCGGAACTGACGGAGCGCCTGCGGGGAAAGACCACCGTGCTGGCCGGCGTCAGCGGCGTCGGCAAGTCCACGTTGCTCAACCGCCTGCTGCCCGCCGCCGCCATGGAGACCGGGGATTTAAGCCGCAAGCTCGGCCGGGGCCGCCACACCACGCGGCATTCGGAGATCTTCTGCTGGGAGCGCGACAGCTTCCTCTGCGACACGCCCGGCTTTTCCTCGCTGGACCTGCCGCCTCTGGAGGCGGAGGACCTGCCGGCCCTGTATCCGGAATTTGAGCCGTTCCGGGAGCAATGCTTCTTCCGGGACTGCCTGCACCATAAAGAAAAAGACTGCGCCGTGCGGGAGGCGGCCGGAGCCGGCCGGATCGCCCGCGAGCGCTATGACAACTACTGCCGCTTCCTGGAGGAACTCCGGGCGCGCAGGAAATACTGAGAAAGGATACGGCTATGCAGTACATTTTATCCCCGTCGCTGCTGGCGGCGGATACCGGCCGGCTGGCGGAGGAAGTGGAAAAGGTCGAAAAAGCAGGCGCGCAGTATCTGCATCTGGACGTGATGGACGGGCATTTCGTGCCCAATTTCTCGTTCGGCCCGCCGGCGATCGCTTCCCTGCGGAAGCGGAGCTCGCTGGTCTTCGACGTCCACCTGATGGTCGAAGAGCCGCGCCGCTATCTGGAGGACTTCGCAAAAGCCGGGGCGGACATCATCACGGTCCACGCCGAGGCGGTCACGCATCTGGACCGCACGCTGTACGCGATCCGCGAGATGGGCCTGAAGGCCGGCGTGGCGCTCAACCCCGCCACCCCGCTGTGCGTGCTGGACTGGATCCTTCCGCTGGCCGATATGGTCCTTCTGATGACCGTGAACCCCGGGTTCGGCGGCCAGGCCTACATTCCTTACTGCGATGAGAAAATCCGGGCGCTGCGCAGCCTGATTCAGGCGCGCGGCCTGCAGACGGATATCGAAGTGGACGGCGGCATCACGCTGCAGAACGTGCAGAACGTCCTGGATGCCGGCGCCAACGTGATCGTGTCCGGCAGCGGTGTCTTCCGCGGGGACGCGGGCGCGAATGCCGCGGCCTTCCTGGACATCATGCGGAAGCAGGAGGCCCGTTCATGAGGAAGCGGGCACTCTGCCTTCTTCTGACCCTCTGTCTGCTGCTCACAGCCTGCGGCGGAAAGGGGGATCTTTCGCTGCGCGAAGACGAACTGCTCGCGGTCGGGGACATCATCTGCACCTGGCCGGAAGCGCAGATCTACATCATGTCCCAGTACACGAAGTACACGTCGTCCTACGGGACCGGCATCTGGAACGTGCAGCTGGCGGACGGGACGTTTGAAACGTACATCCGCGACGGCCTGCTGGACTACCTGGAACTGCTGTTCCTGGCCGATTACGGCGCCCGGCAGGCGGGCGTGACGCTCAGCAACGCGGAGCAGTCCTCCGTCAATCACGCTGCGGAAGCCTTCATGCAGGAACTGGGCGACGAAGGCCGGGCCGCGACCGGCATCACGCGGGACCTGGTCGAAGAGGCCTACGCCCGCTATGCCCGCGCGCAGATCTTCTACCGCCAGACCATGGTGGACGGCAACGTGGAAGTCAGCGACGAGGAGGCCCGGGTGATGTCCGTGCAGGTCGTGGAGATCGAGCACCGCGTCGGCTACGCGGAAGCGCTGCGGATCCGGAACGAACTGGAGGACGGCAAGCAGGCCGGCGAAGTGACCCGCGGGATCGAGGGCATCACGGTCCGGAAAGAGAACGCGGCACGCGGCACGCATCCCGAAGAGTGGGAGACCGTCGCGTTCGCGCTCAAGGAAGGCCGCTGGAGCCCGGTCATTTCCATCGACACGACGTATTACGTGATCCAGTGTCTCTCGCCGTACCTGCTGGAGGAAACGGCCCGCCACAAGGCGGAAATGGAGCGCTCCCTCCGGGAGGAGAATCTGGACCGCGTCCTGAAAGGGCTGGCGGATTCCGTCCAGCTGATCTACAACCCCGCCCGGTGGGAGAAATGGTCTATGCAGCAATATGAAGGACTGCCGCCCGTCAATTTCTACGACCACACCGGCGAACTGGTGAAATAGGAGCAGCCATGGCGATGCTGAGCGGCGGGTGGGAGACCGCCCTGAAAGAGGAATTCAAAAAGCCCTACTACCGGGAACTGTACCGGAAGGTGCTGCAGGAATATCAGACGCGGCAGGTGTTTCCGCCCGCCGCGGACCTGTTTTCGGCCTTCGAGGCCACGCCGCTGGAGAAGGTGAAGGCCGTGATCCTGGGCCAGGACCCGTACCATGAGCCGGGCCAGGCGCACGGGATGTGCTTTTCGGTGCGGCCGGGCACGGAGATCCCGCCCTCGCTGGTCAACATCTTCCAGGAACTGCACGACGACTTGGGCTGCTGCATCCCGAACAACGGGTATCTGATGAAATGGGCGGAGCAGGGCGTCTTTCTGCTGAACACGATCCTGACCGTCCGGGCGCACCAGGCGGCCTCGCACCGCGGCATCGGCTGGGAGCAGTTCACCGACGCGGCCATCCGCGCGCTGAACGCCCAGGACCGCCCCATCGTCTTCCTGCTCTGGGGCCGCCCGGCGGGCGAAAAACGCGGCCTCCTGGACAACCCGCGCCACCTGGTCCTCCAGGCCCCCCACCCGAGCCCCCTGTCCGCCTACCGCGGATTCTTCGGCTGCCGCCACTTCAGCCGCTGCAACGACTTCCTTACCTCGCACGGCTCCGCCCCCATCGACTGGCAGATCGAAGATATCTGAAGAACTTCAAAAAACATCTTGACATTTTCTCTCCGAGTCATTATACTTTCCTTTGCATTCGGAGAAGTACCCAAGCTGGCCGAAGGGACACCCCTGGAAAGGGTGCAGGTCGTTAATAGCGGCGCGAGGGTTCAAATCCCTCCTTCTCCGCGAAAAAAGGAGCTCGTAAAGAGCTCCTTTTTCGTGGAGCGGGATTGAACACGAGCGTCGCGCAGCGGCGGGGGCAAAATCGCCGAAGCGCTGCCTGCGGGGAAAAATGCCGCAGTGCTGCCTGCGGCAGAAGAAACAAGGCATTTTTCGTGACACTGTCCGACAAACCGACCGACGAGGGAAGGGGTGTCGTTGACGATGGAGGGGCTTGCGAAGCAAGTTCAAATCCTTCCTTCTCCGCGAAAAAACAAGACAAAACATGTCTATTCTGCCGATCCCGGCCGTTTAGTCGCTTCTTGTCCTGTACGAAAAGAACTATGTTTTGTATGCTGAAGCCGCAAAGGAGGTCAATGGACTATGGATCTGGTCAAAATGGGGAAATTCCTTCAGGAACTCCGGAAAGGAAAAGGGATGACCCAGGAACAGCTCGCGGAGAAGTTGGGCGTTTCGCAGCGGACGGTTTCCCGCTGGGAGACGGGGAGCAACATGCCCGATCTGGATATTCTGATCGAATTATCGGATTTCTATGAAACTGACCTCCGCGAGATCTTAAGCGGGGAAAGGAGAAGTGAACGGATGGACCGGGAAATGAAGGAGACCGTAATGCAGGTTGCGGATTACAGCAATGAGGGAAAAATAAGGATGCGCCGCAGGATGGTCCGGATCATTCTGCTTTTAGTGTTTCTGATCGCGGTATTAGCCGTGCTCTGGGCGCTGGATCATCGTCGGAACAATTCCCCGGTGCCGGAAGAAGCGTTTGTTTTCCGTGAGGATATGACGGGGGAATTCCATGGGGTCCTGAAGACCGAAGATGCCGCTGAAAAAGAAGAATGCATGTGTCTCGTTACACTGTATTTTACCTATGAAAAAAACGATGATGGAAGCTATTCTTTTGTCGGTTTTCAAAGCGTTCATCTGGAAAAGGATAAAGGTTGGAAGGTGGTCGGAGATGCAGAAATCATACCCGGTATTACCTATCGGAATGACCGGAAGGAAGCGGACATCCTGATAAAATATGAAGCAACCACCGGCCCCACCTGCAAAGATGAGATCTATCTGGGAGTCATAAGTCTGGACCTGGTCACACAGAAACAGATCAAGACCTGGCCGTAGACGGGAGCCCTGCGCCTTCCGCTTTTGGCCGGCAAGTCCATTGTCTAACAGAGCTGTCGAAAAATCAAAAAAGTGCTTGCATCCCGGACGGGACCGTTGTATAGTATCGATGATGAAACGTGCGCGGGAGCGCGCGGATCCATCTTCCTCGATAGCTCAATGGTAGAGCACCCGGCTGTTAACCGGGTTGTTGCAGGTTCGAGCCCTGCTCGGGGAGCGTGCGCGAAAAAGCCCTCTTTCGGGAGGGCTTTTGATTTTTAAGTATAGGAACACAAAAAACTTGATATGTTAAGTGAAAAAGTGACGTTTTCTCGTCGCCGGAATGAACAAGACCCACAAAATGTGGTATTTCTCTCTTTTTTTCGTTCCAACATCTTGCAAAAAACGTGCAAAAACCGCGCCAAATGGCCGTTTTCTTGACTTTTGGGCCTTTTTTGTGTAAAATATAACCGAACTATCAGTATTTGACTTCTGCTTTGCAGAAAGGAAAAGAATGAATCAGTTTAAAAAAACCACAACTTTAAAACGACTTTGGATCAGCCTTCTGGCTGTTTGTCTGGTGTTGTCAACTTTCCCGGCGCGCGCGGAGGAGACCCTCCCCATCGTCGGTACTCCTACGGATTATTTTATCGGTCCGGAAGACTCTACGGAACCTGCCGTACCTGAAGAACCCACAGAAGTCAACAGTGAAACAGAAGATAGTTCGGAAATTCAGGACGTTCAGGAAGAAACGACAAAGGCTCCGGAAGAGCCCGCGGGAGAAGTGGATCTGTCTCAGGTATACGATTACCTGAAACTGAAGGAACAGCAGTCAGGCGGCCAGCAGGTCGTCAACGTCATCAACGAACACACGGACCGGGACGAGAACCGTACCGCGGCTTACGAAGAGGAACTGCTCCGCAGCATGCGTCTGCGGAAACAGGCGGAGCTCAGCGAGCTCAACATCATCGTATTCCGCTCCAGCGGCTTCGTCAACGTCCGGAAGGAGCCGTCCGCCGCTGCGGCAGCGGTAGGCCTCATGCGCTACAATTCCACGGCGGAAGTGCTGGAAAGCCTCTATGAGGAAGACGGTCTGTGGTACCACATCCAGTCCGGCGAAGTGAACGGCTACGTTAAGGCGGAATTCTTTGAGAGCGGCGCGGAAGCCGCGGAGATCATCAGCACCATCGTCCGCTGCTACGCCGTCATGAACTATGACGCGCAGCGCCTGCTCCGCGAGCAGAGCGAATACAGCGACACCATGGCGGTCCTGTACTCCGGCCAGAAATACCAGGTCGACAGCTGGAACGACAGCTACGTGCGCATCCTGTACGCGTCCGGCGAATCCGGCACGTTCTACGGCTACGTGCCCGTTTCCGCGGTGAAACTGAGCTGGGAGACCAGCACGGCCGTGACCATGGAGATGGAACAGCGCAGCCTGGAGGAAGCCAACCGCATCCAGTACGAGCTGTCCAGCATCGACCGGAGCCGCGAGGAATCCCGCATGGAATCCATCCGCGCGTCGGAATCGGAGTCCTATGAGGCATACCTGCAGGCGTCCATCGCGGCCTCGCTGGAAGCGGTCGCGGAAGCCAGCCGGGCGGAAGCGTCCCGTCAGGCGTCCATCGCGGAATCCATCCGCCAGTCGGAAGCCGCCCGCCAGGCCTGGGAAGAATCGTCCCGCCAGGCGTCCATTGAAGCGTCCCGCTGGCTGGAGACCTCCACGCAGTATGAAGCGCCCACGCAGCCGGCCTGGGGCGACTACACCCGCTACATCCCGGAAGGCACTTCGGATTTCCGGCGCCGCGTGGTCACCAACGCCCTGCAGTACGTGGACAAGCTGGACTATGTGTTCGGCGGCTACAGCCTGAGCTACGGCACGGACTGCTCCGGCTTCCTGAGCCTGATCTACGCGCAGTACGGCATTGAACTGGCGCACTACTCCTACTACATCGCGTACACGGGCGTGAAGGTCATCTCCATTGATCAGGCCCGCCCGGGCGACATCGTCTGCTGGCGCACCTGGGATCCGGGTGCCGGTGCGGGACACGTGGCGATGTACATCGGCCGCAACGAAGCCGGCCAGCCCATGATCGTGGAAGCGCCGCGCGAAGGCCTGAAGGTCCGCGTCATCGTGATGCCCACGGAAGGGCTGCACACCATCCAGAACGTGATCGGCGACTGATCCGGCGCGTTCCGGAGCACAAAAAAAGAGGGGTTCGCGCCCCTCTTTTTTGATGTATCTTCAGCGGATCACTCCTCGCCCAGGACCGGCTCGATCAGGCCGTAGGCGCCGTCGTTGCGGCGGTACACCACGTTGACTTCTCCGGATTCCGCGTTCAGGAACATGTAGAAGTTGTGGCCCAGCAGTTCCATCTGCAGGCAGGCTTCCTCCGCGTCCATGGGCTTCACGGCGAAGCGCTTGGTGCGGACGATTTTGATCTCATCTTCCTCCGCGGGCGCCGCCGGTTCATAATTGGCCGGGCCGCCGCTCTGGTAGCTGTCCTGCAGCTTGCTGCGGTACTTCTTCAGCTGCTTTTCCATGGAATCCACGGCTTCATCGATCAGCGCGTAAATGTCGCTGCCGGTCTTTTCAGAGCGGATGACGCCGTATCTGACGGGAACGGTGATCTCAACTTTGGCCTTGCTCTTGACCAGATCCATAAATACTTCAGCGTCGGTCTTTGCCACGAAGAAGCGGTCCAGTTTGGCGAGCTTCTTGTCCAGCAATTCTTCCATGGCCTGGGTGGCTGTGAAATTCTTTCCTGTGATCAGTTTGAAATTCATCGCATTCACTCCTTATCTAGTTCTACAGGGAAGCGGGCGGGGCTGTCCCGCTTTTCAGTTCCGTCCGGTTCTCTGCGATTTCAGTATAACATAATAATGAGAAAAATGAAATAGGTTTTAAGGGGGCGGGAGGGATAAAAAAACAGCGGTCCGGAGACCGCTGTTGAGGATGTTCGTGACGGAATCAGTCTTCCCCTTTGTTGACGAAGATGTAGATCTTTTTGCCGGGGACTAATTCCGTGCCGGGCTTGATTTCGGATTTGCCTTCAACCTTGTCCGTCTTGGAGACAAAGTAGACGGCGTCCTTTTCGGGATGATCCTGGGAGGTACCGTAGATAATGACGATATCATCCTCAGGCACGCCCATACCGGTCAGTTCCGCGAAAAGCTCGGAGATCGGGCGGCCGGCGTAGGTAGGCATCGTCGGCAGGGAAGCTTCCGTGGTCGGCGGTTCGGTAGGCGCTTCCGTAGGCGGTTCAGTCGGCGCTTCCGTCGGCGGCTCAGTAGGAGCCTCAGTCGGCGGCTCGGTGGGAGCTTCAGTCGGCGGCTCGGTAGGAGCTTCCGTCGGCGGCTCAGTCGGAGCTTCCGTCGGTGCTTCCGTGGTCGGATCCGTAGGCGAGTAGTCCTTGCCGCCGCTCACATAGACGATGACTTTGGTGCCGGGTTCCAGGTTGGAGCCGACCGGGACGGCGGTCTCGCCGTCTTCATAGGTCACCCAGCAGATCTCGCCCTTGGCGGTCTTGCTGGCAACGGTCTTGACCTGGATGACGACCAGCTGGCGGAGACCCAGCTCGGCCACATAGTCGTCCACGTCGAAGCGGCCCTTGTATCGCGGCAGCGAGCAGGGATGCTCTTCCGGAGACTCGGTGGTCGGCTGGCCCGAGCGGGCAATCGGCCGGCCCTGGGCGTCCAGGATCGCGTGGCCTTCGGAATCGGCCTGGTAATCCTTCACCAGCAGATAGCCGTTGGTGCCGTTGTAATAAGGAATGCCGTCCTTGTCCACCAGCAGCTGGTTGTTGTTGGCGTCGTAGACCTTTTCGTGGTATTCATCGCCGCGGACGTAGAGTTCGAGCATGTTGCAGCCGATGGCGACGGTCTGCTGCTCGGGCCTGTAGTGATCGTCCGCGATCACTTCCTCACTGACGACGACGCCGTCGACCAGTACCTTCTTGGTGCAGTACGCTTCCGCCTCCATGTGGATGCCGCCGGTCACCTCGGGCTTGCCCGGGTTGGCGTTGTGGTTCAGCCAGTAGCGGGGACCGTAGATCTCGCGCTTGGTGACCGTGGTCTCAAAGACCAGGGAGCGGTTGGCGGGCCGGGTCTCATGGCCGTAGATGCGGGCCACCACGCGGTTGCCTTCCACGAAGGTCTCCAGGTAGATGGGAGCGTCCGTGTTGTTGCGGAACTTCAGATCCTTGTAGTCCCAGGCCAGCGCGCAGTCCTGCGCAAAGGGGACGTAGGAAATGACCATGGAGTGCGCGAAGCGTTCCACGATCTCCATCTCCGCCCGCAGCGCCGCGCAGTAGATGGTGGTGCTGCCCTGGCAGACGCCGCCGCCCTCTTCATCGGCCATGCGGCCGCCCGGCTGGAACGCGCCGGCGGGCAGGAAGCCCTTGTCCGCGGTGGTGTTGCCCATGATGCCCCAGATGGAGAAGACTTCGCCGGGCATCACGATGGTGCCGTTCAGGATCTCCATCTCCAGCGTGATGTTGTGCGTGCGGTTCCGGGTCTCTTCCGTCAGTTCCACGAGCGTGGTGTATTCGCCCAGCACGGCGTTCATCTTGGAGTAATCCGCGGTGGAATTGAGCGGATCCTGATAGGAGACGGAAACGGTGATGCTGGAATCTTCGGGGATCCCGTCGCTGAACAGGAGCTGGATCTTTTCCGCGGTGACGCCGACGTTGACGCTGATGCCGTGGGAGGCTTCCGCAGTGACGTAGATGTTGGGATAACTGACGGCGATGCGGGCTTCCGTGGCGCCGTGGTCGACTTCGGGACTGACGTTCTGGGCGATGTAATTATAGATCGTCTGGCCGTTGATGCCGTATTCCAGGGGCAGGACGGCCTTGTCGTACTTCAGGTTCTGCAGGTCTTTGTAGCGCTGGATCAGCTTGCCGGTCTGGCCGTAGGAGACGGCCTTCTGCAGGGTCTCCTCTACGGACCAGGTGAATCCCAGCGAGGAGTAGGAAACGGAGAAACTGTTCAGGAGGGTCTGGCCTTCCGTACGGCCCGGGTTGTCCTTGTTGACGTAGTTGTCGTAGACGTATAATTTCAGGGTGCGCTGCTCCATTTCGCGGAAGTAGTCTTCCAGCAGCTGCCGGGCTTCGTCTTCGGTCTTGCCGCTCAGGTCCAGATCGCCTGCCCAGACGCCGTCGGCGATCTTCGCGCCTTTTTCGGGCGCGGCCTGGGTCGGACGGGCGGGTCCGAAAGCAAACAGCAGCACCGTGACGGCGAGCGTCATCAGGAACCTGAATCTGTATTTATTGTATTTCATATCTGAATAAACCTCTTTCCGCAATAAAACTTTAATGCCGTTTGCCAGCATCAAGCCGATTATACATCAGGACCCCCGAAAAAACAATCCTATTATTCTGTAGATTTTATGAAAAAAATGTGTATAATGAGAGTGCGCGGCGTGAAGCGGCGCGGAGGTGAAAGTATGACGAAAAAACCTGTACTGGTAGTGATGGCGGCCGGCATCGGAAGCCGCTTCGGCAAGGGCATCAAGCAGCTGACGCCTGTGGGCCCTTCCGGCGAGATCATCATGGACTATTCCCTGTTCGACGCGCGGGAAGCCGGCTTCGAAAAAGTGGTGTTTATCATCCGCAGATCTCTGGAAAACGATTTCCGGGAGATCATCGGCAAGCGGATCGAGAAGTATTTTGACGTGGCCTACGCCTTCCAGGAGATCGACGACCTGCCCGAAGGCTTCTCCTGCCCGGAAGACCGCGCCAAGCCCTGGGGCACCGGCCACGCGATCCTGGCAGCCCGGGACATCCTGGACGGCCCTTTCGCCGTGATCAACGCGGACGATTACTACGGCAAGACCGCGTTCCGCATCCTGTACGACTTCCTATCCGGACTGCCCGAGAAGGAAGAGGCGATGGCGCATTTCGCCATGGCGGGCTTCATCGTGAAGAACACGCTGAGCGACAACGGCGAAGTGACCCGCGGCATCTGCGTGCAGGACATGGCCGGCCATCTGGCTGAGATCCATGAGACCAAGGGCATCGCCCGTCGCGCGGACGGCCGCGTGACCGGCACGTTCGAAGGCGAGGAAGTCCGCATCGATCCGGAAGGCCTGGTCTCCATGAACATGTGGGGCTTCACGCCGGCCATGATGACCGAGCTGAAGAAGGGCTTCGTCCCGTTCCTGGAGGACGCGGTGAAGAACAACCCGCTGAAGGCGGAATACCTGCTGCCCACCATCGTGGACGACATGCTCAAGAGCGGCCGCGCGGAAGTCAGCGTGCTGCCCACGCCGGACACCTGGTTCGGCATCACGTTTGCGGAAGACACGGAAGCGGTGCAGGCGGAGTTCGCGAAGATGGCGGCAGAGGGCGTGTATCCCACCCCGCTGTTCAAGTAAGGCGCAGCAACAGGTAGTACGATGAGCAATACGAAACTGCTTTCTACCCGGAACATGGTGGTCATCGCGATCCTGGGCGCTATCGCCGGCTTGTTGATGCTGGTCGAGATCCCGCTGACCTTCGTGGCTCCGAACTTTTATAAACTGGACATCTCGGAAGTGCCGGTGATGATCGGCACCTTCGCGCTGGGCCCGGTGGCGGGCATCCTGACCGAACTCATCAAACTGCTGGTGAAATTCGTCATCAAGGGGAGCAGCACCGGCGGCGTGGGCGAGCTGGCCAATTTCCTGATCGGCTGCGCGATGGTGATCCCTGCGGGCATCGTGTATCAGATCCGGAAGACCAAAAAGCGCGCGATGCTCGGCATGGGCCTCGGTATCGCGACGATGGCGCTGGCGGGCCTGGTGATGAACGCGCTGGTCCTGCTGCCGTTCTACGCGAAGTTCATGCCGCTGGAGCAGATCATCGCGGCCGGCGCCAGGATCTTCCCGCAGATCGACTCGGTGTGGAGCTTCGCGCTGTGGTGCGTGATGCCCTTCAACCTGATCAAGGGCGTCGTCATTTTCGTGCTGACGATGCTGCTGTACAAGCGGGTGAGCCGCCTAATCAAGGAGTTCGGCAGAAAGGCATAAGGAAGAATTGAGGAACGGAAAGGCTGAGCTTGTGATCGAGACCGCGTCCCCCGGGGAGACCCGGGCGCTTGGCGTGCGTTTCGGACGCGCGGCGCGGCCCGGCCAGGTGTTCGCCTTAAGCGGCGACCTGGGCGCGGGCAAGACCGTGTTCGCCAAGGGCTTCGCGGAAGGCCTCGGCATCACGGCGCCGGTCACCAGCCCCACGTTCACGCTGATGCAGGTCTACGCGGGAGGACGCCTCCCGCTGTGCCACATGGACGCGTACCGCCTGGAGGAGGAATCCGAACTGGAAGCGGTGGGCGGCCACGAATATTTCGGCGGCGACGGCACCGTCCTGGTCGAATGGCCGGAGATTGTGGAAGGCCTGCTGCCGGAGGACACGGTGTGGATCCGGATCGACCGGATCCCGGAAAAAGGCGGCGACGCCCGCCGGATCACGGTGAAAGGGGGGAGGGGCGCATGAAACTGCTGGCGATCGAAAGCGCGGCCCTGGTGGCCTCGGCGGCCCTGTCGGAGGACGGCGCCGTTGCGGCGGAGATCACGCTGAACACGAAACTGACCCATTCCCAGACGCTGCTCCCGATCATCGACGAACTGTTCGCGCGGACGGAGTGGCGGCCGGAGGACCTGGACGGGATCGCCGTCTCGGCCGGCCCCGGGTCCTTTACGGGCCTGCGGATCGGCGCGGCCACGGCGAAGGCGCTGGGCCTGGCCTGGGGCAAGCCGCTTGTCGCGGTCCCTACTACGGACGCGATGGCGTATTCCCTGTGGGGGAGCCGTTTCCTGATCTGCCCCATCATGGACGCGCGCCGCGCGCAGGTCTACACCGGCCTGTACCGCTTTGAGGCGGACGGGTCGTTCACGGTATTGGAAAATTCCGCCGCGCTCAGCATGGAAGAGCGGCTGGCGGGGCTGAAGGAGCGGGGCGAAACGGCCGTCTTCCTGGGCGACGGCGTCCCGGTGTTCCGGAAGACCATAGAAGACACATTGGGCGGGCAGGCGCTGTTCGCGCCGTCCCACGTCAGCCGTCAGCGGGCGGCGGCGGTGGCGGCGCTGGGCGCGCAGCTGCTGGCCCGGGGCGAAACGGTGACGCCGGCCGCGTTCGCGCCGTTCTATCTGCGGATCTCGCAGGCGGAGCGGGAGCGGAACGCGCGGCTGCAGGCGTCCGAACCGGTGTGAGGAGCGCGCTGCGCAGGACAGGAGGAGTTTTATGAGTACCGTCACGATCCGGCCCGGCCGCGTGGAAGACGCCCCGGCGCTGCGCAAAATGGAAGTGCAGAATTTTACGGACCCCTGGTCCGAGAGCGGGCTGCTCACGTCGCTGGCAAACCCGCTGAACTACATCCGCATCGCGGAGGCGGACGGCCGCCCGGTGGGCTACCTCATCGCCAGCCGCGTGCTGGACGAGGGCGAGCTGCTGCGCATCGCCGTGGACCCGGACAGCCGGGTGCGGGGCGTCGGCAAATCGCTCACGGAGACCATGATGCGCGAAAACCCCGCCGCGAAAGTCTGGCGCCTGGACGTCCGGGTCAGCAACTACGGGGCGATCAAGTTATACGAATCCCTGGGATTCAAGCCGGTGGTGCGCCGCCGGAATTATTACGAAAAACCGATGGAAGACGGCATCATGATGATGCTGGAGATCAAATAGAAGGGGGATCCGAAGAGGGGATACCGATGCTGGACGTTTGTCTGGCCGGCACCGGCGGCATGATGCCGCTGCCGTACCGGCACCTGACCTGTCTGATGCTGCGCCACGAAGGCTCGCAGCTGCTGATCGACTGCGGCGAAGGGACCCAGATCGCGCTGAAGAAGCGCGGCTGGAGCTTCAACCCGATCGATTACATTTTGTTTACGCATTTTCACGCGGACCATATCAGCGGGCTGATCGGCCTGCTGCTTTCCATAGGCAACGCGGACCGGACGGACCCGGTCACGCTGGTCGGCCCCCGCGGCCTGCAGAAGGTCGTGGAGAGCCTGCGCGTCATCGCGCCGGAACTGCCGTTTGAACTGGAATTCATGGAGCTGGGCGCGGAACCGATCGAGTATCTGCAGCTCGGCGCGTTCCATATCACGGCCTTCAAGGCGCGCCACCGCATCCCCTGCTACGGCTACACCGTGGACATCCCGCGCCAGGGCCGCTTCCTGGTGGAGCAGGCGCAGGCGCTGGGCCTGCCCGTGCAGATGTGGGGCCTGTTGCAGAAGGGCCAGACCGTGGAATTCGAAGGCGAAACGTACTATCCCGAGATGGTGCTCGGGCCGCCCCGCAAAGGCATCCGCGTCAGTTACTGCACGGATTCCCGCCCCACAGACAACATTGTGGAGGGCGTGCGCGGCGCGGACCTGTTCATCTGCGAGGGCATGTACGGCGAAAAGGGGTCCGAGCTGCGGGCCGCGGAGCACAAGCACATGAACTACGCGGAGGCCGCGGATCTGGCGAAGGAAGCCGGCGTCCGCGAACTGTGGCTGACGCATTTTTCCCCGGCCATGCCGCATCCGGAGGAGTTTCTGGAGACCGCGCAGGAGATCTTTCCCAACACGCGCGTGGGGAAGGACGGCCTGAGCTGCACACTGAATTTTGAGGACGAGGCGTGAGGACGGAGGAGGAGAGCATGAACGAGACCCATATCCTGGCCATCGAATCCTCCTGCGACGAGACCGCCGCCGCCGTGGTGACGGACGGCCGCCGCATCCGGAGCAATATCATTTCGTCCCAGGTCCCGCTGCACACGCTGTACGGCGGCGTGGTGCCGGAACTGGCGTCGCGCGCGCACATCGAGCGGATCGACGCGGTGGTGCAGGAGGCGCTAAAGGACGCGGGAATGACGCTGCCGGAGGTGGACGCCATCGCCGTGACCTACGGGCCCGGCCTGGTCGGCGCGCTGCTGGTGGGCGTGGCTTACGCGAAGGCGCTGGCGTTCGGGCTGAAGAAGCCGCTGATCGGGGTGAACCACATCGAGGGCCACGTGTCCGCGAACTTCCTGGAGCACCCGGAGCTGGAGCCGCCGTTCCTGAGCCTGATCGTTTCCGGCGGCCACACGAATCTGGCGTTCATGAAGGACTACGGCGTGTTCGAGATCCTCGGCCGTACGCGGGACGACGCGGCGGGCGAGGCGTTCGATAAAGTGGCGCGCGCCATCGGGCTGGGCTATCCCGGCGGGCCGAAGATCGAAAAGGCCGCGCGGGAAGGCGACCCGGAAGCCATTCATTTCCCCCGCGGGAAAGTGGACGAGGCGCCGTATGATTTCACGTTCAGCGGAATGAAATCCGCCGTACTGAACTACTTAAACCACGCGGAGATGACGGGCGAACCCGTCTCGCAGGCGGACGTCGCGGCCTCCTTCCAGGCCGCGGTGGTGGACGTGCTGGTGAGCCGCGCGATGCATGCGGCGCAGGAACTGAAGCAGGACCGCATCGTCCTGGCCGGCGGCGTCGCCGCCAACGGCGCCCTGCGCACCGCGCTCGCGGACGCCTGCGCCAAGGCCGGCATCGCCCTCTACGCACCGTCCCTCATCCTCTGCACCGACAACGCCGCCATGATCGGCGCCGCCGCCTATTTCCGCTACCGCCGCGGCGAACGCGCCGGCTGGGACCTGAACGCGGTCCCTTACCTGGAACTGTAAATCTGTCACCATAGAAAGGAGCCCCCATGAGTGCCGCACTCGATATCATCCAGGATCCGACCCTGACTTACCACCAGGAACTGCTCGCGCTGGCCCGTCTGGGCGAAAGCACGGACGATTCCCTGCGCTACAGCGACGAATATTACAAGGCCAAGGACAGCCGCGCGCTGTGCGACCTGAACGAAGGCGTCATGCCGTACCGTCCCCGCTACATCTGCCCGGATTATTCGCTTCTGTTCACGAAGGGCTGCGCGTTCCTGGAACTGGATCCGCCGCAGGATCTGGCGGAAGCCCTGAACGCGCTGATGATCCTGTATCATCACGTCCCCTCCATCACGTCCTTCCCGGTCTATCTGGGCGACCTGGATGCGCTGCTGGAGCCGTTCGTGCTGAAGGAAGACCGCGCGTATGCGAAAAAGCTGCTCGGCCTGTTCTTAAAGCAGATCGACAAGACGCTGACGGACTCCTTCGTCCATGCGGACATCGGCCCGCAGGCCTCCCTGACCGGCGAGCTGCTGATGGAGCTGACCGAGGAGATGCAGCTGGCCATTCCGAACCTGACTCTGAAATACGATCCGGCGGTCACGCCGGAGGACTTCGCCTTAAAGGCTGTGAACTGCATGCTGAAGACCGCCAAGCCGTCCTTCGCCAATCACGGCATGTTCGTGAAGGAATGGGGCGAAAAATATGCCATCGCGTCCTGCTACAACGGCCTGATGCAGGGCGGCGGCGGCTTTACCCTGCCCCGCCTGCGCCTGTATGAATGCTCGCTGGCGGCGAAGAGCGTGGAAGATTTCCTGGACCGCGTGCTGCCGTATTACGCGGACCTGCAGTTCGAATACATGGACAAGCGCGTGAAATTCATCGTGGAGGAATCCAGCTTCTTCAAGACCAATTTCCTGGTCACCGAAGGCTTCGTGAAGCGCGAGAATTTCACCGGCATGTTCGGCCTGGTGGGCCTGGCGGAATGCTGCAATCACCTGCTGGGCATCACGGACCCGAAGAAGGGCTTCGGCCTGAACGACGAAGCCACCGCGCTGGGCATCCGCATCATGGACCGTCTGAGCGAGCTGGTGGAGGCGCATGAAGCGCCGTACTGCGAATCCACGGGGCACCGCTACCGCCTGCACGCGCAGGTCGGCATCGACTCCGACGGCCGCGAGGACGCCCCCGGCACCCGCATCCCGATCGGCGCGGAACCGGCCATGCTGGACCAGCTGGCGGTGAACGAGCAGTTCCACCCGTATTTCCCGACCGGCACGGGCGACATTTTCAAATTCGAAGAGACGTATCTGAAGACGCCGGAAGCGGTGCTGCCCATCATCAAGGGCAGTCTGGCGCGCGGCCTGCGCTATTTCAGCGGATACCTGGAAAACAACGACGTCGTGCGCGTCACCGGCTACCTGGTGAAGCGTTCGGAGATCGACAAGCTGACCGCCGGCAAGCAGTCCCTCAACAACGTGACCGTGTTCGGCAAGGGCGCGAAGGATTTCGGCGGCGCCCTGGACAGAAGAGTGCAGCGGCATGAAGAAGACAGGGATCATTAACAGGATCATCGCGTTTTCGAACGTAGACGGCCCCGGGAACCGGACGGCCGTCTTTTTCCAGGGGTGCAATCTGCACTGCCTGTTCTGCCACAATCCGGAGACGATACACCGGTGCGTGGGGTGCGGGATGTGCGTCGGGAAGTGCCCGAAGGGGGCGCTGGAGAGCGCAGGGACGGTCGCCGGCGAGGTCACGGAAGGCGCCGGAGCGGAACCCGTCCCGCCCGTCCTCTGGGATCCCTCGCGCTGCGTGGACTGCGACACCTGCATCAAGACCTGCCCGCACCTGGCTTCGCCCAAGGTGCAGTATATGACCGCGGAAGCCCTGCGCGACAAGATCCGCCGCACCGCGCCGTACATCAACGGCGTGAGCTTTTCCGGCGGGGAATGCACGCAGCAGCGCGATTTCCTGGTCGAGGTCATCCCCCTGATCCGCGAACTCGGCCTCGGCGTCCTTCTGGACTCCAACGGGACGTATGAATTTGAGCAGGATCCCGAGCTCCTGGCCATGTGCGACGGCGTCATGCTGGACATCAAGGCCGCCGATCCGGATTTCTGCCGCCTCCTCACCGGCGCCGGCCCGGAACTCCCGTTCCATAACCTCGATTTCCTGCAGCGCGCCGGCAAACTTGAAGAGGTCCGCACCGTCCTCTTCCCGCACCACCCGGAGCAGAACGAAGCTACCGTCCGCGCCGCAGCCTCCTGCCTCCGCCCGGATATCCGCTACAAACTCCTCCGCTACCGCCCCTTCGGCGTCCGGCAGGAGGGCCTGGACTTCCTGGGCGGCGACATCACGCCCGAGTCCGAATCCGCGCGGCTGGCTGAAATCGCGCGCTCCCTCGGCGCCGAGAACATCGTGCCGGTGTAACGTCTGAAACAATGCCATTCGGGGACGGTTCCTCGTGGTCCTATTCTCACTTTTTTGACAAAACAGGGCCACCGGGAACCGTCCCTCAGTGGCACTGTTTGACAAAACAGGGCCGCCAAGAACCGTCCCCCAGTGGCTCTGTTTTCCGCAATATAAAAGCGGCCGGACGTTCCGGCCGCTTTTGATATATAAGAACCCTGGGGAGGGAGCCCGGGGCGGGAGAGAGGGGGCGGAAGCGCCCCGGGGTCTTACCCTTCGATGGCGATGTGCCGTTTTTCTTCGACCTTCGGCACTTCTTCTTTCTTCGGGATGGTCAGCATCAGAACGCCGTTTTCGAAGCGGGCCTTGATGTCTTCCTCGGTCAGCAGGTCGCCGACGTAGAAGCTCCGGGAGACCTGGCCGACGTAACGCTCGCGGCGCAGGAACTTCTTGCCTTCCTCGGCTTCGCTGGTGCGGTTGGCTTCGACGGTCAGGTAGCCGTCCTTCAGGGTGACGCTGACGTCCTCTTTCTTGAAGCCGGGCAGGTCGATATGGACTTCATAGCCGTCCTTGTCTTCCTTGACGTCCGTACGCATCAGGCCGCCCAGGCCGTTGAATTCGTGCTCCATGCGGCGGAGCTGACGGCTGGCGTCGCGGGTGGTTCTGTCCCAGGTCGGGAAGTTCATAAAATCCTCAAAGAAATCATTTCCGAAAATGCTAGGCAGCAACATGGTTTTTTCCTCCTTTTTATGGACGGGGCGCTCCGGACTGTCCGTCCCGGGGTGTCTCCCCGGCTGCGCGCCCTTTTTTGTTGTATTCCGGGGTGATCTCCTCACCTCGTGGCCTAACTATAACACGTTTGTTAGCACTCGTCAATAGTGAGTGCTAACAAATTTTGTGAACTTTTTGTGAATTTCTGACAGGGGGACGGTTCCTTTGTCAGAAAAGAATTCACCACTCCCTGTCACGTTTCCTGCCGCTTCTTCTTTTCTTTCAGATAAATTTCGGGTATAATGATCTTATCCTGAGAAATCGAGGTGTTTTTCATGACGAAGTTTGATGAGCAATATTGTCTGTCCGTATTTGAGCGGCTGCTGGCGGCGGATTCCACGACGGGGCAGTACGAGGAGGTGCAGCGGGTGCTGTGCGGGATCCTGGACGAGATGGGGGTGCCGTACGAGGCGACCCGCAAGGGCGGCGTGATCGCGGACCTGGGCGGCGAAGGCGAGCCGCTGGTCGTGACCGCGCACCTGGACGACATCGGCCTGATGGTGCGCCACGTCAACGCGGACGGCACGCTGAACGTCTGCAGCGTGGGCGGTCTGTACCCGTTCTACTGCATGATGGAGAACGTGCGCGTCCACACCCGCGACGGCAAGGTCTTCACGGGCTCCGTCTGCCGCACGCCGAACTCCATCCACGTGACGGAGGAGGAACTGCGCGTCACGCCGCCGGATTTCCGGACGAACGTATGCGTGGTGCTGGACGAAAACGTGAAGTCCGCGGAGGACACGAAAGCGCTGGGCATCGACACCGGCGACATCATCGCGCTGGAGCCGCGCTTCGTGTACGCGAACGGCTACATCAAGTCGCATTTCGTAGACGACAAGGCCTGCGCCGCGGCGCTGCTGACCGCGATGAAGGCAATCAAAGGCGGGAGGAAGCCGCTGTCCCGCAAGGTCTACGCCTACTTCGCGATGTTCGAGGAGATCGGTCACGGCACGACCTGGCTGCCCGGGGGCGTGAAGGACATCCTGGCGGTGGACATCGCGCCGACCGGCCCGCAGCAGAACTCCGACGAGCGGAAAGTGTCCATTTTCGCGAAGGATTCGCGCTTCCCCTACCACTGGGCCATGACGAACGAGCTCCGCGCCGCGGCGATCAAAGCCGGCGTGGACTACGTGATGGACATTTTCACGCCGCACTACGGCACGGATGCGGACGGCGCGGTCATGGCGGGCTACGATATCCGCCACGCGGCGATCGGCCCCGGCACGGCGAATTCGCACGGGTATGAGCGGACGCACATCGACGGCCTGCGGAACACGTATGAGCTGTTGCTGGCGTATCTGCTGGGGTAAGACGGATGACAGAACAGGAACGCAAAGAATACGAATCCCTCCGCGAAGTCCGGATCGACTCCACCCTCATCCGCCACGGCCGCATCCTTGACATGCGCCTGGACACGGTCCGCGTCCCGAACGGCAACATCGCCGGCCGGGAACTGGTGCGGCATCTGGGCGCGGTGTGCATCGTCCCGGTCACGGCGGACGGGGAGGTGGTCCTGGAGCGGCAGTACCGCTATGTCATCGACCGCGTGATCACGGAGATCCCGGCCGGAAAGCTGGACGCCGTGAACGAGGACCCGCTGGAGGCCGCGCAGCGCGAACTGCGCGAGGAGACCGGCTTCCACGCCGCGGAATGGATCGACCTGGGTGATTTCTACTCCGCGCCCGCGTACAGCGACGAAAAGATCCGCATGTTCCTGGCCCGCGGCCTGACCGCCGGCGAACGGGAACTGGACGCGGACGAGGAGATCAACGTCTTTACCCTGCCGCTGGACGAAGCCGTTGCCGCCGTGATGCGCGGCGAATTCCCGGACGTGAAGACGCAGACGGGGATCCTGAAGGCGGCGGAGTATTTGCGGAGAGAGAACGCGTAGGGACGGCCTGATATCGTCATGCGGGCCGTTGAAACAACGGCCCCTGCGATAAAGATGACAAAAAACAGTGCCACTTGGGAACTGCCCAAATGGCACTGTTTTTATATTGGGCCTGTCCGCTTACTCGAAGACGGCGATGGACGCGGCCAGGGAGAGGAAGGCGTGCTCCGGGGATTCGCTGCGGCCGGAGATGGCGATGGGGATGTTGGCTCCCACCAGGATGCCGAAGCCGGTGGCGTTTAAGTGCGTATCCAGGAATTTGCAGATCAGGTTGCCGGCCAGCAGGGTCGGGACCACGATGCCGTCGAACTCGCCGCAGTACTCGCAGTCGAAGTGTTTCAGGCGGGCGGCCTCCTTGCTGATGATCAGGTCGTAGGTGATGGGGCCGACCAGGTTGCACTGTGCCAGCGGCTCTTCCTGATGATGCAGCACGATGGTCTGCGCTTCCACGGTGTTGCGCATGTGGAAACTGGGCTTTTCGACCAGCGCCAGCAGCGCGATGTTCGGGTTCGGGATGCCGAAGCGGTGCAGGACGCGGGCCATGTTGCGGACCACGTCTTCCCGCTGCTCCAGGGACGGCTCCACCAGCAGGGTGCAGTCGGAGATGGCCAGGGGCTTCGGGTAGCCGGGGAACTTCATCACGTTGACGTGGGTGATCAGCTGGTTTTCCTTGACCAGGTGGTTGGATTTGTTCAGCACCGGGAGCAGGAAGTCGCGGGTCTGGGTATTGCCGCGCATCAGCACGTCGGCGCTGCCGGCCTGGATCATTTCGATGGCGAACTGCACCGGGCTCATGTCCGCGTGCACGGGTTGGAAATCATAGGGACGGTCGGCCAGGCCCAGATCGTCCAGGATCGCCTTGACCTTGCGGAAGCTGCCGATCAGCACCGGCTCCGCGAAGCCGGCTTCCTGCGCGGCGAACACGCCCTTCAGGATGTTTTCGTTGTCGGCGCCGGCCACGGCCACCCGTTTGGGCTTGCCGGAGGACTTGGCTTTATCTACGATCCGCTGGAATTCTTCAGGATAACTCAGATTCATTTTCTCATCTCCTTTATTTGATCAGGCCGCCGATCGCCACGAACAGGGGGGCGAAGACCAGGGACACGACGGTCATCAGTTTGATCAGGATGTTGATGGACGGGCCGGAGGTGTCCTTGAACGGGTCGCCTACGGTATCGCCCACGACCGCCGCTTTGTGGGTCTCGGAACCCTTGCCGCCGTGGTGGCCGTCTTCCACGTATTTCTTGGCGTTATCCCAAGCGCCGCCGGAGTTGGACATGAAGATAGCCAGCATGACGCCGGTCACCAGCGCGCCGGCCAGCAGGCCGCCCAGGGCCGCCGGGCCCAGCAGGATGCCGATCAGCACGGGAGAGAGCACGGACATGATGCCCGGCAGCAGCATTTCGCGCAGCGCCGCCTGCGTGGAGATCGCCACGCACTTCTTATAGTCCGGTTTGGCCGTGCCTTCCAGCAGGCCGGGGATGGTCCGGAACTGGTGGCGCACTTCCTCGATCATCTTGTACGCCGCCTTGGAGACGGAGTCCATGGTCATGGAGGAGAAGAGGAACGGCAGCATGCCGCCGATGAACAGGCCGACGATGACCTTGTAATCCAGCACGTTGATGCCGCTGTCAAACAGCTTGACCGCCTGCGCGTAGGAGACGAACAGCGCCAGCGCCGTCAGCGCGGCGGAGCCGATCGCGAAGCCCTTGCCCATGGCCGCGGTGGTGTTGCCCACGGCGTCCAGTTTGTCCGTGATCTTCCGGACGGATTTGGGCAGGCTGCTCATTTCCGCAATGCCGCCCGCGTTGTCCGCGATGGGACCGTATGCGTCCACGGCCACGGTGATGCCCGTGGTGGACAGCATGCCGACCGCCGCCAGCGCGATGCCGTACAGCCCGAAGGACAGGTACGCGCCGATGATGCCGACCGCGATCAGGATGATCGGGACCGCCGTGGACTGCATGCCCACCGCGATGCCGCTGATGACCGTCGTGGCCGGGCCGGTCTCCGACTGCTGGGCGATCTTCTTCACGAAGCGGTAGTCCGCGGACGTGTAGATCTCCGTGACGGAGCCGATGATCAGGCCGACGACCAGGCCGCACACGATCGCGATGGCCGCCTTGATATTGCCGAAGAACGCGAAGCTGAGCCCGACCGTGCCGGCTACGACCAGCGCGGACGCCACGTAGCTGCCCATCTTCAGCGCCTTATGCGGATTGGAGTTCTCATCGCCCTTCACGAAGAAGCAGCCGATGATGCCGGCCAGGATGCCCAGCGCCGCGATCAGCAGCGGGAAGAACGCGCCTTTGACCTGGTAGCCGACCACGCCCAGCGTGACGGCGGAGATCAGGGAGCCCACGTAGGACTCGAACAGGTCGGCGCCCATGCCGGCCACGTCGCCGCCGTTGTCGCCCACGTTATCCGCGATAACGGCGGGGTTGCGGGGGTCGTCTTCCGGGATACCGGCTTCCACCTCGCCGACCAGGTCCGCGCCGACGTCGGCGGCCATGGTATAGATACCGCCGCCCACACGGGCAAACAGGGCGATGGAAGAGGCGCCCAGCGAGAAGCCGGACAGCGCGTCCGCACTGCCGGTGATCAGATAAATGACGGCCGCGCCGGCCAGGCCGAAGCCGACCACGCACATGCCCATGACCGCGCCGCCGGAGAAGGCGATCGACAGCGCCGCGTTCATGCCCTTATCCTTGGCCGCGGCCGCGGTGCGCACGTTGGCTTTCGTGGCGATGTTCATGCCGATATAGCCGGCCAGCGTGGACAGGACCGCGCCGACCAGGAAGCAGACGGCGGTGACCCAGCCGATGCCGAGCCCGATCAGCAGGAACAGGATGGCGACGAAAAAGACCAGGATGCGGTACTCCGCAATCAGGAAAGCGCGCGCCCCTTCATGGATGTACGTGGAGATCTCCTTCATCCGCTCCGTGCCGGGATCCGCCTTGCTGACCTTGCGGATCAGATAGTAGGCGAAGATCAGAGCGCAGACACCTAAAATAACGGGTGCGTACTGCTGAATGAATTCCATACAGTAACCTCCTTGTTTTTATAGAGTCCTCCCGCCCGCGCCCGAAGGCACGGAACAGGAGGAGAAGTGAAACGGTTCGGAAAGCGGCGGGGAATTACCGCGCTTTGATAAACGGCTTGCCACTGGCGCTCGGCACGCGGGACTTGCCCACGAACAGGATCAGCACCAGCACCGTGACCACGTACGGGATCATGGAGATCAGCTGCGTGTCGATGCCGGAGGAGCCGCCCAGTACGGTCTTTAAGCCGGAGCAGAAGCCGAACAGCAGACAGCCGATCAGGGCGCCGTGCGGCCGGAATTTACCGAAGATGACCGCCGCGATGGCGATGAAGCCCTGGCCCACGATGGAGATCGGCCGGAACTGGTTGGAGATGGCCATCGTCACGCAGGCGCCGCCGAGGCCGGCCAGGAAGCCGGACATGCAGACGCAGAGGAAACGGGTCCGCAGCACGTTGATACCCAGCGTCTCGCAGGCCGCGGGATGTTCGCCGCAGGCGCGCATCCGCAGGCCGAAGCGGGTCTTGTAGAAGACGAACCAGACGATGATCACCGCGACAAACACCAGATAGGTGGAGGCGTAGGTGGAGAACACGTTGTCCATGAAACGCCCGAAGGTGGTCGTGGTATCGAACACGCCGGTCAGCAGGCGGGGCATGCGCTGTTCAGGGGTCAGCGGGATGGTGTCCGTCGAATTGAACAGCACGCGGGCGATCATGATCACGAGGCCGGGGCCCAGCATGTTGATGGCGGTACCGGCAATGGTCTGGTCCGCGCCGAGGCGTACCGTAGCCAGGGCGTGCAGCGCGCCGAACAGCATGCCGGCCAGGCCGCCGCACAGGAAGCCGATCCAGGGATTGCCGGTGAAGTAGGCCGTCACCGTGCCGGTAAAGGCGCCGGCGGTCATCATGCCTTCAATACCGATGTTCACGACGCCGGAGATCTCGGAGAAGCAGGAACCCAGGGCAGCGTAGATCAGCGGCGTGCCGTAAGCGAGCGTCGCGAATAATAAAATGCCTAAACTGTTGATCACGTCTGTCATTTCGCTTCACCTTCCTTCCCCTCGTTTTCGCTTGCAGGGCCTGCGGCGCCGTCCCCCTCGGGAGGTTTGACGGCCTCCGCGGGAGGTTCTTTGGCTGCCTCCCTCTTTTCCTTATCCGCACGCGCGGCTGCGTTCCGGCGGGCCCGCAGGCCGCCGCCCAGCCGCTCGAAGATCACGGAGATGGCGATGAAGAACACCACCGTGCCGACGATAACGCTGATCAGCTGTGTGGGGGCGCCCACCAGGTTCAGCTTGCTGCCGCCGTAGGTCAGGGCACCGTAGAAGAGGCCGGCCGCCAGCGCTCCGAAGGGGTTGGAGCAGCCGATCAGGGCCACCACGATGCCGCCGAAGCCGAAGCCTTCCTGGGCGGAGAAGATGCTGATACGGCTGCCCATGCCCATGACCTGCAGCGCGCCGCCGAGGCCGGCCAGCGCGCCGGAGATGGCCAGCGCCGTCAGAATGGAGCGGTTCACGCCGATGCCGCCGTATTCCGCGGCGAAGCGGTTGGAACCGACGGTCTTGAGTTCGTAGCCCAGCGTGGTCTTCTCAATGATGAACCACACCAGGATCATCGCGGCGATGGCTACCAGGATGCCCCAGTTCGCCGTCGGCGCCAGCCCCATCTTATTGATAAAGTCCTTGGAAAGCAGGGTCCGGGCATTTTCGGAAATGGTCTGGGTGGCTTCCGCCGTCCCCGTATTCTTGATGCCGGGCAGGCCTGCGATATAGTTGCTTAAATAGAAGGCGATCCAGTTGAACATGATCATGGCCAGCACTTCGTTGATGCCCCATTTGGTTTTCAGCGTGGCGACAATGATGCCCCACAGGGCGCCGGCCAGCATGGCCGCGATAAAGCAAAGCGGGATCAGGACGGGCTTGGGCAGGTCCTTTAAGAGGATGCCGGTCACCGCGGCGGCCATGGAACCCACCACGAACTGACCTTCGGCGCCGATGTTGAACACGCCGGTCTTAAAGGAGAACGCCACTGACAGACCCGTCAGGATGTACGGCGTCGCATACACGATCACGTACGAAAGGCCTTTCACCGTGGTCACGCTGTCCAGCAGTTTGCCGTACGCGTCGCCCACGGAAACGCCCATGACGGCCAGGAAGATCGCGCCGACCATGAACCCCAGGATGATGGCCAGCAGGATATGGATGAACCGGACGGAAGAGATGATCTCTAAGACGCTTCTTTTCTTTTTCATGCTTTTCCACCTCCTGCCATCATCAGGCCCAGCGTCTTTTCATCGGCTTCCTTGCCGGGCACGCGGCTTACGATCCTGCCGTCGAAGATGACGTCGATCACGTCGGACAGGCTCATGATCTCGTCCAGTTCAAAGGAGACGAGCAGAATGGCCTTGCCCTTGTTGCGCTGCTCCACCAGGTAGCCGTGCACGTATTCGATGGCGCCGACGTCCAGGCCGCGGGTCGGGTTCACGGCGATCAGCAGGTCCTTGTCGTTGTACACCTCGCGGGCGATGATGACCTTCTGCTGGTTGCCGCCGGACAGCGTGCCGGCCGCGCGTTTTTCGCTTCCGCCGGGACGGATGTCGAATTTCGCGATCGCTTCCTGCGCGTGGCTGAAGATCGGCCCGCGCTGCAGGATGCTCTTTTTCGCGTAAGGATCCTTTTTGTAATTCTGCAGGATCAGGTTGTCCTCCACGGAGTGGGCCAGCACCAGGCCGTGCTTCTGACGGTCCGCGGGAATACTGGACACGCCGTGCTCAAAGCCGAAGTGCGGCGTCTTGTTGTAGACGCTCACGCCGTTCACCAGCACTTCGCCTTCGGTGCCTTTCTTTAAGCCGGTGATGATCTCCACCAGCTCCGTCTGGCCGTTGCCGTCGATGCCGGCGATACCCACGATCTCGTTCCGCCGCACCTTCAGGTTCAGGCCCTTCAGGATCTCGACGTCGCGGTAGTCCTTGGCGTGCAGGTCTTTGACCTCCAGCACCACTTCGCCGGGCTCCATCTCGGGCTTGTCTACCTTGAAGGTGACGTTGCGGCCGACCATCATGTTGGCCAGGTCGCTTTCCGTGACGGTGTCCACGTCCACGGTGCTGATGTATTTGCCCAGGCGGATGATGGTGCAGAAGTCGGCGGATTCCTTGATCTCCTTCAGTTTGTGGGTGATCAGGATGATGCTCTTGCCGTCCTCGGTCAGCTTATGCATGATCTGGATCAGTTCCAGGATCTCCTGCGGCGTTAAGGAAGAGGTCGGCTCGTCCAGAATCAGGATCTCCGCCCCGCGGTACAGGGCCTTCAGGATCTCCACGCGCTGCTGCATGCCGACGGAAATGTCCTCGATCCGGGCGTCCGGGTCGATGGACAGGCCGTATTTTTCGGAGATGTCCAGCACGTTCTGGCGGGCCTTGACCATATCCAGTTTGATGCCGTTCACCGGCTCCGTGCCCAGTACGATGTTTTCCGTGACCGTGAACGGCTGGATCAGCATGAAGTGCTGATGGACCATGCCGATGCCGGCCGCGATGGCGTCCCGGGGATTATTCATTTCGATCTTCTGGCCGCGCACTAAAATATCGCCGGAGGTCGGCCTGATCAGTCCGTACAACTGATTCATCAGCGTGGACTTGCCGGCTCCGTTTTCGCCCAGGATCGCATGGATCTCTCCCTTGTGGACGGTCAGATAGATGCCGTCATTCGCGGTGAAATCGCCGAATTTCTTGACGATGTTCCGCATTTCGATGACGGGCGTATTCATGTCCACATGTTCTTTTCCCAAGTGTCTGCCCCCTTCTTGTTCAGTTTTCTTTTGGATCGCGCAAAACGACTATAATAAAGTAAGTTTATTGTACAGAGTCAGAGAAAAAATGTCAATGAAAAAACGAGGAAGAAACCGACGGGACCGATGATTTATCGGCCCGGAGACCGGGGCGGAAAGCGCAGGGACCGATGTCCCGCCGGCCCGGAATGCAGGACAAAACGGCAACAAAAAAGGAGCGGCTTTTCAGCCGCTCCTCGCGTCCTCACTGAATTATTTCAGCGTGAAGGCAGGGCACTCGTCGACAGTGGTCGGGACCTTGAACTGACCGGCAATGATGGCGGCCTTCTTCTCTTCGACCAGCTGCAGCACTTCGGCCGGGATATGGGTCCGGGTAGGAGCCAGGTCCACGCCGCCGTTGGACAGGTCATACAGATGTACGCCGGCGGTGAACTTGCCGTCCTTGACAGCCTTGGAAATATCCTGGGAAGCCACGTCCACGCGCTTCATGGCGGAGGTGATCACGTGCTCGGGAGCCAGAGGGGACTGGTCGGTATCTACGCCGATGGCCCAGATGCCGGCTTCGTCGCAGGCATTGATGACGCCCATACCGGTGCCGCCGGCGGCGTGGTAGATGACGTCAGCGCCCTTGGTGATCATATCCTTGGCAGCGGTGTTGCCGCCGGGGATGTCGCCGAAGTTGTTGGCGTTGTACTGCAGGACCTGAGCGTCAGGGCAGACTTCCAGGACGCCGGTGATGTAGCCGATGCCGAACAGGTTCATGGTATCGGAGACCATGCCCTGGACGTAACCGACGGTTTTGCTCTTGGTCACGGAACCGGCAACCAGACCTACCAGGTAGGAGGCCTGCTCCTGAGCGAACATCAGGCAGGCAACGTTGGGCAGTTCAGCGCAGGTGGAGTCGTCGATGATGGCGAACTTCTGGTTGGGGTTGGCTTCGGCAGCTTCCTTGGTGGCATCGGCCAGCATGTAGCCCACGCAGATGATCAGGTCATAGCCGTCGTCGATGAAGGTGTTGATGTTGGTCTGATAGTCAGCGTCGGTCTTGGATTCCAGATACTTCACTTCGAAGCTGCTGTCTTCCGCGGCCAGGGCCTGCAGGCCTTCCCAGGAAGTCTGGTTGAAGGACTGGTCGTTCACGCCGCCTACGTCGGTGACCATGCCGACCTTGATCTTCGCAGCGGGAGCCGCGGTGGTCTCGGGGGCCTTGGTGGTTTCAGGAGCCGCCGTGGTCTGGTCCTGAGCCTTGGTGGTCTCGGGAGCCGCAGTGGTGGTGGGTTCGGTCTTGCCGCCGCAGGCAGCCAGACCCAGGATCAGGCAAAGGGATAAAGTCAGTGCCAGGATCTTCTTCATTAGTTCTTCCTCCATTATTTTTGGCCTTGCCTTGCGGCAGGCCATATTCACGAGTAATATAGCATAACGCCGCGTCGGATTGCAAGCGGTTTTACTTGGGAATAAAAGGAAAAACGCGCCTTATTCTCATTATTAAAAGGTGCTTTCCCCTTGACAGTCTCCCCCCGCGGTCGGTATACTGATACCGGAAAACAAAGGCGTTTCTTTGCGACTGACGGATAGGGGAGCACCCCGGGGGAACAGAGAAATGGAAAGCCGACCGTCTGGGCGCAGGAAAACAGGTTGTTTTGCTGTGCTTTTTTATTTCTGTTTCTGATCCGGAAGAGAGGATATTATGAAGAAAATCGGTATCATTATGGGAAGCGACAGCGATCTGCCGGTGGTGCGGAAGGCTGTCGATACTTTGATTGCGCTGGAGATTCCGTACGAAGTGCACATTTATTCCGCGCACCGCACGCCGGCGGAAGCCCGGGACTTCGCGGCGAACGCGCGGGCGAACGGCTTCGGCGCGATGATCGCGGCGGCCGGGATGGCGGCCCATCTGGCGGGCGCCCTGGCGGCCAACACCACGCTGCCGGTCATCGGCATCCCGCTCAAATCGTCCGTTCTGGACGGCATGGACGCCCTGCTTTCCACGGTGCAGATGCCCCGCGGCATCCCGGTGGCGGCCGTCGCCATCGACGGCGCCGTGAACGCGGCCCTGCTGGCCGCGCAGATCCTGGCCGTGAGCGACGAAGCCCTGGCCGCGAAACTGGACGCCCGCCGCGTGGCGGAAGCCGAAGCGGTGCGGGAAAAGGACAGACAGTTATCCCTTTAACAATTTACCCATAAAAGAATAACAAGGAGAAAACCTATGGAACGCAAACTGGTCTACACCGGCAAAACCAAAAACGTGTACGCTCTGGAAAACGGCAACTACCTGCTGAAGTTCAAAGATGACTGCACCGGCGAGGACGGCGTCTTCGACCCCGGCATGAACACCGTCGGCCTGACGATCGAAGGCGTGGGCGACGTCAACCTGCGCATGTCCATCTACTTCTTTGAGAAGCTGAAAGCGGCCGGCGTCCGGACGCACTACGTCAGCGCCGATCTGAACGAGACCACCATGGAAGTCCTGCCCGCCAAGGTGTTCGGCCATGGCCTGGAAGTCATCTGCCGCCTGCGCGCCGTGGGCAGCTTTTTCCGCCGCTACGGGGAATACGTGGAAGAGGGCGCCGAACTTCCTTCCTACGTCGAGATGACCTTCAAGAACGACGCCAAGGGCGACCCGCTGGTGACGAAGGACGGCCTGGTCGTGCTCGGAGTCATGACTGAGAAGCAGTACGACGACATCAAAGCCCAGACGCAGCAGATCACGGCCGTTGTCGCGGACGAGATGAAGAAGCGCGGCCTGGAACTGTACGACATCAAGTTCGAATTCGGCTACGACGCGGACGGCGAAGTCATGCTGATCGACGAGATCGCCTCCGGCAACATGCGCGTCTACAAAGACGGCCAGTACATCCAGCCGATGGAGCTTTCCAAACAGTTCTTTGCATAATGATCTGACATCGGGGCGGGCCGCAAGGTCCGCCCTGCTCTAAACCTGCTCTGAAAAGGAGGCCCGGCATGGGCGGATTCTTCGGCATCACCTCAAAAAATGAATGTCTCGCGGACGTTTTCTTCGGCGTGGACTACCACTCCCACCTGGGGACCAAACGCGCCGGCATGGCGGCCTGGAACCCGCAGGACGGCCTGCAGCGCACGATCCACAGCATCGAAAACGCCCCGTTCCGGACCCGCTTCACGGAGATCTTCTCCGAGATGCACGGCGCCAGCGCGATCGGCTGCATCAGCGACACCGACCCGCAGCCGCTGCTCATGCGCTCGCGCCACGGGAATTACGCGATCTGCATCACCGGCGTCATCAACAATGCGGAGGAGCTGATCGCCCGCTACCTGGACCTGTCCGGCACGCACATGGCGGCCATGTCCGGCGGCCGGATCAACAACACCGAGCTGGTGGCGGCCCTGATCAGCGAAAAGCCGACGCTGGCCGAGGGCATCCATTTCGCACACGCGCAGATCGACGGCACCGCCTCCATCCTGATTCTGATGGACGACGGATCCCTGGTCGCGGCCCGCGACCGCTTCGGCCGCCTGCCGGTCCAGATCGGCCGCCGCGAAGACGGCTATGCGGTCAGTTTCGAGGCCTTCGCCTACCACAAACTGGGCTTCGAGGACGAGCGCGAGCTGGGCCCGGGCGAGATCGTGCGGATCACCCCGGACGGCATTGAACAGCTGGCGCCTCCCGGCAAGGAAAAGCGCGTCTGCGCCTTCCTATGGAGCTATTTCGGCTTCCCGACCGCCGTCTACGAAGGCGTCAGCGTGGAGGCCATGCGCTACCGCAACGGCGCCGTCATGGCGCAGAACGAAGCGGCGACCCTGCCGGACCTGCACATCGACTACGTCGGCGGCGTGCCGGATTCCGGAACGCCCCACGCCATCGGCTTCTCCAACGAGAGTCATCTGCCGTTCGCGCGCGCTTTCATCAAATACACCCCCACCTGGAACCGGAGCTTCATGCCGCCCACGCAGGCGGACCGCGAGCACATCGCGAAAATGAAGCAGATCCCGGTGAAGGAACTCATCGAAGGCAAAAACCTGCTCTTCGTGGACGACTCCATCGTCCGCGGGACGCAGCTCAAGGAGACCGTGGATTTCCTGTACGAGAGCGGCGCGAAGACCGTGCACATGCGCTCGGCCTGCCCGCCCATCATGTACGGCTGCAAATTCCTGAATTTCAGCCGCTCCGTCTCCGACATGGAACTGATCGCGCGCCGCGTGATCATGGAACTAGAGGGCGAAGAAGGGCTGCAGCACATCCCGGAATACAGCGACGGCACGACGGAGCGCGGTAAGGCGCTGCGGAAGGCCATCAGTGAAAAATTCAATTTCGCGTCCCTGGATTTCCAGACGCTGGACGGGGTGGTCGGCGCGATCGGCCTGCCCCCGGAGCAGCTCTGCACCTATTGCTGGAACGGAAAGGAGTAAGACATGGCGGAGAGATCCCACAGCGCCTCCTACGCGGCGGCGGGCGTGAACATCGAAGCGGGCTATGAAGGCGTGAAGCTCATGAAGAAGCACGTGGAGCGCACTTTCATCCCCGGCGTGGTCTCGGACATCGGCGGCTTCGGCGGCCTGTTCGCCCCGGACCTGGCCGGCATGGAGGAGCCCGTGCTGGTCTCCGGCACGGACGGCGTGGGCACGAAGCAGCGCATCGCCCAGCTCCTGGGCAAATGTGATACGGTGGGCATCGACTGCGTGGCGATGTGCGTCAACGACATCATCTGCTGCGGCGCGAAGCCCCTGTTTTTCCTGGACTATATCGCGATCGGCCGCAACGTGCCGGAGAAGGTCGCGGACCTGGTGGCCGGCGTGGCGGAAGGCTGCGTGCAGGCGGGCTGCGCCCTGATCGGCGGCGAGACCGCGGAGCATCCCGGGACCATGGCCCCGGACGATTACGACCTGGCGGGCTTCTCCGTCGGCGTCGTGGATAAGAAGAAAATCATCGACCACAACCGGATGCAGGCCGGCGACATCGTCATCGCCCTGGCCTCCTCCGGCCTCCACTCCAACGGGTTTTCGCTGGTGCGAAAGGTCTTCGACGTGGAACACGCGGACCTGAATGCCCCGGTGCCGGAGCTGGACGGCCGTTCCCTGGGCGAGGTCCTGCTGACCCCGACCCGCATCTACGTGAAGCCGGTACTGGCCCTGCTGGAGCAGGCCGACGTGAAGGGCATCTCGCACATCACGGGCGGCGGCTTTTACGAAAACATCCCGCGGAGCATCCCGGACGGCCTGGGCGCGCGGATCCGCAAGGCGGACGTGCAGGTCCCGGCCATCTTCCGCCTGCTGCAGGAGAAGGGCGGGATCCCGGAGCGCGACATGTTCAATACGTTCAACATGGGCGTGGGCATGAGCATCGTCGTCGCGGCCGCGGACGCGGAGAAGGCGCTCGCGGTGCTGCGCGGCGCGGGCGAGAACGCGTACGTGATCGGCGAGATCGTCGAATCGGAAGATAAGGTGGTATTATGCTGAAGAACGTTTTTTCCGGCATCCTGGCCGGGCTCCTCGTGAGCCTGGGCGGCGGCGTTTTCCTCTCAACGAGCGACAAGGTCGTCGGCGCCGTGGGTTTCACCATCGGCCTGCTCGCGGTCTGCTTTTACGGCGCCAACCTGTATACCGGCCGCGTGGGCTACCTGTTCGACCGGAAGAAAGGCGCTGTGGCGGAACTGTTTTCCGGCCTGCTGGGAAACGTGATCGGCTCCGTCCTGGTCGGCCTCGCTCTTATGTCCTTAAAGGCCGACGCGGCCCGGGAACTGTGCGGGTTCAAGCTGGAGCAGCCCGCGGGCGAGACCCTGATCCGCGCGATTTTCTGCGGCATGCTGGTCTACATTGCGGTGAACCTGTTCCGGGACAAGAAGACGGTGCTGGGCATCGTGATCGGCATCCCGGTGTTCATCCTGAGCGGATACGAGCACTCGATCGCGGACATTTTCTATTTTGCGGCGGCCGGGCTTTTCTCGGGCAAAGCGCTGCTGTTCCTGCTGATCGTGCTGGTGGGGAATTCGATCGGTGCGCTGCTGTTCGACCGGATCCTGTTTTACGCGGGGCTGAAAAAATGAGTGAGAAAACCATCCGTACCGCCGTCCTGGTCTCCGGGGGCGGGACCAACCTGCAGGCCATCATCGACGCCTCCCGCCGGGGGGAGATCCCCCACGCGTCCCTGGACCTGGTGCTGTCCTCCAAAGAGGGCGTCTTCGCGCTGGAGCGCGCGGCCGCGGCCGGCATTCCCGCTTTTGCCGTGAGCCGGAAAGCGCTGGGGAGCCAGGAGGCGTTCGAGGCGGCGCTGCTGCAGAAACTGGAAGAGTATAAAATCGAGGTCATCGTCCTCGCGGGCTTCCTGTCGATCCTCAGCGCGAAGTTCGTCCGCCGCTACCCGAACCGCATCATTAATGTGCATCCGGCCCTGATCCCGGCGTTTTGCGGGGAAGGGTTTTACGGGCTGAAGGTGCATGAGGCGGCGCTGGAAAGGGGCGTCAAGGTGACGGGGGCGACAGTGCATTTTGTGAATGAGGTGGCGGACGGGGGGCCGATCATTGCGCAGAAGGCGGTGAGAGTGAGAGAGGGGGATACGGCGGAGAGGCTGCAGAAGAGGGTGATGCGCCAGGCCGAGTGGAAACTGCTCCCCGCCGCCCTGGAACTTGTGGCAAAAGACCTCTCCACTACTGAGAGCCCCGCTCATCCGGACTAAAACTTTCTCAGCCCCGCAAAAGGGGCTTTCGAAAGTTTTGTCCGGCTGAGCTCGTCGTCCTCCGGGCCCGCTTTTCCACAAACGGGCGGCTTCCCCACCGGGGACCGCAGGCAGGCGCGGAATGAGAGATTACCTGACATTGATCATACAATTACTGCTTTAGACAGGAGGGTATCATGGGAATTTATGACAAGAAGTCGCTGACGGAACTGCTGGTGTGGAATACGTATCCCGGACGGGGGATCATCGTGGGGATGACGCCGGACGGAGAGAATGCGGTGGCGGCGTATTTTATCATGGGGCGGAGCGTGAATTCGCGGAACCGGATCTTCGTGAAGAAGGACGGGGCGGTGTTTACGGAGCCGTTCGATCCGTCGAAGGTGGTGGATCCGAGCCTGATTATTTACGCGGCGCTGCGGCAGTTTAAGAATCACCTGATCGTGACGAACGGGGACCAGACGGATACGGTGCGTGACGGGTTCCTGGCGGGCAAGGGCTTCGCGGAGTCGCTGACGGGCCGCGAGTTCGAGCCGGACGGGCCGAATTTTACGCCCCGCATCAGCGCGGTGCTGAATTTCGAGCCACGGAATTTCAATTACGAGATGAGCATCTTAAAGAGCGCGGATGAGGCCGGAAGCGCCTGCGCCCGCTATCATTTCGCGTATCCGGGCATTCCGGGCCTGGGTCATTTCCTGCACACCTACGTCTGCGACGGCAATCCGCTGCCCGCTTTCCAGGGCGAGCCGGAGCGCGTGGCGATGGAGGATGATTTTGACGCGTGGTGCGATACGCTATGGAATTCGCTGGACGCGAACAATAAGATCTCGCTGTACGTCGTCAGCGTGAACGTAAAGAACGGGCGGTCGAAGGACCGGCTGTACAATAAGAACGTGTGATGCGGCGGGGGTGTATAGACGGCTGACGCCGCTCCCGGATCCGACGAAAACTTTTCTCACCCCGTGAAAGGGGCATCGAAAAGTATTGTCAGCCCGGTCGCTCAATACATATCATGAAAGGATGTCATCATGAACGAACTCGAACTGAAATACGGATGCAACCCGAATCAGAAGCCGGCCCGCATTTTTATGGCGGACGGGTCCGACCTGCCGATCACCGTGCTGAACGGACGGCCGGGGTATATCAATCTGCTGGACGCGTTCAACGCGTGGCAGCTGGTGAAGGAACTGAAGGCGGCGCTGGGGCTGCCGGCCGCGACGTCGTTCAAGCATGTGTCGCCGACTTCCGCGGCGGTGGCGCTGCCGCTGTCGCCGGAGCTGAAGAAGGCGTGTTTTGTGGACGACGTGCCCGGGCTGGATGAGTCGCCGCTGGCGTGCGCGTATGCCCGCGCCCGTGGGACGGACCGGCTCTGCTCGTTCGGCGATTTCGTCGCGCTTTCGGATGTGTGCGACGCCGTGACGGCGAGCCTGATCAAGCGCGAAGTGTCCGACGGCGTGATCGCCCCCGGATACACGGACGAGGCGCTGGAGATCCTGAAGACGAAGCGAAAAGGCGGCTACAACGTGATCGCCATCGATCCGGATTACGTGCCCGCGGAGAAGGAGATCAAGCAGGTCTTCGGCGTGACGTTCGAGCAGGGACGCAATAATTTTAAGATCGACCGCGAGCTGCTGAACAATATCGTGACGAAGAATAAGGACCTGCCCGACAGCGCGGCGCGCGACCTGATCGTGTCGCTGATCACGCTGAAGTATACGCAGTCCAATTCCGTGTGCTTCGCGGTGGACGGCCAGGCCATCGGTGTCGGCGCCGGCCAGCAGTCCCGCATCCACTGCACGCGGCTGGCGGGCGGCAAGGCGGATACGTGGTGGCTGCGCCAGAGCCCGAAGGTGCTCGGCCTGCCGTTTAAGCCGGAGCTGGGCCGTCCCGAGCGTGACAACGTGATCGACGGCTATATCAACCAGAACGAAGAGGACGTCTGCGCCGAGGGCATCTGGCAGAAGTACTTCACCGAGCGCCCCGAACCGCTGACGCAGGCGGACAAGCGCGCGTTCCTGGATACGAAGACCGGCGTGGCGCTGGGCTCCGACGCGTTCTTCCCCTTCAGCGATTCCATCGAGCGCGGCAAACTGTCCGGCGTGTCCTACGTGGCGGAGCCCGGCGGCTCCATCCGCGACGATGCGGTCATCGAAGCCTGCGACAAATATGACATGGTGATGGCGTTCACGGGCATGCGCCTGTTCCATCACTGATCCGGGAGGGCGTCATGAACCAGTTTACCCCTTCCAGAAAATACTGTGTGACCTGCGAATACTGGGGCGGTTCCCGCCATACGACGGACCGCTACTGCCACCGGGCGGAAGTGGACGATCTCAGCGATACGGGCCGCTGCTACAACCGCAGCAGCGCGTATTTCAATCATACCGACCGCCGGGCGGACAGTTTTTGCCACTGCTGGGTAAAGTGGAGCGTTTTGCACGAATGAAACAGCAGGACTGTGCTTCGGGAGAATGACATGAAGATCATGGTGATCGGCGGAGGCGGCCGCGAGCACGCCATTATCCGCAAACTGAAAGAGAACCCGCTGGCAAAGAAGATCTGGGCGCTGCCCGGGAACGGCGGCATCGCGCGGGACGCGGAATGCGTGAATATCGGCGCGACGGATATTCCGGCCCAGGTGGCGTTCGCGCGGGAGCATGACATCGATTTCGCGGTCGTGGCGCCGGACGACCCGCTGGTGCTCGGCGCGGTGGACGCGCTGGAAGAGGCGGGGATCCCCTGCTTCGGGCCCCGGGCGAATGCGGCCATTATCGAAGGCAGCAAGGCGTTCTCCAAGGACCTGATGAAGAAATACGGCATCCCGACGGCTGCGTACGAAACGTTCACGGACGTGAAGCAGGCGCTGGCCTATGTGGCGCAGGCGCCGCTGCCCGTGGTGGTCAAGGCGGACGGCCTCGCGCTGGGCAAGGGCGTGGTGATCGCGCAGACCCGGCAGGAGGCGGAGAACGCCGTACGCGCCGCGATGGAAGAGAAGAAGTTCGGCAAAAGCGGCGAAAAACTCGTGATCGAGGAGTTCCTGACCGGCCCGGAGATCTCCGTGCTGGCCCTGACAGACGGCAAAACCGTCGCGCCGATGAGTTCCTCCATGGACCACAAGGCCGCCTGGGACGGGGACAGAGGCCCCAACACCGGCGGCATGGGAACGATCGCGCCGAATCCGTTCTATACGGATGCCGTGGCCGCGGAGTGTATGGAAAAGATCTTCCTGCCCACGATCCGTGCGATGGAAGCGGAGGGCCGGCCTTTTCAGGGCTGCCTGTATTTCGGCCTGATGCTGACGCCGGACGGCCCCAAGGTGATCGAGTACAACTGCCGCTTCGGCGACCCGGAGACCCAGGTGGTCCTGCCCCTTCTGGGGAGCGACCTGCTCACCCTGATGCTGGCGGTCCGCGCCGGAAAACTGGCGGAGCAGCTGCCCCTGCGCCTGAAACCGGGCGCGGCGGCCTGCGTCATCATGGCCTCCGAGGGCTACCCGCTCTCTTATAAGAAAGGATTCCCCATCACGATCCCGGAGGATCTGCTGGACCGCGTTTACGTGGCCGGCGCCGCCCGGAAGGACGGCGTGCTCGTCACGAGCGGCGGCCGCGTCCTGGGCGTGACCGCGCAGGCGGCGGACCTGAAGACCGCCCTGCAGGAGGCCTATGCCGCCGTGGACCGGATCCATTTTGACAATGCTTTCTGCCGCCGTGACATCGGCCACCGCGCCCTGGAAGTATTGTAAATAACCGCAGGGGCCGTTGTGCCGGCGGCCTGTCCGATAAAACCTTTGACTGGAAAGGATACCCCATGGTTTACCGTATTTTCGTCGAAAAAAAGCCCGGCAATGATTTTGCCGCCCGCGAACTGCTGCAGGAGGCCCGCGACCTGCTGGGCCTGTCCGGCGTGACCCGCCTGCGGCTCCTGAACCGCTACGACGTGGAGGACGTGTCGCCGGCGCTGTTTGAAAACGCCGTGCGGAATGTGTTTTCCGACCCTTCGGTGGACTTTGTGTACGAAGAGCCGGACCTGGCCGGCGCCGCCGTGTTCGCGGTGGAATTCCTGCCCGGACAGTTTGACCAGCGGGCGGATTCCGCGGCCCAGTGCATCCAGATCATCTCCCGGGGCGACCGGCCGGCGGTGGCGTCGGCCCGCGTCTACGCCCTGTACGGGGAGATCGGCGAAGCGGAACTGGCCGCCTTCAAAAAGCACGTGATCAACCCCGTCGAGGCCCGCGAAGCGTCGCTCGAAAAGCCGGAGACCCTGAAAATGCAGTACGACGCCCCGGACAAAGTCGCCGTGCTGACCGGCTTCCGCGACCTGGACAAAGACGGCCTGGCCGCCTTCATCCGTCGCTACGGCCTTGCGATGGACGAGAAGGACATCGCCTTCTGCCAGACCTATTTTAAGAAAGAACGGCGCGATCCCACCATCACGGAGATCCGCATGATCGACACCTACTGGTCCGATCACTGCCGCCACACCACCTTCCTCACGGAACTCACCGACGTCACCTTTGACGACCCGCGCGTGCAGAAGACCTACGAAGAATATCTCGCGCTGCGCAAGGAACTGAAGGTGAAAAAGCCGGTCTGCCTGATGGACCTGGCCACCGTCGCTGTGAAGGAACTGAAGCGCCAGGGCCGGCTGGACAAGCTGGACGAATCCGAGGAGATCAACGCCTGCACCGTGAAAATGGACGTGCGGGTGGACGGGAAGCAGGAGCCCTGGCTGCTGCTCTTCAAGAATGAAACGCACAATCACCCGACGGAGATCGAGCCGTTCGGCGGCGCCGCAACCTGCATCGGCGGGGCCATCCGCGACCCGCTGTCCGGCCGGGCTTACGTATACGGCGCGATGCGCGTGACCGGCGCGGCGGACCCGACCGTCCCGCTGAGTGAGACGATCCCGGGCAAACTGCCGCAGCGCAGCATCGTGACCGGCGCGGCCGCGGGCTATTCGTCCTACGGCAACCAGATCGGCCTGGCCACGGGCCTCGTGGACGAACTGTACCACCCCGGCTATGCGGCCAAGCGCATGGAGATCGGCGCGGTGATCGCGGCGGCGCCCGCGGAGAACGTGCGGCGCGAGCGGCCCGTCCCCGGCGACGTGGTGATCCTGCTGGGCGGCGCCACCGGGCGCGACGGCATCGGCGGCGCCACGGGCTCCTCCAAGGCCCACGACTCCCACTCCGTAGAGACCTGCGGCGCGGAAGTCCAGAAGGGCAACGCCCCTGAGGAACGCAAGCTCCAGCGCCTCTTCCGCAACCCCGAAGCGACCCGCCTGATCAAGCGCTGCAACGACTTCGGCGCGGGCGGCGTCTCCGTCGCCATCGGCGAACTGGCGGACGGCCTCGCCATCGACCTGGACAAAGTCCCCAAGAAATACGAAGGCCTGGACGGCACGGAACTCGCTATCTCCGAATCCCAGGAGCGCATGGCCGTCGTCGTGGACCCGTCCGACCTCACCCATTTCCTCGCCCTCGCCGCGCAGGAAAACCTCTCCGCCGTCCCCGTCGCGCGCGTCACCAAAGAACCGCGCCTCGTCATGACCTGGAACGGCGCCCGCATCGTCGACGTCAGCCGCGAATTCCTGAACTCCAACGGCGCCCCCAAAGAAGCCGCCGCCCACGTGGCGAAGCCGGCATCTGACAGGGGGACGGTTCCTGTGTCAGATTTCGCCGCCTCCCTCCGCGCCATGGTCTCCGACCTCTCCTTCTGTTCCCGCCAGGGCCTCTCCGAGCGCTTCGACTCCACGATCGGCGCCGCCACGGTCCTGATGCCCTTCGGCGGCCGGTACCAGAAGACTCCCATCCAGGCCATGGTCCACAAGATCCCGGTCCTGCAGGGCGAGACCGACACCTGTTCCGCGATGGCCTACGGCTTCGACCCGTACCTGTCCGAGTCCGACCCTTACCGCGGCGCCTACCTGGCCGTCGTGGAATCCGTCTCCAAACTGGTGGCGGCCGGCGCGGGCTTTGACGACGTGTACCTGAGCTTCCAGGAATATTTTGAAAAACTCGGCCACGACCCGGACCGCTGGGGCAAGCCGCTGTCGGCGCTGCTCGGCGCGTTCCGGGCGCAGCTCGACCTGGGCTACGGCGCGATCGGCGGCAAGGACTCCATGAGCGGGTCCTTCGAGGACATCCACGTCCCGCCCACGCTGGTCTCGTTCGCGGTGACCACGGCAGAGACGGGCCAGATCGCCTCCCCCGAATTCAAGGAAGCGGGCGACCGCCTGGTGCTGCTCGCCCCCGAACGGGACGAAAACGGCCTGCCCGACCCGGACAGCCTGAAGATCATCTTCGCCCAGGTCACCAAACTCCTGCGCGAAAAGAAAGCGGCCGCCGCCTGGGCACTCGGCCGCGGCGGCATTGCGGACGCCGTCTTCAAAATGGCGCTCGGCAACCGCATCGGCGCGGAATTCGACGCTTCGGTCCCCGCGGAAGACCTCTTTGCTCCCGCCTGGGGCTCCTTCCTCCTGGAAATGACCGGTACCATACAGCTCGGCCGCGAACTCGGCCGCACCGTCTCTGACGAAGCCCTGATTCGCGGGAACGACCGCGTTTCCCTCACGGAACTTCAGACTCTTTACGAAGCCCGCCTGGAGCCCGTCTACAAGCTGAACGATGTTCCGCCCGCCCCGAAAACGGCGGTGCAGCCCCTGCCCGCTCCCGCCGCCGCGGAAAATCTGACAAAGGAACCGTCCCCCTGTCAGATCCTGCATCCGAACGCCGCGCCGTCCTTCCTGATCCCGGTGTTCCCGGGCACGAACTGCGAGTTCGATTCCGCGCGCGCGGTGGAAAAGGCGGGCATGAAGGCACGGGTGATGGTGATCCGCAACCGGAGCGCGCAGGAGATCGCGGGCTCGGTGGAAGAGTTCGCGGAGGCGATGAAAGAGGCGCAGGGGATCTTCATCCCCGGCGGTTTTTCGGGCGGCGACGAGCCGGAAGGCAGCGCGAAGTTCATTACGGCGTTCTTCCGCAATGAAGCGGTGAAAGAGGGCGTCATGGACCTGATGGACCGCCGCGGCGGCCTGATCCTGGGCATCTGCAACGGCTTCCAGGCGCTGATCAAGCTCGGCCTGATCCACGCCGGCCGCATCCTGGACGCGGAGGAGGATTTCCCGACCCTGACCTTCAACAGCATCGGCCGCCACCAGTCCCGGCTCGTGCGCACGCGCGTCGAATCCGTCCGCTCGCCCTGGCTCTCGCTGATGCAGCCGGGCGACATCGTCACGGTCCCGGTCTCCCACGGCGAAGGCCGCTTCACCGCGCCGGACGCCATGCTGGAGCAGCTCGTGCACGGCGACCAGATCGCTACCCGCTATGTGGACGATGCCGGCCTCCCCAGCCGCGACATCGCGTTCAACCCGAACGGCTCCCTCCTCGCCGTCGAAGGCCTCACCTCCCCGGACGGCCGCATCCTCGGCAAGATGGGCCACAGCGAGCGCACCGGCCGCCACCTCTACAAAAACGTCCCCGGCGAATACGACCTGAAGCTCTTCGAAGCCGCGATGAAATACTTCAAGAGATGACCGGTCTCCCGGCCACCCGCATGGGGCGGACGCCTTCGTCCGCCCCCTTTTTTTGTCTTTTTCCGCCTTCTCCGCCCTTGACATTTCCCCTGCTTTCTGGCTATAATAGGAACGATGCGGCGGACAGCTGTTCTTTGTGCGTGTCCGGACGTTGAAAATAGAATGAAGGAGGTGCTCCTGTGACCAATGGAATGTTCTACGTCGCAGCCATGGGCAAGATGACCACCGTGATCATCGCCGTCGTCCTGATCGTTGCTGCGGCCATTCTGTCGTGGGTCATTTCGGCGGCGCGCCAGCGGAAGATCTTCGAGACTACCGTCGGCTCGGCCGAAGTGAAATCACGTGAAATCATAGATGAAGCATTGAAGGAAGCGGCCGAAAAGAAGCGCGAAGCGCTGCTGGAAGCCAAGGAAGAAAACATCGCCGCCAAAAACGAACTGGAGCGGGAAGCCAAGGAACGCCGGGCCGAGCTGAGAAAAGCCGAGCAGCGGGTGCAGAGCAAAGAGGAGAACCTGGACAAAAAAACCGAAGCCCTGGAGAAAAAAGAACAGAGCGTCCAGGCCAGAGACGAAAGATTAAAGAAGAAAGAACAGGAAGCCGAAGAACTGGTGCGCCAGCAGCAGGAAAAGCTGGAGCAGCTCTCCGGACTCACCAAGGAACAAGCGAAGGAATTCCTGATCCAGAGCGTGACGGAAGACGCCGAACACGACATCGCCAAGCGCCTGCGCGAGATCAACGCCCGCGCGAAGGAAGACGCCACCAAGAAAGCCAAGGAATACATCACCACCGCCATCCAGAAATGCGCGGCGGACCACGTGTCCGAAACGTCCATTTCCGTGGTGTCCCTGCCCAATGACGAAATGAAGGGCCGCATCATCGGCCGCGAGGGCCGGAACATCCGCGCCCTGGAGCAGGCCACCGGCGTCGAACTGATCATCGACGACACGCCGGAAGCCGTCGTCATCAGCGGCTTCGACCTGACCCGCCGGGAAGTGGCCCGGATCGCGCTGGAGAAGCTGATCCTGGACGGCCGCATCCATCCCGCCCGGATCGAGGAAGTGGTCAAGAAGGCCCAGAAGGAAGTCGAGGAGATCATGAAGGAGAAGGGCGAGGCCGCCATCCTGGAGGTCGGCGTCCACGGCATCCATCCCGAACTGGTCCGCCTGCTGGGCAAGATGCACTTCCGCGCCAGCTACGGCCAGAACGCCCTAAAGCATTCCATCGAGGTGGCGCACCTGTCCGGCCTGCTGGCCGGCGAACTGGGACTGGACGTCCGCCTGGCGAAACGCGCGGGCCTGCTGCATGACATCGGCAAGAGCGTGGACCAGGAGATGGAAGGCTCCCACGTGCAGATCGGCGCCGAGCTGTGCCGCAAGTACAAGGAGAACGCCACGGTCATCAACGCGGTGGAATCTCACCACGGCGACGTGGAGCCCACGTCCCTCATTTCCTGCGTCGTGCAGGCCGCGGATGCCATTTCCGCCGCCCGCCCCGGCGCCCGCCGCGACACGCTGGAGACCTATACCAACCGCCTGGCCCAGCTGGAGGAGATCACCAACTCCTTCAAGGGCGTGGATAAATCCTTCGCCATCCAGGCCGGCCGCGAAGTCCGCGTGATGGTCGTGCCCGAACAGATCAACGATGACGCGATGGTCGTCCTCGCCCACGATATCGCCAAGCGCATCGAGGACGAAATGGAATACCCCGGCCAGATCAAAGTCAACGTCATCCGCGAATCCCGGACCGTCGACTACGCCAAATAACAAAAACCCGCGGGGCGGCTCCGGCCGCCCCTTTTGAATCTGACAGGGGGACGGTTCCTTTGTCAGCTTTTCTTCAAAAAACCTGACAAAGGAACCGTCCCCCTGTCAGCTCACCCCGCGAGGTATCTTCCCGTGAAAAAACTCATCTCCTGGAACGTGAACGGCCTCCGCGCCGTCCTCGGCAAAAACTTCTACGACGCGGTCGCCGCGCTGGACCCGGACGTCCTGTGCCTGCAGGAGACCAAGCTGCAGGCCGGACAGGTGGAACTGGAGCTGCCGCAGTATCACGCGTACTGGAATTATGCGGACAAAAAGGGCTATTCGGGCACGCTGGTGCTGACAAAGGAGGAGCCGCTGGCCGTGACGTACGGCATCGGGGTCGACGAGCACGACCACGAAGGCCGCGTCATCACCTGCGAATTCCCGGACGAATACCTGGTCTGCTGCTACACGCCCAACTCGCAGGACGGCTTGAAGCGCCTGGAGTACCGCTGCCGCTTCGAGGACGCCCTCCGCGCCTACCTGTCGCGCCTCGCGCAGACCAAGCCCGTGATCCTCTGCGGCGACCTGAACGTCGCGCACGAGGAGATCGACCTGAAAAACCCCGCCACCAACCACCAGAACGCCGGCTTCTCCGACGAAGAGCGCGGCAAGTTCTCCGAACTCCTGGCCGCCGGTTTCACGGACACCTTCCGGTACTTCTACCCGGACCTCAAAGACGCCTACAGCTGGTGGTCCTACCGCATGCGCGCCCGGGAGCGGAACGCGGGGTGGCGCATCGACTATTTCGTGGTCTCGGACAGCCTGAAGGACCGCCTGGTCAGCGCCGCGATCCACAGTGAGATCTTCGGCTCCGACCACTGCCCGGTGGAGCTGGTGATCCGGTAAAAACATTGTAAAATCACGCGGAAAAACTATTGACAAGACCCGCAGCGCTTTGCTATACTACACAAGCCGCTGTTTTGGGTCTTTTTTTTGTCGACTGAAAAATCGGCACGGAAGACAGCCGGCGGCTCGCCGCCACGGCCGCGAAAAATAAAGGGAGGTAGCCGAAAATGCGCACCAGAATCACCTTGTCCTGCACGGAATGCAAGCAGAGAAACTACAACACCACCAAGGAAAAGAAGAACCATCCGGAACGGCTGGAAACCAAGAAATACTGCCCGTTCTGCAAGCGTCACACGCTGCACAGAGAGACGAAATAATCGGAGAGCACTATGGCGGAAGAGAAAGAAAAGAAAGTGGAGAAGCAGGAGCCCAAAAAGCCCGGTTTTTTCAAAGGCGTTAAAGCGGAATTCAAGAAGATCATCTGGCCCACCAAAGCCACGGTGGCAAAAGAGACCGGCGCCGTCATTTTCTTCGGCGTGGCGCTCGGCGTGCTGATCGCCATCATCGATGCGGTCATCAAGTTCGGTCTGGGCCTGATCCTGTGATCCGGTAGGAGAACTCCATGGAAGAAGCAAAATGGTACGTGGTCCACACCTATTCCGGCTATGAGAATAAGGTAAAGGCCGACCTGGAGCAGACCATCAACAACCTGAAGCTTCAGGATGAGATCCTCGAAGTGGCCGTTCCCATCCAGGACGTCATCGAGGTCAAGGACGGTCTGAAAAAGGTCGTTCAGAAGAAACAGTTCCCCAGCTACGTGCTGGTGCACATGATCAAAAACGACCGCACCTGGTACATCGTCCGCAACACCCGCGGCGTCACGGGCTTCGTGGGCCCGGGCGGCGAAGCGGTGCCGCTGTCCCAGGAGGAAGTGGACCGGCTGGGCGTCCATGGCGAAGGTGTCGTCACGGACTTCAAGGTGGGCGATACGGTCACGGTGATCTCCGGTGTCTGGGAAGGCACCACGGGCGAGATCAAGTCCATCAACGAAAGCAAACAGACCGTCAACGTTATCTTTTCCATGTTCGTTGGCCGTCCGACGCCGGTGGAACTGGCGTTCACGGAGGTCAAGCGCATGTGAAATGTGGGAGAGGATCTTCCCCTCACACCACGACACCGGATTTTTCCGGAATACTTTATAGGAGGAGCCAGTTATGGCAAAGAAAGTAACAGCTTTTATCAAGCTGCAGATCCCGGCCGGTAAGGCAACGCCGGCCCCGCCTGTTGGTCCCGCTCTGGGCCAGCACGGCCTGAACATCGTGCAGTTCACCAAGGAATTCAACGCCCGCACGGCCAACGAAGGCGATACCATCATCCCCGTCGTGATCACCGTTTACGCGGACCGCACCTTCTCCTTCGTGACCAAGACCCCGCCCGCCGCCGTCCTGCTGAAGAAGGCCGCCAAGATCCAGTCCGGTTCCGGCGCCCCCAACAAGACGAAGGTCGCCACCTTAACGCGTGCTGAAGTGCAGAAGATCGCCGAGCAGAAGATGCCCGATCTGAACGCCGCTTCCGTGGAAGCCGCCACCAGCATGATCGCCGGCACTGCCCGCAGCATGGGCATCGTCGTGAAAGACTGAGGAGGGACCGGAAATGTTCAGAAGCAAGAAGTATAAAGAAGCTCTCAAGAGTTACGACCGCACCCAGATCTTTGACGCGGACGCCGCGATCGCCCAGGTCAAGAAGATGGCCTCCGCGAAGTTCGACGAGACCGTGGAAGTCCACCTGCGCACGGGCTGCGACGGCCGTCATGCCGATCAGCAGATCCGCGGCGCCGTCGTGCTGCCTCACGGCACCGGCAAGACCGTCCGCGTGCTCGTATTCGCCAAGGGCGTGAAGGCTGACGAAGCCCAGGCCGCCGGCGCGGATTACGTAGGCGCCGAGGAACTGATCCCGCGCATCCAGAACGACGGATGGCTGGATTTCGACGTCGTGGTAGCCACCCCCGACATGATGGGCGTGGTCGGCCGTCTGGGCCGTATCCTGGGTCCGAAGGGCTTAATGCCCAACCCCAAGGCCGGCACCGTGACCATGGACGTGACCAAGGCTCTGGCCGACATCAAAGCCGGTAAGATCGAATACCGTCTGGACAAGGCCAACATCATCCACGTCCCGATCGGCAAGGTCTCCTTCACCGAAGAAGCCCTGCTGGACAACTTCAACACCGTAGTGGGCGCCATCGTCAAGGCCCGTCCCGCTGCCGTGAAGGGCGCGTTCTTAAAGAGCGTCACCGTGGCCTCCACCATGGGCCCCGGCGTGAAGGTCAACACCATCAAGCTGCTCAACGCATAAAAAATGCGGGATTTTCCCGCACATGCTTGACAGCCGCAGTCATCTGTGGTAAAAACCATAAGCGTATCACCGCTGCCGAAGACAGCAGGTACGGGAAACCGTGTAAGCGCAAGCGCCTGCCGAGGAAGAGGGAACTCGAACCATCGAATTCTTTTCAGACTCTCCGGCCCGCGCCGGAGAGTTTTTTACAGCTCAGCAGCTGGTGTGCCAAATATAACAAGGAGGTTGAACTATGGCAAAAGTAGAACTGAAAGCACCGATCGTTCAGGAAATTTCCGAACTGCTTTCTGATGCTGCTGCTGCGGTGTTAGTGGACTACCGGGGCATTACCGTGGAAGCGGATACCAAGCTCCGCAAGGAAATGCGCCAGAACGGCGTCACCTACCGTGTCTACAAGAACACCCTGCTGAACATCGCCATGAAAGGCACTCCCTTTGAAGCGCTGTCCGGGGACCTGAACGGCCCCACCGCGATCGCCGTTTCGAAGGGCGACGCCACGCTGCCTGCCCGCATCATCACCAACTTCGACAAGAAGGGCGAAGTGATCAAGCTGAAGGCCGGCGTTGTGGAAGGAACTTATTACGATCAGAAGGGCATGAACGCCGTGGCTCTGATCCCGAGCAGGGAAGTCCTGCTGGGCAGACTCTTCGGCAGCATGCAGTCCCCTATCACCAACTTTGCCCGTGTGCTTAAGCAGATGGCAGAGAAGCAGGAAGCCTAAAAACTATTGATTAATCGGAGGAAATAAATCATGGCGAAATTAACGACTGCTGAATTTATCGAAGCTTTAAAGGAACTCACCGTTCTGGAACTGAACGAGCTGGTAAAGGCCTGTGAAGAAGAGTTTGGCGTATCCGCCGCTGCCGGTGTCGTGGTAGCCGCCGCTGCCGGCCCTGTCGAAGAAGTCGAAGAAAAGACCGAGTTCGACGTGGAACTGACCGAAGTCGGCGAAAAGCGCATGGACGTCCTGAAGGCTCTCCGCAGCCTGACCGGCGCCGGCCTGAAGGAAGTCAAGGAAATGCTGGATTCCGCCCCCGGCGTCATCAAGCCCGCCGCGACCAAGGAAGAAGCCGAGCATATGAAGGCCGAACTGGAAAAGGTCGGCGCGAAGGTCACCCTGAAATAATTCTTCAGCCAACCGGAAGGCGGCTCCCCGCAAGGAGAGCCGCTTTTTTGTTGCAAAGCCGTAATCAGTGCTTTACCCTTCCTGCAGCTGTTTATCCTTCGGCCACGCCGTGGTGTAGGCCAATGTCAGCTGGCGGGTCTCGCCGGGCTGCAGCGTGAAGTTCCATTTCACCAGGCCGGTATCGACGTCGAGTTCGCCGCCGGAGAGGTTAACGGTCTCCACCTGGATGGATTTTTCCTCCGTGATCGGGATCTGGTCGCGGACCAGGACCTGGCAGGGCTTGGGCTTGCGGGAGGAGACGGAGATCTCGAATTCATATTCGGTCTTCTTCTGGCCCTTCAGGAGGACGGTGGAGGTGTATTTCTTCTTCTGGGTGCGTTTGACTTTCACGGTCTCGTCTTTGCCCAGGGAGAGGTCGTAGGTGTCCTCCGTCATGTCGGGCTGCAGCCAGACGTTGCCGGCGAAGGTGCCTTTCAGGTAGACGGCGGCTTCGACGTTCTGCATTTCCTCGAGGTCCGCGGTCTTGACTTCGGCGGAGAGGAAGCAGCCGGAGGTGCGCTTCGGGACGGCGACGACCTGGTAGCGGCAGGGGATCTCGTCGGTGCGGAGGTCGCAGAGGATGCTCTGGCCGTTGCGGATGTCCCAGCGGCCGGTGAGTTCGTATTCCGTCATGGTGTCACCCTGGACCGTGCGGCCGGAATCCGCCATGACCTGGGACATTTTCATCAGCGGGGCGGGGGCGGCGTCTTCCATGTCCAGCATGGCGGTCTCCTCCATCATCATCGGGGCCGCGTTGGTGCGGGCGCTTCCTCCCATCAGGCCTTTGGCCATCATGCGGACCGGCTCATAGAAGTGCAGGCGGGCCGGGTAGAGCGTCGGGATGGTGCCGGAGACGGACGGGTTGCCGGAGAAGAGCGTCAGGGAGGCCTGTTTCCAGTCTTCGCCGGTGTCCTGGGCGATGCGGGCGCGCAGGCGGAGCAGCAGCCTGCCGCTGTCCTCGTCCTGGGTGTGCAGCTCGTAGCTCGGCTCCCAGGCGGCGCTTTCGTCCTTATAGCGCAGTTCCACGGGATAGCGGCCCGCGGCGGGGGCGGTCAGCTCCACGCTGACAAAGGGCTTGTTGTTCTGTTCGGTGAGTTTTTCCCGCTCTTTTTTCAGCGCTTCCTGCTCCTCCAGGAGGGCGTCGCGCCGGTCCTGCAGCGCGGCGAGGCGCTCCGGCAGCTGCTCCAGGAAGGCGGTCATGTCGGCCAGGGAGATGCTTTCCTTGGCGCTGAAGTCCGCGTTCTGCTTCCAGAGGGCGATCTGCTCCTCCGTGTCCTTGATGCTGCGCGTGACTTTATCCTGCTTTTTGGCGAGTTCCTTCAAGATCTCTTTTTTCTGTTCCTCGGTCAGGTAATCCATCTGGACGTTGGCGCCCTGCACGTTTTCCGGCACGCTCAGGCGGAGGCTCTGCGGATCCGCGGCGGGGCCGGGGCCGCGCAGCTGCACGGTCTGCGTGCCCTGCTCCAGTTCGACTTCGGCGGTGCGGGTGATGATGCATCCGGAACGGTATACGGATACGGAAGTGATACGGGTATCGGTCATGATTTTCGTCCTTTCCTGCGGAAGATCCGCTGTGATTTCGCTATGTCATCTGTCTGCAGTCGTTGCGTTCTGAAGTTCCGCTTCCATTATATCAGAAAACGGCGGATGTTCCAACTTTTTGAAAAAATGTTTCCGGGATTGCAACCGGGCGGCGGATAGGCTATAATAATACAGTTCCAACAGCGAAATACGAAAGACGAGGTGACTCCGTGAAAATAGCGATAGGAAGCGACCACACCGGCTTTTTCATGAAACAGGAGATCATGGCTTACCTGCGGGAACAGGGCCATGAAGTGACGGACTGCGGGACTTATTCGGCGGAACGCTGCGATTATCCCATCTACGGCGAGCGCGTGGCGCTGGCAATCAAAGCCGGCGAGGCAGAGCGCGGCGTGCTGATCTGCGGCACAGGCGTGGGGATCTCCCTGGCCGCCAATAAAGTGAAGGGCATCCGGGCCGGCGTCTGTTCCGAACCCTATACCGCCCGCATGACCCGCCAGCACAACAACTCCCAGATCATCGCGTTCGGCGCCCGCGTGGTGGGCCCGGCCATGGCGAAAATGATCGTGGACGCGTTCCTGGACGCGGAATTCGAAGGCGGCCGCCACACGGACCGCGTGGCCCTGATCACGGAGATCGAAAACCGTCAGGAATGAGTGCAACAATCATCCGCGGACAACTGTATTGCAGGTAAAAAGACATGGGAAGGGCTCCCTGTCTTCATAATGCTTGCAATTTGGGGAGAAAAAGAGTAAAATATTTCCCCGTGGAGGTTCAACTCTATGAATAAAACCGATAAACCCAAAAAAGAGCAGCCCGTCAAGCGCAGCACCGGGGAGAACGACCTGGAGCTCGCGGAAGAACAGAAGGTCCATCAGGAACATCTGCGGCGGCTGCGGAAATATAAGAAAAAGCACAAACAGCAGGTGGTGGGCCTGATCCTGGAACTGGTGCTGCTCGTCGTGGTCATCGGCGGCTTCGTGGCCGTCAGCTGGACCGAGCGCATCCTGAACAACATGCAGATCAAGAATACGACCACCGCTTCCGCGGAGCCGACGCTGCCCGTGAACACGACCCCCGGCGCGGACGTCCCGGGCGTCACGACGGCCGCGGTTCCGCAGACCACGACCACGGAAGTGATCAGCTGGGTCAACCCGTCCGGCACCGTGGAGACCGGCACCATGCCGCCGCAGGAGCCCTACACCAACCCGCTGCCCCGCCGGGCGGTGGAAGCGCAGGAGGGCTATGACACGATCGTCTGCTTCGGCGTGGACGCGCGGAACACCACGGACCTGCTGCGCAATACCCAGGGCGACGTCATCATCGTCATGACCATCAACAAGGAGACCGGCGAGATCCGCATGTCCTCCGTCTACCGCGACTTCTTCTTCGAATTCGCCGCCGGCCAGTACTGCAAGCTGACGGACGCGTATAACCGCTATGGGGCGGAACAGGTCGTGGCGGGCCTCAACCGCAACCTGGACCTGAACATCACGCATTTCGTGGTGGTGAACTGGGCCGCCGTCGTGGACCTGGTGGACATGGTGGGCGGCATCGACCTGGAAGTCACGGCGGCGGAAGCCGAGGAGCTGGACGGGCTGATCTATGAGATCGAGGAGGCTGTCAAAAAGCAAACCACCACGAAAAACTGGGATTATGAGCCCGGTATCAAGCACATGGACGGTGTCTACGCGGTCGCCTACTCCCGCATCCGGAAAAACACCGGTTCCGACTACGCCCGCACGGAGCGCCAGCGGAAAGTGATCAACGTCGTGCTGGACAAGATCAAGGAGATGGTCCGGCGCGGGGAGATCTTCAAGGTCATGCAGATCGTGGAGACCTTGAGCACCCATATCAAGACTAACATGGAGACCTCGGAGATCGTAAGCTACGCGACCGGCGCGAGCCGCTACTCGATCTCGGAGACCGTCGGCTTCCCGATGAGCCCCAAGGAAGATCCTGCCGGATCGTGGGCGCTCCTGTCCCTGGATTACATCGGGGACGTCCAGTATCTGCACAAGCTGCTCTATGATCTGGACGATTACGAGCCGTCGGACAACATCATCCAGCTGGCCGAGACCCACCGCTATCAGCTGGAAACCGGCGCGATCCGTATCGACTGACCGATCCGCGCTGCCGGGAACTTTCAATAAAACAACAATTTTTCATCACACTTTGTTCACAGCTGCCCGCTACACTTGAGTCATCAAGAGGCGGGCAGCTGCCTGTTTCGGAACAAGGAGGCAACATTCAGCATGTACGACTGGGATGAAAATAGAATGGAAGGATCCCCTGAAACCGGTGAACCGGTCCGCGAGGAAGCCGGACAGGTCATGGAAAGTGAAGAGGCCGTGAGCGGCGAACAGACCATTGTGAGTGAGGGGCAGACCCCTGAAAGCGGCGAACAGTACCCCGTGAGCGGCGAGCAGGCCGTGCAGGAGGCCATGGAAGAGAAGGCCGCGCAGGAAGAAGAAGAGCGCCAGCGCCGTATCGCGGCCGCCGAAGCCCGGCGTCTGGCGGAGGAGAACCGCCGTCTGGCCGAGGAATGGCGCGCCAAGCAGCAGGCCTTCCAGGAAGAGCAGGCCCGTCTGAAGGCGGAGCGCAGGGAAAAGAATCGCCGCCGCACCTGGAGACTGGTCAGCGTGTTCAGCATCCTGTTCGGCATCGGCGCGCTGGTCTTCGCGGTGCTCACCTACCGCACGGGCCAGGATACGAAGAACGCGATGGCGGCCCTGCAGGCGGACCTGAACAATTATAAGCAGAGCGCGTCCTCTGAAGTGAGCCGCCTGCCCGAAGCGACCTCCCTGGACGTCAGCTCGCTGGTGACCGACCGGGAAGGCAGCGTCAGCACCCTGACCGACGTGTCCGACATGGTGGAAGAGACCATCCGCAGCGTGGTGTCCATCAGCATCAAGCAGAAAGTGAAAGTGTCCACCGGCTTCTTCGGCGAGCGCGAGTACATCACCAGCGGCGCCGGCAGCGGCGTGATCATCGGCGACAACGGCACGGAACTGTGGATCGTGACCAACGAGCATGTGATCGAAGGCGCCACCGAGATCACGGTCACGCTGGCGGACGACACGACCGTGGACGCTTACGTCAAGGGCACCAGCTCGGAAAACGACATCGCGGTGCTGGGCATCACCCTGGAGAAACTGAGCGACGAGACCAAGCAGGCCATCCGGACCGCGGCCATCGGCAGCAGCGACAGCCTGCGCCTGGGCGAAGGCGTCGTGGCCATCGGCAACGCCCTGGGCTGGGGCCAGTCCGTCACCACCGGCGTCGTCAGCGCCCTGTCCCGCACCGTGGAATTCGACGACGGCTCCACCATGAACCTGCTGCAGATCAGCGCGGCCATCAACCCCGGCAACAGCGGCGGCGCGCTGCTGAACGCGAAGGGCGAACTGATCGGCATCAACAACGCCAAATACACCAGCGAGGAAGTGGAAGGCGTCGGCTTCGCCATCCCGATCTCCAGCATCGTGGACGTCATGGAAGAACTGTCCCTGATGCAGCCCCGCGTCAAAGTCTCCGAGGACGAGATGCCCTACCTGGGCGTCACCTTCCAGGACTACCCCTCCAACTACCTGGCCTTCTACAACATCCCCGAAGGCGCGGTGATCAGCGAAGTCAAGGAAGGCTCCCCGGCGGAGCAGGCCGGCCTGGTGGCCTACGACGTGATCACGGCCGTCGACGGGAACCGCGTCTCGAGCTACGAGGACCTGGTGGAGGAACTGCAGTACCACAAAGGCGGCACCGAAGTGGAGATCACCTACATGCGCCTGACGAAGGGCAGCTACCGCGAAGACACCGTGAAGCTGGTGCTGGGCCTGAAGAGCGAGCAGAATCCGTAAAAATATTTCGATAAAAAATTAACAATGCTATTGCAATCTGAAAAGGCTGTGTTATAATGCACGTGGATGAGAGGAACATCCAGGGAATGAACCGAAAAGGAGGAGTAAACAATGGCTTATAAGATCGGTGATGACTGCATCTCCTGCGGCGCCTGCGCCGGCAACTGCCCTGTGGGTGCGATCGCGGAAGGCGACGGCAAGTATGAGATCAACCCCGATGCCTGCATCGAATGCGGCGCCTGCGCGGCCGGCTGCCCCGTCGGGACTATCGAGTTAGAGTAAGCGGTCCCCGGACCACGCACGAAGGGCGGATCAGATCCGCCCTTTTTTGATGCCCGCATTTCCGATTGACGGACGCGGCGAAAAAGAATAAAATGAGGAAAAGGCCGCGGAAAGCGGTGAAACGACGGATGTTTTAAGGAGGTCGCATGTCATGAAAGAACTCGGCAGCACGGTCCTGAACTGGGTAACGAGCACGGGTCTGAAGATCCTGGTTGCCCTGATCATTCTCTGGATCGCTTTTAAACTGATCAACCGCCTGGCGCGGAAGGTCGAAAAGAAACTCGATGAGAACGGGAAGCTGGACAAGACGCTGGTCAAGATGTTCGTCAGCGCCGGCAAGACCCTGGCCAAGTGCCTGGTGGTCCTGGCGCTGGTGGGGTACCTGGGGATCGATACGAGCGGCGTGGCCGCGCTGATCGCGTCCTTAGGCGTCATGATCGGCCTGGCCGTGAACGGCGCGCTGGGCAATATCGCCGGCGGCGTGCTGCTTCTGCTGACCCGCCCGTATAAAGTGGACGACTACGTGGAAGTGGCCGGCCAGGCGGGCACCGTGGAAGCCATCAACCTGGTCAGCACCAAGCTGGTCACCGTGGACAACCGCGTCGTGTACGTTCCGAACGGCAGCGCCTCGGCCAGCAATATCGTCAATTATACCGAGAAGGATATCCGCCGTGTGGACCACACCTTCGCCATTGCCTACGGCAGCGATTTCAACAAGGCGAAAGAGATCCTGCAGGCCGTGATGGAGAAGAACGAAAAGGTCCTGAAGGATCCGGCCCCGTTTGCCCGCGTCTGCACGCAGAGCGGCGGCAACGTGGAACTGACCTGCCGCGCCTGGACGGCTACGGCCAATTACTGGGATGTGTATTTCGACCTGCTGGAGAGTTCCAAGAATGAACTGCAGGCGGCCGGCATCGCGATGCCGCGCCAGCAGGTGGACGTGCATCTGCACCAGGCCTGATCCATGCGGGAGATCGTATCCGTACAAACGATGCGGGACAGCGACGCCGCGTGCATCGCTGCGGGCACGCCCGGCCGGGAACTGATGGGCCGGGCGGCCGCGGTCGTGGAGGAGAAGGGCCGGTTCCACGGCCATGTGGGGATCCTGTGCGGCAGCGGCGGAAACGGCGGCGACGGCTATGCGCTGGCGCTGCTGCTGGACGCGCGCGGCCTGGCGGTCACGGTATTTACCCTGTCGGAGAAAGCTTCGGAGGACGGGGCGTATTACCGCGCGCAATGCCGGGAATGCCTGATCCCGCTCGTGCCGTATGAGGCGGGCACGGATCTGAGCGGCTTCACCGTTCTGGCGGACTGCCTGCTGGGCACCGGGTTCTCCGGGGAGCCGCGCGGACTGACCGCGGATGCCATCCGGCAGATCAATGCCAGCGGCGCGTATGTGGTCTCCGTGGATATCCCCAGCGGCCTGTCGGGCGACAGCGGGCTGGGAGAGTGCGCAGTGAAGGCGGACCGGACGGTTTCGATCGGGTCGCTGAAGCCGGGGCATTTCCTGGGCCGGGCGCGCGATGTGCGGGGCGAACTGGTCAATGCGGACATAGGGATCCCGCCGCTGGCGGTGGACGCGCGGCTGATGGAAGAAGCGGACGCGGCGGCCTGTATCCCCCGCCGGGAACACTGGTCCCACAAGGGAAAATACGGCTATGCCGGGCTGGCCGGCGGCTCGCTGCCCTACAGCGGCGCCCCGCGGCTGGCGGCGATGGCCTGCGCGGCGATGCGCAGCGGAGCCGGTGTGGCGGTGGCGGCGGCGCCCCGCAGCCTGTGCCCCCTGATCGCGCCGCTCGTACTGGAAAGCACGCTGCTCCCCCTCTCGGAAAACGGGGCGGGCGAACTGGTTTTTGCGGAAGAAGAATGGGCCGCGCTGCTGCAGCGCGTGAAGACCCTGTCCTTCGGGATGGGGATCGGCCGCGGCGGAGCGGTGAAACAGGCGCTGGCCTATGTGCTGGCGCATTTTGAAGGACGCCTGGTGATCGACGCGGACGGGCTGTTCGCCCTGTCCGGACTGAGCCCGGCCGCGCTGCACGAATCCCGCGCGCAGGTCCTGCTCACGCCCCATCTGGGCGAAGCCTCCCGCCTGCTGGGCGTCCCGGCGGCGGAGATCGAGCGGGAACCGCTCCGTTATGCGAAGCAGCTGGCGGAAGAGTGGCGCTGTACGGTGCTCCTCAAAGGCAGCGGCACCGTGGTGACCGACGGCACGGAGACCTGGATCACGGACCGCGGCTGCGCGGGCATGGCGACCGCGGGCAGCGGCGACGTCCTCTCCGGCGTCCTGGCGGCCCTGCTGGGCTACGGGGAGGGAAGCCTCCCGAAACTCGCCGCCGCCGGCGCCTATCTGTGCGGCCTGGCCGGCGAACGCGCGGAACTGGATATCGGCCCCACGGCCATGACTGCGGGCGACACAGCCCGTCAGATCGGCCAGGCGGTGCGCCGCCTGGAACTGGTCCGCGACCGCGCAACAGTCTGAAAACAAAAAGGATGACTATGCACAAAAACTTTCTCGAAGAAATGCGCGGCCTGCCCGAAGGCCGGCGGCTGGGCGCCTATTTCCTGTTCTGCCTGGCGGCCACGGCCTTAGTGACGGGCGCCGCCCTCCTGGACCGGAACAACGGCCTGCCGCCGGTCTCTTTGGGCACAAAAGCCCTGGTCGGCATCGGCGCGCTCCTGCTGGCCGGCCCGGCGGCCCGCATCCCCCTGCGGAACCGGCCGCTGCTCCCCTGGCTGGTCCTGGTCGCGCTGATCGCGCCCGCCGTTTACCTGGCGTTCCGTCTGGGCCCTGTTTCCCTGACGCCCGGCCCGGCCGGTATCGGCATCACCCTGCTCAGCATCGCGCTGACCGCCTTTTGGGAGGAGTGTGTGTTCCGCCTCTGGGGCCGCCTCCTGTTTGAGGAGGAAGGCAAATACAAGGCGCGGGATTTCCTGGCCGTTGCAGTGACTTTCGGCGCGATGCACCTGGTGAACCTGCTCACGTCGGACCCCGGCTCGGTCATCCTGCAGGCGGTCTTCGCCACGCTGACGGCCCTGTTCCTGCAGACGGTCTACACCCGGAGCGGCAGCCTGCTCCTGGTGATCCTGATCCATGGCCTCATCAACGCCGCGCAGCAGATGCCCGAACTCTGGGTGGCGGTCAAGGACCGCTTCCTGGCAAAGCAGGGCGGCCTGGACCTGATCCTGACGGCGCTGTTCTTTGCGGTGAGCGCGGCGGTCATCACCCGCCGCGGTGAACTCATCAAACGCGGCAAACCGCTCCTGAAACTGGGGAGGAAGAAATGAAAGAAACCACGCGCCTCCTGCGGAAAATGGGCCGGGACAAGGCCTGGCTGGCCCCCGACGTGCGCTGGGACTTCCCCGTGGAGACCTGGCGGAAGAAGCTCTGGCTGGTGGAACTGGACCTCGCGCGCACGCTGTACGAGACCTGCCGGGACCACGGCCTCACCTGCTTCCTGGTGGGCGGCTCCCTGCTCGGCGCCGTGCGCCATCACGGCTTCATCCCCTGGGACGACGACATCGACATCGCCATGCCCCGCGCGGATTACGAAGAACTCCTGGCCCATCCCGAATGGTTTTCCGAACCCTATTTCCTGCAGTCGCCGGACACCGATCCCGGCTACTATTACAGCTTTGCCAAGCTCCGCAACAGCCGCACCACGGCCGCGACCCCGTCGTTCATGTACCAGCCCATCAACCAGGGCGTGATGGCGGACATCTTCCCGCTGGACCCGTGGGTCCCGGAGGAGGGCGAGCCGCTGTATCACCGGATCATGGCCCTGAACCGCGACAATTCCTCCTACATGCGGCGCTCCCACCCGCACCTCTCCCCGGAGGAGCAGGCGCGCGCCGACAGCTGGTCCGGCCGCGACCCCTATGAGAACTGGCGGGAGATCGACCGCCTGGCCCGCAGCTTCGAAGGCCGCGAGACCGCTTATGTCTCCCACGCCGTGATCACCGTGGACGCCTACCACAGCAACTATTTTCCGAAAGCGGACCTGGCGGAGCAGATCCTCGTCCCCTTCGAAGGCACCGAGCTCCCCATCCCCGCCGGTTATGACGACTTCCTGACCCGCGAGTACGGCGACTACATGTCTCCGCCCCCCGGCGGCGTCCGCAGCAGCGGCCACCTGGAGTTCATTTTCGACCCGGACCGGCCGTATCAGGAGGTGCTGGCGGAATACGGCGTTCAGTAAGCGCACCAACAGAAACAAAATTGAACAAATTCTCTTGACAAATGTTCAGATGAGTGGTATCATCCCACATATCTGAACATTTTTTGCGAGGAAAACCATGACACCCATTACAAAAAAAGAATTTCAGATCCTGGCCCTGCTCGCGGAAGCGAAGACTTCCCTGCCCCAGCGGCAGCTGGCGGTAAAAAGCGGCCTGTCCCTGGGCACCGTGAACAAGCTGGTGCGCGGGCTGGCGGAGCGGGGGCTGATCTCGGAACTCGGCATCACCTCGGCCGGTCTGGCGGCGCTGGAGCCGTACCGGGTCCGCCGGGCGGTCTTCATCGCGGCCGGCTTCGGCTCGCGGCTGGCTCCGGTCACGCTGGACATCCCTAAACCCCTCATTTCCGTGAACGGGAAACGGCTGATCGACGACCTGATCGATGCGGTGCTGGCGGCCGGCATTAAGGAAATATATATCGTCCGCGGCTATAAAGCGGAGGCCTTCGACGTCCTGCTGGAAAAATACCCCATGGTCCGTTTCGTGGAGAATCCGGCCTACGGCGAAGCCAACAATATCCTGTCCGCGCTGTGCGTGAAGGACGTGCTGTCGAATGTGTACATCTTTGACGCGGACCTGCTGCTGCAGAAGCCTTCCCTGATCGCGCCGTACCATTATGAATCCAACTTCCTGGGCGTGTACGCGGAACGCACCGACGACTGGTGCTTTACGACCCGCGGCGGTTACATCCTGGAAGAGCGGCGCGGCGGCCTGGACTGCTACCAGGTCATCGGCATTTCCTACTGGAGCGAGGAAGACGGCCGGAAACTGTCGCAGGATCTGGAGACCGTGGCGGCCATGCCCGGCGGCCGGGAGTATTACTGGGAGCAGGTGCCGATGGCGGTGCTGCGCGATAATTACCGCGTGGCGATCCGCCCGTGCCTGGCGGAGGACGTGCAGGAGATCGATACGTTTTCGGAACTGAAAGCCCTGGATCCGTCCTATGAAAACTACGGAGGTGCGCCGTGAATTTGTGGAATGAAAGCCTTGACCAGGTCAAACCCTATACCGTCGCGTCCCACAAGATCTGGGCGGTGAGCCCGTCGGAGCGCAGGGACATCCTGAAACTGGACTGGAACGAAGCAGCCGTCCCGCCTTCGCCGCTGGTGCGCCGGCGCCTGAAGGAACTGATGGACCAGGACGACTTCTTCCACCTGTATCCCTCCACCTTCAACGAGGAACTGATGCAGGCCCTGTCGGACTATACGCAGCTGCCCGCGGAAAACATCCAGTACTTCGGCGGCTCGGACGGCCTGCACGAATACCTGGTGCGCGCGTACCTGAAGGAAGGCGACCGCGTCCTGATCCTGTGGCCTTCCTACGACAACTTCCGCCTGACCGCGGAATCCACCGGCGCGCGGATGTTTTACGGCGAGCTGGGCGCGGATTTCGCCTTCGACGAGGAGAGTTTCCGCCGCCGCATCGAGGCCGTGAAGCCCCGCCTGGTCTATATCTGCAACCCCAACAACCCCAGCGGCACGCTGGTCCCGGAAGCCGTCATCGAAAGTTTCCTGCGCGACTACCCGGAGATCTGCTTCCTGGTGGACGAGGCTTACCAGGAGTTCGCGGACCAGACCGTCGCCCCGCTGGTGCGCTCGTACGGCAACCTGCTGATCACGCGCACGCTGTCCAAGGCCTTCGGGCTGGCAAACCTGCGCTTCGGGTACCTGCTGGCGTCGCGGGAGAATATCGAAACGGTCTCCAAGATCCGCAACCCGAAGAACATCAATACGTTCACGCAGGTCGCCGCGCTGGCCGCGCTGCAGGACGTCGGATACATGCGGGCGTACGTGTGCGAAGTGCAGGAGGCGCGCGACCGGTTCATCCGCGCTTTCAACGAAGGGCCGCTGAGCGAGTACATCAAAGCCTTTGAGAGCCGCGGGAATTTCGTGCTGATCCGCTGCCGCACGCCGGAGATCAAAGCGGTACTGGGCCGGCAGTGGGAGGCCGCGAACATTTTCGTGCGCGACGTGCGGCAGAGCGCGTCGCTGGAAGGCTGTCTGCGCATCACAGTCGGGACGAAAGAGCAGATGGAGCGCGTAATTGAGGCGGCCTCTCTTGCATTTCTGTCCTGAAAGGAGTAAAATACAGGCGGGGCCGGATGTGAGAAGGCCGGACCCGTCCGAGGAGGAAGAGATATGAAGAAGTTTATGAAGGAATTCAAGGAATTCGCCGTGAAGGGCAACATGGTCGACATGGCCATCGGCGTGATCATCGGCGGCGCGTTCACGGCTCTGGTGACGGCCTTCACCGGCAATATCGTCAATCCTCTGCTGGCGCTGATCCCCGGCGTGGACAGCCTGGACAATTCGCTGAAGATCGTGCTGAAGGAAGCGACCGTCGACGCGGCCGGCGAACCGGTGGAAGAAGTCGCCATCAAGTTCGGCGCGTTCCTCGCGGCGATCATCACGTTCCTGATCCTGGCGCTGATCGTGTTCTTCATTGTGAAGGCCATCAACAAGGCGCGCGAGGCCGGCAAGGAAGAAGCGGCTCCTGCCGCTCCCACCACCAAGATCTGCCCGTTCTGCAAGAGCGAGATCCCGCTGGACGCGGTACGCTGCCCTCACTGCACTTCCGAGCTGCCTGAGGAATAAGGAACCATATCAGAGAGGTGTTTTATGCTGCGGGACCTGATGCGCTCCGCACGGAATCCGAAGCCCCGCCTGTTCTTTTTAGGTCAGGCGGGCTTTGCCGTACAAAACGGGGCAGGAAAATGGCTGCTGATCGACCCGTATTTAAGCGACTGGGTCCGGACGATGGAGGGAAATGACGGCTTCAAGCGCCTGATCCCCGCCCCGATCGCTCCGGAGGACCTGCCGTCGGACGTGATCGTGGCCACCCACTGCCACGCCGATCATTATGACGCGGACGCCATGCCCGCCCTGTTCAAGGCGGACAGCGTTTTATTTGCCGCGCAGGACTGCCGGGACCTGGTGAAGGGGAACGGGCTGGACGAGACGCGCGTGCATTTCGTGTCGCCCGGCGGCCGCGCGGAAGCGGCCGGCTTCCGCCTGCACTTCATTTCGTGCGATCACGGGACCGGCGCGCCGCAGGCGGTCGGCCTGCTGGCGGAATGCGACGGCCGGCGCCTGCTGTTCGTGGGCGACACCTGCCTCCGTCCGGACCTCGTCCCCGAATACCTGTCCGACGGGCCCATCGACTTCATGGCCGCCCCCATCAACGGCGCCTTCGGCAACCTGGACTGGAAGGACTGCGCCGTCCTCGCCTCCCTCGTGAAGCCCCGCCTCCTGGTCCCCTGCCACTTCGGCATGTTCGCCTCCCACGGCGGCCGCGCGGACCTGTTTTACGAATGCATGACGAAAGAATACCCGGAGCAGAACTTCCTGTTTCTGTGCACCGGGGAGGAATATACCCTGTAGGGGCCGATGTGCCATCGGCCCGGCAAGGAGCCATTTATGAAAAATGACCTGACCGGAAAAAAATTACTGATCCTCGGCGCCAACCCCGAGACCATCCCGCTCGTGGAACTTGCCAACTCCCTGGGCGTGAAGACCCTGGTCACCAGCAACCGCCCGGAAGACGCGGCCAAGAAGTACGCCTGGAAGGCCTGCGACGTGGACGGCCTGGACGTCCCCGGCCTGGTCGCCCTCGCCCGTGAAGAGCAGGTGGACGGCGTGCTGGTCGGCGTCGCGGACATCCTGGTCCCCGCCTACTGCAAGGTGTGCGACGCCCTCGGCTTCCACTGCTATGCCACGCAGGATATCGTGGACGTGTTCTCCTACAAGGACATTTTCAAGGCCACCTGCGAACGATACGGCGTCCACGGCGTGCCCGAGTACTACCTGGACGAGCGCCTGCGCCGCGAGGATCTGGACAAGATCGTCTACCCGGTCATGGTAAAGCCCGTGGACAGCTGCAGCGGCATGGGCATGACCGTCTGCTTCTCCGAAGCGGAGATCCCGGCCGCGGTCGAAAAGGCCCTGGACGCCTCCCGCGCCCGCCGTTTTATCGTGGAGCGTTACATGCAGTGCGAGGACATGGGCCTGTACTACACGTTCAAGGACGGGTACTGCAGCGCGTCCTGCATCTACGACCGCTATACCACGGACGAACAGCCGGGCCTGTCCCGGGTCTGCCTGGGCGGCACCTACCCGTCCAAGCACATCGACGAGTATTTTGAACGCATGCACGCCAACGCGCTGCGCCTCTTCAAGGCCATCGGCATCCGGAACGGCGTGCTGATGCTGTCCGCGTTCTATGAGGACGGCGAGTTTTACGTATACGATACGGGCTTCCGCCTGCAGGGCGAGGCCCCGCACCTGCTGATGAAGGCCGTCCACGGCTTCGACCAGCGCGAGATGCTGATCCGCTTTGCCCTGACCGGCAGCGAAGGGGACGTGGACCTGGCGCAGGACGACGACGCCCGCTTCCGCGGCAAATGGGGCGCGACGCAGTGGTTCCTGCTGCGGCAGGGGACCATCGCCCGCATCGAAGGCCTGGACAAAGCGGCGGACGACCCGCGCGCCGTCGCGAACATTGTGCGCCTCCATGAAGGCGACGCCGTTCTCCCCGAATGGGTCGGGACGGAAAAGCAGGTGCTGACCCGCCTGTACCTGATTTGCAATACAAAGGAAGAACTGGCCGCGGCGCTCAGGGAATACGCCGCCGCCGTGAAGGTTTATGACGAAGAGGGCCGGGACATGGTCCTCACCGCGTTCGACGCGGACAAAGCGCTGGAGCTGGCATGACGGATAAGGAACTGACAGGTAAAGTGATCGTCGTCTCCGGCGGCACCAAAGGCGTCGGCCGGGCAGCGGCGGAAGAATTCGCCCGCCGCGGCGCGAAAGTCGTGATCGGCGGCCGGGATGAAGAGGCCGCCAACCGTTCCGTGCGCCTGATGGAGACCTACGGCAGCGAGGGGCTGTTCGTCCACACCGACCTCGAGAAGGTGGAGGACTGCCGCCGGCTGATCGATGAAACGGTGAAGCACTTCGGCCGCATCGACGGCCTGTACATCTATGCCGGCATCACGCCGGTCTCGCCGCTGGATACCTGCGACCAGGAAACGTTCGACCGGGTGATGAACATCAACTTCCGGGCGGCGTTCTTCTGCATCCAGCAGGCGCTGGAGCCCATGCGGAAGCAGGGCGGGGGCACCATCGTCCTGACCGGCTCCGCCCACGCCTGGGGCGGCCAGAAGGACCGCGCGGCGTACGCCTGCTCCAAAGGCGTCCTGCGCATCCTGATGGAGCACATCGCGCATAATTACGCCACGGAGCAGATCCGCTGCAATTACCTGACCCTGGGCTGGACGCCCACCGAAGGCGAAGTGGCGCTGCGCCGCTCGCAGGGCGAAAGCGAGGCCCAGCTGCGCCGGCGCGCGGCGGAGATCCTGCCCATGGGCCGCATGCTGGAACGCAGCGATTACCTGGAGGCTCTGGTCTACCTGATGTCCGACGCCTCCGCCATGATGACCGGCAGCGTGTTCCGCGTGACCGCCGGCGAATACATTTAGGAGCACACCCCATGCGTATCAATGTGACCCGTTCCTCCCTGCCGGATTTTGACGAATTCTGCGCGGAGCTCAAAGACCTCTGGGATTCCCACTGGCTGACCAATATGGGCGCGAAGCACCAGGCCCTGGAAGCGGCCCTGGCGGATTACTTCGGCATCCCGCATGTGACGCTGTTCACCAACGGCCACCTGGCCCTGGAGACCGCGGTCGCGGCGCTGCACCTGCCCGCAGGCGGGGAAGTGATCACCACGCCGTACACTTTCGTGTCCACCACACACGCGATCACCCGCAACGGGCTGGTCCCGGTGTTCGCGGACATCGATCCGGTCACGTACACGCTGGACCCGGAGAAGGTCCGCGCGCTGATCACGGAAAAGACCGTCGCGATCCTCCCCGTGCACGTGTACGGCCGGCTCTGCGACGTGGACGCCTTCGCCCGCCTGGCGGAGGAATACCACCTGCCGCTGATCTACGACGCGGCCCACGCGTTCGGCGTGTTCCGGCAGCAGCCGGACGGGGCGCCGGTCAGCAGCGCGTCCTTCGGCGATATCTCGATGTTCAGCTTCCACGCCACCAAGGTCTTCCACACCATCGAAGGCGGCGCGCTCGCGTACCACAGCGACGCCCTGCCGCAGCTGCTGAACGACCTCAAGAACTTCGGCATCCGCGGGCCCGAGGAAGTGGCCTACGTCGGCGGCAACGCGAAGATGAGCGAATTCCAGGCCTCCATGGGCCTGTGCAACCTGCGCCACGTGACCGGCGAGATCGAAAAGCGCGGCCGGGTGGTGGAGCATTACCGCGCGCGCCTGTCCGGCCGGCCGGGCATCGTGCTGGCGGAGCCGCAGGCCGGCGTCACACCCAACCACGCATATTTCCCCGTCGTCTTCGACGGTTACAAAGAGAGCCGCGACCAGATCTTCGACAAGCTCGCGGCCGAGGACATCGTTCCCCGCAAATATTTCTACCCGCTGACCAACGACATCGACTGCTACCGCAGCCTGCCCACCGCGGGCCGGGAGAAGACCCCTATTGCCGCGCACATCGCGGACCGGGTCCTGACCCTGCCGCTGTACGCGGACCTGGCCGCGGACGACGTCGACCGCATCTGCGATATCATCCTCCGATAAGAGAGACTGCCCATGACACCTCTGGTTTCCGTCCTTTGCCTGGCTTACAATCACGAATCCTACATCCGGCAGACGCTGGAAAGTTTTGTGATGCAGCAGACGGATTTCCCTTTTGAGGTCATCGTGCACGACGACGCCTCTCCGGACGGCACTGCCGCCGTCATCCGCGAATTCGAGGCGCGCTACCCGGACATCATCAAACCCATCTACCAGACGGAGAACCAGTTTTCCAAGCCGGACACCCCCATCATGAAGACCTTCATGTACCCGAAGGCGCAGGGCAAATATTTTGCCGTCTGCGACGGGGACGACCAGTTCACGGACCCGCTCAAACTGCAGCGCCAGGCCGATTTCCTGGAGGCGCACCCGGACTACTCGATGTGCGTGCACCGCGGCGTGCTGCACCGCGAGGGGACGGATCCGGCGGAAGACGTGCTGTATCCGGCGGAGGAAGAGGACCGCGATTATTCGCGGGAGGAGATCATCGTGAACGGCGCGGGCCTGTTCGCCACCAACTCCTTCCTGATGCGCCGCGAAGTCGGCGAAGCCCTGCCGGATGCCTTTTTCGTCTCCGGCGTGGGCGATTACCCCTGGCTGCTCCACGCCGCCATCCTCGGCAAAGTCCGCTATCTGGCCGCGCCCATGTGCGTGCACAACGAGGGCGTCAAGGGCTCCTGGACCGCCGACGTGTGGCGGGACGTGCAGGCGCGCCTGGACCACGAAGCCGTCATGTCGGACATGCTGGACCGCGTGGACGCGCACTACGGCGGCCGCTTCCACGAAGAGATCGAAAAAGCCAAGGCCTACCGCCGCCACGTCCTGGCCGAGTACCGCTTCCTGGCCCTCAAAGAGCAGGGGCGGGCGGACGAAGCCGCGCGGGACGCGGAACTGCAGCCTTTCTACGACGCCTATAAAAAGCAGCAGCGGCGCGCGGCCATCAAAAAGGCCCTGCCGTTCCTGGCCAAACTGAAAAACCGGGGAGGAGAGCGGCATGGGTAGCAGCGGCCGGCGCATCTCCTCCAACTTCCTCTGGCGCTTCCTGGAGCGCTTCGGCGCGCAGGGCGTCTCTTTTATCGTGTCCATCCGCCTGGCGCAGCTGCTGGGGCCGGAACCGTACGGACAGGTGGCCATCGTCACCATCTTCACCACCATCGTCAGCGTTTTCGTGAGCTGCGGCCTGAACGACGCGCTGGTCCAGAAAAAGGACGCGGACGACCTGGATTTCTCCACGGTCTTTTACTTCAACATCGTCATGTGCGTGGTGCTCTACGCGCTGCTGTTCACGGCGGCGCCGCTGATCGCGCGGATCTATGACCAGCCGGACCTGGTATGGCCGATCCGCGGCCTGGGGCTGATTCTGATCTTCGGCGGCATCAAGAACATCCAGACCGCGTACGTGGCGCGCAACCTGATCTTCAAGCGCTTCTTCTTTGCCACGCTGGGCGGCACCATCGTCGCCGCGGTGGTCGGCCTGTGGATGGCGCACAACGGCTACGGCGTCTGGGCCCTCATCGTCCAGAACCTGGTCAACATCACGATCGACACGATCATCCTCTGGATCACGGTCAAATGGCGGCCGAAACGGATGTTCTCCTTCGAACGCCTCAAAGGTCTGTTCTCCTACGCCTGGAAGCTGCTGGCCTCCACGCTCGTGGACACGGTTTACAGCAAGCTGTACCAGATGGTGATCGCCCTGAAATACACCGATACGGACCTGGCGTTCTACAACAAGGGCGACACGTTCCCGAACCTGCTCGTGACCAATATCAACGACGCCACGAACAGCGTGCTGCTGCCCGTGATGGCGGCGGAACAGGACGACCGCGCGAAGGTCAAGGAGACCACGCGCAAGGCCATCCAGGTCAGTTCCTTCATCATCATGCCCATGATGGCGGGCCTGGCCGCCTGCGCGACGCCGCTCATCCGCCTGCTGCTGCATGAGCAGTGGATGCCCGCCGTGCCCTTCCTGCAGATCTTCTGCTTCGTCTACGCGTTCTACTGCGTGCATACCGCGAACCTGAACGCCATCAAGGCACTGGGGCGCAGCGACCTGTTCCTGAAGCTGGAGATCCTGAAAAAGATCGTGGGCATCACGACGCTTCTGGTCACGGTGAACATCAGCGTGCTGGCGATGGCGCTGGGCTCCATCTTCAACTCCGTGATGTCGCAGCTGATCAATTCGTGGCCGAACCGGAAGCTGCTGAATTACCGCTACGCCGAGCAGCTCAAAGACATGGCGCCGCACATCCTGCTGGCGCTGGTCATGGCGGCCGCCGTGTATGCGGTGCAGTTTCTGGGACTGCCCGACCTGGCCACGGTGCTGATCCAGATCCCGCTGGGCATTCTGCTGTATTTCGCGGGCGCGGCGCTGCTGAAGGTGCGGGCGCTGGGGATGATGAAGTCCCTGCTGGCGGGTTATTTCAAGAAAAAGTAAGAGGAGGAGACCGGAATGGAAAACTGTATTTTCTGCAAGATCGCGGCGGGGGAGATCCCCTCGGCGACGCTGTTTGAGGACGACCGGGTGCGGGTGATTCTGGACCTGGGACCGGCGGCGCGGGGCCACGCGCTGGTGCTGCCGAAGGAGCATCACGCGGACGCGACGGAGATGCCGGAGGACCTGCTGGGCCATGCGATGGCGGTCGGCGCGCGCGTCGGCGCGGCGCAGATGAAGGCGCTCGGGTACGACGGTTTCAACCTGATCCAGAACAACGGCTTATCCGCCGGCCAGACCGTCTTCCACTTCCACCTGCACGTGATCCCGCGGCGCGCGGACGACGGCGTGCTGGGCCTCTGGAAGCCGGGCACGACGACGCCGGAGGAGATGGCGGAGACCGCCGCTTTGATAAAGCCGCTCTTGGAAGCATAAGACTTTCGAAAAATCAAAGACCCCCATATCTTGGGGGTCTTTTTTCATTTCTTAATAGATATTGTATTTCTCCCTTGTTTTTTGGCCGTTTCCGTACTATACTGATGCTGGGATCCGGCGGCGTTTCGCGCGGATCCCGCAGTAAAACCGAGTAGACCGGGAGGCCTGTTCCATGGCTGAGAAAAACTATACAGAAGTCACTTTACTGGGGAGATCCTACGTGCTCGGCGGCGCCGAACAGGAGGCCTATCTGCAGCGCGTCGCGACCTATGTGAACGGCAAGGCGGCGGAACTGGCCAAGACGCAGGGCTACCTGCGCCAGACGGAGGACTTCCGCTATCTGACGCTGATCCTGAACATGGCCGACGATTATTTCAAGGCGCAGGCCAGGGTGGAAGAGTTGACCAAAAAGCAGGAGGCGCTGGAGCAGGAACTGTACAGCGTCAAACACGAGCTGGTCTCCAGCAAGATCCGTCATGACGGGAACTGACCGCGTCCCGGAACTCCTGTCCCCGGCCGGCTCCTTCGAGTCCCTGACGGCGGCCTTCCAGGCCGGGGCCGACGCCGTCTACATGGGCGGCCCGCTGTTCGGCGCCCGCGCCTATGCGGACAACCCGGAGGGCGACAAACTCTTCCGGGCGCTGGACTACGTGCACCTGCGGGGCAAAAAGGTCTATCTGACCGTCAATACGCTGCTCAAGGAGCGGGAGCTTTTCGATCAGCTCTTTGACTACATGGAGCCCATTTACCGGAACGGCGTGGACGGCGTGATCATCCAGGACCTCGGCGTGCTGGCCTTCCTGCGGGATCATTTCCCGGGCCTGCCGCTGCATATGTCCACCCAGTCGGCGGTCTGCGGGCCGGAAGGCGCGCGGCTGCTGAAGGCGCGGGGCGTGAAACGCCTGGTGCTCCCCCGGGAACTGTCCCTGGAGGAGATCCGCGCAGTGGGGGAGGAGAGCGGCCTGGAGACCGAAGTCTTCGTCCACGGCGCGCTGTGTTACTGCTATTCCGGCCGCTGCCTGATGAGCTCCTTCCTGGGAGGCCGCAGCGGCAACCGCGGGCGCTGCGCCCAGCCCTGCCGCCTGCCGTACGAAGACGGCCGCATGATGAACCTGCGCGACCTGTGCGGCCTGGACGAACTCCCTGCGCTGCAGGAAGCCGGAGTCAGTTCTTTGAAAATCGAAGGCCGTATGAAGAGCCCGGAATACACCGCGGGCGTCACGGCCATCTACCGCAAATATCTGGACCTGCTGGCCGAAGGCCGCTTCCGCGTGCGGGAGGAGGACCGGAAAGCACTGTCCGCCCTGTTCGACCGGGGCGGTTTCACGGCCGGCTACTACCGCCGCCATAACGGCGCAGACATGCTCGACACGGGGCCGAAGAAGACCCACGTGAGCCTGTCCGAAGAAGAGAAAGCACGGCTGCAGGAGGCCTATCTGGGGCCGCGGCCGCTGCCCGTTTCCGGAAAGCTGGTGTTCCGGCAGGGGGAAGCCGCGCAGTTATCGCTGGTGCGGGACGGGGTGTCCGTCATCGCCCGCGGGCCGCAGGCCGAAGCGGCGCTGAAGCAGCCCATGACCGAAGAAAAACTGCGTCAGCAGATCTCGAAGACCGGCGGGAGCGAATTCGTCCTGGAGAGCCTGGAGATCGGGTCGGACGGGGCGTCGTTCCTGCCTGTGTCCGCGCTGAACGAACTGCGCCGCCAGGCGCTGGACCGCCTGCAGGAAGCGCTGCTGGCGTCTTACCGCCGGCCCGCGCCGCCGGAACCGGCGAAATTTCCGCGGACGGCTGCAGAACCGCGGGCCCTGGCGGATTATACTGCGGCGGATCTCTGTGTCCAGTTGGACGATATTCGCCTCCTGGACGAAGTCCTGAAGACACCGGCCGCCGCCGTCTATCTCCCCGCGGATTACGTGACGCCCGAAGAATTCGACCCGCTGGCGGCGAAGATCCGCGCGGCCGGCAAACGCGCCGGTTACGTTCTCCCTCCTGTCTTCCGGCAGGAGATGCGCCGCCTGTTCTCGGCGGAAAAGTCCCTGCAGGCCCTGCGGGAAAACAGCCCGGACGCCGTGATCCTTGCCTCCCCGGAGGAAGCCGGCTTCTGGCAGGAGCACGGCCTGCCCGGCGAGCGCGTTTTCGACAGCAGCCTGTATACCTGGAACACGGCGTCGGAAGCGGAAGCCGCGGCGCTTGGCGCGCAGTGCCTGACCCTGCCCCTGGAACCGCACGAAAAAGACCTGGCGGACCTTGGCCGGGGCCTGCTCCCCCGTGAGCAGCTCATCTACGGCCGCCTGCCGCTCATGATCTCCGCCCAGTGCCTGTTCAAAACCCGGGGCCGCTGCCTGAAAGAGCAGAAGCAGCCCGCCCTGACGCACCCGGTCTTCACGCCGCTCACCGACCGCACCGGCGCCTCCCACTTCTGCGAGGCCCGCTGCCGCAGCTGCCTGAGCGTCCTGTACAACGCGGTGCCGCTCTGGCTCGCGGACCAGCCCCTGTACGGCGACCGCCTGCGCGTGCACTTCACCACGGAGACCCCGGCGGAGGCCCGCGATATCCTGTCCCGCATCGTCCGCGGCCTGGCGGGCGGCCCGGCAGAGGCCGCAAAGCCGGAAAAGGACTTTGCCTTCACCCGGGGCAATTACCGGCGCGGCGTGGAATAAACCCGCCGTCCGGCCGGCCGGAAAATGCCGCCTGCGGCCCGCAAAAACCGTCGTCTGCGGCCCCGAAACTCCGTTATTCTTGACGGAACATGAATTTGTGATATAATAGCGAGGTTATCACATGTTTTTCAGGAGATACTCCATGAGAGATTTGAATAGATCCGAGACCCCCCGGAAGCTGGGCTGGATGGCGCTGATGATCATCGCCGTCCTCGCCTTCACTGCGGCCTGCGGCGCCAGCGTCCGCGAAAGCGACGAATCCACCGCCGCCCGCTCCGGCGAAGTCACCGAAGCCCCGACCCTCCCCGTTGTCTCCCCGACCCTGGACCCGGAGACCGAAGCAGACGTCACCACCACCCCCGAACCCACCACCGTGACCGAACCCTACCCGACCGACACCGAATACGTCGGCCCGGCTTTTGACTATACCCGCATGCCCGGCCATTACATCAAGACCGGCGCGGACTTCGGCATCGAGACCTACCACAGCCCGCTGGACAAAAACGCCAACGGCATCGACGACCAGACGGACATCCTGCTCGGCGCAAAGAAATACCTCGAGCGGAAGCCGCAGTACAACGCCTCCAGTTATTTCGCGGGCGGCTACCCGGAGATCAATGAAAACGGCGTCTGGGAAGGCGTCTGTACGGACGTGGTCGCCGCGGGCCTGCTGGCCGCGGGCTATGAATTCAAGAGCCTCGTGGACGCGGATATCCGGAACCACCCCGAATGGTTCACCACGGAATTGGCGGAGCAGGGCCTGGGCCGCGAAGGCGCTTTCGACATCGGCGAGGACAAGATCGATTTCCGCCGCGTGCGCGTGCTGTACCCCTTCTTCGAGCACCGCGCGGAGAAACTGACCACGGACATCACGGATATCGAAGCCTGGCAGCCCGGCGACATCGTGATCTTCTTCGGCAGCAGCGGCATCTGGAACGGCCACATCGCCGTCATCTCGGACCGCCGCGCGGACGACGGCGTCCCCTACGTGCTGCATCACGCCAACGAAGGCCAGACGCTCTATGAGGAGGACTACCTGACCTCCACCAACAAGACCATCGTGGGCCACTACCGCTGGAACGGCTTCAACGGGGAATGACATGCTGAACACGACCCTGTGCTACATCCGCCGCGGCGATGAGTACCTGATGCTCCACCGCGTCAAAAAGGACCACGACCTCAACCACGGCAAATGGGTCGGCGTCGGCGGCAAATTCGAGGAAGGCGAGAGTCCGGAGGAATGTCTCCTCCGCGAAGTCCGCGAAGAGACCGGCCTGACCCTCACGCAGTATCAGTTCCGCGGCATTATCACTTTCGTCAGCGACGAATGGGGCACAGAATACATGCACCTCTTCACCGCGGACGGCTTCACCGGCGACCTCACCGAAACTTCCGAAGGCGTCCTCCGCTGGATCCCCGAATCCGAAATGGACGCGCTCCCGCAATGGGCCGGCGACCGCATCTTCTTCAAACTGGTCCGCGAAGACGCTCCGTTCTTCTCCCTCAAACTGTGCTACCGCGGCGACGGTCTGGTGCGGGCCGTGCTGAACGGACAGGAAATTTCAATCTGAAACTGAATGAACTAACAACCAACAGTGCCATTTGATGACAATCCCCGAATGGCACTGTTTATATAATGCATAAAAAACATCTCATTTCATGTCCGTTTTTGTCTATTTAAATCGTTATATAGATAAAGACTAAAGAGAGGTGAAAGCATGCAGAAATTGCAGCTATTACTGCAATCTGACCCGGTAAAAGAGGAGGACAGATTATGAATAAAACGCTGAAAAAAATCTTTGGCGTACTGTGTATGCTGCTGATTATTGGAACTGGTGTTTTTGTCGTTCAGCTGATCCGCTTTCAAGAAATAATAAGCAAGGAAGCAAAACGCGCTTATGGAATCACCAATCCGACAACGCTCAGCTTGAGTGTCGAAACGTTTTTTTCAGATAATCCCAGCTACATAGGACTGTATTCAGTTTCAGCTGAACTGACACGTAAGATGTCTGATACAGAATGGTATTGCAAAAAATATGCGGAGACATTAAAGCGTTGCTTCTTGGTTCGGACTCTGAAAAGTCCGGACGGCAGAGTGATCGAAATTGAGAACGATATCGGACGATGTGACCAAAGTATGATGAATATGGCAATGGGGCTGCAGAACCTGCAGAATTTTGCCAACCGTACCATAAACGAAAAAACAGATATAAACACTCGGGAAATCCGTGAGAATCTTACAATCGTTCTGGAACAATCGAGACAGCTTGACCTGCTGATAGAGGAGGGCGGGTTTCCGGAATCTGTGCAGACCAGGGATGATGTAGCAGTTGTCCTCTCGTTTTTCCTCAATGCGGAGCAGTTTGCTGAACAGTTTTACCGGGCAACAGTAGTCCTGGGGCAAAGTATAAACCGGTAAATACTATTATATCCCCAATAAAGAAACAGGGCGGCCGATGAGGCCGCCCTGCGATGTTGCGGGAGAGGAGTTATTTCACAAATCCGATCCCCTGCAGGATCCCTTCCCAAATGACCTTGAAACTGAACTTGCTGATGTCGATGCCGAAGCTCTTGCCGCTCACGACCAGGACCAGCATGAACAGGCCCAGCAGAATCAGCGCGATCAGGACATAGATCAGGCAGGCCTGGGCGAAATTCCGGCGGTTCTGGTTCTTCGCGGTGAAGGCCATGATCAGCATGGCGATCAGGCCGATGCCGGGGAGCAGGAACAGGAACAGCGTCCAGAAATAAACGGCCGTGCTCAGGGGCTTATTGAAGACCGTGATGCCTTCGGACTCGCCCGCTTTCGGGGCCGGGGCGGCGTGCTGCACGGGCTTGACGGGAGGCGCGACGGGAGTGGCCGGAGCCGGCGCCGCATAAGCAGGTTCGGGAGCGGGCTCGGGAGCAGGCGCTTCCGCCGCCGCGGCCGGCGCTTCTTCCAGCCAGGCTTCCGCCGGGGCTTCCGTCACGCGCTCGCCGCATTCCGGGCAGAACAGGGCGTTATCTTCCAGAGGGGTTCCGCAATGAGAACAGATTCTTTCCATGATGGTTCCTTCCTTTCTTCATTCAGACGGGACGGCGCGCGGCCGGCGGTCATCCCAGATCCTTCGGGTCTACGTGGTAAACCTGGCGCTTCATGGCCATGACGTCGTCGGCCAGGTATTCGTCGTAAGTTGTGATCTTGTCGATCAGTTTGCCGTTCACCAGCTCCATGATCCGGTTGGCCGTGGTCTGCACGATCTGATGGTCCCGGGAGGAGAAGATGATCACGCCCGGGAACTTCATCATCCCGTTGTTCAGGGCGGTGATGGACTCCATGTCCAGATGGTTCGTGGGTTCGTCGAAGAGCAGCACGTTCGCGCCGGAGATCATCATCTTCGAGAACATGCAGCGCACGCGCTCGCCGCCGGACAGCACGGAGAGCTTCTTCACGCCGTCGTCGCCGGCGAAGAGCATGCGGCCCAGGAACCCGCGCACGTAGGTCATGTCCTTGATGGCGGAGTAGCCGGTGAGCCATTCGGTGATATTGAGGTCGCTCTTGAATTCGTCGGAGCTGTCCTTCGGGAAGTACGCGCGGCTGGTGGTGACGCCCCACTTGTAGGAGCCGCTGTCCGGCTCTTCTTCGCCCATCAGGATCTGGAAGAGCATGGTCTTGGCCAGTTCGTCCGAGCCCACCAGGGCGACTTTGTCCTCGCGGCGCAGGACGAAGGAGATATCGTCCAGGATCTTCACGCCGTTCACGGTCTTGGTGAGGTTGTGCACCTCCAGCACTTCGTTGCCGATGCTGCGGTCCGGGCGGAAGTCGATGTACGGGTATTTGCGGCTGGACGGGCGGATGTCCTCCAGCTGGATCTTCTCCAGCGCGCGTTTGCGTGACGTGGCCTGTTTGGATTTGGAGGCGTTTGCGGAGAAGCGCTGGATGAATTCCTGCAGTTCCTTGATCTGCTCCTCTTTCTTCTTGTTCGCTTCCTTCATCTGGCGGATGCGCAGCTGGCTGGATTCGTACCAGAAGTCGTAGTTGCCGGCGTACAGCTGGATCTTGCCGTAGTCGATGTCCGCAATCATGGTGCAGACTTTATTCAGGAAATAGCGGTCGTGGGAGACCACGATCACGGTGTTTTCGAAGTTGATCAGGAACTCCTCCAGCCACGCGATGGCGGCCAGGTCCAGGTGGTTGGTCGGCTCGTCCAGGAGCAGGATGTCCGGATTGCCGAACAGGGCCTGCGCCAGCAGTACTTTGACCTTCAGTGCGCCGTCAAGGTCCTTCATGAGCATGTAATGATATTCCGGCTCCACGCCCAGGCCGTTTAAGAGCGACGCCGCGTCGGACTCCGCCTCCCAGCCGTTCATGGCGGCGAATTCGCCTTCCAGTTCGCTGGCCTTGATGCCGTCCTCGTCCGTGAAGTCCTCCTTCGCGTACAGCGCGTCCTTCTCCTTCATGACTTCGACCAGGCGCGGGTTGCCCATCATGACCGTCTCCAGCACGGGGAATTCGTCGTATGCGAAATGGTCCTGCTTCAGGAACGACAGCCGGTCCCCCGGCGTGATGTGCACCTCGCCGCGGTTCGGCTCCAGCTCCCCGGTCAGCACGCGCAGGAACGTGGACTTTCCGGCGCCGTTGGCCCCGATCAGGCCGTAGCACTCGCCGGGCACAAATTTAACGTTCACGTCCTCAAAGAGGGCGGATTTTCCGAACCGGACCGTAACATTGCTGACAGTGATCATAAGCGCTTCATCCTTCCGCGTTGTATAGGTGTACTACCTTTCTATTTTCGCATAAATTGCGGAAAATGCAAGGGGAAGATGAGGAAGGGACGGTTCTTTTGTCATCTTTTCTGACAGGGGGGACGGTTCTTTTGCGTAGGGGCTGTTGTTTCAACGGCCTGAGGCTGCATCTTAACGGAATCTTAATGCCTCCGCGCCATGCCTTAACACCGTCTTTGCGGGAGGTCTGCTATGATCGGGGTGCAGAATGGGAAAGGAGGAGGTCATGGGCAGGCGGCGTTTGGGGAACAGGATATCCGGGTTCCGGATCATACTGGCCGGGTTTGCCGCGGTCATCCTGATCGGGACGGGGCTGCTGATGCTGCCGGCGGCGTCCCGGTCGGGCGAGGCGGTGCCGGCGGGCGACGCGCTGTTCACGTCAGTGTCAGCCGTCTGCGTGACCGGGCTGGTCGTGCGGGATACGGCGCTGGCCTGGTCCGGCTTCGGGCAGGCGGTCATCCTGGTGCTGATCCAGATCGGCGGGCTGGGCGTCGTGACCGTGGCGGTTCTGATTGCGATGGCCTCCGGCCGGAAGATCTCCCTGATGCAGCGCGGCCTGATCCGGGACAGCCTGAGCGCCCATCAGCTGGGCGGGATGGTCAGAAAGACCGGCTTTGTGCTGAAACTGGTCTTTCTGACCGAACTGGCCGGCGCGCTGGCGATGATGCCGGCCTTCTGCGGGGAATACGGTATGCACGGCGTCTGGATGGCGGTCTTTCATTCCGTTTCGGCGTTCTGCAACGCGGGCTTCGACATCATGGGAGACCGGACCGGGGCGTATTCGTCCTTGACGGCGTTCGCCGCCCGGCCCGGTGCGGTCCTGCCGCTGGGCCTGCTGATCGTGATCGGCGGCCTCGGCTTCCTGACATGGGAAGACATCGCGGTCAACCGCTTCCGCCTGCGCCGGTACCGGATGCAGACGAAGGTCATCCTGGCGGCGACGGCCGTCCTGATCCTGCTCCCGGCCGCCTGGCTGTTTTTCGAAGAATACGGCGCTTACCCGCTGGGCGAACGGATCGGCCTGTCCCTGTTCCAGGCGGTCACGCCCCGCACGGCAGGCTTCAATACCGCGGACCTGGCACAGATGTCCGGCAGCAGCAAAGTGATGCTGACCGGCCTGATGCTGATCGGCGGCTCGCCGGGCTCCACCGCGGGCGGCATCAAGAACACGACGGCGGTCATCCTGCTGGCCAACGCGGTCTCCGTGTTCCGGCGCCGGAACCACGCGCAGCTGTTCGGGCGGCGCCTGGAGGATCCGGCGGTCAAGAGTGCGTCGTCGCTGCTGCTCCTGTACCTGTTCATGACCGTGTCCGGCGCGCTGCTGATCAGCCGCGCGGAGGGCCTGCCCATCGGCACCTGCCTGTTCGAGACTGCCTCGGCCATCGGCACGGTCGGCCTGTCCCTGGGGATCACGCCGGCGCTGGGGCCGCTGTCCCGCCTGGTCCTGATCTCGCTGATGTTTTTCGGCCGGGCCGGCGGCCTCACCGTGATGTGCGCCGCGCTCAGCATCAAGAGCGGCGAGGTCTCCCGCTTCCCGCTGGAGAAGATCGCGGTCGGATAGGCGGAGAAAGGAGGCTTTTCATGAAATCGGTTTTACTGATCGGCCTGAACAATTTCGGCATGCGGCTCGCAAAGCAGCTGCATGACCTGGGCCACGAGGTCCTGGCCGTGGATAAAAACGAGGAGCGCGTCAGCCGGGCCCTGCCCTTCGTGACCGACGCGCAGATCGGTGACAGCACGGAGGAAGCCTTCCTGCGTTCCCTGGGCGTCAACAATTTCGACGTCTGCTTCGTGGCGATCGCCTGCGATTTCCAGAGCTCGCTGGAGACCGCCACGCTCCTCAAAGAACTGGGGGCGAAGCTGGTGATCTCCCGCGCGGACCGCGACGTGCAGGCCAAATTCCTGCTGCGCAACGGGGCGGACGAAGTGATCGACCCGGAGAAGCAGATTGCCGAATGGGCGGCGATCCGGTATACCTCCCGCCACATCCTGGACTATATCAAACTGGACGAAGCCCACGGCATTTTCGAGATCACCGTACCGGCCGACTGGGCCGGGCAGAGCATCGGCCGGATCGATATCCGCAAAAAGTACGGGATCAATATCATGGGTGTCCGGGAAAACGGGCAGATGAACCTGTCCGTGACGCCCGAGACGGTGCTGCGCGCCTGTCAGACCATGCTGGTGCTGGGCGAACACCGGGCGGTCCGGAAGTGTTTCCGGATCTGAGAGAAAGGAGGCAAGACGATGACTGACCTGATCCTGATCCTGCTGCTGTTCGCAGTCGCCGCCTTCGGCTATTTTCTGGTCCGCCGCTTTGTCAGATAGGTGCGCGGCCCGCCGTTTTGTGCTATAATCAAACCGCAGCCTGCGCAGAAAGGATATCAGTATGGAGACAGCAAGGGAAAGCGGCGAGCGGATCCTGGTCTGCCTATCGCCGTCCCCCACGAACCAGAAGGTGATCGGCGCCGCCATCCGCATGGCGGAGGCTTTTCACGCGGCACTGACTGCCATCTATATCCGGCCTTCGCACTACGATTCGCTGCCGGAGGCCGATAAGGAGAGGCTGCAGCGCAACATCCGCTTCGCGGAGCAGGGAGGCGCGTCCGTGACGACGATCGTCGGGGACGACATCCCGGTCCAGATCGCGGAATTTGCCCACATCTCCGGCACCACCAAGATCGTGATGGGACGCAGCGGCGCGAAGCGCCAGCATTTCTGGAGCAAGCCGCCGCTCACGGAGCAGATCATCCTGAACGCGCCGGACGTGGACGTCTACATCATCCCAGACTCCTCGGTGGACCTCAAATACCAGCACGAGCGGCGCCGCCGCACGGACCGGACCGGGCTGAGCGTAAAGGACTCCCTGCTGACGCTTCTGCTTCTGGTCGCGGTGACACTGGTCGGACTGGCATTCATGCGCTTCGGTTTTTCGGAAGCCAATATCATCACGGTGTTTATCCTGGGCGTGCTGCTGATCTCCGTGGTCACGGTCAGCCCGCTGTACAGCGTGGTCAGTTCGCTGGCGAGCGTGCTCCTGTTCAACTACTTTTTCATCGAGCCGCGCTTCAGTTTCCACACGTACGAAACGGAATACGCGGTGACGTTCGCCATCATGCTCGCGTCCGCGCTGATCACGGGCACGCTGGCCAATAAACTGAAGGCCTCGGCGCGGCAGGCGGCGCACGAAGCGTTCCGCGCGCGCGTGCTGTTCGATACGAACCAGCTGCTGCAGAAGGCCGGCGACGCGGACAGCGTGATCCGGATCACGGCCGGCCAGGTCATCACGCTGCTGGACCGGGAAGTGACGGTGTACCGCCCGGACAGCGGCGGCCAGCTCGGGCCGGGGAGTCTGTTCGACGCCGGACAGACAGCCGGAAGAGTGCTGGCGGACGACCCGGAGCGGGAGACCGCCGAGTGGGCCTTTACGCACCGCGAGCCCGCCGGCTGCGGCACGGAGCATTTCGCGGAAGCACAGGCGGTGTATCATCCGGTGTCGCTGAACAGTACTTGCTACGGCGTGATCGGCATCCGCCTGAACGGCCGGCCGCTGGAGACTTTTGAATACAGCGTCTACCTGTCGATCCTGGGCGAATGCGCGCTGGCGTTGGAAAGTCTGCGCAACGCCGAGGAAAAGGAGCAGGCGGCCCGTATCGCCCGCAACGAGCAGCTTCGCTCGAACCTGCTCCGCACGATCTCGCACGACATCCGCACGCCTCTGACCTCGATCTCGGGCAACGCCAGCAACCTGCTGAACCATTACGAACAGCTGGACCGCGAAGCCCTGAAACAGATCTTCTCAGATATCTATGACGACTCCGAGTGGCTGATCGATCTGGTCGAAAACCTGCTCTCGATCTCCCGCATCGAAAACGGGACGATGGACCTGCACCCGGCGCCGGAAGTGGTCGGCGACGTGATCGACGAAGCCCTGAAGCACATCGACCGCCATGCCGCAGCCCGCCGGATCACCGTGGAGAGCGAAGACCGCCTGCTGCTGGCCCGCATGGACACGCGTCTGATCACCCAGGTGCTGATCAACCTGATCAACAACGCGGTCAAGAACACGCCGCCGGATTCCGTGATCACGGTCCGCAGCGAAAAGCGCGGCACGGAGATCGCGGTCAGCGTGTGCGACGACGGCCCGGGGATACCGGACGAGATCAAGCCGCACGTATTCGAAATGTTTTATACCGGGGAAAACAGGATCGCGGACGGCCGCCGTGGTCTGGGGCTGGGCCTGGCCCTCTGCCGCGCCATCGTGGAAGCGCACGGCGGCGTGATCACGCTGTCGGACAATCCGCCGCACGGCTGCTGCTTCTGTTTCACCCTGCCTGCCCAGGAGGTGCCTGCCGATGAATAACAGACCGGTCATACTGGTGGTGGAGGACGATGCTCCCGTCCGCAACCTGATCGCTACCACCCTGAAAACGCATGATTACCGCTATCTGACCGCCGTGAACGGGGCGGAAGCCATCCTGAAGGCCTCCTCCTACAACCCCGACGTGGTCTTCCTGGACCTGGGCCTGCCGGACCGCGACGGGATCGACGTCATTCGGCAGATCCGGGCCTGGTCCAACATGCCCGTCATCGTGATCAGCGCACGCAGCGAGGATGCGGACAAGATCGAAGCGCTGGACGCCGGCGCGGACGATTACCTAACCAAGCCGTTTTCCGTGGAGGAACTCCTGGCGCGCCTGCGCGTCACGATCCGCCGCCTTTCCCTGATGAGCGCCGGCACCGGCCCGGAGGAGTCGGTCTACGCGAACGGCGCGCTTTCGATCGATTATTCTGCAGGCTGCGCCTTTCTGAACGGTGAGGAACTCAAACTGACTCCGATCGAATACAAACTCCTCTGCCTTCTCGCCCGCAACACCGGCCGCGTCCTGACCCACACCTTTATCACCCAGAAGATCTGGGGCCGCAGCTGGGAAAACGACGTTGCCTCCCTGCGCGTTTTCATGGTCTCTCTCCGGAAAAAACTGGAGCCGGGACCGGATGCGCCGCAGTATATCCAGACGCATATCGGGATCGGGTACCGGATGCTGAAGGTGGAATGAGCCGCTTTTTCCTGTTTTCCCCTTGCGCGCCCGCGCGGGGTGTGGTATGATACGCGCAGCAGGGGAGCTTGTGTGACAGGCTGAGAGGAAGCGGGAAGCTTCGACCCTTTACCTGATCCGGGTAATGCCGGCGGAGGGAGAGGATATTTGAGCGAAACGACGCCGCCCTGCGGGGCGGTTTTTGTGTGGGCGGAGAGGAATACGGGCCGTTGACACAACGAAATCTGACAAAGGAACCGTCCCCCCTGTCAGATTTGAGGAGAAATACATGGACAGGTTTTGTCTGATCATAACCGGCGGCGATTTCTGCGCACTGCCGGAGGACCTGAAAACGGAACGGCCGGCCTGCGTCATTGCCTGCGATATCGGCTGGCGGTACGCGGAGCGGCTGGGGCTGGCCGCGGATCTGGCGGTGGGGGACTTCGATTCCGCGCCGGCGCCGGAGGGGATGCCCGTCAAGCGCGTGCCCAGCCGGAAGGACGATACGGACACGATGCTGGCGGTGAAGGAAGCGCTGGCGGCCGGGTACCGTGATATCGTGATCCTGTGCGCCTTCGGCGGGCGGCTGGATCATACGCTGGCGAATATTCAGGGCGGCGCATACGCGGTGAGCTGCGGCGCGGTGCGGGTGCGACTGGTCGGCGCGGATACGGACGCGCTGGCCGTCGGCCCGGGAGCCTGCCCGCTGGTCCTGCCCCGCCGGGAAGACCGATCCCTGTCGCTGTTCGCGTTGTCGGACCGCGTGGAGGGCCTGTCGCTCAAGGGCACGAAATACGACGGCGATGGCCTCATCCTGGAGAGCCGCTTCCCGCTCGGCGTGAGCAATCACTGGACCGCCCCCGCGGCGGAGATCTCCTTCCGCAGCGGAATTTTACTGATCGTACAGTCTCAACTGAAAGAAGGTGAACAGATATGAAGACCCTGGATTTAGCGGAAATGCTGGACAACGTCCGTGCGAAGACCCCGCTGGTGCACAACATCACGAACTATGTGACCGTCAACGACTGCGCCAACATCCTGCTGGCCTGCGGCGGCTCGCCGATCATGTCGGACGACGCGGGCGACGTGGAGGACATCACCTCCATCTGCGGCGGCCTGAACATCAATATCGGCACGCTGAACGCGCGCACGATCCCGGCCATGTACCTGGCGGGCCGGCGGGCGAACGAACTGGGGCATCCAGTGCTGCTGGACCCCGTAGGCGCGGGCGCGTCGAAACTGCGGACGGAGACCGCGGCGGGCCTGCTGGACGCGCTGAAACTGGCCGTGATCCGCGGCAACATCTCGGAGATCAAAGCCCTCGCGCAGGGCAGCGCGACCACGAAGGGCGTGGACGCGGATGAGGCGGACCAGCTGAACGCGGCCAATCAGGACAGCGTCATCGCGTTCGCCAAAGGACTGGCGGAGCGGACCGGCGCGGTGATCGCGATCACCGGCGCGACGGACGTGATCACGGACGGGCAGCAGGTCTGCCTGATCCGCAACGGCCACCCCATGATGAGCCGCATCACCGGCACGGGCTGCATGCTCTCCGCCATGACGACGGCCTACGTGGTCGCCAACCCGGACCGCCCGTTCGAAGCGGTCTGCGCGGCGATCTGCGCCATGGGCCTGTGCGGCGAGATCGCGCACGCGCGGCTGGGCGCGGCGGACGGGAACTCCAGCTACCGCAATTACATCATCGACGCGGTCTTCAACCTGACCGGCGCGCAGCTGGCGGAAGGAGCAAAATATGAACTGCTGTAAGGAATGGATGCCGCTGTACGCGGTGACGGACCGCGCCTGGCTGAACGGCCGGACGCTTTATGAGCAGGCCGAAGAAGCCCTGCAGGGCGGCGCCACCTGCCTGCAGCTGCGGGAAAAGGAACTGGATGAAGAAGCGTTCCTGCAGGAGGCGCGCGAACTGAAAGTGCTGTGCGAGCGCTATGACGTCCCGCTGATCATCAACGACGACGTGGAGATCGCCATCAAGAGTGACGCGGACGGCATCCACATCGGCCAGCATGACGCCCCGGCCTCCCTGGTGCGCCAGCTGATCGGCCCGGACAAACTCCTCGGCGTGTCCGCGCAGACCGTGGAGCAGGCGCTGCAGGCGCAGACGGACGGCGCGGATTACCTGGGCGTGGGCGCGGTGTTCTACACCGGGACCAAGCCGGACGCGGACTGGGTGAGTTATGAGACGCTGCAGGCGATTTGCGAGGCGGTAGATATCCCCGTGGTCGCCATCGGCGGGATCTCGCGGGAGACGCTGCCGAAACTCGCGGGCAGCGGGATCGACGGCGTGGCGGTCGTGAGCGCGATCTTCGCGGCGCCGGACATCCGCGCAGCCGCGGCAGAACTCAGAGAACTGGTAAAGGAGGAACTGAACGTATGATCCGGGGCGCGATCTTTGACATGGACGGCACGCTGCTCGATTCCAACGGGCACTGGGAGAAGGCCCCCGACGCGTTTCTGGCAAGTCTCGGCAAGCAGGCGCAGCCCGGCCTGGCGCAGGTGATCTTCGACATGACCCTGCCCGAAGCCGCGGACTACCTGATCCGCGAATACGGCGTCGAACAGACCCCGGAGGAGATCCTCGCGGGCGTCAACAAAGCGATGGAAGAGTTCTACCGCACGGAAACGCCGCTGAAAGACGGCGTGCGCGAGCTGATCGACGAACTGCAGATGCGCGGCATCCCGCTCATCATTGCCACCGTGACGGATCGCCCGCTGGTCGAAGTGGCCTTAAACCGCTACGGCCTGCTGGATTATTTCGAAGGTATGGTCACCGCGGCGGAAGTCGGCGCGGGCAAGAACGGCCCCGCCATCTTCCTGGAAGCGGCGAAGCGCCTGCACGCGAAGCCGGGCGAGATCCTGGTCTTCGAGGACGCGCTGCACGCGATCAAGACTGCGAAAGAAGCCGGTTTCGTGACCGTTGGCGTGTACGACTGGGTCAGCGAAGCCAAGCAGGAGGAGATGAAACAGACGGCGGACGTGTACCTGGAAAGTTTCACGGATCTGACGCCGCTGTGGCAGAAAATAGGCGGCGGGGAAGCGCCGAAAGAACAGAAGGAACAGAAAGAGAAGAAGGGCTGGTTCCGCCGTAAGAAATAAACGGCCGGACCAGTTGACAGCGGCGGATTGGGGGCACCACCTTCCGTCGCTATAGAAAACGCAATACAGACTTTGCAGAGACGAAAAGGAGCGAAGATGAAAGTAGTATTGACGATCGCCGGCAGCGATTCCGGCGGAGGCGCCGGCATCCAGGCGGATATCAAGACCATGACCATGAACGGCGTGTTCGCCGCGAGTGCGGTCACGGCCCTGACCGCCCAGAATACGACCGGCGTGCAGGGGATCTTTGAAGTGAGCCCGGAATTCCTGGGCCTGCAGATCGACAGCGTGTTCACGGACCTGGCGCCGGACGCGGTCAAGATCGGGATGGTGGCCTCGGAAGGGCTCATCGAAGTGATCGCGGATCGCCTGCGGCTCTACCGGCCCCGGTGGACCGTGGTGGATCCGGTCATGGTCGCCACCAGCGGCGCCCGCCTGATCCGCGAGGAGGCGGTGGAATGCCTCTGCCGGGAACTGTTCCCGCTGGCGGACCTGCTGACGCCGAACGTACCGGAAGCGGAAGTGCTTTGCGGGGAAAAGATATCAAATCCTGCCGATATGGAGCGCGCGGCCGCGGCGATCGGGGAGAAATTTTCCTGCGCCGTCCTCCTCAAGGGCGGCCACGCCGTCAATGACGCGAACGACCTTCTTTACGCGAACGGCCGTCTGACCTGGTTCAACGGCCGCCGCATCCCGAACCCGAATACCCACGGCACGGGCTGCACGCTTTCCAGCGCCATCGCCTCCAACCTGGCCAAGGGCTTTTCCCTGGAAGAGTCCGTGCGGCGCGCGAAGGAATACATCTCCGGCGCTCTGGCGGCCATGCTGGACCTGGGCGCGGGCAGCGGCCCGATGGCGCACAACTTCGCGCTGACCGGCCCGTTTGCGGAGGAGGCGGAAGCATGAGCGCGGCGAAGAATAACGCGGGCGCGCCGGCAGGCGCAGCCGTGCAGGAAAAGAAGACCTCCGTTCTGGAAAACAGCCTTATCTGGTTCGGCGCCGGCGTCTCCCTGGCGGAGATCCTGACCGGTACGTATTTCGCGCCGCTGGGCTTCGGCAAGGGGCTCCTGGCCATCCTGCTGGGCCACGTCATCGGCTGCGTGCTGCTGTTCCTGGCCGGCCTCATCGGCGCCCGCAGTGAAAAGAGCGCCATGGAGACGGTCAAAATGAGCTTCGGCGGCCGCGGCGCGCTGCTTTTCGCGGCCCTCAACGTGCTGCAGCTGCTGGGCTGGACGGCTATCATGATCTACGACGGTTCGCTGGCCGCGGAAGGCGTGCTGGCGGCCGGGCGCTGGGTCTGGTGCCTGGTGATCGGCGGCCTGATCGTGCTCTGGATCCTGATCGGAATCAAAAACCTGGAGAAACTCAACATCGTCGCCATGTCGGCCCTGTTCGTCCTGACCATCATCCTCAGCGTGGTGATCTTCCGGGGCGGCGCGGCGTCCGGCGGTGCGGTGGAGGAAGCCATGAGCTTCGGCGCGGCCGTGGAACTGTCCGTGGCCATGCCCCTGTCCTGGCTGCCCCTTATCAGCGATTACACGCGTACAGCGGAGAAGAAGGTGCAGGCAACGGCAGCCAGCGCCGCCGTCTACGGCCTGGTCAGCTGCTGGATGTACGTCATCGGCATGGGCGCGGCCATCTTCGCGGGCGAATCGGACATTGCGCAGATCATCCTCAAAGCCGGGCTCGGCGCGGGCGGCCTGCTCATCATCGTGCTCTCCACCGTGACGACCACCTTCATGGATGCCTATTCGGCCGGCGTTTCCAGCGAATCCATCTCCGCAAAGATCCCCGGCAAATGGGTCGCCGTCGGCGCCGCCGTCCTGGGCACCGCGGGCGCGATCCTCTTCCCGATGGACGACATCACGGACTTTTTGTATCTGATCGGCTCCGTCTTCGCCCCCATGATCGCCATCCAGATCGCGGACTTCTTTCTGCTTAAGCGGGACCGCAGCTGCCGCGCCTTCGACTGGAAGAACCTGGTCATCTGGCTCCTCGGCTTCGCCGCCTACCGCTTCCTCATGACCCTGGACATCCCCGTCGGCAACTCCCTGCCGGACATGCTCCTGACCATGGCGCTTTGCCTGGCGGCTGCGCGGATCGGGGAAAAAGAGCGGAATTGACCCCGCGAACCCCTCACCTGACACGGACCGGGCGGAAAACGATGCGGTTTTCGTTGTTTTTCGCGCCGATCCGTGTTATTCTATAAGATAATGATTTCTCTCGGAGGACAGCATGAGCAAAGCCATCATCACCATGGAAGACGGCGGCGTGATCGAACTGGAACTGTATCCGGACATCGCCCCGATCACCGTGAAAAACTTTGAGGAACTGGCGGAGAAAGGCTTTTACGACGGCCTGATCTTTCACCGCGTCATCCCCGGATTCATGATCCAGGGCGGCGACCCGAAGGGCACCGGGATGGGCGGCCCCGGCTATACCATCAAGGGCGAATTCGCGGCCAACGGCGTGAAAAACGACCTGAAGCACACGCGCGGCGTGATCTCCATGGCGCGCTCCATGAACCCGGATTCGGCCGGCTCGCAGTTCTTCATCATGCATCAGGACGCGCCGCATCTGGACGGCCAGTACGCGGCGTTCGGCAAGGTCACGAGCGGCATCGAAGTCGTGGACCGCATTGCGGCGGCGAAGACTACGTTCATGGACAAACCGCTCAAGCCCCAGCGCATCAAAACCGTCAGAATCGTGAAGGACGCCGAGTAACGCACCCTTCCGCCGGAAAGGATCAGTATGTTCAAGGACCTGACGCTGGGCCAGTACTACCCGGTGGATTCCTTCATCCACCGCCTGGACCCGCGCGCCAAGCTGCTGTCGACGCTCCTGTTCCTCATCTCCCTGTTCGTCACCGGGAGCTGGTGGGGCTTCGGGGCGGCCGCAGTCTATATCATCATCGAAATTGCTCTGTCCCGGATCTCGCTCAGGTACATGCTCCGGGGCTTAAAGGGCATTCTGTTTTTGATGCTGTTCACGGTCCTGCTGAACCTGTTCCTGACGCCGGGAGAGCTGATCGCCTCCTTCTGGTTCTTCCGGATCACGCGCGAAGGCGTGATCTCCGCGGGGAAAATGGCGCTGCGCCTGATCCTGCTGCTCCTGAGCTCTTCACTGCTGACTTACACCACCACGCCTACCGGCATCACGGACGGCCTGGAGCGCGGCCTGTCGTTCCTGAAGGTCGTCAAAGTCCCGGTCCACGAGATCGCGATGATGATGTCCATCGCCCTGCGCTTCCTGCCGGTGCTGACCGCGGAGGTCGATAAGATCGAGCGCGCCCAGATGGCCCGCGGCGCGGACTTTGAGAGCGGCAACATCGTCCGCCGCGCCAAGGCCCTGATCCCGGTCCTGGTCCCGCTGCTGTTTTCCGCCTTCCGCCGCGCCGGCGAGCTGGCCACCGCCATGGAGGCCCGCTGCTATCACGGCGGCGAGGGGCGCACCCGCATGAAGCCCCTGCGCTTCCAGACGGCGGATTATTTATTCGTGAGTGCAACAATTCTGTACTTTGCTTTGATGTTCTGGATATAGGAGCCTCTATGAAACGAATCATGCTGACAGTGGCCTATGAAGGCACCGCCTACCACGGCTGGCAGCTCGAACCGACCGGGCTGACCGTGGAGGAGGTCCTGAACGGCGCGCTTACCGGCCTGCTGGGCGAGGAGATCCGGGTCTCCGGCGCCTCCCGCACAGACGCCGGCGTGCACGCCCTGGGCAATCTGTGCGTGTTCGACACGGAGTCGCCCATCCCGCCGGAGAAGATCGCACCCGCACTGCTGGGCCGCCTCCCGGAGGACGTCGTCGTGCGCGCGTCCCGCGAAGTCCCCGCGGACTTCCATCCGCGCCGCTGTGACAGCGTCAAGACCTACGAGTACACGATCTACCGCGACACCCTGCCCAATCCGCTGGTGCGGCGCCAGTCGTATTTCTTCTACCGTCCGCTGGACGTCGAAGCGATGCGGCGGGCCGGCGCGTATCTGGCAGGCAAGCATGATTTCAAGAGCTTTTGCGCCGCGGGCTCTCAGGCGGAGACCACGGTGCGCCGCATCCTGTCCCTGACGGTGCGCGAAGACGGCCCCTTCCTGCGGATCGAGGTGAAGGGCACCGGCTTCCTTTACAACATGGTGCGCATCATCGCCGGCACGCTGATCAAAGCCGGGCTCGGCCAGCTGGATCCGGAAGAGATCCCGGCCGTCCTGGCGGCGAAAGACCGCCGGCTCGCGGGCCCCACGGCGCCGCCGGAGGGCCTGTGCCTGAAGAAGATAGAACTGTATCCGGAGGGGTTCCCGCCGGAGTTGCTGAGCCCGGAGGGAATCCGGCCGGAATTATCAGACCCGGAGGAGTTTCCGCCGGAGCGGAAGAAAGGAGGGGAAAATGGCAGCGAATAAACGGCCCGTCAGCACCCGCCAGCAGGAGAGGAAGCGCCGCCGCCGCAAGGCGATCGCGCTGCGGATCCTGACAGGGGTCATCGTCGCCGGCCTGGCCGTCGGCGCCTTTTTCGGCATCCGCGCCGCCTACCGCGGCATCCGCGGCTGGGTGGATTCCGTCATGAACGACCCCCTGCTGGAGACCACCACGCCCGCCGGACAGGAGACCGTCCCCACCACGCCCGAACCCACCACCGAGGACGAACGCACCCGCTACGCCGAGATCCTGGCCAACGCCGAACTCATGGCCCAGTCCTATGACTACGACGGCGCCATGGCCTACATCCAGAGCCAGGGCGACTACGGCCGCTCCGCTGTCCTGCAGGAGACCTATCAGGACTACCTGCGCCAGAAAACCACGCTCGTGAAAGTCGACATCACGCAGGTCTACCACGTCTTCTTCCACTCCCTGATCGTGGACACCTCGCTGGCCTTTGACGGCGACGAGGACACCGACGGCTACAACCAGGTCATGACCACCGTGGATGAATTCAACGCCATGATGCAGCAGATGTACGACAACGGCTACGTCCTGGTCAAGCTCCACGACATGGCCTACACCGACGAGAACGGCGACTTCGTTCAGGGCACCATCATGCTCCCCGAAGGCAAGAAGCCCTTCGTCATCTCCGTGGACGACGTGTCCTATTACGCCTACATGCAGGGCGACGGCTTTGCCACGAGGATCGTCCTGGACGAGCGCGGCAACCCCGTCTGCGAATACAAAAACCCCGACGGCTCCGTCGTGACCGGCGACTACGACGTCGTCCCGCTGCTCGAGCGCTTCATTAAGCAGCACCCGGATTTCTCCTACCAAGGCGCCCGCGGCTGCATCGCCCTGACCGGCTACGAAGGCATCATGGGCTGGCACACCGCGCCCATGTTCAGCGACCCGAACGACGAGGACTACAAGCCCGAATACGCGTCCATCGACGTCGAATACGAGCGCGCCGAAGCCGCGAAAGTCGCGGCCCGCATGGAGGAACTGGGCTGGGAATTCGCCTCCCACAGCTGGGGCCACATCAACATGGGCCAGGTCGACATCGGCTGGCTCATGAACGACATGACCAAGTGGAAGACCCAGGTGGACAGCCTGCTGGGGAACGACACGGATATCCTGATCTTCGCCTTCGGCGTGGATTTCGGCAGCTGGCGCCCCTACGACTCCACCACGGACGCGACTTACAAATGGCTGAAGGAGCAAGGCTTCAAGTACTTCTGCCCCGTGGACTCCTACAACATCCCCTGGGTCCAGTTCAGCGCGAAGGAAGGCTACCTGCGCCAGGGCCGCGTGAACCTGGACGGCTACGAGATGTACTACAAGCCCGAAAAACTGGACATTTTCTTCGACACGGACAGCGTGTTCGATAAGAGCCGTCCGCTGCCGGTGCCGAGTTATTAAAGGGTCGAATTTGGCCCGTGTCATTCTGAACGAAGGCTCCGCAGGAGCCGCAGCCGAAGAATCTGACAGTTTGCGAAAAATCGGTGACAAACCGGAACGAATCTGATACAATAACTTTACAGACGCCGAGGCGTCGGGGAGGATTCTATGAATAAAAATAAAGGTTCCGTCTTCGGCTGGCTGATCCCCGTCGGGGTGATCATCGCCTTAGTCGCCATATTCGGAAAAATGCCCAGCCTGGCCGTGACCGGGGGCATCGTGATGGGCGCCCTGCTGGTCCTGATCGCCGCCATCATGTTCATATCCCTGAAAAACAGCAATGACGAGGCCAAACAGAAGACCGCCGAGCTGAACATGGATCCGGAGGACGCCGCCGTCCTGTCCCAGGCCCGCAAGGACCTGACCGGCCTGCGCGTCCTGAACGCCCGCATCCGCGAACCCGAGATCCGCAATACCAGCAATGAGATCTGCGGCATCATGGAAAAAGTCCTGGCCGCCCTCAAAGCCGACCCCTCCCGCATCGGCGAAGCCCGGATGTTCCTGCAGTACTACCTGCCCACCCAGAAAAACATCCTCACCAAATACCACCAGATCGCCGAAAGCGGCGTGGCCCACGAAGACCTGAAAGAAAAAGTCATGGCCCACCTCGCGGACATCAAGACCGCCACCGAAAAGCAGCTGGCCAACGTGTACGAGGACGACATGATGGACATCTCCGCGGAAATGGAACTGATGAACATGTCCATCAAGGAGGACGGGCTGTTCTGAAGCCGCAAAAAAAACGGGCGCCCGCCTGATATGTACCCTCTTTACTGGACAAACAGTAAGGAGGGTATTTTTATGCGTTACAGTTATGAGTACAAGCGGAAATGTATCGAGATGTACAGGGAAGGGAGGTGGCCAGAGACTCCGGAAGGAATAAAGAAACCAGATC
>JAFZRY010000024.1 GCA_017619615.1 Lachnospiraceae bacterium | reverse complement strand
GCCCGCTGGAACTCGGCGACTTCATCGGCCTGGACGTCTGCCTGGCCATCATGGACGTTCTCTACAGCGAAACCGGCGATCCCAAGTACCGCCCTGCCCTCCTGCTGAAGAAAATGGTCCGCGCCGGCAAACTCGGCCGCAAGACCGGCAAAGGTTTTTACGACTACAGCAAATAATTCACGCACTCCTCTTATCGGGGTTTACCCCCGGGGCGGCCTGACGGCCGCCCTTTTTGGTTGCCAGCTGTTCTGTATGTGTAATAGCAGCAAACCAGCGAAGAGGCTTCGACAATACTTTTCGATACCCCTTTTTGCGGGGTGAGAAAAGTTTTCGTCGAAGCCTCAAGCGGCAGGATAATATGTGTTTTCGCAGCAAAGCAGCGAAGCGGGCCGACAATACTTTTCGACACCCCTTTTTCGGGGTGAAAAAAGTTTTCGTCGGATCCGCGAGCGGCAACGTAATGCGGGGTGAGAAAAGTTTTCGTCAAAGCCTCAAGCGGAACTTTCAGTTAATATAGACAAGGACTGCCGGCCGTGATAAAATAGGGAAAAAAGGAGGCCGCCCATGTTCTTATTTCTGTTTGGGGGCATCAACCCCTTCCTGATCGCCGCCGCCGTAATCCCGGCCATCTTCCTTATGATCCGTATCTACAAAGCCGACCGCCTTGAGGCCGAGCCCAAGCGCCTCCTCGTCAGTCTGGTCATCATGGGCATCCTGTCCACCATCATGGCCATCATCCTGGAATCCGTCGGGGAACCGCTTGTCGGCAGCATCGCCCCTACCGAGACCATTTACAACATCCTGCTGTACTTCATCGTAGTAGCCCTCTCCGAAGAGGCCGCCAAATACCTCTTCCTGAGGCTCCGCACCTGGAAATCGCCCGAATTCAACTGCCAGTTCGACGGCGTCGTCTACGCCACGTTCGTGAGCCTGGGCTTCGCGCTGGCTGAAAACGTCGGCTACGTGCTGGAATACGGTTTCGGGACCGCGCTGCTGCGCGCCGTCACCGCCATCCCCGGGCATGCCTGCTTCGGCGTGTTCATGGGCGCGTTCTACGGCGCCGCCAAGCGCTACGAGCACTACAACATAGAACAAAGCCGCACATACCGCATCCTGAGCCTGGTGGTCCCGGTGCTGCTCCACGGTACGTACGACTTTATCGCGACCCAGTTCGAGGGGCTCTCGCCCGTCTTCCTGGTCTTTGTGGCTTTATTGTTTGTTGCTTCCTACAAGATCGTGGTCAACCTGTCCCGCCGGGACGATTACATCGACCGGCTGAACCGCGGCGACGATCCCTATCATTTCTGACGGTCTCAGCTGACCCGGACCGCCTTGCAGAGGATGAACATGCGCCCGCCTTCGGTGTAATACGCGCAGGTCCACATGCTCACCAGGGTGTCCCCGAATTCGACGTCCACTTCCGTCCAGTACTGGCCCCGTCTCCGGTAATCGTTGATGGCGCGGTCAAACTCCTCCTGCGTCTGGAAATTCAGGCGCAGGTTTTCTTTATCCGTGGTGTACACGACGGTGATCACCTGCAGGTCGTAAGTGGCGTCCGGCGTGAACAGGCGGAAGGCCGGGTGCGTCCGGTAATAATTATACGTGTCGTAGCGGCCGAAGTGGCCGAACATCGAACCGTCCTTCATCTTGTGGCCGAAGATGTAGGTGATGTCGTCTTCCAGGAAATTGTTCCGGTAATCGAGGAACAGGGTCCCGCAGAAGCGTTCGGTGCGGTCCAGCAGGCGGTGGGAGTAATACTCGTTGTCCGGGCCCTGCACTACGGGATAGTTCACGATGCCGTCCATGCCGTAGAGCCAGCCCTTGATGTCCGGGTTGATGGCGCGCAGGCGGTCGAAATCGATGTTCCAGAAGGGCAGGACCTGCATGCGGTAGGTGCGGAATTCGTCCGGATCGTAGGTGATGTCGCCGCGCATGTCGTCCGTCCCCACGGGCACGCGGGAGCGGGTCGTGGAAGGCACGGAAGGGTCCTCCGCGCTGCTTTCGTCGGGCGGCGGCGCGGGCTCGGATTCCGGAACGATCCATTCGGCCGTGGCCAGCGTGCTGGGCGGCACTTCCGCTTCGCGGATCACTTCTTCCCGCAGGTCACGGTAGGCATTCTGGCCTTTTTTGTAGTCCAGCAGCTTATCCAGGATCCGGTAGCCGCTGTAGCCGATGACGAGCAGGAGCAGCAGGATCACGATCAGGACGAGCGGGCTCATCCGCTTTTTGCTTTTGCGGCTCTTTCTGCCCGTCTTCCCGTTTTCCGGGGCGGCCTGCGGCGTTTCCTTCATGTTTTGTTTTTCATCATTCATCGCATTCTCCAGATCCCCGTCGATGCCGGGCGCTTTCCTGACAAAAACAATATATACCACATTTCCCGGCGCTTGTCCATCCGTCTACCGCGGACGGGCCGGGCGGCGCTGCGTTTACAGGTCCAGGCGCACGAAATCCCGCAGGTCGAAGGAATAAACGTACACTTCCGCCACTTCGCGGCGGGTGGCGGCGTGAAGCGCACGGGCGTACCACGCCATCTGGGCGCCGTGGCGCTCCCGGAGGATCTCCGGCGTCACGCGGCGGTCGGTCTTGTAATCGATCAGGACCGGTCCGCCCGCCTCCTCGAAATACAGGTCGATGATGCCCTGGACCAGGACGGTCTCGTCCGCCGGGGCAGCCGGGTCGATCTCCCGGCAGGGGACCGCCATCATGAAGGGCTGCTCCCGCCGCAGTTTCCCCTCGCGGGCCGCTGCCAGAGAACGCTGCCCGACCGGGTGCGCAAAGAAAGCGGCGACGCGGTCCGGTTCGATCGCGGCGGCCTCCTCCGGGGTGAGGTAGCCGAGCGACACGGCTGTTCCGATGTATTCCCGGATCTTTTCCGGCTGCGCACCGGTTTCCCAGGGCAAATGCTCCATCAGTTTATGATAGGCCGTACCGCGGTCCGCGGCGTTCAGGCGGGTATTTTCCTCCTGCAGGTCTTCCAGACCTTCGGGCACGGAGGCGGCGCTTTGCGGCGCGGGCTGTCCGGGCTGTTCGGTCTCCGCGGCCCCGCTTTCCTGTCCGGTCTGTGCGGCCTGCGCGGCTTCCTGCGCCGCCTTCAGTTCGGTGACGGAATAAGCCGCTTTCAGCCCCTGCGGGATGGCGTGCGGGTAGAGGAAGTCTTCCGCGGGCTCCCCGCCGTCTGCCACCGCGAACGCGGCCGCCTCATCCGCTTTGGCTTCCGGCAGCGCTTCTTTCCGCAGATCGGCCGCATGGGGCAGGTCTCCGGCGGGGACGATCTCCACGTCAAAATGCGGCAGCAGGCCGTTGGCTTCGGCGGTCAGCACCATCATCATGTGATTGTCCAGGGCCAGCACCTTTGAAGCCGGGATCCGGCCCGCGGGTACCCGGGACAGCCGGAGCTCTTCGCGTTTCTCTTCCGCTCCTTTCAGCCGTCCGACCATGTAGAAGCGTTCCTGGGCGCGGGTAATGGCCACGTACAGCAGGCGGATCTCCTCCGAGCGGCCTTCCCGCAGGACCCGGTTGCGGATCCGGTCGTACAAAAGGTTTCCGGTCCGGATATGGTTCTCCGCGTCGACCGTTTTCAGCGCGATCCCCTCCTCTTCTTCCGTGAAGAAGGTGCCCTTGCTGTCCGTTTCGTTGAATCTGCCTTCGGTCTGGGCCAGGAAGACCACCGGGAATTCGAGGCCCTTGCTGGAGTGGATCGAATCGATCCGCACCGCGTTCATCCCGCTCACGATCCGTTCGGCCTCGCCCTGGTCCGCGAGCTGCAGTTTCTTCTGCGTCTCCAGCTGATGCAGGAACGCGTACAGGCCGCGGCCCCCGCTGCTTTCGAAAGCGCCGGCCATCTCCATCAGGATGCGGATATTGCCGGGGTCGCCCTCTTCCGGGCGGGCGTTCAGACGGGCTTCGCAGCCGCTCAGGCGGAACACGCTGCGGATGAGTTCCGGCAGCGGCAGGTACTCCGCCAGGTCCCGCCACGTCTCCAGTTTTTCCAGGAAGGCGGCGATGCGAGGCTCGTCCTGCTGCGCCTGCAGGCAGTCCCACAGTTCCGTCCCCGGCTCTCTGCCGGAACGGAGGAAGACCAGACCGTCTTCCGTAAATCCCCCCGCAGGGGACAGCAGGGCCGCCGCCAGCGGGATGTCCTGGCGCGGGTTGTCAATGATTTTGAGCAGCGCGATCACGGTCTTCACCTCGCGCCGGTCGAAAAAGCCGTTTTTGTGCGGATAGACCGCGGGGATCCCGGAGCGCTGCAGCACGTCCGCGAACACTTTGGCCCGCTTCCGGGTATGCAGCAGGATCACGATATCCTGCAGGGTCAAAGCGCGGAATTCTTTTTTTTTGACGTCGTAGAGCTGCGGCTCTTCGCGGAAAAGCCGGTGGATCTCACCCGCGATGTAGCGGGCCTCCTCCCACGCGCCGTCCTCCGCCAAACTGCCCGATTCCACCAGGACGAGTTTCGGCGGGCGGCCTTCGCCTTCATAGGAAGCCGCCGGATTCAGCTGCGCGCGTTCATCGTACGTGACGCCGCCGGCCTCCGGGGACATGATGGCGCGGAACAGGTCGTTCGCTCCCTCCAGGATCTCCGGGCGGGAGCGGTAATTTTCCTTCAGGTCGATGCGGCGGCGCAGCGACGCCGGATCTTCTTCAAAGCGCTCGTATTTATCGACAAAAATGGACGGTTTCGCGCGGCGGAAGCGGTAAATGCTCTGCTTGACGTCGCCTACCATGAACAGGGCATTTTCCGTGAGAGCGTTCAGGATCAGTTCCTGCAGCTGGTTCACGTCCTGGTATTCGTCCACGATGACTTCCTGATAGTGGGTCCGCAGTTCCTGCGCCAGCGCGGTGGGCACGCGGTTTCCCTCTTCGTCTTTTTCCGTAAGGAGCTGCAGGGCGTAATGCTCGATCCCCGCGAAATTCGTGATGTTTTTCCCGCGGCAGTATTCCTCCACGCGGCGGCCGAAGAGCTTGGTCAGGCGGATCAGTTCCGCCACCGGCTGTTCGGTCAGTTTCAGCAGGCGGAATTCCTCCGCGAGACCGCGGTAATCGGACGTGAGTTTCCTGATGCCCCCGATATAGCCCTTACTGCCTCTGTTAGTGCCCCGGTATTTGTCCAGATAAGCGCCGAGTTCCTCAGGCATTCTGCCCCTGGTCGGGAACGTGCTGTTCAGGATCGCGGTATACAGGCTGTCCAGATCCTGCGCCTGCAGGATCCGGTCGAACAGTTTCCGGTCCTCCTGCAGGATCTCCTGCAGTTTGGGGGTGGGGTCCGCGCTCAGATCCTGCCGGACCGCTTCCGCTTCCGCCGCGTATTCCGCCACGCGTTCCCGCAGTGAGGCATACATTTCCGCGGCGGCCGTGCTCTGCAGGAAATCCTCCGGCGTGTCCGGAAATTCTGCCAGACACCTGTCCAGCCAGTCTTCCGGATCCGCGTCATTCTGCGCCGTTTCGTACAGTTCCAGGATCATTTTCTTCAGGTTCTGGTGATCCTTCTCGCTGCTGTAACCGGTGCACAGCGCCAGGAAAGCGTCGCTGCCTTCCGCAAAGGCTTCCTCCAGGAGCTGCTCCAGGATTTCGTCTTTGATAAGCCCCAGTTCCCTGTCGTCCGCGAGGCGCAGGTCCGGGGACAGGTCCAGTTTGTCGAAATGCTCCTTCACCAGGTTCATGCAGAAGCTGTCGATGGTCCCGATGGCGGCCAGGGGGACGGCGAAGAGCTGCTTCCGCAGGTGCAGGTTGCCGGGGTCCGCCTCCAGCGCCTTTGTCAGGCTGTCGATGATGCGCTGCCGCATCTCGCCTGCCGCGGCGCGGGTGAAGGTCAGGATGACCATCTTGTCGATGTTTCCGGTCTCCAGGCGCTTCAGCACATGGCCCACCATCGTGGTGGTCTTGCCGCTGCCCGCCGCCGCGGACACCAGCAGCGAGCCGGCACCGTGATCCACGATCATCTGCTGGTCTTTACTGTATCCCATGGTCCGCCTCCTCTCCGTCTTCCGCCTGCGCAGGGGCCTCTTTCGCGCCCGTTTCCCGGATCAGCGTCCAGGCATCCTCTTTCCCCAGGCTGCTGTACCGGTACCGGCAGTTCTTCCGGGTATCGTCGAACGGGCAGATCTCCTTGTAAGCGCAGTACTTGCAGCTGCTGTCGTCTTTCGGGCCCCAGGGCGCCGGGGTCACGTTGCCGCCGTACACCTGCCGGCCCAGCCGGGCCAGCCGGTCCCGCGCAAAAGCCGCCAGAAGTTCCAGTTCCCGTACACTCGGCAGGCCGTTCTGTGATTTCACTTTTCCGTCCTTCGTATATTCCGTCGGCGTCACTTCCCGTGCGCTGAGACCGGACAGGGCGAGTTGTTTCCACAGGGCATCCCGCTGCAGTTCAGAGGGGAGCCAATCCGTCAACGGCTCTGTCAGCATGGCATAGCCGACCGCGCCGGGCCGGACTCTCTTATCCGGATGCCTAGCCGCATAAAGGCGCAGGGCCATATCCAGATAGACCGCCAGCTGGAGAGTCCGGCCGTCGGCCAGTTTGATCGGGCTGAATGCCGCCGGCTTATAAGTTTTGTAGTCCACGACCCGCAGATAGTCTGCCTCGTCCTGCTCCCGGATGTCGATCCGGTCGATCTTGCCGGTCAGCTGGAGCTCGTGCGCGTCATCCAGCGGGATGCGGGTGATCTGTGCGTCCCGGGCGCCGAAATACATTTCGAATGCCGCGGGGATGAAGCCGTCCTGCAGGCCTTTTTCGCCCAGATAATCCAGATACAGCAGGAAAAAGTCCCGCCAGCGGTCCAGGCGGTAGGCGGTCTCCGCGTTTTCGTCCTTATCCAGTTCGGCCTGGCGGACGGCCTCGTCCAGGGCGTGTCCCACCAGGGCGGTCTTCTCTTCCTCACCGAGCTGCTCCGGGGTCAGTTCCCGGCGCTTCAGTTCCGTCAGGAGCACTTCCATCGCTTTGTGGAAGAAGGTCCCGTGGTCCGCTGAGGTCCACTCCAGTTCCTGGCGCGCCTCCAGTTTCAGACCTTTCTCCAGGAAGAAATGGAACGGGCAGGCGGCGAAGCATTCCATACCGGAAATGCTGGTGTACAGCAGCGGGCCGTACAGGGCGGCCACGCCTTCCGGGGACAGGAGGAGGGAGTCAAATTCCGGTTCGTCCTCCTGCGGGGCGGGCCGGGAGGAAGGCAGGTAATAGCCGGTCGGAAGCTTGGGGAACAGTTTTTTGATCTCCTCCGCCAGCGGGGCGGGCATGCGGTCTTTTTCCGCGCCGCTGCCCCGGAGCGCGTAGGTGATCCGGATCCGGTCCACCGGCTTCTGCAGCAGGCAAAAGAGATAAAAGCGTTCCTCCGACATGGCTTTTTTATCGGTATAGCCGAGTTCTTCTTCGTAATAGGACAGCGCCAGGCGCTCGCGGTCCGTCAGCAGGCGGCCGCCGCCGCGCTGTTTCGGCACGAGGCCTTCGTTGACGCCCAGGAAGAACAGGACTTTGATATTGCCGAGGCGGCTGCGCATGATGTCGCCCACCAGCACCTGGTCCGGGCTGACGGGCAGGCGGCCGCAGGTCAGGCCGCCGAGGGCCGCGCTGACCATTTCCGTGAATTCCCAGCGGCCCAGCACGGCGCCGCCCAGGACGGCCTGCATGTTAGCCAGGAAATCCCGCAATTGTTTCGCTGCTTCCTGCCAGGAAGCGCCTTCCGGGCCGAGGGCCAGGCGTTCCTCTTCCAGGCTCTCCATTTTTTCCGGCAGGCCCCAGGCCTCCAGGAAGCGGAGCAGGGCATCGCCGCCGCTTTGGGCGGTGGTGCTGCGGTCCAGCGCGTCCCTCAGGGCAGTGACAGGCTCCATGACTTTGCCGCGCAGCACCTCCATGGCATCGCGCTCCGCAAGAGCAGACTCCTCGTATTGCTGCGAGTTCTCCCCGGTCCTTCTTTTGCGCAGGCGTATAAAAGGCTGCGTAAAAGATTTGCCGCGGCGGATACCGGCGGCCAGCAGATAGTTTTCGAAGCGGTCGCACTCCTCCCGGGTCAGGGGGCTGAGCGGATTTTTCAGCAGGCGGAGCAGGCCTTCGCGGGGCAGGCCCTCAGTCACTGTTTCCAGCGCGTCCAGGACCAGGCGGATCAGCGGGTGCTGCTGCAGCGGCTCGCGGCGGTCCGTGAAGAAGGGGATGTTTCTTTCGGATAATTCCCGCTTCAGCAGCGGGACGTATAAAGACAGGTCGCTGACCGTGATTGCGATATCGCGCCAGCGCAGATGCTCCTCCTGCACCAGTTTCCGGATGAGGCGCGCCGTCAGGGCCGCCTCTTCCTCGGGCGTGGCGCAGGCAGTCAGCTGCACGCTTTCCGGCTTGTCCGGCCATACTTCCTCTTTTCCCGGAGGGAGGCGGAACAGGTGCCGGCGCAGGTAGGTCAATTCTCTGTTTCGGGGATATTCTTCGGTCAGATAAGTGATCTTTGTCAGTTTGCCCGCCGCCTGCGCGCAGTTTTCCAGGCGGCGGACCGTCTGCCGGCTCAGGGCGAACAGGTCGTCCTCGCGGGGTTCGGCGTCCGGGTCTTCTTCCGGCGGCAGGGTCAGTACGGCGCGGGTCTCGCCGGCGCGGCGGATCAGTTCCTCCAGGATCCGGTACTGCACCGCGGTAAAGCCGGTAAAGCCGTCCAGGTACAGGTGGTCCGCCCGGCCCACGGTGGAGCGGGGCAGCAGGCGGCTGAAGCGGGGCAGCAGTTCCTCGGCGGTCTGTTTATCGCCCAGGCGCTTGCGGAAAGCATCGTAGATCAGGGCCAGGTCCTTCAGTTTCAGGCGCAGCAGATGCGGCAGTTCTTCCTCCACGGACAGTTCCCGCAGCCGCTCCGGGCCGATGTCGTTCATGGTCCATTCCGCGATCAGGCTCGACAGGCGCTGCACGAACGCCGGGTAGCGCGTCTGCTTTTCGTATACTTCCAGCTGGCTGCGCACGTCGCGTACAGCCAGGGACAGGAACAGGATCTTGGCCGTGTCGGACAGGACGTCCGCGGTCTCAGCCCGCAGCTCGCGGAAGGCGCGGGCGGCCAGGCGGTCGAAGCTCAGGGCTTCGATGTTGAGCAGGACGTGGTCCGGATGCATCGCCGCCAGTTTGCGCTGCGTGGACAGGCAGAATTGCTCCGGCACCAGGACCAGATGGCTCATTTCCGGATGCGCCGCCGCGTGGCGGATCACCTCCTGCAGCAGGGCCGTGCTCTTGCCGGAGCCCGCATTGCCCAGAATGATTTCAAGGCTCATAAGCTTGTCCTTTCATCCAGTAAAAACTGCGCCAGCACGATATTGCTGATATCGATGCCTTCGTCCGTCAGGAAAATACGGCCGCCCTCCTGCGTCAGCAGGCCCTGCTTGTACAGGTCCAGCAGCGTGTGCTCGTAGACGCGGGGGAAGGACGTGCCGAAGCGTTTTTTGAAGTCCTCGCGGGAAACGCCGCGCGCGGTCCTGAAGCCCAGGAACATGTACTCTTCCATCTGCTCGCGCACGGTCTCCGGCTTCATGGCGCGGAAGCGCTGGTAGGACGTGCGCGCCGCCTGCCAGTACTCTTCCGCCGTGGACGGGTTCGTGAAGCGCCGGCCTTCCAGGAAGGAGGCGGCGGCCTGGCCGAAGCCCAGATACTCGCCCATGGTCCAGTAGGTCAGGTTGTGGCGGCTCTCGAAGCCCGGGCGGGCGTAGTTGGAGATCTCGTAGCGCGCGTAGCCTTTCTCCGCCAGGAAGGACTTGGTGTAATGGTACATTTCGCGGTCCAGTTCTTCGCCGGGCAGGGCCAGACGGCCCAGGCCCTCGCCGTATTTTTCGTAGAAGGGCGTGCCCTCTTCGATGCTCAGCGAGTAGGCGGAGATGTGCTCGGGCTGCAGCGCCGCGGTCTTCGCGAGGCTGTCCTGCCACAGGGCCATCGTCTGGCGCGGGAGCGCGCTCATGAGGTCGATATTGATATTTTCGAAGCCCGCTTTCCGGGCCAGGTCATAGCTTTCCAGAAAGTCCGCATACGTATGGATACGGCCGAGGGTCTTCAGTTCCGCGTCGTGCACGCTCTGCAGGCCGATGCTCAGGCGGTTGATGCCCGCGGCCCGGTAGATTTTCAGTTTTTCTTCGGTCAGGGTCCCGGGATTGGCTTCCAGCGTGATCTCCGCGCGGTCCGAAAACTCGAACTGGCTGCGCAGCAGGTTCATCAGCTGCTCGATATAGACAGGCGCGACGAAGGACGGCGTGCCGCCGCCGAAAAAGACCGTCTCCACACGGTAGAGCGTCGCAATAGCGCTGAAGCTGCGGATCTCCTTCTGCAGCACGCGCATATAGTAAGCGATCTGCTGCGCATCGGCGGGGCCGGACGCGAAATCGCAGTAGAGGCATTTTTTCGCACAAAAAGGCAGGTGGATGTAGACCGCCAAAGGTTTTTTCTTCTGCGGGGCCATGGAGTTCCCCCTTTCAGTTTTCCTGGTCCAGCTTGAGCACGCTCATGAACGCCTTCTGCGGCACTTCCACGTTGCCGATCTGGCGCATGCGCTTCTTGCCTTCCTTCTGCTTTTCCAGCAGTTTTTTCTTGCGGGTGATGTCGCCGCCGTAGCACTTGGCCAGCACGTCCTTGCGCACGGCCTTGACGGTCTCGCGGGCGATGATCTTGCTGCCGATCGCGGCCTGGATCGGGATCTCGAACAGGTGGCGCGGGATCTCCTCCTTCAGCCGCTCGCACATCTTGCGGCCGCGCTCGTAGGCGGTGGATTCGTGGACGATGAAGCTCAGGGCGTCGACCTCCTCATGGTTGATCAGGATGTCCAGCTTCACCAGGTCGGAGCGCACGTAGCCTTTCAGGGTATAGTCGAGCGACGCGTAGCCCCGGGAGCGGGACTTCAGCGCGTCGAAAAAGTCGTAAATGATCTCATTGAGGGGCAGGGTGTATTTGAGCAGCGCGCGGGTGGTCTCGATGTACTCCGTGCCCTCATAAACACCGCGCCGCTCCTGGCAGAGGCTCATGATGGGGCCGATGAATTCGGTGGTTACCATGATCTCCGCCGCGACAACGGGCTCCTCCATGTAGTCGATGACGGCGGGGTCCGGCATGTTGGTCGGGTTGGACAGGTCGATGACGTCGCCCTTTAAGGTGTGGATCTTGTAGACCACGCTGGGGGCGGTTGTGACCAGGTCCAGATTATATTCGCGCTCCAGGCGCTCCTGGATGATCTCCAGGTGCAGAAGGCCCAGGAAGCCGCAGCGGAAGCCGAAGCCCAGGGCGACGGAGGTCTCGGGCTCGTAGGTCAGGGAGGCGTCGTTGAGCTGCAGGCGCTCCAGCGCGTCGCGCAGGTCCGGGTATTTGGCGCCGTCCGCGGGGTACATGCCGCAGTAGACCATGGACAGCACTTTTTTGTAGCCGGGCAGAGCCTGCGCGCAGGGGCGGGCCTGCTCCGTGACGGTGTCGCCCACGCGGGTGTCCTTCACGTTTTTGATGCTGGCGGTCAGGTAGCCGACCATGCCGGCGGACAGCTCGTCGCAGGGGATCAGCTGGCCCGCGCCGAACGTGCCGACCTCCACCACGTCGTACGCGGCGCCGGAGGCCATCATTTTGACGCGCGTGCCCTTGCGCACGCGGCCGTCCACGACGCGGAAAAAGACCACCACGCCGCGGTAGCTGTCGTAGAACGAATCGAAGATCAGGCAGCGCAGGGGCGCGTCCGGATCGCCCTCGGGGGCGGGCAGCTTGTGCACCACGGCCTCCAGGACTTCGTCGATGTTGATGCCGTTCTTGGCGGAGATCAGCGGGGCGTCGTGCGCCTCCAGGCCGATCACGTCCTCGATCTCGTCGATCACACGGTCCGGCTCGGCGCTGGGCAGGTCGATCTTGTTGATGACCGGGATGACCTCCAGGTCATTGTCCAGGGCCAGGTACACGTTGGCCAGCGTCTGCGCCTCGATGCCCTGCGCCGCGTCCACCACCAACAGGGCGCCGTCGCAGGCCGCGAGCGCCCGCGAGACCTCGTAATTGAAGTCCACGTGGCCGGGGGTGTCGATCAGGTTCAGCATGTATTCTTCGCCGTTTTTGGCCTTGTATATCGTGCGCACGGCCTGGGCTTTGATGGTGATGCCGCGTTCGCGCTCCAGGTCCATGTTGTCCAGCACCTGCTCCTGCATCTCGCGCGCAGTCAGCAGGCCGGTCCGTTCAATGATCCGGTCCGCGAGCGTGGATTTGCCGTGGTCGATGTGGGCGATGATGCTGAAATTGCGGATATGGTCCTGCGGTATGATCATATTCGGTTCTCCTCAAGTTAGGTTGGCAGGCCCGCTGAGGCAGGCCTGGCGGACGGAAAAACGGAGCAGGCTTACGCGAAATACTTTAAATTGTCCTTGCCGCAGGACAGTTCTCCCGCCTCGATCCGGTGCACGATCTCTACGATCTTATCGTTGACCGGCGTCGGCACTCCGGCCTTCCGGCCGGCGCGGCACACCACGCCGTTGATGGCGTCCACCTCGCAGGGCTTGCCTTTCTTGACATCCTGCAGCATGGACGGCTCGATCAGCCGGTGCTTCTTCATCGCGATGGGCAGCAGCGCCTTCGCGAACGCCTTTTTCAGGCCGCTCTTATAGTAAAACAGTTTGGTGATGTCCTTGCCCTGCACCGGCGCGAACTTCACGCCCGAGGCGCGTCCCACGTCCATGCATTCCTTCATGCAGGCCAGGGCGATGGGCTGCGCTTCCTTCGTTTCCGACACGTCGCCGAACGTGCCGCCCATCACGGTCCCCAGGCCGGAGAACGTCGCGTTGATCAGCAGTTTGGACCAGCGGGCGCCGAGCAGGTTCTCCTCGATCTCCACCGGGCACATCAGTTCCAGCAGGCCCTTGACCTCCTGCACTTTTTCCGGCGCCACGCCTTCCATGCCGCCCATGTGGAAGGACAGCGAGGCGGGATCCGAGGTCAGTTCGCACACGCCCGGCCCCTTCATGGTGGCACCCCATTCCACGACGCAGCCGAGGGTGCGCGGCGTCCCGAGGATCTCCGCGATCTCCGGCTCCGGCAGCCCGTTCTGCAGCGTCACCAGCACGCCGTCGTCTGCCAGCAGATCCTTCAGCCGCGTCACGACCTCATGGTTGTGCAGCTGCTTGGTCATCAGGAAGATCACGTCGTACGGCCCTTCCATCTCCTCGGGCAGCAGCGCGCGCACCGGCACGTTCATGTCCACCGTCCCGCAGACGGTCGCCCCGTTTTCGCGGAGCGCCTCCACGTGGGCTTTATTGCGGTTGACCAGGTCGACCGGCTGGCCGTTCTTCGTCATGTAAGCTCCGAGCACGGTCCCCAGGGAACCCGCTCCGTAGATCGCACAATGCATGGTAATTTCTCCTTTCGTTTACAGCAATGCCTTCGGCACGTATGCCTTCAGCCGGATCCCTTCGGGCGTGTATTCCTCCGCGACCACGTTGCCGTATTTGCGGATCCGGCCCACCAGGGAGGCTTCGGCGTAGGAAAAGACCCGGTCGATGTAGACTTTCTGCTCCCGCAGGACGCGGGAAATGGCTTCTTTGAGTTCCGGAAGGCCGAGGCCGGTCTTCGCGGAGATGCGGAGGACTTCCTCCGCGCGCGAGTCATAGAGGAACGCGTCGCCGAGCGGCAGGTCGCATTTGTTGAAGGCGGTGATGACGGGCTTGCTCTCCGCGCCCAGTTCTTTCAAGGTCTCGTAGACCGTTTCCATCTGCTGCTTCATGCGGGGGCCGGAGGCGTCCACGACGTGGAGGATGACGTCCGCGTAGGCGGCTTCCTCCAGCGTGCTCTTGAAGGCGTCGATCAGGTGGTGGGGCAGTTTGCGGATGAAGCCGACGGTGTCCGTCAGCAGCACTTCCTCCCCGCCGGGGAGGGGCAGGCTGCGGGTGGTCGGGTCCAGGGTGGCGAAGAGTTTGTCCTCCGCGAGGATGTCCGCGCCGGTCAGGGTGTTGAGCAGCGTGGATTTGCCCGCGTTGGTATAACCGACGATGGCCACGACCGGGACGGCCGCGTTTTTGCGCTTTTCCCGCTGCAGTTCGCGGTGGCGCACCACTTCCGCGAGGTCCGCCTTGAGGGTGGAGATGCGGCGGTGGATGGCTCGGCGGTCGCTTTCCAGTTTGCTTTCGCCGGGGCCGCGGGTGCCGATGCCGCCGCCCAGCCGGGACAGGGCTGTGCCCTTGCCGGTCAGGCGCGTGGCGCGGTAGCGCAGCTGGGCCAGTTCCACCTGGATCTTGCCCTCGCTGGTGGCGGCGCGGCCCGCGAAGATGTCCAGGATCAGGAGGCTGCGGTCCAGGACCTTGACGTCCAGGACGTCCTCCATTTTGCGGGCCTGGGCCGGGGAAAGCTCGTCGTCGCAGATGACGCCGTCCGCGTGCAGTTCCTTCACGCGCTCCTTCAGTTCCTCCAGGCGGCCGGAGCCCAGGTAGGTCCCCGGGTGGGGCTGTTCGCGGGACTGCAGGAACAGTTCCAGTACTTCGGCGCCGGCGGTCTCCGCCAGTTCCTCGAGTTCCTTCAGAGAGGCCAGGGCCTCGTCCATGTCTTCGCCGGCGATGCCGACCAATATGTATTTTTCAGCTTTCTGCCGGGTATCTGTCATACTTAACTCACTTATTTCCCGCGGATCTACCGCAGGCTTACTTCGATCAGCGCCATCTCCACCGCGAGCGTCTCGTCCATTCTGCCGGTCCGGTGCGCGGTGTCATAGGCCAGGCAGCGGCGCCATTTTTTCTCCCATTCGCGGGAGGAAAGGGCACGGCAGCGGGGCAGGCTGTTTTTGACGGCGTAGTAATTGTAGCCGGTGGCCGTCTGCATGTCCTTCATGCTCAGGCCTTTTTCGTCCAGTTCGCGGAGCACGAAGAGGCGCCCCACCTGGGTGGTGATCATGCCCATGATCCGGCCGTTGGGCTCTTTCAGGGCCTTTAAGTCCGCGTACAGGCGGAAGGCTTCCTGCGGGCGGCCGGCTGCCATCGCGTCCACCATGTCGAAGATGCGGTCGCTCAGGCTCTGGTGCGTAACGGTCTCCACGTCTTCGCGACGGATCTTCTTCGTGTCCAGCGTGTACGCCAGGAGTTTTTCTTTTTCGCAGGCGATGGTGTTCATGTTGCCGCCGCAGCGGGCCAGGAACATCTCCAGCGCGTCCGGTTCGATCTCGTAGCCCTCCTGCTCGAAGGACTTTTTCAGCGACCGCAGCAGATCCGTCTCCGAGGGCGGCTCGCAGGACACGCAGATCCCCCGCTCCCGGGCGGCTTTGAATAGCGGGCTTTTTTCGTCCGCCTCGCGTTCGATGAAAACGAGCACGGTGGAGTCCGGCAGCGCGTCCAGGTCGTTCACGAGGCCTTCCGCGCCTTTCTTCGCCCAGCCGGTGTTCTCCAGCAGGATCAGGCGTTTTTCGGCGAAAAACGGGACGGTCCCGGCCAGGATGCGGATCTCGTCCTCGTCCGTGCCCGGGCCTTCGCGGTAAGTATAGTTCAGTTCGTCCGACCCGGCCAGCGCGTCGCGGAAGGACTGCTTGATCTTCTGCCGCAGAAAATCCTCCGGCCCGTAGACCAGATAGATCGGTTTGTATTCTCCGGTTTTGATGTCCTTCTCGATGCGTTTCATGGGGTCGTCCGGCGGCCGCTCCGCCGCGTTTATTTTTCGTCCGGCGGCCGCTCCGCCGTGTTTTTTATTTCAGGTATTCGATGGCCTGCTTCAGCAGTTCGTCCTCTTCCGTCAGCACGTCGTCCTCGCCCGTGATATCCGGGTCGATCCCCACGCCGTGGAAATCGCGTCCCAGCGGGGAATAATAGTGCGCGATGGTCAGTTTTACGATACTGCCGCTGCCCGTATCCGTGTCGTAATACGACTGCACGATGCCCTTGCCGAACGTCGTCGTTCCCATCACCGTCGCGAGGTCATAATCCTGCAGGATGCCTGTCAGCACTTCCGCTGCGCTGGCCGAGCCACCGTCCACCAGGACGACCATGTCGCCCCGGAAAACGGGCTCTTCCACGGCCTTTTCCGTATACGTCTCGCCGCCCTTGTAATCCATGCGGAAGATCAGTTTGCCGCGGTCCACGAAATAGTCCGCGATGGACAGCACGCTGTTCAGCAGGCCGCCGGGATTGCCGCGCAGGTCCAGGATCAGTTTCTGCATGCCGCTTCGCTGCAGGGCTTCCAGCGCCTCTTCCGTCTGGCGGATGGTCACGTTGTCGAACTCGGTCAGCTGCAGGTAGCCGATCTTGTCCGTCAGCATCTCGTAAATGACCGTGTCCACTTCCACTTTGCGGCGCACGCAGGTGATGTCCAGTGTCTGGTCCGTGGCGGGGCGGTATACGGTGATCGTCACCGGCTCGCCTTCATGACCGCGCACGTAGGTCACCATCTGTTCCAGCGGCATCTGCGTGACGTCCATGCCGTCCACCGCCTTAAACACGTCGCCGGTCAGCATGCCGGCCTCCCCGGCCGGGCTGTTGTTGAACACGCGGGTGACGGAGGATTCCATCGTCTCCGGGTCCTGCATGATCTGGACGCCGATGCCGCAGTACGAACCGTCGGACTCCTGCTGTGTGGACTCCCATTCTTCGGCAGTGAGGTAGTCGGAGTACAGGTCGCCGGAGGCGGCCACGAATTCCTTCAGGGTCTCGATCTCGACCCGCTGCTTCTGCTCGGCGGTCAGGCTGATGCGCTCGTCGACCAGTTCGCGGATCTCGCCCATGCGGTTCAGGAACGGATCGTTCAGCTCGATGACCGTGACTTCCGGGCCGTAATCGGGACTTGCGTTCTCATATTCCGCCCAGTCGCCGCCGGCCTGCTCCACGTATTTCCGCAGGGCGGCCTGCTGCATGACGGACAGGTCGTAGGGCAGGACCTGGGCTTCCTCAAAGATCTCGGCCACGTCTTCCAGTTCGCGCAGGAACTGGTCCCGGACGCGGTCGATGACGCGGGGCTCGCCCGCCGTGGTCTCCGCCGCCCCGGGATCGGCCGTCGTGGGCTGGTCCGGCTTATCCGTGGGGATCGTCACCGGCGCGATGGCGGTCGAAGTCGGCGCCGTCGTTTCCACAGCCGGCTCCGTGCCGCCGCGCTTCTCCGCGATGCTCTCCAGGAAGCAGGTCATGCCGAGCACGGCCAGCGCCCCGATCACGAAGAACAGGAACGCCCCCATCAGGAATCCTTTCCAGAATTTGTTATTGTTCTTCTCTTCCATTTCTTTTCCCTACACTTTCAGATGCTTTTTGATGGAAAACGCGCTGCCCGCCAGACCGATGCCCAGGCTGAGCGCCAGGGAGACCGGAATGATGACGGCAAAGACTTTCTGCCGGGGCAGGAAAGCGAAAATATTCGCCAGATTCACGTATTTGTTGCGGATGCCCTCCACGACGGGCGGGTAGCCGAACCAGGTGATCAGCAGCGGGATCAGCGCGCCCAGCAGGCCGATCAGCGCGCCTTCGATCAGGAACGGCCCGCGGATGAACCCGTTGGTGGCGCCCATGTAGCGCATGATGTGGATCTGCTCCTGGCGCTGCGAGATCGTCATCGCGATGCCGTTGGCGATCAGCACCACGGCCACGACCACCAGGACCGCGAGGATCACGACCGTCCCGATCCGGATCAGCGAGGACGCGTTCTGCAGCGCGCCGGTCACGGCGTTGCTCACGTTCACCTTCCGGACGCCGGGCAGGCCCTCCAGCCAGACGGCGAACATCTTCTGCCCGCTCATGTCCTCCAAAAAGATCTCGTACGACGCGGAATTGGCCAGCGGGTTGTTGTCCGCGAAGCCCTCCGCCAGTTTTTCATTGCCCGCGAAGTAGATTTTTTTGTAATTTTCCCAGGCTTCCTCCGCGGACGTGTATTTCACGCGGCGGACCTCCGGGCTCGCGCTGATCTGTTCGCCCAGCGCTTTGATGTCCTGCTCGCTCAGGCCTTCCCGGAAAAACACGGTGATGCCCACGTTCTCCTCGGCCTCCTTCACGAAGTTGCCCAGGTTCAGCAGGATGGCGGCCGCGCCGTCGAACAGGAAAATGGTGAAAACCATGATGGCCAGGGAGAACAGCGAGGTCCCCAGATGCTTGCGGATGCCCTTGAAACTCTGGCTGATCATGTAAGGCAGATTACGCATTGTCGTAACCTCCTTCCTCGACGTCGCTGACCACGGAGCCTTCGCGCAGGGTCACGACGCGCTTGCGGGCCTTGTCCACGATCGGGGCGTCGTGCGTCACGACGATCACGGTCGTCCCGCCGCGGTTGATCTCCTCCAGCAGGCTGAGCACTTCCCGCGAACCGGCGGGGTCCAGGTTGCCGGTGGGCTCGTCCGCGAGCAGGTACAGGGGGCCGTTCACGACGGCGCGCGCGATGGCGGCCCGCTGCTGCTCGCCGCCCGAAAGCTGCGCGGGCAGGCTGTCCGCCTTGTCCGCCATACCGACTTTCTCCAGAATCTTGGGGACGCGGCGCTTCATGCCCTGCGGGGACGCGTTCACGACGCGCTGGGCGAAGGCCACGTTTTCATACACGGTGTAGTCCTTCAGCAGGCGGAAGTCCTGGTAGACCATCCCGAAATGACGGCGGTAATAGGGCAGCTTCGCGGGCTGGATCCGTCCCACGTTCACGCCGTCCACCACCACCGAGCCTTTGGTAGGCTTTTCCTCGCCCATCAGGAGGCGCAGCAGCGTGCTTTTGCCCGCGCCGCTTTCGCCGATGATAAAGACGAATTCGCCGTCCCCGATGGTCAGGTTAAAGTCCGTGAGGGCAGCGCCGGCGGTCTGGTCATCATATCTTTTTTCCACGTTACGGAATTCGATCATGCGCCTATTGCTCCTTCATGATCCGCCAAAACTGAAACGGCAGGCCAAAATCCCGCCCTTCCGCGGATCATCGTATTATTTTACACTAAAAAGAGGCCGGGGTCAAAGGTTTTTTGGCCATGCCCCGGCCTCTGCGCCGTTTCCCTGCAGTCCCGCTTACGGCTGACAGTCCGCCGCCTCGATATGATCGTCGTATACCCGGATCTTCCCTTCCTTCAGCAGCCGGCCGGCGGCCCGTTTGAAGGCGTTTTTGCTTAAGGAAAGTTCCGTCCGGATCAGCTCCGCGTCGCTCTTGTCGCCGATGCCCAGGATCCCGCCGGCTTCCGCCAGATGCGCGAGGATCACTTCCGCGTCCGGCTCCATCTGCGCGTACGCCTTTTTGCGCGGCGACAGGTCCAGTTTGCCGTCTTCCCGCACGCGCATGACGCGGGTCTCGACCGCATCACCGGGCTTTAAGCGCTCATAAAGTTCCTGGCGCGGGATCAGCCCGAAATACTGACCGTCCACGGCCACGAACGCGCCGATTTCCTCCTTCACCGCGTACACCGTGCCCGCGACTTTATCGCCCGCCTTGTACGGGCTGTCCGCGCGCAGCAGTCTGTCCACCCGCATGGTGGCGGCGAGGCGGCGGCTCTTGTCGATGTACAGCGTGACCAGGACTTTCTGCCCCGGCCGGACTTCGCCTTTCGTTTCTTTAAACGGCAGAAACAGGTCTTTGGCGAGGCCCCAGTCCAGGAACGCGCCGATGGGGCTCGTCTGCTTCACGGTCAGCAGCGCGGTCTCCCCGAGCTGCAGCCGCGGCATCTGCGTGGTGGCGATGAGCCGGTCCTCCGAATCTTTGTACAGGAAGACCGTCAGCAGGCTGCCGACGTCCGTGCCTTCCGGGACCTGCTTGCCCGGCAGCAGCACGGTCTCCGTACCGCCGCTTTCTTTCAGGAACGCGCCGGCGTCCGCAAAGTGGTCTACGATCAGGGTCTGTGTTCCGCCCAGATTAAACATGTTTCTCTCCTTCGGGTTGGATCCGGCCGCCCCTCCGCGGCCGAAAAAAAAGAGCCGGGACAAATCCACGGCTTTTTCCAGGGCTACAAGGATTCGAACCTTGAAATGACGGAGTCAGAGTCCGTTGCCTTACCGTTTGGCGATAGCCCTCTGCGCTTTTTCAGCGACGAAAAGGATTATACAACCGGCTTCCGAAAAATGCAAGAGGTTTTTTTGCAAAAATCCGGAGATTTTTACAGTTTTTTCCGCGCTCACCGGCCGGCGGCCAGATCCCGGATCAGCGGGTCGCGGATCAGATGCTTCCAGACCGTGTAGGTGGCGCGCAGGAACGCCGGATCCAGCGCGGCGGCGGACGCGATCAGCGGGCAGCAGTACGGGAGGGCTTCGTCCTGCCAGGTCAGGGCGAGCTCGCAGCCCGGCTCGCGGTAGACGACGGGGACGGGGCTCTCCTCCCCCTCCTTCAGGATGACCGGCTTCAGCGGGAAGGTGCGGCACTGGATCGGCCGCAGGGAGCGGCGGCAGTGCTCCGGGCCGGCGCAGTTGACGTAGCAGACTTTGCCGTGCCAGGAAGGCGGGAAGTCGTATTCCTCCGTGCTCTGCAGTTCCCAGGTCAGCCAGGGGTCGCGGCGGTCATGGATCTTTTCTTCGCCGGGGAGGAGATACAGGCCCATGTTCTCCGGCTCGTCCGTCCGGCAGCAGGCTGCGCCGCAGATCGTGCCGCAGTCGAACGGGACCGGGGATACCCGGTCCAGCAGGCGGTAGATGGCGCGGTAGGTGTTTTTGCGGGTCTTGCCTTTGATCATGGTGATTAGTCAGTGGATGGGACGGGATGGCGACCCCCATCGTCACACCGGGCGGCGGATGCGGCGGCGCGTGATCTCCACAAGGCCGAGAGGGGTCATGTCGACGACCTGCGTGAAGACGGGGTCGTCCTTCACCAGGCCGCGCAGGTGCGCCAGCAGTTCGTCGTCCGCCTCCGGGCGTTTCATGTTGATGAAGTCCACGAGGATCATGCCGCTTAAGTTGCGGAGAATGAGCTGGCGGGCCACTTCCGCGGCGGCTTCTTTGTTGATGCGTTCGATCTGGCCGGCGGAGCCCTCCTCGTTCTTGCCGCTGTTGACGTCGATCACGGTCATCGCTTCGGTGTGCTCGATCACCAGGTAGGCGCCGGACTTCAGCCAGACTTTGCGGTCCTTCGCTTCGCGGACCGCTTTCTCCACGTTGTAGAGCGCGGCCAGGGACAGGTTTTCATCCCAATACAGGCGCAGGCTGTCCTCCGGGAGGCGGCGGGCGCGGCAATACGCCAGCAGGTCTTCATAAACGGACTGGAGGTCCGTGATGACTTCGGTCTCTTCCTTGTTCAGGCCCTGCAGCCACTCGCGGTACAGGGGCTGGCCCTGCATGAGGCGGAGCGGGGCGGGACTGTGTTCCACTTTGCGGGTCAGCGCGCGGTACTCTTCAGCCAGCTGCGCGGCTTCTTCGGCCAGATGGTCCAGGGACACCTGCTCCGCGGCGGTGCGGAGGATGAAGCCGGCTTCTTTCAGGAGCGGCAGCAGCCGTTCGTGGATGGCTTCGCGCTGGGGGCCGTCGAAGCCGGCGCGGCGGGAGAAGCCCAGGAAGCCGGCGTCCGAGCTCAGGACCAGCCATTCACCGGGGATCGTGATCTCCGGGGAGGCGGTGGGCAGTTTGTCGCCGATGCCTTCCTGGTTGATCATGACCGTGATCTCCTGGCCGGGGCGGACCGGGTCGTCCTCCTCCGAAAGGTTCATGTACGCGCGGCGGCCGCCGCCGAGCTCCAGAAACGCGTTTTTGAGGCCCCGGCTCACGTTCTGCACGCGGGCGCGGTACACGTCGCCGATGCCCGGCGCGTCCTCCTGCCGCGAAAACGCGAGGCGGTACGGGCGGCCGTCCTTCAGATGCAGGGTCAGGATCTCCTCCGGCCCGCGGGCCGTGATGAGCAGTTTTTCCATGTCAGACCTCCTCGCCGGCGGCGCCCAGGGACGTGCCGTCCTCCTGCATCAGGTCCAGGCGGCGGACCGTCAGCGGGGCGATGCCATCCGGCCCTTCCCCGGCGCGGACCAGTTCCTCCCAGACGCGCTCCGGCTTCACGTTGGCCTTGCTGCCGGCCGCGATCTCCAGGTACAGGGCATCCGGCCGCACTTCTATCCGGTACAGGCACGGCCGCAGATCCATCTCCACGGTCCGAGTCTTGGTCTCTTTTTCGATCGGGATGCTTTCCCGCGCCATCAGCCGCTCCGCTCCGCGCCGCAGCATTTCCTCCCACTCCGGGCGAATGCCCAGGCGGTAAGACGCGCGTCCCACGCTGGCCATCGCGTTGCCGCTGCCTTCGGGCAGGATGCGCACGGCGTAGACGGGCAGGTCGGCGGAAGTGGCGGCGCGCAGGCGGGGGAGAAGTTCGTGAGCCGGGAACGGTCCTTCGGCGCCGCCCTCCGGGCTCTGCTCAGGATGACACAGGGTGATCTCCGCGTCCAGGTATTCGCCCTCCGAAGAAAGCCCCAGCCCCAGCGGCAGCGCGAAACTCATGACGGGATGCGGCGAAAACCCCTGCGAAAACGCCATCGGGATCCCTGCGCGCCGGAAGATCTTCTGGAACGTGCGCAGCACGTCCAGGTGGCCGATGAAGCGCAGCGCGCCTTCTTTTCCGAATTTCACCCGGATGATCATGCGCGCGCCTCCTTTGCCGTCGGGCAGATGCCGCAGCGGTAGCTTCCCGCGCCGCAGCCGCTGCACTGTTCGCGGCAGTTCGGGGTGACGACGCCCTGCATCGCGCGGTCCCATTCGCGGCGCAGGAACGCCTTTGTCACGCCGATGTCGATGAAATCCCAGGGGAACAGCTCGTCCGCGGGCCGCTCGCGCAGGGTGTAAAAGTCCGGATCCACGCCGCATTCGCGGAAGGCCTGCTGCCATTTCGCGTCGTCGAAGCGCTCCGTCCAGGCATCGAACAGACAGCCCAGCTCGTAGGCGCGCCGGATCACGCGGCCGACTTTCCGGTCGCCGCGCGCGAACACGCCCTCCAGCACGGTCACGTCCGCGTCGTGGTACTCATAGTGCAGGCAGCGGGCGTTGACCTGGCGGCGGAAGCCGTCCTTGACGCGGTGGGCCCGCTCCAGGTACTCCTCCCGCTTTTCCATCCGCGCCCACTGGAAGGGCGTGAACGGCTTGGGCACGAAGAACGAGGAGCTGGCCGTGATCTGGATCTTGCCGCGGCGCTCTTCTTTCGGGATCTCGTCGAAAAACAGCGTGGCCGCGCGCTGGCACAGTTCGGGGATGCCCTGGCGGTCCTCCTCCGTTTCTGTCGGGAGGCCCAGCATGAAATAAAACTTCACCTTCGTCCAGCCGCCGTGGAAAGCCATGGCCGCGCCGCGCATGATGTCGTCCTCGGTCAGGCCCTTGTTGATCACGTCGCGCAGACGCTGCGTGCCGGCTTCCGGCGCGAAGGTCAGGCTGCTTTTTTTGACGTCCTGCACCTTGCTCATCACGTCCAGCGAGAACGAATCGATGCGCAGGGAGGGCAGGGAAATATTGACGTGCTCCGCGGAGCAGCGCTCCATCAGGCCTGTGACCAGCGGCGCGATCCGGCTGTAATCGCTGGAGCTCAGCGAACTCAGCGAGATCTCGTCATACCCGCTGTTCCGCAGCGAGCGGTCCGCGATCTCCATCAGCCGGCCCAGATCCCGCTCGCGCACGGGACGGTACACCATCCCCGCCTGGCAGAAGCGGCAGCCGCGGATGCAGCCCCGCATGATCTCCAGCGTCACGCGGTCCTGCACGGGCCGCACGAAGGGGACGATGGGGTTCTCCGGGTACGGCACGTCGTTCATGTCCTTCACGATCACGCGCCGCACGCGGGCCGGCGCCTCCGGGACCAGCGGCGTGAACGCCGCCAGCGTCCCGTCCTCATGGTAGGACGGCTCGTACAGCGACGGCACATAGATCCCCTCGATCCCCGCCGCCGCGCGCAGGAACTCCCGGCGGGACGCGCCCGCCTTCTTCATCCGGATGTACAGATCGAACAGAGCCCCATACACCACTTCGCCCTCGCCGATGTAAAACAGGTCGAAGAAGTCCGCGATGGGCTCCGGGTTATACGTGCACGGCCCGCCGCCGATCACGAGCGGGTCCTCCTCCGTCCGCTCCGCCGCCTCCAGCGGGATCCCGGACAGGTCCAGGATCTGGAGCACGTTGGAATAGCACATTTCATACTGCAGGGTGATGCCGAGGAAATCGAAGTTCCGCACCGGATCCTGGGACTCCAGCGCAAACAGCGGGATCTGCTTTTCCCGCATGACCTTATCCAGGTCCGGCCAGGGCGAATAGACCCGCTCGCACCAGACGTCCGGGCGGCGGTTGAACATATCATAAAGGATCTGCAGCCCAAGGTTCCCCATGCCGATGTCGTACACGTCGGGGAAGCAGAAGGCAAAGCGCAGATCCACTTCGTCTTTTTTTTTCATCACCGCGTTCAGTTCCCCGCCGACGTAGCGGGCGGGTTTTTCCACGGTGTTCAGGATCTCTTCCGATAAGGCCAGTTTCCGCATTTATTCTCTCTCGTCCAGGTCTTTCTGCAGCAGGGGCAGGAAATGCGCCGGCGCGCCGGCCCCCTCCCGGATCACGTAATCCTTGTCCAGCTCCGCGTACAGGAAGCTCTTGCGGCCGCCCTGCTCCGCGCGTTCCCAGAAATGCTTCAGTTCGCGGAAGGGCAGGTAGATCATTTCGTCGCGCCCGGTGAAGAACAGGAGCAGGAACGCGACGCCGTCCTGCGCCTCGAATTCCCGCATGAAGCGGTACTGGTGGCCGTGGATGTTCTGCAGCGGGAACGTGTCCGTCTTGCATTCCTTGGCGTCGAAGCACACCGGGATGCCCTGCACCGCGCCGATGTAGTCCACGGTGCTTTTCGCGTCGAAATACGCCAGCGTGATGTGGCGGGTCTCTTTATCGATGTTGATCGGGGTGATGGGGGTCGGGATCTTCTGGATCACCGCCAGCCCGTCCTCGCGGTAGCGGTCGATGGTCAGGTTCACCATCGCCTCCAGTGTGGAGCCCCGCAGTCCGTGATTATTCGCCATGGCCGCCTCCCAGTGCCTCCAGGACCCGCCGGAAATAGGCCGGGTACGGGGCGGTGAATTGCCGGCCCGCCAGCTCCTGCCAGAGGGCCCGCGCCGTTTCGGACAGGCTCTCCTCCGCCGCGGCCGGCGGGAAGACCACCTTCCGGCTGTGCAACAGCTGGAGCCGCAGGTCCAGGCCCGTCCGCCGGGCGATGTCCCGCGTGAACGCCGCGTCGCCGTACTTGCCGTCGCCGAGGATCGGATGACCCAGATATGCGAGCTGCGCGCGGATCTGGTGGCTCTTGCCGCTGATCAGCTGCACGCGCAGCAGGTCGGCGCCGCCTGCCAGATGCGCCAGCGGTTCCGCCCGCAGGATGATGGGACGCGCGCCTTCTTCCGGCCGTTCCGAGATCAGCGCGCGGTTCTCCTCTTCCTCTTTCCGCCAGTACAGCGTGGACGTAAATGCTTCCTCCACCCGGCCTTTTGCCAGGCAGACGTAATATTTCTCCGTCAGCCGGCTGCGCAGCAGATACGACAGCAGCTGCTGGCCCGGCAGCGTCTTCCCCGCCAGCACCAGGCCGCTGGTATTGCGGTCCAGCCGGTTCGCCGCGGACGGCGTGAAGCCGGACGACGCCGGCCCCGCCTGTGCGCCCGCGTACGCCGCAATGCGGTCCGTCAGCGAATCGTCCCCCGCCGCCGCTTTCTGCGTCAACAGGCCGGCCGGTTTGTTGACGATCAGGACGTGGGCGTTTTCAAAAACGATATCCAGCGGCTTGCCTGCGGGCCGGGCTGCTGCCCCGGCCGCCGGGCCCGCTTCTCTCCGCCCGCTGTCAACAGCTTCCCCCGTCATCTTCGCGAACGTCTCCTCCGAAAAGAACACGTTCACCGTATCGCCCTCCGCCAGCTTTTCACTGCCCGCCGCTTTCGCGCCGTTCAACGTGATGTTTTTCTTCCGGAGCATGCGATAAAGGAAGCCTTTGTCAGCTTCCTTGAAATAACGCAGCAGGTACTTATCCAGACGCTGTCCCGCGTCCAGGGGACCGATGGGCAGGTTCCGCAAAATGTTCTCCGATCTTTACAGGCTCATGCCCAGCATCAGTTCCTGGGCCTTTTCCACCAGTTTCACCTGGTCTTCCGGGATCTCCTTATTGATCTCCAGCAGGCGGTTCCAGTACTCCTGCCAGTCCGTATAGATCTTCAGGCGCAGGTTCACGCCTTTCTTCCGCAGGCGGACGATGCAGTCCGATTCCACCGTCACGCGCTCCGCCTCCTTCACGGACGGCGCGTACGCCACGATCGCGTTCTGATACACCGTCACGTGCTCCAGAAAATGCCGCTTGCCCTTTTCATCCACATACATCAGATGGAACAGCGCCAGGCCGTTCTCCTCATAAGCCTTCGCCTGCTCCCTCTTTACGGGGTCCAGGGGCTTGCCTTTCAGCAGCGCGATGTACGTCACCAGGAAGTTCGCAGTGGGCAGGACCATCAGGATGCCCGGAACACTCAGGATGTTCTTGGTCGTATGATAGACGATCAGGCCCGCGGCCACGAAAGCGGCCACGACGAAGGCGCAGACCAGCGTGATGTGCAGCTGCTGGCGCTTCCGGGCCTCCAGGTACTCATACTGTCCCTTGGCATAGGGATTGCCGAAAAACGATCTCATAAAATCTCCATAAAAAAGAGACTGCGGACAGGGTGGCCCCTCTTCGCAGTCTGCGTTCTGTCCGGTATTACGCCTCTTCCGGTTCCTCGTTCTCCGGGGCTTCCGCTTCCGGTTCTTCTGCGGCGCCGGCCTGCTGATTCTGCAGTTCCCGGCGGTTGGATTCGACTACGTCGTAGCTGGCCTGCATCTGGTTGAAGAAGGAATTGAAGCGGCTCTGCAGGCTCTCCATGGAATGGCCCAGGAAATCCTGAAGGCCGGCCAGCAGGGAATCGGTGTAGCTCATGGCGCTCTGACGGATCTCGTCCGCTTCCACGGTCGCGTCGTTGATCATGTTCTGGGCCTTCTCTTCCGTTTCCGCCATCAGCTGACGGGCTTCGGCGTAGGCGGTCCGCATGATCTCGCTGTTGCTCACCATTTCGTCCTTTAGGCGCTTGGCTTCGACCAGCGTTTCCTCCGCCTGGCGGCGGGCCTCGGTCAGGATCTCGTCCTTGTTGGCTATGATCTTCTGATATTTTTTGATCTCTTCCGGTGTCCGCATCCGCAGTTCCACCAGCATGTCGTCGATCACGTCCTTCTCGACAACGATGCGCTTGTTGTTGGAGAAGGTCTGGGATTTACAGCCATCCAGGTACTCTTCCATTTCGTTGATGATCTGTTCGATTCTGCTCATAACTTCTTTCCTCCGGCCCCCGGGCCCTTGCCTTTATTATTCTGCTTTCGATAATTGACTGTACTTTTCCGCCACGAGGGGAGCCAAGCCCTCCGGGACGAAGGCGCTCACGTCGCCGCCGCCGGATGCCACCTCCCGCACCATGCTGGAACTGAGATAGGAATAACGCAGGTCCGTTCCCAGGAACACGGTGTCCAGGCCGGGCTCCAGCACGGTCAGGCCCTGGGCCACCTTGATCTCCGCCTCGAAATCCCCGGCGTCCCGCAGGCCGCGCAGGATGTGGCGGATGCCCAGCTGCCGGCAGAAATCCACCAGCAGGCCGCTGAAACTGACCACTTCCGCGTTGGGAATGTCCTTTATTATTCGATCAATCATTATAACACGCTCTTCGACGGAAAACAACGATTTTTTATGCGGATTCACAAGGACTCCCACATAAACTTTGTCAAAGATCCGGGCCGCGCGGCGGATCAGGTCCAGATGGCCCAGCGTCAGCGGGTCGAAGCTGCCGGGGTACAGGACCGCCCTTTCTTTCGAGGCTTTCATGGCGTGACCTCCTTCCGTTCCAGGAACATGTGCTTGTTGTTTTTATAGATCTTTTCGCGCCGGACGGCCAGGCCCCAGTCCTCCAGTTCCGGGATCTCGCGCTCTGCGCGGGTCTCCAGGATGATCAGGCTGTCCCGCGTCACAAGGGGCGAGGCCGCCAGGAGCGGCAGGACCGTCATTTCCAGGCCGGCGTCGTACGGCGGATCCAGGAAAATGATGTCGAACGGCGCGCCTTTCGCGGAGAGCCGTTTGATCGCGGCGGCCGCGTCCGTCTGCAGCAGGACGGCCCTGTCCGCCAGATGCGTGCGCTCCAGGTTGTCGCGGATGACGGCGCAGGCCTGCCGGGAATTGTCCACCAGGACCGCATCCCGCGCCCCGCGGCTGAGCGCTTCGATGGCGATGCCGCCGCTGCCCGCGAACAGGTCCAGGAAGCGGCTGCCCTGCACGACCGGCTGCAGGATATTGAACAGTGTCTCCTTGATCTGGTTGGAGGTGGGCCGGGTATGGTCCCCCGGAAGCGTCTTCAGTTGTATGCGTCTGGCCGAGCCCGCGATCACCTGCATAATGTCAAATTCTCCCTGTTTTTAGGATACTCTGTCCGCTTCCGCTTGTCAAGAGAGGGGACTTTCCGGAAAATACAAGAAAAATTTCCTGATATTGACATCTTTTTCTTGTAAAACGAATAAAAAGATGCTATACTGTTGATGAATATAGTGGAAAATCAGCAAAGGAGGAGCTTATGTTGACCGCCGGCAGCATGGTCTATTACGGATTGAACGGCGTATGCTGCGTCATGGGAACCGTCGAAAAGAATTTCGACGGCAGTCTTAGCCGTTACTATGAGCTCCACCCCTATTTCCGCAAGAACGAAGTCATCTTCCTGCCGGAGAACAACGAGGCCCTGCTGGCCCATCTGCGCCCTCTCATCAGCCGCGAAGACATCGACGTCATCCTGCGGGACTGCCCGCAGACCAAATGCCCCTGGCCGGAACCCGAACCCGTCCGGCGGGACGCTTTCAAAACCATCCTGCGCAGCGGCGACCAGCTGGAGATCATCCGCCTGATCCGCACCCTCTATGAGCGCAAAACGCAGCTGACCGCCTGCGGCAAAAAGCTCCGCACCAGCGACACCGCCTTCCTGAAAGACGCGGAACGCCTGCTGAACGAGGAATTCGCCTTCGTCCTGGAGATCCCGCCGGCCGAAGTACCGGCCTATATACGAGAACACATGCCGGAGTAAGCCCGGCGTACCGCCCGAAAACAAAGATGACAGGGGTCTTACCTCTGTCATCTTTGCATTTATTCATCTGCGTCTTCTGTCCTGCGCCACGCTTTACCTCGGCCCGTTACTGCACGCCCAGTTCCGCACATTTCTTCATGTTCCAGTCAAGCCACGCCGCGTAAGTTTCGGTGAAAGATTTCCCCCACACTGCCTCAAAACCATCCGGATCCGTACTCAGGTTTTTCATGAACGTATCTTTCGAGTACGTGTCGATCAGGTACGCCGTGATACAGGCCGCTTCGTAATGGGAGACGTGCCGGACGGACGGGTTTTTCTGGATCTCCTCCGTGCGCACTTCCATGATGTCCGAGACGGAGAAGTACCGGCTGCCCAGCAGGCCGCCCTGCGCCTCAAAGCCGGCTTTGCCGAAATAGTATTTCTGCAGGTCGGCGCAGTTTTCCGCTTCGTCCCAGGCGCCGTGCTCCTTGGCGAAGGCGATCATTTCCTCGGGGAGGGAATCCGCCGTGTTGATGCTCCGGTTCATACGGTTTTTGCAGACGATTTTCGAAACGTATTCCGCGATGCCCTCCGCATAGAGCCCACTCGTCGCGGGCGTCTGCAGGCAATGGATCGTAAGATAGTGGACGTACTCGTGCAGCAGCGTGCCGTTCGCCATGTCCCACCCGGTAAACAGTTTGATGAAATTGCCCGTCCTGCTATAATACGCGCCGGCACTCTCCGAAGCGGCGGCATTCCCGCAGAAATCCGTGTAAATATCGATCACGGGGACTTCCTCCGGAATGTATCCCTTGAGCGCTTCTCTCGCGTCGGCGAAATCCGCCTCCTGCTTCTCCAGGATCGCGTACAGGCCGTCATAATAGGCCTGCTCGCCCAGCAGCGCGATGTCGCCCGCGGAAAGATACCAGGTCGCGGACGGGGTGTGCACCACGTAGGGATATTTGTCCTTGTCACCGCCTTTGTTCTCTTCTTTCACGGGCTTGGCGGGTTCTGAAGGAGAAGCGGGGGAGCCGCCGCAGGCAGAAAGCAGCAGGACGGTAACCAGCAGGATCGCAGTGAACCATTTTTTGCGTTTCATGGGAAAACCCTCCAATAGTTCGTAAAGCGCTATATTGCAGAGCTGTTTTTAAACTTCAAACGAAGTTTATCAAATAATGGCAGCGATGACCGCTTCCGCGGTCTTCATGCCGTCCACGGCGGCGGAAGTAATGCCGCCCGCGTAGCCGGCGCCTTCGCCGCAGGGGTAGAGGCCCCGGATATTACTTTCGCCGCCGGCGTCGCGGAGGATGCGGACCGGGGAGGACGTGCGGCTCTCGACGCCGCAGAGCAGGGCGTCGGGGCGATCAAAGCCGGGCAGACGGCGCGCGAACTGCGGCATGGCGTCAGTCAGCGCGCGGGTCAGGAAGTCCGGAAGGACGTCACGGAGGTCCGCAAAATCCCAGCCGCCTTTGCAGGCGGGGCGGACTTCGCCCAATGCGGAGGAGGCGCGGCCGGCCTCAAAATCGCCCCAGAGCTGCAGCGGGATCTTCCCGCCGCCGGCACGCCAGGCCGCGGTCTCCAGTTTTTCCTGGAGTTCCATGCCGCCGAACAGGCCGGCGTCCGCAGTGTCCGACGGGCGGATCTGCACCGCCAGCGCGGCGTTGGCGTTTTCGCCGTCCCGCGCCGCGTCGCTCATGCCGTTGACGCACAGGCGGCCGGCCTCGGAGGAAGCGTTGACCACGTAGCCGCCGGGGCACATACAGAAAGAATAGACGCCGCGGCCGTCCGCGGCGATTGCGGTCAGTTTATAGTCCGCAGCGGGCAGATAGTCCGGCGCGCCTTCGCCGAACTGCAGGGCATCGATCTGCGCCTGCGGGTGCTGGATGCGGACGCCCATGGCGAAGGGCTTCGATTCCATCGCGGCGCCTTTTTCCTGCAGCAGGCGGAACAGGCCGCGGGCGCTGTGGCCCGGGGCGATGATCAGGGCGTCCGTCGCGGTTTCCCGCCGCTCCCCCGTTTCCGTATTCTCCGTCACGATCCCGCAGACGCGGCCATCCCGGATGATAAGGTCCGTCAGGCGCGTATGAAACAGGATCTGCCCGCCCGCGGCCAGGATCTCCTCCCGGAGGCCCTTCACCACGTGGCGCAGCACGTCCGTGCCGATGTGGGGCTTTGCTTCATAGCGGATGCACTCCGGCGCGCCGGCGCGGATGAAGGCGTCCAGCATCCGGGCGATGCGGCCGTCCGCGTCCCGGATCCCGCTCGAGAGCTTGCCGTCCGAAAACGTCCCGGCGCCGCCCTCGCCGAACTGCACGTTCGACCAGGGCTTGAGCGGACCGCCCGCCCAGAATTGCTCCACGTCCTTCTGACGTTCTTCCACCGGGGCGCCCTGCTCGATCAGCAGCGGCTTCATCCCGGCCTGCGCCAAAGTGAGCGCCGCGAACAGCCCCGCCGGGCCCGCGCCGACCACGGTCACGCGCGGCGGCGTCTCCCCCTCAAAATGAGGCGGCTCATAGCATTTCTCCTGCACGGGCGCCGCTTTCAGCGCCTTGTTCCGCTCGCAGAACGCCTTCTCCTGCGCCGGGCTTCCCCAGGCGACGTCCACGGTATACACCGAAAAGATCTGCGGCTTTTTCCGGGCATCCAAACCGTGCCGGGCGATCTGATACGCCGGCAGCCTGCCTCTCAGCAGTTTTTTCAGTCTGGCCTCCAGCGCGGCCCGCTCCTCTTCGGGCGGTCCTGCGGGGACTTTGATCTCCGATATCCGCAGCATCGTTTCTCCTAAAGCTCCTTCGACTCCGGCGCCTAGCGCCTTAGCTCAGCATGACATGGTCAGTTTTTATTTATGATACGGCTCTCCCCGGATGATCCGAAAGCTCCGGTAGATCTGCTCCAGCAGGATCACGCGCATCATCTGGTGCGGGAACGTCAGCCGCGAAAAGCTCCAGGCCTCGTCCGCCCGCGCCATCACCTCGCGGGAAAGGCCCAGCGAGCCGCCGATCACGAAGCACAGGTGGCTTTTCCCCGCCAGCCCCAGATCCGCGATGCGGCGTGCCATGGCCGGCGAGTCCTGCTGTTTCCCTTCGATCGCCAGCACGATCACGTATGCATCGCGCGGCATCCGGGCCAGCAGCCGCTCGCCCTCCCGCTGCCGGATCTGCTCTTCTTCCTTGTCCGACGCGCGGTCCGGCGTGGGCTCGTCGTCCACCTCTGCCAGCTCCAGCTTCGCATAACGGCCCAAGCGCCGGGCATATTCCGCCAGGGCCTGGGTCCAGTATTTTTCTTTGATCTTTCCGACGGAAAGGATCGTGATCTTCATGGCAGGGTCCGTTTATTTCCGGCTCTTTTCCTTCGAGCGCTTGTCATTGATGATCTTCATGTGTTCGGCCGTGATCAGGTCCACGTTGTTTTCCTTAGCCCAGGAGACGCAGCCCCTCAGCACGACGGGCAGAAACACGCGGGGCACGTTCAGGATGGTCTCCAGCGCATCGTCCGTGAATTTCACCTTGTCGTCCGCGCGGTCCGCGGCGTAGCGCACCGATTCCAGGGACGCCTTGCGGACGGGCAGCAGCTCGGCCCGCAGGCGTCTTTTGCGGTGGAACCAGAAGTTTTTGCTGTCGCGGTAGCCGTAGTCCACCGGCAGAGGCGGGAAATCGCGGGCTTCCACGCCGTTGATGATGGCGTCGCTGTAGCGCTTCTTCATCAGGATGCGGTCCACGCGCAGGATGAAGTGCGCGCCGAACAGGGACGTGATGCCGTTGAAATCGTGATACGGCGGCTGATAGCCGTCCAGCACGCCGGGCTGATCGTCCTGGGCGCCGTCCAGTTCCCGCATCCAGGTGCACTCAATGACCTGGATCGCGTCGGTCAGGACCTGCGGGCGCTGCTCCCCGGTCTCCTCTTCGATCTGGCTCTTTTCCAGGCGGAAACTGCAGCGCGGCATCTTGTCCTCCGGCTTGTCGCCGGGCCAGGACAGTTTCACGCACTCCTTGAAGGTTGCGGGCCTGTCATCCACGAAATTGATGGCGCATTTGCCGTCCCGCAGGATGTTCTGCGCGGTGTTGGACGAATTGCGGCAGCACAGCAGCATAGCATAATAGTCCTTGCCGGCCACGTAATAAGGCTGGCACAGCGAGTAGGGGCCCAGCGTAGTGGAACCGTTTTCGCACAGCGTGCTGATCACCACGGTAGGCATGGGGAAGAACAGGGACGTCTGGTAGAAGTTGTCTACGATGCGTAAGTTTTCAAAACTGCTCATTCGGTCTCTCCTTGTCGTCCGGCAACAGTTTTTCCATGTTTCGTTTATTCGTTCCGGCAGGTCTCTCACAATATACCACACCGCGGACCGGCTGGCAAGGGAAAGCCTTCCCGCAGAGAAAAACAGCGCCGCCGCACCGCTGCGGCAACGCTGTTATATCATGAGATCCGGCCTTTTATACCGGACGTTCCTTTACACCAAACGGCCTTCGACCGGCTTGCCGGCCAGGAAGTCCAGCACGTTCTGCGCCGCGATGCGGGAGGTGGCGACGGCTGCTTCCTTCGTAGTCGGCGCGTAATGCGGCGTGAGCAGCACGTTGGGCATGTGGAACAGCGGGTTTTCCGGCGGGCAGGGCTCGACGGCCGTGACATCCAGGCCGGCGCCGCCGATATGGCCGTTCTGCAGAGCCGCAATCAGCGCTTCCTCGTCGATCAGCGGGCCGCGGCCGCAGTTGATGAAGATCGCACCCGGCTTCATCAGCGCGAATTCCCGCGCGCCGACGCTGCCGGCCGTCTCCTTATTGAGAAGCGGATGGAGCGTCACGAAATCGGATTCCGCAAAGACGCGGTCGCGGTCGTTCACCAGTTCCGTGCCTTCGGGGACTTCGGTAATATACGGGTCATAGGCCAGCACTTTCATGCCGAACCCGCCGTGCGCCATTTTGGCGATGCGGCTGCCGATACGGCCGCAGCCGATGATCCCGAGCGTCTTGCCGCTGATCTCGATGCCCGGCGCGCAGTTCTTCGCCGCGAACCCGATCTCGCGGTATTTGCTGCAGACCGTCGGCAGGTTCTTCGCCAGCGCAATCAGCATTGCGAATGCGTGCTCCGCCACCGACGTACTGTTGGCGCCGGGGGCGATCGTCACGGCGATTCCGAGTTCTTTCGCTGCGTCCATATCGATATTGTCCACGCCGACGCCGTGCTTGGACACCAGTTTCAGCTTCGGACAGGCCTCCAGCAGCCCGCGCGTCACCTCCACGATGCGCACCAGCAGCGCGTCCGCGTCCCCGACCTGCTCCGGCGTGATCTCCACGCCGCCGCCCAGGCCGAGTTCAATGACCTCATGGCCGGCTGCGCGCAGCAGCCCGATGCCGACCGGGTCGATCTGTTCCGTGACAACTATCTTCGCCATATTATTCTTCCTCCAGCGCCAGGCCGTGAGGCGCACCCAGTGCGGTCAGTTCCGCGTACACTTCGTCCGGAATGTCGATTCCGACCGCCGCGCGCTCCGCCGCAAACCGCAGTTCCCGCTCGCCGGGCATCAGGATCTCATTGAAGCCGTCCGCCTTCTTCAGCGCTTTGACTTCGGCCGACGTCGCGGAAACGCCGCCGCAGAACACATCAAGGTCAATAAAGTGCGACACGTCGATGGCGCCCAGGAAATGCCCCACGCCCTGCGGCGCGTCGAATTCGTACAGATCGTGCAGATGCGTCGCCGTACCCGCACCGGACAGCACGCCGGCCAGCAGTTCGACGATCATTGCGATGCCGCTGCCCTTCGGCCCGCCGATCGGGACCAGGGAGCCCTTGCGGCCTTCCGCGGGATCCGTCGTAGGCTTGCCGTCCTTATCCAGCGCCCAGCCCTGCGGGATGGACTGCCCGAGCTTCTGCGCCAGGATCAGCTTGCCCAGCGCCACCACGGAGGGCGCCATATCCAGCACTACGGGCATGCCTTCGGACGGGACCGCCACGCAGACCGGGTCCGTGCCCATGAACGGCTCGGAGCTGCCGAACGGCGCGATCTTCGCGGTCAGGTTGGTGCAGCAGAAGCCGATCATCCCGGCCGCCGCCGCTTTTTTGGTGTAGAACGCCGCCGCGCCGAAGTGGTTGGAGTTCTTCACGGTCGCGAAGCAGGCGCCGGTCTCCCGCGCTTTCTCGATGCAGCGCTCCATCGCATAGCTCGCGCTCATCGCACCGAGAGTGTTGCCCCCGTCGATGGCCAGCGCCGAAGGGCCCTCGCGCAGCACTTTGATCTCGTTGCCTTTGGCAACCAGTCCCTTCTCCACGCGTTCCATATAGATCGAAAGGCGGCTCACGCCGTGCGTGCTGACCCCGGTCAGGTCCGCGTCGACCAGCATGTCGGCGACGGCCTTCGCGCATTCCGGATCGATCCCTTTTGCTTCCATGACCTGGCGGCAGTACTCATTGAGCCGGCCGGCGGAAAAATGTTTCATCGTAAGCCTCCTTGTATTTGCTCTTGCCCTCATTATAGAGGAAGCGAACGGCCGTGTCAAAGACCGAAACGGTCAATATATTATTCCTTTTCAGTTATAATATTTACAAAACAGGCGGATTTTCATGCCTGAAACGGCATTTTTTATTGACACAGGACCGTTTCCTCCCTATATTGATGACAGAGAGAGGTGACTGCCCGTGATCCCCGTGAATAAAAATCCCGAATACTTCCTGGCCGTGGCCGAGACCCGGAGCATATCCAAAGCCGCGGCAAAGCTTTTCGTATCCCAGCCTTACCTCAGCCGCCACGTCATCCGGCTGGAAAAAGATCTGGGCGTCCGGCTGCTGAACCGGGATAAAATGCCCCTGAGCCTCACGCCGGCCGGCGAGATCTATGCGCGCTACCTGGAAAGCAGCCGCCAGATGCTCCGGAAACTGGAGCAGGACCTGGAAGCGGTTTCCGGGCAGAATAAACAAACCCTGCGGCTCGGCTTCAGCAACTGGCGCGCCGGCACGCTGCTCCCCGAGGTCATCCCCGGCTTTTTATCGGCTTATCCGGACGTGTCCCTGGAGCTGACCGAAGTCCCGAACAATCAGCTTTACCGCCTGATTGCGGAGGATAAAATCGATTTTGCCATCATGAACGTCTCCGCGGATCTGCCGGACTACGTCACTGCCGAGACCATGATGTATGAAAAAATCCTTCTGGCCGGCAACCGCCGCGACCCGGCAGCCGCCGCACTGCTGGAACAGAAAAACGCGGGCCTCTCTCCGGATCTGCATCTCCTGGAAGAAGCCCGCGTGATCATGCTGCCCCCCGACACGGCGCTCGCCTCACGGGTGGGCGATTATCTGGACAAGCAGCACATCATCCTGCGGAACGTGGTCCGCACCTCCAACGCGTCGACCGCCCTCAGCCTGACCGCCCAGAACCTCGGCTTCTGTTTTCTGAACGAGACCGGCGTCCACGCCGCCCCGAACGCCGCGGACCTGCTCTTTTTCGATCCCGGTTCCGACGACCTGATCTACCCGCTCTGCGTCGTCTACAAGAAGAAAAGCTTCCTGACGCCGATGGTGCGCGCGGGGATCGACATGATGACGGACTTTTACCGGACGCGGTACCAGAAATCTTTCACGATCTCCTGAATCCTGCAGTCACGGCTCCCGCACCGCCAGCAGGTCCAGCGCCGCCCGGATCTTCCCCTCAAACATCTCCGCGGGCACCAGCGCGATGCCCTCCTCGTCCCCCAGGACGATCAGGCGCTGCCCGCCCGTCAGGCCGAATTTGTCCCGCGCCCCTTTCGGGATCACGATCTGCCCGCGGTCGTTTATCGTGACGGAGCCCCAGATATTCTTCCCTTCCGGCGCCGGCGGGAGCTGTCCGATCCCGTCTGCCGTCTCGGTCCGGAGCAGCCCGTCCACCGTCGTCCCGTACACGCGCGCCAGCGCCGCGCATTTTTCCACGTCCGGGACCGTGCTTCCCTTCTCCCACTTGGCATACGCCTGCCGCGAGATCCCGATCCGGTCCGCGATCTCCTCCTGCGAAAAACCGTGCAGGTTCCGCAGCATCACCAGATTATCCTTCAGCATGGGAAGCCTCCTTTACAGATCGATCTTTTCAAAATTCTTACAGGCCGTCCGGTAAGATAACCACGTCATCAGGGCAAACAGCACTGCGCCGCCCGCCAGCAGAGCCAGCTGCAGGCCCAGATGCTCCGTCCCGAACGCGTTTACCGCTTCCAGGCCGGGGATATGGTGCAGTGCCTCGAACACTATGATCATCAGGAACGCCGCGATGATATACGTAACGAACGGCTTTCCGAGCTTGTACGCGGTCTTGAAAAAGCCGCCCACGAAGATCAGGTTGAACAGCCCGAAAAGGAACAGCGCCGCCCCGAGCGCGAACAGGTTGGCGTTCATCATTACATTCGTCCGGTACACCGGCGCGTCCTTCAGCGCGGTCATCCGCAGCGCTGTGACGACCGCCATCAGCAGCAGCGCGCAGCCTTCGATAAAGCAGACGAACAGGTATTTTCCCTTGACCACACTGCTTTTCGCGACGGGCAGCAGCGCGGAGAACACGATGTCGTTCGCCTCCCGCGCGGCCTGGAAACTGTGGAACAGCCCCAGCGTCACGAAGAACACGCCGCACAGGATCGGGTACCCGGGCACGAAAAACATCAGCCCGAACGCAATGAACAGAAACGCGAGCGGCGAGGCGCTCAGCTTGATCTCTTTCCGCAGGATGTCACTCATTCCGCTCACCCCTTTCCATCCGCAGCATCGTATCCTCCAGGCTCTCCCCTTCCCGGGAATAGCGTACGGCAAACTCCTCTTTCGGCAGGGCCGCGACGATCTCCCCTTTGGAGATGTAAACGATGGTGTCCGCGCATTTTTCAATGTCCGAAATGATATGCGTGGAGAAGAATACCGCCACGCCTTCCTTCTTCAGTTCCGTGAACAGATCCAGCAGTTCGTTCCGCGAAAACGGGTCGAGCCCGCTCGTGGGCTCGTCCAGGATCAGGACCTCCGCGCGGTGCGACAGCGCCAGCAGCAGGTTGACCTTCACCTTCATGCCCTCGGACAGTTCCAGCGGCGTTTTCTGCTCGTCCAGGCCGAACATTTCCAGATATTTGCGGTACGCAACCTCGTCCCAGGTCCCGTAAAAGCGGCGGATGGTGTCCACCAGGTCCCGGAGTTTTTTCCGGGGATACCAGTTGACGGTCCCGGTGGAATAGCCGAGGCGCTGCTTGATCTCCGTCTCGTTCCCGGCCAGCGGCTTCCCGAAATAATCCACCTCGCCGCCGTCGGGATGGATCAGGTTCAGCATGGCTTTGATCGTCGTCGTCTTACCCGCGCCGTTCCGGCCGATGAAGCCGGTGATCCGGCCTTCCGCGACGTCGAAGGACACGTTTTTCAGTTCGAATGAGGGGTACTTTTTGGTGAGTCCCCGCACGCTTACGATACTCATAAGGCCTCCGAAAAGTTTGATTTATGGGATTATTGTAATGCGCAGTTGCGGGAAGGTCAACCAACTGCAGATGACAGAATTTGGGGATTTTTGTTATTTTTGGTTGCGGGAAGGCAGCATCCGGCCTGTGTATCGTTTTCCCAAGGCTTGACATTGCCAACCTGGTCTGTTAGTACAATATAATTGTCAGATTGATGGGAGGGATATAACGCATCGCGGAATTGCAACGATTCCTGCTGCAATTATGATGAGTTTTCTATATTGACCACCCCGGACAAAGTTTACAGAAACGCAGAGGATAAACGACATGGCAAGACTATGTATCGGATGCAACAATAAAATCAGTATGCTTGATGGATCCGTCTCTATCGGCGGAGACGGACTTTGCATGAAATGTGCCGCAAAAATCGGCATTTGTAAACCGTGCAGTCTGTATAATACTTCCATTGAACAGGTTAACAATCGTTTTGAGTTTACACTCTATATTCTAAATCAATACTATGTTCTTCTTACTAGAGGGATCGATGGTATTCGCCTTGGTTTTTGGGATAATGATGCTTTTAGAGAATACATGGAAAAAACTTTAGATATAAAATGACAAATGCCAACCTCATTGTTATTTCGATTGTGAGCCGTTCAGCGTGAAATTGTGCGGGTGAGGCGTGTAAAATGGATTACAGGCCATTTTAGAGCGGTATCAAGGCATACTCCGCCAGCCGTCCCAGGGCTGAAAGTCCCGAATATTTTTCCGGCTATTTGAAAGAGGGTAACCCGGTATCCCATGCGATACCATTATTCCCCCCGAGGTAGGGGCGGAGATCGTTAAACTTTTGTCAACATTTCTTTGGAATTATGTCGTCTTTAATCGTATAAGTGTTACCTCAATATATTACCTATATACTACTCTTATACTCTATTGATACCCCGATAATATAGTCCCGGAAGCGTGTTTTTTGAGTACGGTTACAGTTTTTGTTACAGTTTTTCAGCGTGGCACGGATCGCAGGAAGAGAAAAAGGCAAAGAAAAAGCCCCTGTTTCCGTTGTGTCACAAGGGCTTTTGACTATAAGCTGCTGACCGGATTTGAACCGGTGACCTCATCCTTACCAAGGATGCGCTCTACCGACTGAGCTACAGCAGCAGGCTTTCGCCACGCAAACGCCACTATACAAAAAACACGGGAACTTGTCAAGGATTTTCTGAAGAAATTTTTTCCTGGCGGAGTTTTTTTTCTTCTTTCACGCGAATGCGCAGGTCCGCGAAGAAATCTGACAGGATGGCGCTGCACTCTTTCTCGCAGACGCCGTAGGTGATCTCCACCTGGTGGTTGAACTGCGGCATCTGCAGGATGTTCAGGAGGGAGCCGGCGCAGCCGGCCTTGGGGTTCATGGTGCCGATCACGACGCGGTCGATGCGGCTCTGGACCAGGGCGCCGGAGCACATCTGGCAGGGCTCGAGGGTGACGTACATGGTGCAGCCTTCCAGGCGCCAGTCGCCCAGTTTGCGGCTCGCGCGGTCGATGGCTTCGATTTCCGCGTGGGCGAGGGTGGAGTGCTTGTGAAGGCGCCGGTTGAAGCCGCGGGCGATGATTTTGCCGCCGGAGACGATGACGCAGCCGATCGGGATCTCGCCGATGGCGGCGGCGCGCTTCGCCTGATGGATCGCTTTTTTCATGAATTTCTCGTCGTTTGTCATATCGTCACTTACCTCGACTGAGTCCTGTCCGGGTCCCTCATCGCTCACAAAAAGGGAGGCCGTGCCTCCCTTTTTGTGAGCGATGAGGGACTCGAACCCTCGACAACTTGATTAAAAGTCAAGTGCTCTACCACCTGAGCTAATCGCCCTTATATCGACTCAGGCTTTCGGCGGCGGCGGGCAGGACAACTGGGCTAGCTGGATTCGAACCAGCGAGTGCAGGAGTCAAAGTCCTGTGCCTTACCGCTTGGCTATAGCCCAAGGAGGGTGGGTGGTGGGACTCGAACCCACGACCTTCAGAACCACAATCTGACGCGCTAACCAACTGTGCTAAACCCACCGTATTACTTCTCCTGCGCCTACTTTTGGGCCATGCGCGGAGAAGCGGGTGATGGGAATCGAACCCACGTGTCCAGCTTGGAAGGCTGGTGTTCTGCCATTGAACTACACCCGCG
>JAFZRY010000023.1 GCA_017619615.1 Lachnospiraceae bacterium | reverse complement strand
GATAGCTTTCCGCGTCCGCTTTCAGCTTCTGCAGGATCATGGCGGAGATCTCCTGAGGGGTGTAACTCTTGCCGTCGATGTTGACCCGGTAATTGCTGCCCATTTCCCGCTTGATGGAGGAAATGGTCTTGTCCGCGTTGGTCACGGCCTGCCGCTTGGCGGGCTCGCCGACCAGACGCTCGCCGGTCTTGGTGAACGCCACCACCGAAGGGGTAGTACGGACGCCTTCCGTGTTCGCGATGACGACGGGCTTGCCGCCTTCCATCACGGCCACGCACGAGTTTGTAGTTCCTAAATCGATGCCGATGATTTTGCTCATTGTAATATCCTCCGAATTCTTTTTCTGTTTTGTTTTATGTTAAGATCCTTCGCTTTCGCTCCGGATGGCTTGCCTTGTGTTAATTGACCACCTTCACCATGCTGTAGCGGATCACCGTTCCGCGGAAGGTGTATCCTTTCTGGAATTCCTGCACCACGGTGTTTTCGGGCTGGTCCTCGTCCTCCGCGTGCATGACCGCGTTGTGCAGGTCCGCGTTGAACGGCTGGCCGACGGCTTCGATGGGCTTGACGTCCAGGTCTTCCAGGATCTTGCCCAGCTGCCTGTACACCTGGACCATGCCGGTCTCAAAGGGTTCTTCCTTCTGGGCTTCGTCCAGGGTGGCCAGGCCGCGTTCGAAGCTGTCCACGACGGGGAGCAGTTTTTCGATCACGCTGCGGGCGCCCAGGTCAAAAGAGGCGGCCTTTTCTTTTTCCGTGCGCTTGCGGTAGTTGTCGAACTCCGCCATCTGGCGCTGGATGCGGTCCTTCGCTTCGTCGAGCCGGGCCTCGGCTTCGTCCAGTTTGGCCTCGGCTTCTTTCAGGGCTTTGTCAGCCTTGTCGGCCTTGCCTTTTCCGAAGAAGCCTTTTTTCTCCTTCGCGGGAGCGGCAGGCTCTTCTTCGGGCGCGGAGCCTTCCGGTTCCGGGGCGGCGGGCTCTTCCGGGGCCTCGGGCGTTTCCGCCGTTTCCGGCGTTGTTTCCTCCGGAACTTCTTCCGTTTCTTCCGGCGCTTTCACTTCTTCTATCTCGATCATGGACTATTCCTCCGTCTGCAAAAATATCCCGTCCAGATGACTCATGGTCTCCTTCAGCGTTTCGACCACCTTCTGGTAATTCATGCGCTTGGGACCGATGATGCCGATCTTGCCCTGGACGCCGTCGCCCAGGCTGTAGGTCGCGGTCACCACGCTGCAGTCTTTCATGGATTCCACGGGCACTTCGTCGCCGATGTAGACCTGGATGTCCTGCCGGCTTCCGCCGCTTTCGGAAGGCAGGCTCCCGATCGCACTGCCCAGCGTCTTCTTCTCCTCCAGCGTGCTGATCAGCTCGCTGGCCCGGTCGCCGCCCGTCAGTTCCGGATAGCGGAAAATGTTGGGGGCGCCGCTGGTGTAGACGGGGTAGGAATCCTCTTTGGCGAAGGTCTCCGCCACCGCGTCCAGGACTTTGGCGACGACTTCCACGTGGGCGCCGGCCTCGTTTTTGAGTTCCGAAATGACGCTCAGGTTGATCTCCTCCAGGCTCAGGCCGGTCAGGCGCTTGTTCAGGATGAAGTTCAGTTCCATGAGCTCGTCATTGCCGACTTCCTCGTCCAGGCTCAGGATATTGTTTTTTACGATATCTCCGGAGAGGACCACGACGGCCAGAATGCGGCCCTTGTCCATGGGGGACAGCTGCAGGAATTTGAGTTTGCTCTTGCGGCTGTGCGGGCCGGTGACCATGGTCGTGTAGTTCGTGTTGGCTGCGAGGATCTGCGCCATTTTCAGCAGCATTTCTTCCACGCGGTCGATGCGGCGGGACAGGAGGTCCTGCATGGGCAGGGCGGGCAGGTCGCGCGGCTCTTCGGTTTTCTGCGCCTGCTCTGCGAGCATTTTGTCCACGTACAGGCGGTAGCCCTTATCCGTCGGGATGCGGCCCGCGGAGGTGTGCGGCTGCACGATCAGGCCCATTTCCTCCAGGTCCGCCATTTCGTTGCGGATGGTGGCCGGGGAGAAATTCAGCCGCTCCAGTTTGGAGATCGTACGCGAACCGACCGGCTCGCCGGTCTCCTGGTACTGCTCGATGATGGCGTACAGGATCTCAAGTTTTCTGGCATCCAGTTCCATGCCCTCCGGCCTCCTCTCTCCGGATTGTTAGCACTCGACGGGTTAGAGTGCTAACATCTGTCTATAAGATAACACCCCTGCGGGGGATTGTCAATGCTTTTTTCGAGGTTTTTCGGAAAAAATCGCACCCCGCGCCGGCCCGTCCTCAGAATCATAAACTGCCGCATTTTCCAGGTGACATTCCGCGGGAAAAGTGCTATATTATCAGTAACAGTTCCTGACAATCCCATATCGGAGGTACGACATCATGCAGCATGATTTCCCTTTGGCTGTGGAAGCGCCCAAATCCTGCACGTTCGTGACGCGGCAGCTCCCCACCGTGACGGCCGAGCAGCGCTGGAAAGCGCTGGAAGCCACCCATTTCAATGAATTCGCCTTCCCCGCGGGCCTGCTTTATATCGACTGCCTGTCGGATTCCGGCACCACGGCCATGACCGACACCCAGTGGGCGGCCATGTTCCTGGGCGACGAATCCTACGGCCGCAACAAGGGCTATTACATCCTCCTGGACGCCTTCCGCGACGCGTTCGAGCGCGGCAATCACCAGAAGCGCCTCATCAACTACCTCCGCAACGGCGTGGACCGCGACGACGTCCAGAAAATGATGGACGAAGTCTACCTCGTGGACTGCGAAGGCGGCTTCTTCAACGGCGGCGCCTTCCAGCTGGAGCGCCCCAACACCTTCATCCTGCCGCAGGGCCGCTGCGCCGAAGCGCTGCTCTTCGACGTGATCAAGCCGCTGCTGGCCCGCCGGTACCCCGGCAAAGTCTTCACCATCCCGTCCAACGCGCACTTCGACACCACCGAGGGCAACATCAAGCAGATGGGCTCCGTGCCTCGCAACCTCTTCCACAAAGAGCTCCTTTTCCAGGTCCCCGAAGGCGGCCGCTATGAGAAGAACCCGTTCAAGGGCGACATGGACATCGACAAACTCCGCCAGCTGATCGACACCGTCGGCGTGGACAACGTCCCCATGATCTACACCACCGTGACCAACAACTCCGTCTGCGGCCAGCCGGTCTCCATGGCGAACATGCGCGCGGTCGCGGAGATCGCGCACAGCTACGGCCTGCCCTACATCATGGACGGCGCCCGCTGGGCCGAAAACTGCTACTTCATCAAAATGAACGAAGACGGCTACCGCGACAAGACCATCCCGGAGATCGCGCAGGAAATGTTCTCCTACTTCGACGCGGTCTGCGCCTCCTTAAAGAAAAACGGCCACGCCAACATGGGCGGCCTGCTCGCCTTCCGCGACAAGGGGTATTTCTGGAAGAAATTCTCGGAATTCAACGAAGACGGGACTGTGAAGACCGATATCGGCCACCTGCTGAAAGTCCGCCAGATCTCCGCCTACGGCAACGACTCCTACGGCGCGATGAGCGGCCACGACATCATGGCGCTGGCGCAGGGTCTCTACGAGGAGCAGCGCTTCGAATATCAGGACGAGCGCGTGCGCCAGTGCGAATACCTGGCTCAGGGCCTGCACGACGCGGGCGTCCCCGTGGTGCTGCCCGCCGGCGGCCACGGCGTGTATATCGACGTGGACAAATTCTTCGACTACAAGCGCGGCCACGAAAGTTTCGCCGGCCAGGCGCTCTCCCTGGAAATGATCCACCGCTACGGCATCCGCTGCTCCGAACTCGGCGATTTCTCCATGGAATACGACCTCAAGACGCCCGAACAGCAGGCCGAAGTCTGCAACGTCGTCCGCCTCGCCGTCAACCGCAGCCAGTACTCCAAGCAGCACATGGACTACATCATCGCCGCCGCCGCCCAGCTCCACCGCGACCGCGACACGATCCCGAACCTCCGCATCACCTTCGGCCACAACCTGCCTATGCGCCACTTCCACGCGTGGCTGGAGCCGTATGAGCCCGCGGAGGAGGAACTGTGCGACAGGTAAGGCAGAGGGAGAAATCCATTCAGGCACATGAGAAAAGCCCCTTACGGGGCTTTTCGATTATCTGCGTGTTTTCCTTCGGCAGACTGATATTTGTTATTGCTTTTCAGGGGCAAATCCCCTCAAACGTTTCATAATCGGGTTCAGTTTCATCCCATCACTCTCTGCGCCTTTATTAACTCCGATCCGGTGACGGTGGGAAATAAACACCAAAATAAACAGAATAAAATTATAGAGGAAGCCGATAATGAGGCAGATTTGAAAAATAGTTCCTCCGGGTAAAACAGCTGCTGCTTTCAAAGGAAGAATAAAAAGAATTGCCAGGAGGAAGGTTGCAAGGATACCTCCAAACAGTACCATTGCTTTTTTCCCGTCCGTTTCTATTCGATTCGGGTCATCCGGCAAAAAGAGGCCGCCATATGGACGAATGTTGAAAACAAAGTGTTTTGTTCTGATAAGTGTCTGTCCGGACCCGACAATGATCCTCCAGTTCCGATCTTTTGCCGCAATCATGTATACTGCGGCATGTCCCATTTCATGAATAAAAATTGAAATATGGCCGACAATCAATAGAAAAACGATAAGCAGAAAGGCCTTAAGCAGAAAGAATAATATATCTTTCATTATGAGTCCTCCTCTCTACAGCATCTATACATGAACAGCCGTATTCATTTTGTCTTCTGCTGTCAGATGGTATCATAGTATCAACTGTCAGATTTCCTTGTACATACGCTTGCCATCTTTCAGGTCGGAGCGCATGAGGGAGAGTTTTTTGACCATCATATCTCCGCGGGGGGCGGGGACGGACTGCCAGCGGCCGGAGGCACGGCGGATGAGGGTGACGTGGGGGACGAAGGCCTGGGTGTCGCACGGGATGCCGGCGGCGGTCAGGGCGGCGCGCAGGTCCTTGGCGAGGGTCTTGAGGCCCTGGTTGCCTTTGATCCCCGCCCAGAGGGTATTGTCGAACGCGCCGAGACCGTCCAGGGAAAGTTTAAACGGCTTGAACGGCACGCTCTGTATTGCCTTTTTCACCGCCTCGGGATCCTTGAACTCCCCGATAAACGCCATCGTCAGGTGCAGGTTGGCGCCGGGCGTGTAACTCCCTTTGACGCCCGCTTTTTTCAGGTCGTGCATCGTGCTCAGGAGGGCGGCTTTCATTTCGTCAGACAGTTGTACAGCAACAAACAAACGCATTTCAACACCTCACAAGGTCCTTCGGCTCCGTCTGCCTCCGCAGACTCCGCTCAGAATGACACTTTTCTCCGCGCCGGCCGGTGCGGGCAACCGCCCGCCGGGGATCAAGCGGCCGGAAGGCTGCAACGGGCCATCAGTATTTCGGCCCGGTAAGAACTGAGCGGATCCCCAAAGCTTTTCGAATGCCCCTTGCATTGGCAGCGGGCTGAGAAAAGCTTTGCGGATCCGCTCACACTTAACTTACCGTTCTATCCCGAAATACTTATCCAACCCGTTCGCGATGCCTTCGGCCAGCAGATCCTGATAATGATCATCGACCAGCTTCGCATCCTCCTCCGGATTCGTCATGAACCCCATCTCCACCAGCGCCGTCGGCCGCTCGCACCAGTTGATCCCGGTCATCCCGTCCGTCTCCAGCAGGCCCATGTTCTTCGCGCCAGTCACCGCGCACGCTTCGTCCACGATGCACTGCGCCAGGCGCTTGAATTCGGCGTACTGCGCGCCGTTCCAAGGGTTGTCCGGCGTCTGGATCATGGCCAGCAGGCCGTTCACGGAGGTGTCGTCCACGCCGTTGCAGTGGATGCGGACGAAGGCGTCGACCTGCGCGTTGTTGGCGATCTGCGCGCGCTCCGCGTTGCTGATGTTCACGTCGTGGGCGGTGCGGATCATCAGGACTTCATAGCCGCGGGCCTCCAGGATCTGCTGCAGCTTCAGCGCCACCTGCAGGTTCACCACGTATTCGGGGACGCCGGTGGTGCGGCCCTGCGTGCCGGAGGAGACTTTTGTCTTCATCTCGGAGGAGCCGGGGCCCAGCGGTTCCTGGTCCGTGTTGGCGTGGGTCTGATGGCCGGCGTCCAGGCAGACCAGATAGCCGTTTTTGCCGGAAGGGGGCGTGGTAGGCGCTTCGGTCGGGGCGGAGGTGTCCGGCTCCGTTTCAGGCGGGACGTAGGCCGTGGTGGTCTCCGGTTCCGGCGTGGTCGGCGCATCCGTGGCAGGAGTTTCGGGCGTGGGTGTGGTCGGGGCCTCGGTCGGAGGTTCCGGCGCCGTTGTGATGTCCGCGGAACTGCTCACCGGCTCCTGCGCCGTCGTTCCCGGCGACGTGATGCTTGCGTGCGTGCGCGTCGGCGGATTCGTGTACGGCTGCGTCGTTCCGTCCGTGCCGGCGGGTTCCGTCGCCGGAGCCGTCTCCGTCCCGGGCTGGTCCGGGGTGATGACCGGCAACGTTGCGGGGGTATCCGCACTGCCGCCGCAGCCGGAGAGGGCCGTCATCAGCAGCCCCAGCAATAATATCCAAACCAATACTTTCTTCATTTCAGCGTTCCAGTTTCCTTAATCTTTCCGCAAAATACTCCGGCAGCGGCGCCTCGAACTCCAGGTATTCCCCGGTGGCCGGATGCGTGAACCCGATCAGCCCCGCGTGAAGGTACTGGCCCGGTTCTTTGCCCAGGCTCTTCCCGCCGTACAGTACGTCGCCGGCCAGGGGGTGGCCGATCGAGGCCATGTGCACGCGGATCTGGTGCGTGCGCCCGGTCAGAAGACGGCAGTGCAGCAGGGTGTAATTCCTGAACTCGTCCACGACCTTCCAGCGCGTGACCGCTTCCCGGCCGTTCTTCGGGTCGATCCCCATCCGCAGGCGGTTTTTGCTGTCGCGGCCGATCGGTGCGTCCACTTCGCCCTCCGGCTCTTTGAACCGCCCTTCCGCGAGCGCCGTATACCGCCGGGTGATGGTGTGGTCCCGCAGCTGTGCGGCGATGCTCTCATGCGCTGTATCGTTCTTGCAGACGATCAGCAGCCCAGTCGTGTCCTTATCGATGCGGTGCACGATGCCCGGCCGCAGCACGCCGTTGATCCCGGACAGACTCCCGGCCGCGTGATACAGCACCGCATTCACCAGCGTACCGGTCAGATGGCCCGGGGCCGGGTGGACGACCATGCCCTTGGGCTTGTTGACCACCATCAGGTATTCGTCTTCAAAGACGATGTCCAGCGGGATGTCCTCCGCCTCCACCGCCAGGGTTTCCTTCTCCGGCAGATCGACCGTGATCTCTTCTTCGCCTTCCAGGCGGAAGCTCGCTTTCCTTGCCCGGCCGTCCACCAGTACGGTCCCCTGATCGATCAGTTTCTGGACATAAGTACGGGAATACCCCTCCAGGACCCCGGAGAGGTATGCGTCCAGGCGTTTGCCGCCGTCTTCCCATTCACTGATCAGCTGCAGCTCACTCATAAATGTATCTGTTTGAAATCCTCGTTCTTGTAGAAAAAGACCAGCAGCAGGGCCAGGACCACCGCGGTCCAGGTCAGGAAACAGTCCGCCAGGTTGAACAGGGGGAAATCCATGAAATCCAGGCGGAAATAGTCGACCACGTAGCCCATCCGCAGGCGGTCGATGAAATTGCCGATCGCGCCGGCGATGATGAACAGCACGCCCAGGGACAGCGGCCAGAAGCGCCGTTTCTCCGGGATCGCGTGATACGCGAGCGCCAGCACCACCAGGATGATGACCGTCAGAATCACGAAGACCACGCGGCCGCCCTGCAGCATGCCGAAGGCCATGCCGCGGTTCTCCACGTAGCCCAGGCTCAGCACGCCGGGGATCAGGGTGCGGACCGGGCCGTCCTTCAGTTCCGTCTCCGCCAGCGCTTTCATGCGCTGGTCCAGCAGCACCAAAAGCAGGACCCATACGAGTCCTGCCACATAGTAAAGCCAGGCGTGTTTTTGCTTAGTTTCTGTCATCCAGACGCAGGCCGCTGCCGCCGACGGAGCTCAGCACGTTCTGAAAATCACCGGACAACTCTATACTGCTGGGAGAAACGATAAAGATGTAGCTGGAGATCTTCTGGATGTTGCCTTCGATGGAATAGCAGGCACCGGAGGCGAAATCGATGATCCGCTGGGCCAGGTCCACCTGGACTCCTTCCATGTTGATGACCACGGCGCGGCCGGACAGCAGCATGTCGCAGATGTCGCGGGCGTCTTCCATGGAGGTCGGCTTGACCATGCTGACTTCCATGACCGTGCTCACACGGGAGGCCGACGGACGCATGGAGGTCACGTTGCTGCGGCGGGGAGCCCGGGCGGCGCGGGGCGGTTCTTCTTCCTCTTCCGGAGCGGGCTGGCGGGTCTTTTTAGGGGCGCGTTCCTGCTTTTCCGGACGTTCCGGACGCTCCGCCTTCGCCGGTCTTTCCGGGCGTTCCGGGCGGGCCGGAGGCTGTTCCTCTTCTTCCTCGGGTTCGTCGTCCAGGTATTCCGCGTCTTCTTCGAGATCTTCGTCATCGTACAGACGCATGGAATTTAAGAATTTATCAAAGATATTGGCCATGAGTTTCTCCCCTTCTTATTTTCTATCTTCATTATATTGCCTGCGCCGCGTATGTCAAGGCGGAAGCAGGCCGCTTTCCAAAATAATTTAGCGCAGGATCTGGCCGTCCGTATAACGTGTCCCGTTCAGGAGGATCTTGTCAAAAGTGGCGATTCCCTGCTCCGTGCCGCGCTTCACCAGCAGGTACTCCCCGCTTTCCTCCAGGACTTCCACGGGGCGGAACACCGTGTAGCCCGCATTGACCTGGTAGACCCCCGTCATGGTGGAAGTCAGGCGGACCGTGCAGCGCTCCTGGGAGTTCTGCTTCAGCAGGACGGATTCCGCCGGGAGGTCCTGACGGCTCACATAGCAGTAGCGGTCGTCCCGTTTGAACACCGTGGGCGTGATGTGCCGGATCGTCTGCTCCGATCCGTTCACGGTCTCCTGATAGAAACCGTCCGGCTCGCCGTTTTCGAGATGAGCCTCGAATTCCCGCGGGATCAGGTAGACGTTCTCCTCTACGCGGCAGCTGACCGGGATCTTATACCCCTCGGCGCCGAATCCCTCCAGGCGGATCTCCGTGAAGCGGTCCGTGGCGAACTGCACCAGGTAGCGGGTGAGGTCCAGGCGCAGCAGCAGGCTGCCGTCCGGGCCGTTGTAGACTTTGGCGGCGGCCGTGGTCTTCAGGCCGTTCTTCAGGAAGGTCAGTTCGATGCGGGACAGGGAGCCGTATTTCGCCGCTTCTTCCGTGGTCAGCGGGATCACAAGCGTCCAGGTCTCGGAATCCACCAGTTTGTACAGGAAATCATTCAGCGTCACCAGGCGCGCGGTGCTCTCCCGCTGGTAGTCGCGGTTCTCAAAATTCAGCGCGGTGACGGACTCGGGCTTTTTGCCCTCGAACCCGTCCTTATAATACAGGATCATGCCGGGCGTGTCCGATTTGTACAGGTGGAAGAATTCGTTTAAGGCCGCGTTCCCCTCCAGCACGTCCAGCGACGCCTTGCCGACGTGGGTGGAGAAAAACGCGCTGATGGCGCTGCGGGATTCGTAGACCGAGGAGAAGGAACTGCTGTCATAGTTCAGCGACAGTTTCTGCAGGCGGGTCTTGAAATTCCGCAGTTCGTCCTTGCTCAGGCTCTGCAGTTCGGCGACTTCCTTGATCTTTTCACTGTACGTGCCGATCTCGTCCACCGAGGTGACCACGCTGCCGATGCTGACGTGGCCGCATTCCGGCGCGAACATGTCCACGTAGCCGGCCCAGCGGGAACTGACGATCTGCTCGTCGCGCAGGATCAGCGCGCGGTAGGTCTGATTGCCGTTCAGGCTCTCCTCGCGCCCCACCGTGAAGGTGGAATACGATTGCCGGGTGGCCGAACGGATCACCGAGACGGCCAGGTAGAGCAGGATGAACAGGAAGATGATGACGCCCAGGTTGATAGTCAGTTCACGCCGAAAAGGAAGGATCTTGGCTCCTTCCCTTCCTTTGCTGCTTCTCCTGTTCCGCGTGTTTCTTCCCGTTTGCGCCAAAGCTGCTCCCTATTTTTACAGGGCCAGACTCACCATGGGTCTGACAGATTCCGGCAGGGCCTCGCTGTCCATGGAGACGCTCAGCACCATGCGGACGCCGAATTTTTCACTGATGATGTCGATATCTTTAATGAGCTCCGCCAGTTCTTCCTGGCTCTGTACCTCGTTCAGCGTCAGGAAGCTGTCCAGGAACATGACTTCCAGGTCGTGGTCCTGCGAGATGACGCCGCAGAGGAAGCCCAGGAACGCCTCGGTGGAATTCACCGGGTACTCCGAGACGTTGATCAGGCGGATGTTCCGATTGAGTTCAAACATGTGCTTGCTGTTTTTATCCAGGTAGACCACCGTTCCGTGGGCGGCGTTCATGGCGTCGTTCGCCATGGCCAGTAAATGCTTCGTTTTTCCTTTGCCTTTGTTTCCGGCAATGATCTGAATCATGTCCGTGTCCTCCTGTATTGATTGATGATACCGTATAACGCGTTTCCGCAGCAGATTTCAGGATACTCCTCTTGTATTATAATCAACGGCAGCGGAAAACACAAGGAGAAAAATGCCCGCTGTCCGGATCTTACCACTCCGGATTCTCCGTATCGCGGCGCTGCAGCGCCACGTTCATCACCAGACCCAGGCAGATGAAGGCGCTCAGCAGCGAGCTGATGCCGTGGCTGAAGAACGGCAGCACGACGCCGGTGTTGGGCAGGACGCCGCTGGTAACGCCGATGTTGAAGAACACCTGCAGGCCCAGGAATGCGCCGGAGCCCGCGCAGATGAGGCGGCCGGCCAGATCCGGCGCCTTGGAGGCGGTCCGGAAGCACAGGAACACCGTCAGCGCGAACAGCGCCAGGATCGCGGCGCTGCCCCAGAAGCCCAGTTCCTCTCCCACCACGGCGAAGACGAAGTCACAGTTTTCCTCCGAGAGGAAATTGCCGGCCTTGACCGAGTCGAAGCTCGCGTTGAACAGGCCCTTGCCGCTCAGGCGCCCGGACGAGATCGCCATGATGGCGCGGTCCTGCTGGGCGGTGAGCCCGGAGCCGGAGAATTCGTCGGGATTCAGGAAGCTGAACAGGCGGTTCAGCATATAGCGTTTCAGGATCAGCGGGTTCTCCTGCATGGAGTCCCAGACCAGGAAGCCGGCCACGGGAATCGTGCAGGCCGCCATCCCGCCCAGCCATTTATAGCTGATCTGGCTCATGTACAGGAGGACCAGGAACAGCAGGACGAAGGTCAGGGTGGTGGACAGGTCCGGCTCCAGGAAGATCATGACCGCGGGGACCAGGAACAGGCCGAATGCGGAAAAGACGACGGCCGGTTTGTTGATGCGGTCGCGGTATTTCTGGAAAAACCAGGCAAAGAACACGATCACAGCCGCTTTCACGAATTCGGAGGGCTGCAGGCGGCCCAGGGCCGGCAGGTTCAGCCAGCGCGTGGCGCCTTTCGTGGTATAGCCCAGCGGCGTGAAAAGCAGGCCCAGGATCAGCAGCGAGCCGCCGTACAGGACCCAGTGGAGTTTCAGCCAGAAGTGATAATCCGTCAGGGTCAGGAACGCCATCAGGATGCCGCCGCCGATCATGCCGATCAGCTGCTTGCGCATGGTCTCTGTCCCGTCCGCGTCATTGATCACGGCGCTGCCCAGCACCATGTAGCCCAGGATGCAGAGGGCTGTGACGCAGAGCAGCAGCGCCAGGTTGAAGTTTTTCAGTTTGTAGCGGTTGAAGGCAAACATGCAAAGTTTCCTTTGGATGACAGTGTTTTACGCGTGGAACAGGCCGCGGCGGCGGCTCGTGAGCGGCGGGAGGGAGAGGGCCGTGCCCCGCACCCGCTGCGAAATGCGCCTCAAGGCGCTCCCGGCCATGCACCGGGCCGTGACCAGCGGTTTTCCCGTATTGCAGCAGACGACGGCCGTCTCGTCCTCCGGGATGACGCCCAGCAGCGGCGTCCCCAGGACTTCGCGGATGTCCTCCGGCGACATCATGATCCCGTTTTTCATCAGCTTCTGCCGCAGCATGTTGACGATCACATAGCGGTACTGAACGCCGGCCGCCTCCATCAGGTGCAGCACCTTGTCCGCGTCCCGCACGGCGGAGACCGTCGGCGTGGTCACGACGACGCCCTCGTCCGCCAGTTTGATGGCCGCCGTGAAAACGGGACCCACGCCGGCCGGGGCATCGATCAGGATCACGTCATAGGACGCACGCAGTTCCTGCACGAGCTTCTCCAGCTGCTCTTCCTTCAGATCGGCCGGATCCATATTCTGCGGCGCGGCCAGCAGCGCGAGGCCCGGATAGCGCTCGTCCGTGGTCACGACCTCCTCCAGGGGCATCCGTTCCTCGAAATAATCCCCCAGATGGTTCAGCACCACGGTCTCCAGGCCCAGTGTCACGTCAATGTTCCGCAGCCCCAGGTCCAGGTCGACCAGGGCGGTCTTCCGCTCCGCCTGTCCCAGACAGATCCCCAGATTGGCTGCGATCGTGGTCTTTCCCACGCCTCCTTTTCCCGAGGCGATCACAATTACTCTCGACATCGCTTCCCCTGTTTATTCGTTGATATCGTTGCCGCCCGCGTCTCTCGCGTGCCCTTCCAGAATATCCTGATAGGTAATGTACCCGTAGTAATAATCGTAAATATAGCCCGCCAGTTCGGACGTGTTGCCGGAGGTGTACCCGTTGGGGATGGTCAGCGCGACGCTGATCTCCGGCTTTTCGTACGGCGCGAAGCTGACGTAGGTGACGTGGTCCGGACGCAGCTCGTTTTCTTCGGCGGTGCCGGTCTTCGCGGCGATGGTCACCTTCTGGCTGTAGACGTGCGCGTGGTTGCCGCTCGTCACGGAGCGCCGCATGCCGTCCCAGATGCTGTTCCAGGTGGATTCGCGCAGTTCCGTCCGCGAGACCAGCTCGCCGCGGTAGCTCTGGATCAGGCCGCCCGAGGAGGACGTTTCATGATCCAGCAGCGTCAGGTCATAAATGCTGCCGCGCGTGGCGATGGCCGTCGCGTAGCGCGCCAGATGGCTGCAGGAATACAGGTTCGTGCCCTGTCCGATGGCACTGGTCAGGACGGAGATGTCGGAAATGACCGGATTGGATTCCGGGATCTCCACGCCGGATTTTTCGCCCAGCCCCAGCAGCCGCGCGTAGCGGGACAGTTTCTCCATGCCGGCCGCGTCGTTGTAGGCGCCGTCCGCCAGGGACAGCTTGTAGCCCACCTGCGCGAAAAAGTCGTTGCAGGACACCATCAGCGCGTCGCTGACGTTGATGTCGCCGTGCGCGTTCGGGTAATACCAGCAGTTGACCGTCATGCCGGCCGCGGAGAAGGAGCCGTGGGTGGTCAGGTAGGTGCCGGGCCCGATCACGTCCAGTTCCAGGGCCGTCGCGGAAGTGACCATCTTGAAGCTGGAGCCGGGCGCCGTGCGGGCCTGCGTGGCCACGTTGAACAGCGGCGTGGACTGGTCCTCCAGCAGGGAGGCGTAATAGCCGCTTTCAGAGATCCGGTTGTTGTCATAGCCCGGATACGAGACCATGGCCAGCACTTTCCCGGTGTTCACGTCCACCATGGTGGCCGAGGCGGAGAACGGGTCCAGCGCCAGCTGCGCCGGCGAGATCTCGATGCTGGTCAGTTTGTCGATCATGAACTGGAAGGCGAGGGCCGGGGTGCGCTGGTTCAGGTTGGACTGATATTCCGGATCCGGCTCCAGGACGCCCTGCTCGTACATCGCGAGCGCCAGGTCGCAGCGGTTGATCAGGTCGTCGTCGATCAGCATCTGGTACAGCGCCTTGGAGAAAGCCTGCGACTGCTGCAGTTTGTCCAGGACGAACTCCACCAGCGCCTGATACGCTTTCTCCACGCTCGTGTAGGTCCCGTTCAGGCCCAGCAGGGATACGTCGATCCATTCGGCTTCCAGCGCGCCGCGCAGGTAAGCCTGCAGGCTGATGCTGCCGTCTACACGGTAGGCCTTATACAGGTCGCTGTCCGTGTCGACGCGGTCGCGCAGAAGCAGTTTTTCACTCAGCAGAACGTCGTACATTTCGGTGAAGAACGTCTGCATCTCCTCGTCCAGCGCCGCATAGCGACGCGCGCCGGCGCCGGTCAGTTCCGCCCGGATCTTGTCCAGCATTTCCGTCTGCTTGGCGGTGAAATGATAGAACACGCGCTTTTCCGCGGCGCCGGCATCCGGGGCGCTGAAGTGGCGGTAATCCAGCACGTTGTTGTTGATCAGCTGGAAATAAGCCTTTTTGATGGGGATATAATGCTCTTCCTCGCCCGGGTCCACGTCCTCATCCTTCAGGTGGTTGATCAGGATGCCGGCCAGTTTCTGTTCCAGCAGGTGGTAGATGCCCTTCTGCATCTCCAGGTCGATGGAGAGATAGATGTCGTTGCCGGCCACGGGCGGGGTCTCCTGGACGACCTTTTTGACCTGGCCCAGGTTGTTGACGTAAAGGGAGCGGGAGCCGTTCTCGCCGCGCAGTTCCAGTTCCATGCTGGCTTCGATGCCGGCCTTGCCGATCACGTCGCCGGCCGCGTAATTGCCGCCCTGTGCGTTCAGTTCCTCGATCTCCTCCTCGCTCGCGTAGCCGGTGTAACCCAGGATGTGGCAGAGGTAGATGGCGTCGTTGTACACGCGGCGCGAACTCTGCGCGATGTCCACGCCCAGCAGTTCCTGCTGGTGCTCGCGGATCGCGGCGACGGTCTCCTCCTTCACGCCGGCGGCCACGGTGCTCGGATTGTAGCGCACGTAGTAGTTGATGTACATGCTGTAGCGGATCCAGACCAGTTTCAGCGCGGTCTGCGGATCGACGGAATATTCGCTGTCGTCCGCGTTTTTGCCCACGCCGAAGAAGTCGCAGTAGTGGTCCAGGATATCCTGCGGCGTGGTCTCCTTCTCCTCGTCCGTCAGCTGGGCGGTGTTTTCGTGCCCGTACATGTCGCGCAGGAAGCGGAGGCGGGCGTTTTCGGAGGAGAAGCGCTCGCGGAGCACGCCGTCATTGTCAAAATAGATATCGATGCTGGGGACGACTTCCTCGCCGAAGCGGTCCAGCAGCGCGATCAGGCGCAGCAGCATCGCATTGCGTTCATAGCCATTGGCGTAACTGCCGTCGTCCGTCACGGTGACGCTCTGGATCAGTTCATTATACGCCAGCAGGTTGCCGTTCCGGTCATAGATGTTCCCGCGGGTGGGGGACAGGGTGACCGTGCGGGAGATGATGTTCTGCACCTCCTCCTGGGCGTCGGCGCCGGCCACCACCTGCAGGTGGAACATGCGCAGGAACAGCACGGAAAACAGCGCAAGGAAAACAAGGGTCACCGGGAACAGACGCGAGGTGACCACGTGCTTGAGTTTGAATACGATGTAATCCAGAATCTCTCTAAACATACTTCCGCGTGTTCTTTTCCTCCCAGCGCCGCATAAGTTTTTCCGTCTGCCGGAACAGCGGGTACAGGACGATGGCCATCACGCCGGTGTAGAGCATTTCCGGCAGTACGATTTTCGTCAAATAGGGAAGGAAGCCGTGCCCGCCGCCCAGCAGGATGGCGAACACGTAAATGCCCAGCAGGTAAAACAGGTCGCTGAGCAGGCAGAGCGCCAGCGGCAGGCTGACGTATTCGGTATAGTAAATGCGGCCCAGCACGCCGATCCCGTACCCGAGCACGGAAAAGATCAGCGCGGACAGGCCGATGGTGCTTCCGAAGAACAGGTCCGTCAGCAGCCCGCAGGCAAAGCCGATCAGCATGCCTTCAAAACTGCCGCGCATGAACCCGAAGGAAAACACCAGGATCAGCAGCAGGTTCGGGACCGTGATCACCAGCGAGGAGGCGGCGAAGATGTTGTTCTGCACCAGGAAGACCGCCAGGATCAGCAGCGCGTAGACCAGCCCCCGCTTCATGGAGTGTCCTCCGTCCCTTTCAGGGTGGTGATGACCAGGACCATGTCCAGGTTGTCAAAATCCGCCACCGGGCGCAGGGAGCCGGAGCGCTGCAGGCGGTTCGCGTCGGCGGTGGTCTCCTCCACGTAGCCGATCAGCAGCCCGGGCAGATAGACATCGCTGATATTCGAGGTGACGACCATGTCGCCGGGTTCCACATCCGCGTTCAGCGGGATGCTTTCCAGCGCCAGCATGCCGTCCGCGTACAGTTCCAGACTGCCCGCCACGATGAAGGAATGCCCGCTGCGCGTGGTCATGGCGCTGACGTAGCGGCCGGTGTTGATGATGGTGCTGACCGTCGCGTGGTTGTTGCCCACGGCCGTGATCAGGCCCACCAGGCCGCCGCCCGCCATCACATTCATGCCCACTTCGAGGCCGTCCTTACTTCCCTTGTCGATCAGGAAGGACTGGTACCAGTTGCCGGAACTGCGCCCGATCACGTGCGCGCCCAGCGATTCATATTCCTGATACTGCTCCTGCAGGTGCAGGAGTTCCCGCATGGCCGCCAGTTCCTGCTCGTTCAGTTTCAGCTTCGCGTTTTCTTCGCGCAGCTGGCCCAGTTCCTCTTCCAGGCGCTCGTTGTCCACGCGGACCTGGCGGAGCTCCTGCAGGGCCTCCAGGCGGCCGGACAGGTAGCTGCCGGCGCGGTTCATGCCCTTCTGCATGGGCATCAGGATCGTGCCGATGCCGTCCCGGAGCACGCGGGAAAAGCCGGGGCTCAGAGAGCTGACCAGCATGAGGAATAGACAGATACCGATCACGATCAGCAGTCCCCCCCGGGGGCCTCTGTTTCTGCGGGGTTCACTCATGGCGATTCCTTCGGATCCTTTGTTCTACGGTCCGGCAGGCGGGCGCAGCAGGCCCTCCTCCCGGAAACTTACATATCGGTGATCCCCGATGATGATGTGGTCCATCACCGGGATGTGCAGCAGGTCGCCGGCCTCGGACAGGCGGCGGGTCAGGGTCAGATCCGCCTCCGAGGGCGTCGGGTCGCCGCTGGGATGGTTGTGCAGCAGCACCAGGTAGACCGCGCCGCAGCGCAGCGCCTCCAGGAACACTTCCCGGGGCGAGACCAGCGAGGCGTTCACGGTCCCGCGGGACAGCGTCTCCTCGTGGAGCAGGCGGTTCCTGGTGTCGAACATGGCGGCCCGCATCTCCTCCCGCGGGAGGTAGCACAGGTCTTCCATGAAATAGGCCGCGATGGAGGACGGGTCCTTCAGGGACAGCTCCGGGCGGCGCATGGTCTTCGCCATGCGGCGGCAGAGCTCCGCGGCGGCCAGGACTTCCACGGTCTTGACGGGGCCGAAGCCCGGCAGCGCCATCAGTTCCGTGCAGGACAGGCGCATCAGGCAGGCCAGGCCGTCCCGTTCGCCGTACGTCGCGAGCAGGGTGCGGGCGACTTCCACGGCGGAAAGGCTTCGGGTCCCGGTGCGGATCAGCGTCGCGAGCAGTTCCGCGTCCGATAAGGCGCCGGGGCCGTGCTTTAAGCATCGCTCATAGGGCCGCTCGGAGAGCGGGAGCGATCTCATCGTCTGTTTGTTGGTTTTTTCTTTCAATTCTCCCTCCCAAGTCTCCCCAAAGAGCCCCAAGAGGAATTAATATTATATCACAGGGTGAAGCCTGCGTCCACCAGTTTTTGGAGTGAGAGCAGGATGCCGGCCTTGCCGTGGAACCAGCTCAGGCCCCCCTGAAAGAAGACGCGGTAGGGCTCGCGCAGCGGGCCGTCGGCGGACAGTTCGATGGAGGAGCCCTGCACGAACGTCCCCGCCGCCATGATGACCTTGTCCGCGTAGCCGTCCATGTCGGAGGCCACCGGCTTCACGAACGAATCCACCGGCGCCGCCGCCTGGATGCCCGCGCAGAACGCGGCCAGCCGCTCCGGCGACAGCAGGTCGATGGCCTGGATGATGTCATAGCGCGGCTCCAGCGGCCCCGGGCTCACGTGGAAGCCCAGGCTCTCATACAGCGCCGCCGCGAACACCGCGCTCTTCTTCGCCCCGGCCACCACGGTCGGCGCGAGGAAAAAGCCCTGGTAGAACGCGGGATTGACGCCCAGGCTGGCGCCCATGTCCTTGCCCAGGCCGGGCGCGGTCAGGCGCTTCGCGCATCGCTCGATCAGGTCCTTCCGGCCTGCGATATACCCGCCGCTCGGGGCGAGCCCGCCGCCCGGGTTCTTGATCAGCGAACCCACGACCATGTCCGCGCCGTAATCCGACGGCTCCAGGACGTCCGTGAACTCCCCGTAGCAGTTGTCCACCATCACGGTCAGGTCCGGCCTGCACGCCTTGAGGAAGGCGATCAGTTCCCCGATCTCCGCCGGGGAGAACGTCTTCCGCGCGCTGTAACCGCGGGAGCGCTGGATCGTGGCCAGCTTCGTTTTCTCCGTGATTGCTGCGCGGATGCCGTCCCAGTCGAAGCGGTCGCCGGGGAGCAGGTCCACCTGGCGGTACGTGATCCCGTTTTCCGCCAGCGAGCCGACGGACGGGCGGATGCCGATGACTTCCTCCAGCGTGTCGTAAGGTGCGCCGACCGGGGACAGGAGCTCGTCGCCGGCCTTCAGGTTGGCGGCCATCGCCAGATACAGGGCGTGCGTGCCGCAGGTGATCTGCGGGCGCACCAGGGCGTCCTCCGTATGGAAAACGTCCGCGTAGACGCGCTCCAGCGTGTCGCGGCCCTGGTCGTCGTGGCCGTAGCCGGTGGAGCCGTGCATGTGATAGTCGGCCACGCCGTTCCGGATCATGGCATTCAGTACTTTCAGCTGGTTGATCTCCGCGGTTTCATCAATGCGGCGGAACGGTTCGGCTACCGTCTGCAGCACGGCCTCCCCTCGTTCATATACGGCTTCCGAAACGCCGAGCGTCCGGTATTCTTCGCGCATAGGGTCCCTCCCGAGAGTTATTTGGAGGAATTATAGCACAGATTTCAAAAAACTTCAAAAAACCGCTTGCCTTTTTTGATTTTCCTTGTATAGTTAAAAATACCCTTTTTCAGTCCCGTAAAGAAGGCAGTATCATGAAAAATTTTACAGGATTTTTAATTAAACAGCAGCGCCTGCACCAGGGCCTGAGCCAGGAGGCCCTCTGCCGGGGGATCTGCGCCGTTTCATACTTAAGCAAGATCGAGCAGGGCCTGGGCCACCCGAGCCCCGCGATCCTGCAGCAGCTCATGATGGCGCTGGGCATCTCCTACAACCAGGACGCGGAACTGCTCGGCCAGGCGCAGGCCACGCTGGACGCCTATTTTGACAAATACTTCCACTCGGAGACCGCGGACCGCGAAGCGGCCTGGCTCAAGCTGCACCAGCAGGAAATGGAGAACAGCGAGCTGCACCTCAGCTGGCACCTGTTCAACCTGTACGCCCTGCTGCAGAAGCACGGCAAATCCGCTCCCGTCTGCCATCAGGAAGCCGCCTACCTGGCCCGCTTCCTGGACTACATGGAGGACGACCAGCTCTTCCTCTACTACGCCGGCGCCGGCCAGGTCGAAGCCGAGGACCAGCTGGACCTGCTGCGCATGGCGGAAAACCTGAACCCCACCAGCTTCGTCAAGCAGAGCATGGCGGAAACGTATTACGTCCGCAAAGACTACATGAACGCCATCGCCTGCGCGGAACGCGCCTTTTCGGCCGCCGCGGAGGAAGGATCCCTCCCCATCCTGCTCTGGAGCAGCTACCTGCTGGGCGCCTGCTATTCCAATTACAACGACCTGGGCTTCATGCTGCGCTACTACAAGCGCGCGCGGGAACTTTCCCGCAGCTACGACGCGGCTGTCACGACCCTGATCGACTACCAGATCGGCTCCGCATTCCTGGAGCACCTTCGCTTTACGGACGCGATCCCCTACCTGGTCGACGCCTATTCCCCGCAGAAAGCCGGCCCGGACCAGCGCTTCCTCACCGCGCTGAAACTGTCCGTCTGCTATTTTGAAGCGGGCTATGAACAGTTGGGCATGGAATATCTGCGGAACGCGGCCCAGCTCAAGACCGCCCGCATGCCCGCGATCTACGACCAGCTGCTCCGCCTGACCGACCTGCGCTACATTCAGGGCGACCGCGGCTCAGACGAATATGAAGAGATCCTGCGGGAGCTGTATGAAAGCGGCGAGGCCACGCTGGGCACGGGCTGCAAGCGCCTGTTCGCGGAAAACCTGATCCGCCTGTACGTCTCGCAGCGCAAATACAAAGACGCGCTCGCCCTGGGCGCGGAACACGGTTATGTGGGCTGACGCCCCGGAAATAAACTCTCCGTCTTCCGTCCGGGAGGCGGTCCCCGAAGCCTGCCGGCTTTGCCCCCGTGCCTGCGGCGCCACGCGCACGGAGGAGAAAGCGGCGGGCTTTTGCCGTTCGCCCCTAAAGCCCCGCCTGGCCCGCGCCGCGGCGCACTTCGGCGAGGAGCCCTGCATCAGCGGGACGCGCGGCAGCGGCACGCTCTTCTTCACGGGCTGCCATCTGGCCTGCGTCTTCTGCCAGAACCATGAAATCTCGCGGTGCGAAGTCCCGGGGCAGGCAGTGAGCGATGACGAACTGCGGCGCATCATCGACCGCCTGCTGGAACAGGGTGTCCACAATCTGAATTTCGTATCCGCCTCCCATTTCATCCCCGCGGTCGCCCGCGTGCTGAAGGCGGTCCGGCCGCTCGTCCCGGTGGTCTGGAACAGTTCGGGGTATGAAACGGTAGGCCAGCTGCGGCAATTGGAAGGTCTCGTGCAGGTGTACCTGCCGGACTTCAAGTACGGCGATGAAGCGCTTGGCCGGCGGCTGTCCGGTGTGGCTGATTATCCGGCCGTCGCGCTGGCGGCGCTGCAGGAAATGCTGCGGCAGCGCGGGCCGTATCAGATGGATGCGGACGGTCTGCTGCAGAGCGGCGTCATGGTCCGCCACCTCGTCCTGCCCGGCTTTATCGACAACACGCTGGACGTGCTGGACCTCCTGCTGGAGCATTTCGCCCCGGGCACTCTCCTGCTCAGCCTCCTGAGCCAGTACACGCCCATCGCCGTGCTTGCGGACAGCGGGCAGTTGGACGAATACCCGTCGCTCAAGCGCCGCCTGACGCCGGAGGAATGGCAGCGGGTCTGGGATTACCTGCGCTATTCGGACTGGGAGGACGGCTACGTCCAGGACCTCTCCAGCGCCACGGAAGAGATGATTCCGGCCTTTGACGGGACCGGTGTGACGGTTAAAAACGGCCCTGCCCGCGAATAATGAGAATATTCATTTTTCCTTGAAATAATCCCATAAAACGCTTGCAATTCCGGAAGTTTGTGCTATTATGGTCAAGTAATTCTGCAAAAAAAGGAGAACTATCAGCATGAATAAGAAAGATTTTATCGCAGCAGTAGCCGAAAACGCGGGCGTTTCCAAGAAGGAAGCCGAACTGGTCGTCAAGGCCGCTTTTGAAGAACTGGAAAAAGTCCTGGTCAATGGCGACAAGGTCAGCATCACCGGTTTCGGTACGTTCGAAGTCCGCGAGCGCAAGGCCCGCACCGGCAAGAACCCCCGCACCAACGAGACCGTGAAGATCGAAGCCTGCAAGGCCCCCGCCTTCAAGCCCAGCCACGTCCTGAAGGAAGCGGTGAACAAATAATCGCTGCCCATACAATGCTGTACAAAAAACCGCCGGGTGACCGGCGGTTTTTTGGTGGTTTTTTCGCTCTATTCTTCCCAGATCTGCGCGTGGTACGGCCCGAGTTCTCCGGTGTGGAGAGGCTGGGAGTCGAAGATCAGGCGAGCCTTTTTCGACTTGTACAGAGGTTTGCGCGGCTCGGCGGCGAGGTTGCATTCGATGACATAGCTCTTGCCATTCAGTGTGCGGCGGTAGACGAAGGCGTTCTTTTTGTCGCTGATCAGCTCAAACGTCCCGTAGGGGAAGACTTTGCTTTCGCGGCGGAGCTTCAGGAGGAAGCGGTAAGACTCTTCCACGTCTTTGTCCGGGGTCTGCTGGGTCACGCCGGCGTGCCAGGGCGGGAGCTGCCCGCCGCCGGGGAGGAGGATGCGGGCGTGTTCGCGGCTGCCGGCGTTGAGGACGTGCAGGAGGTCGGCGTCGCTGCGTTTGCCGCGGTTTTCGGCGACGAAGCCTTTCGCCTCCACATCCGTGATTTGGTCCAGGTTCGTGAAATGATAGTTGGAGAGGCCCATTTCATCGCCCTGGTAAATAAACGGCGTGCCCGGCAGCGTGAGCTGCAGGACGGCCAGGAGTTTGGCGATGTGCGGGTGCAGCGACCTGTCGCGGCTGACTTTGCTGACCATGCGCGGATTGTCGTGGTTGTTGAAGAACAGCGCGATGCGGCAGTTATTGCCGTAGCCGCGGATCCATTGCAGGATGTGGTCGCGGTAATAGTTCAGGTCGTATTCATAATCTTCCAGGCGGCCGTGTCCGGGCGTTTCCAGATGATCGAAGGAAAAGACCATGTCCAGTTCGCGGCGCTCTTCCGCCGTGACCATGCGGCTCATGTTCATGCCCAGGCCGGGGCCCTCGCCCACGGAGAAAGCCCCGTACGGCTCGAACGCCTCGCGGCGGATCTGCTGCAGGAACTCGTGCAGGCGCGGGCCGTAGACATAGTGCTCCATCCCGCTGATGCCGATCAGCTCCGTGACGGTGGGATCGCCGTCCGGCAGGCCCGGATCCTTGGAGATGTAGTTGATGACGTCCATGCGGAAACCGTCGACGCCTTTTTCCAGCCACCAGCGGATCATCTCCAGCACTTCCTGCCGCAGCGCATCGTTCTCCCAGTTCAGGTCCATCTGCTTCTTCGAGAACAGGTGCAGGCCCCAGAGCTGCTGCTCCGGGAAATAGCGCCAGGCGGGGCCGGAGAAAAAGCTGCCCCAGTTGTTGGGCAAGGCATCCGGCGTGCCGGGCCGCAGGAAATAATAGCCGCGGCGGGGCGAGGCCGGGTCCGCGAGCGCTTCCTGAAACCAGGGGTGCTCGTCCGAGGTGTGGTTGATAACGAGGTCCATGATCAGGCGCATGCCGCGGGCGTGCACTTCGGCGAGCAGGCGGTCGAAGTCCTCCATGGTGCCGAATTCCTTCATGATCGCCCGGTAATCGCGGATGTCGTAGCCGTTGTCGTCGTTCGGTGAATCGTAGACCGGAGAGAGCCACAGCGCGTCGACGCCGAGGTCCTTCAGATAATCCAGGCGCGAAAGGATGCCGGGGATGTCCCCGATCCCGTCGCCGTTGGAATCGCAGAAACTGCGCGGGTAGATCTGGTAAAACACCGCTTCCTTCCACCACGCGGGCTTGACCGGCGCGGCGGACGCGGGCACGTTCTCCGGCTCGCGGTTCACCAGGTTCAGGATCGCGTCGAACAGCGCGGGGTCGAGCTTTCCGGGCACCAGTTTGGACGCGGAACGGATCTTCATGTGCGAGACCAGCGGGTTGGTCAGCGTGCTCTGCGGCAGGCCGAGCTGCAGCAGGATCCGGTCCGCCAGGTCGTGCCCGATGGGGCTGCGGTATAATTCGCCTATCGTACTGTCAAGGGTCAGCATGTGTCCTCCTGTCATCCCGCGGCCGCGCTAATCGCGGGCCTCGCATTTTCTGATCTTTCCTTCCGGCGTCACCGCGTAAATGAACCGGTCGTCCGACGTGAAGCGGGCGCGGTAGAAGCGGTATCCCCGGAAAGCGTCCATGCTCTCCTGCTGTCCGGCATCGATCTCCTCCGTCATCAGGAGGGTCCGGATCAGGACGTCCTCCACCGGCTGCGCGTCGTTCACGACCAGATAAGTCCGGCCGGAAGGCGTCACGACGAACGGCTGCACCTGGGCCCGCGTGATCGGGAAAACGTTGAACGTGCACAGCACAAGGTACAGGATCAAAAGGCCCAATACGATTCCGATAATTCGTCCGATCCGTTTTCTGATCATGGTTATGCCTCCTTTTTCTTTACTGGATTACTCTAACACGATGTCCGTCAGGGACAGCTGGTTGCTCTCGGCCATGTCGCCCAGGATGCCCATGCGCGCCATGTTTTCCGCCAGCGTGGAGTTGATCTTCGAGCGCTGGATCAGGTCTTCGCGGGACAGGAAGCGGCCCTGCGCGGCGGCCTCTTCGAGGCTCTGCGCGGCGGACAGACCCAGGCCGGCGATGCTGTTGAAGGACGGCATGATCTTCCCGTCGATGATCTGGAAGCGGTCCGCCTTGGCTTTGTACACGTCGATGGGCATGAATTCTATGCCGCGCGCGTACATCTCTTCCACCAGCCGCATGTCGCGCAGCGTGCGCAGTTCGGTGTCGGACAGGCGGTCGCGGTTCTTGCGGAGCATGGCGAGGTTGCGGGCCATGATATCGCGGCCGCGGGCCATCATCTCGTAATCGAAGCCGTCCGCGCGGATACTGAAATACGCGGTGTAATACTCAAGCGGATAGTACAGCTTGCAGTACGCCACGCGCAGCGCCATCATCACGTACGCGGCCGCGTGCGCCTTCGGGAACATGTACTGGATCTTCTCCGCGGAGCCGAGGTACCAGTCCGGCACGCCGTGCTCTTCCATGTCTTTGCGCCACTGAGGCCAGTTGCTTTCCGCGCCTTTGGCGACTTTGCCTTTGCGGACGCTTTCCATGATCTTGAAGGACTGCGCGGGGTCCATGCCCTGGCCGATCAGGTAGAGCATAATGTCGTCGCGGGTGCAGATGGATTCCTTCAGCGTGGCCGTTTGGTTCACGATCAGGTCCTGCACGTTGCCTTTCCAGACGTCCGTGCCGTGCGCGATGCCGGCGATGCGTACCAGGTCGGCCACCGACTGCGGCTTCGCGTCCTTCAGGATACCCATGGCGAAGTCCGTGCCGAATTCCGGGACGCCCAGCGTGCCGAACGCGCAGCCGCCCAGGTCCTCGGGCGTCACGCCCAGCGGGTCGCAGCTGTTGAACAGGGCCAGGACCTGCGCGTCGTTGATCGGAATCTCCGTCATGGTCAGGCCGGTCAGGTCGCCCAGACGGCGGATCATGGTCGGGTCGTCGTGGCCCAGGATGTCGAGTTTGAGCAGGTTGTGGTCGATCGAGTGGTAGTCGAAGTGGGTGGTGATGATGCCGCTCTTCTCCTTGTTGGCCGGGTACTGGATCGGCGTGAAGGAGTAGATGTTCTCCCCGCGCGGCATCACGACGATCCCGCCGGGATGCTGGCCCGTGGAGCGGCGCGTGCCCTCCAGGCCCTTCGCGATGCGCTCGATCTCGCAGCGGCGCTTGTGGTCGCCTTTATCTTCGAAATAATGCTTCACGAAGCCGAACGCGGTCTTCTCCGCCAGGCCCGTGATGGTGCCCGCCTTGAACGTGCAGCCCTTGCCGAACAGCACTTCCGTGTATTCGTGGGCCTTGGCCTGGTATTCGCCGGAGAAGTTCAGGTCGATGTCCGGCTCCTTGTCGCCCTTGAAGCCCAGGAAAGTCTCGAACGGGATATCGTAGCCGTCGCGGATCATCGGCGCGCCGCAGACCGGGCAGTTCATCGGCGCCATGTCCACGCCGGCGCCGCCCGCGTTTCTGCGGGTCTCTTCGTTATCGAAAATGCTGTGGCGGCACTGCGGGCAGCGGTAGTGCGGCGGCAGCGGGTTCACTTCGGAAATGCCGCTGAACGTGGCGACCAGCGAGGAGCCCACGGAGCCCCGGGACCCCACCAGGTAGCCTTCGTCGTTCGACTTTTTCACGAGCCGCTGCGCGATGATGTACATGACCGCGTAGCCGTTGCCGATGATGGATGTCAGTTCTTTGGAGAGCCGTTCCTCCACGATGACGGGCAGGCGGTCGCCGTACATTTCGTGCGCGCGATCGTAGCACATCTTCTCCAGTTCCTCCTCGGAGCCGGGGATCTGCGGCGGGCACTTGTCCGGCCGCACCGGGGAGATGGCTTCGCACAGGTCCGCGATCATGTTGGGATTGTCGATGACGATCTGCTTCGCGGTGTTGTAGTCCAGGAAATCGAATTCCGCCAACATCTCCTCCGTGGTGCGGAAGTACAGCGGCGGCTGGAAGTCCGCGTCCGCGTAATCCTGGCCCGCCTGCAGGATGCGGCGGTAGATCTCGTCCTCCGGGTCCAGGAAGTGGACGTCGCAGGTGGCGACGACTGGCTTCGCGTATTGTTCGCCGAGTTCAAGGATGCGGCGCACGAAGTTCTGCAGGTCCTCCTGCGTGTAGATTTTTCCGTCCCGGCCCGTGCGGGTCAGGTAGGCGTTGTTGCCCAGCGGCTGGACTTCCAGGTAGTCGTAAAAATTGACGATGCGCTGCAGTTCCTCCTCCGGCGCGTCCCGGAGCAGGGCGCGGTACAGTTCGCCCGCTTCGCAGGCGGAGCCCAGGATAAGGCCTTCGCGGCATTCGGTCAGCAGGCTGCGCGGGATGCGCGGGCGCCGCTGGAAATAGTGCAGGTGCGATTCGGAGACCAGGCGGTACAGGTTGACGCGGCCCACGTCGTTCTTCGCCAGAATGATGATGTGGTACGACGGCGCTTTCTTGATCTCCTCCGCCGTCATGCCCGGCGTATCGTCCACCAGGTAGCCTTCGCAGCCGTAGATGATCTTGATATCCTTGCCCTTTTTCTTCAGGTCCTGCGCGGCGTGCATGGCGTCCGGGAAGGACTGCACGACGCCGTGGTCCGTGATGGCGACGGCCTTGTGGCCCCAGGCGGCGGCGCGCTTGACGAACTCGTCCGTGTGGGTCAGGCCGTCCATCTCGCTCATCTGCGTGTGGGCGTGGAGCTCCACGCGCTTGACCGGGGCTTTGTCGGTCCGGGTCATTTTCATGTTCTGGTCCGGCTTGATGCCGCTGACGGAGGACAGGACCACTTCGCCGTCGTACTGGTCGAACAGGGCGACCGCGCGCAGGCGCAGGAAGTTGCCTTCCTTCAGGATACTGTCCAGCTGTCCTTCTTCGTGCGGTTTCCCGAAGACTTTGGCGCGGATGGAGTCCGTAAAGTCGGTGACCACAAAGGAAAACAGCGTGTTGCCGTTACGCAGCGGCCGCTTTTCCACGGAGAGGACTTCGCCGCGAACGGTGACTTCGCCCATCTCGCTTTGGATCTCGGAGAGGGGGATCGGGTCGCCGTCAAAGTCGCGGCCCCAGCTGCCTTCCTGCGAGAGCAGGGCGCGCTTGGGCGTGTAAGGGCGGGCCGGCGCCTTCTTTTCGGGCTGCGGCTCGGCGCTCTGTTCCGCGCGGATGGCCTGGTCCAGGATCGAGAGGACCAGGGAATCGTCCGGGCTGTCCGCCGCGGTCTTCTTTCCGCGCGCGCCGCTGAATTTCATGCGCACGTTCACGGGGAAGCCCAGACGGTCGCGGAAGATCCGCTTCAGGTAGTCCGACAGGTCGCCGCTGCGGGCGGCCAGCACGGACAGATCCGGCACTTCGAGCATGATAAGGTCCTCACTGGAAAAGTCCAGCGAGGCGCGGCGGAGCAGGTTGTATTCGTACAGCTGGACGGATTTGAGTTCCAGCAGGATACTGTCTTTGTAGGCTTCGTACGCTTCCTGCACGGTCATGCCTTCCAGGTGGAAGCGCTCGATGATCTGGACGCGGACGTTTTTGTTTTTGAAGTACTGCTTTTTGATGGCGGCTTCCAGCGCCAGGATGTCCCGCTTGGGAATGATGAACGGCGCGTGCAGATAGATCTTCAGCCGGTCCCGCGTGCGGGGCATCAGCATTTTTTCAATGTAGATCTGATCCGCGCGGTCCAGGACGGCTTCCGTCGTCATGAGGTCCGGGATCGCTTCCAAGAGGGGTTTCATTTGTGACGTGTCAAACATGCGGATCCTCCCAATTCTGTATTTCCGCTTCCAACCCCCCCAGAAGCTCGTTCTCCGGCAGTTTCCGGAGTATTTCACCTTTCCTGAATAACAGTCCTTCGCCGCGGCCGCCGGCGATGCCCAGGTCGGCTTCCCGGGCTTCCCCGGGGCCGTTCACCGCGCAGCCCATCACCGCGACGGTCAGGTTTTTGTCCGGGTAGCGGGCCGCCATGACCTCTACGGCCTCCGCCAGCGCGATCAGGTCGATCTGCGTGCGGCCGCAGGTCGGGCAGGAAATGACTTCAATGCCCTCTTTCCGCAGGCCCAGGCTCGTTAAGATCTGCTTCGCCGCCCGCACTTCCTCGACCGGGTCGCCGGTCAGGGACACGCGGATGGTGTCGCCGATGCCGCGGGACAAAATGGCGCCGATCCCCACGGCGGATTTGACGGTGCCGTTGTACACGGTCCCCGCTTCCGTGATGCCCACGTGCAGCGGGTAATCGCAGCGCTCCGCGATGATCTCGTGCGCCCGGATGCTCGCCGGCACGCGGCTGGATTTGATGCTGATGACCAGTTTGTCGTACCCGAAGGCTTCGATCATCGCGGCCTGGCCCAGCGCGCTTTCCGCCAGCCCTTCCGCGGTGACGCCGCCGTACTTTTCGATATATTTCTTCTCCAGCGAACCGCTGTTGACGCCCACGCGCAGCGGGATGTCATCGCGGGCTGCGCGCTCCACCAGGGCCTTCACGCCCCCGGCTGAGCCGATGTTGCCCGGGTTGATGCGGACTTTGTCCACGCCGGCGTCCATCGCCGCGATGGCCAGTTTATAATCAAAATGGATGTCCGCCACCAGCGGAATATGGATCCGCTCTTTGATGGCGGGCAGCGCCCGCGCGGCTTCCGCGGTCGGCACGGTGACCCGGATGATCTCGCAGCCGGCTTTTTCCAGCGCGAGGATCTGGGCGACGGTGGCTTCGACGTTTTCTGTTTTCGTATTGCACATCGACTGGATGGCAACGGGATAAGGACCGCCGATGCAGCGGCTCCCTATCCGGATGATTCTGGTATGTTTACGTTCCATAAAATGCCGGTTTTGCTTTCTGAAAAACGTTCTCTTGCTTACTTAAAACTCAGTTATTTTCCGAAGAATTTCAATACGTCGCTGAACAAGATCACCGCCATCAGCGCCATCAGCAGGATGAAGCCGATGAAATGCACGATGGACTCCGCCTTGCGGGGCACCGGCTTGCGGAAGATCAGTTCGAACAGGATGAACAGGATGCGGCCGCCGTCCAGCGCGGGGATGGGCAGCAGGTTCATGATGCCCAGGTTCACGCTGAGCAGGACCATCATGGTCAGGACGTTCAGGGCCGCGTCGCCCACGCCGCCGCTCTCCACGCCGGCCTCCACGGCCTGGCCCATCGTGCTGACGATGCCCACGGGGCCGGACAGGTCGCGTACGCCGACCTTGCCGGTTATCAGCATCTTCAGCGAGAAGAAGGTGTAGGACAGCCAGTAGCGGACTTCCCGGAAGCCTTCCCGGAACAGGTGGAAAATGTTGCCGTCCCACTTGTCATAGACGTAGTAGGCCGAAAAGCCCAGGTCGTAGGTCTCGTAATGCGCCGGCGTCATGGTGAACGTCAGCTCCTGTCCGTCCCGGAGAACGGTGAATACGATCGGCGTGCCGTCCAGCGGGTGCTCCGCGAAGAACTGCTGCATCGCCGTGCCGGTGGCGATAGGCGTGCCGTTCAGCGAAGTCACTGTGTCGCCGGCCTTGAGCCCCGCCTGTTCCGCGGGACTGTCCGCGCTCACTTCCGAGAGTTTGGCGGCCTCTTCGCCGGCCATGTAGCTGATGCCCACGCGGTAGCCGCTCATCCGGGTGTCGACCGTGACGTCGCGGGTCACGCCGTCCCGTTCCAGGGTCACGGTGACCGGCGAGCCGTCGAGCGGGTTCGCCAGCAGGTACAGCATCAGTTCGCGGCCCATCGTGATCTTATGGCCGTCGATGGCCGTCACCTTGTCCTTCCAGGCCTCGATGCCGGCCTTCTGCGCCGAGCTGCCCGCCGTCACGGAATGGACGTCATTCGTATTCACGCCGCCGAAACCGAGCAGGAACAGGGACGCGATGAACGCCAGGATGATGTTGAACGCCGGGCCGGCGAACACCACCAGGAAGCGCGCCCACGCGGGCTTCGCGCCGAACGAATTCGGCGCCTCCTCATCCGGGTCGTCCTCTCCCACCATCGCGCAGGAACCGCCGAAGGGGAGGGCTTTCAGCGAGTATTTCGTCTCGCCTTTGCCGAACGAAAAGATGCGCGGGCCCATGCCCAGCGAGAATTCGGTCACACCGATGCCCACGGCCTTTGCCATGATAAAGTGGCCGAATTCGTGGAACAGGACCAGGATACTGAAAACGATGATCGCTACGATAATACCGGGAATCATGATTATTTCACCAATAACAGCAGATAGTAGACCAGCGGGGCGGTGACGATGACCGAATCAAAACGGTCCAGGATGCCGCCGTGGCCGGGGATCAGGTTGCCGTAATCCTTGACGCCGACGCTGCGCTTGACTGCGGACGCCGCCAGGTCGCCGATCTGGGACACGATACTGCCCGCCGCGCAGAGCAGCGGGGTCGCCAGCAGCGGGCTGCCCAGGAACTGCAGGTGCGAGCCGAACGCCAGCGCGTACAGGAAGCCCAGCAGCGCAGCCCCCAGGACACCGCCCACCGCGCCTTCCCAGGTCTTCTTGGGCGACAGTTCCGGCGTCATTTTGTGGCGTCCGAACAGGCGTCCCGCACAGTAGGCGAGCGTGTCGCAGCCCCAGGAGGCGATGAAAACGAGCCAGATCAGCGCGAAGCCGTCCGGCATGCGGCGGATGCGGTAGAGGTAGGACAGCATCACCGGCACGTACAGAACCCCGAAAACAGTGGCCGCGGTCTGGCTGAACTGATACCGCGGGAACGTGAACACGTAGGTCCCCAGGATCAGGATGAAGCCCAGGAACAGGACGAACAGCAGCCAGCTGTCCCACTGCAGGTACACGGCCTCCAGGAACAGGGCGCCGGCCATCATCCCGGCCGCGGCCAGGGGCGTTTTCCAGACGGACACCGCCTGGTACAGTTCAAACATCCCGATCAGGCTGACGACCGCCAGCAGGGCAAACAGCGGGATGCCGCCGAACCAGAAAAACAGGATAGCGGAGCCCAGCACGATAATGCCGCTGCGCAGGCGGATCCAGAAGTTACGATCCATCGCTCTTCCTCCCTCCGAAGCGGCGGTCGCGGCCGTTGTATTCGGCGATTGCGGCCTCCAGGTCGTCGTCGCTGAAATCCGGCCAGAGGACCGCGGGGAATTCGAACTCCGAGTAGGCGCTCTGCCAGGTCAGGAAGTTGGACAGGCGCATTTCGCCGCTGGTGCGGATGATCAGGTCAGGGTCCGGGACGTCCGGGTTGTCCAGGCGCGCGCTGATCATGTCCTCGGTGATGTCTTCCGGCTTCAGGGTGCCGGCAGCGATCTCCTGTCCCAGTTTGACCATCGCGCGGCGGATCTCGTCGCGGCCGCCGTAGTTGAGGCCCAGGATGAAGGTCAGGCCGGTGTTGTTTTTCGTGGTCTCCTCCACGGAATTGAGGATCCCGATCACGTCCGGGGCAAAGCGCGCGCGGTCGCCCATGATGAGGACGCGCGTGTTCTTCTTCATGGCCTTCTTTTCAAGGCGCGGGATATAGTAACGGATCAGCTGCATCAGGGCCGCCACCTCGTCGTCGCTGCGCTTCCAGTTTTCGGTGGAAAACGCGTAAACGGTGAGGTATTTGAGGCCGATGTCATTGCAGCTGTCCAGGATGCTTTTCAGGGTCTCGCAGCCCTGCTTGTGGCCCAGGGCCCGGGGCAGGCGCCGCTTTTTCGCCCAGCGGCCGTTGCCGTCCAGAATGACGGCGATGTGGTTGGGGACTTTCTGTTCTGTCGTCATGTGCTCTCCTGTTCTGCGGGGGCGGATAAACAGGGGGCGACCTCCGGCCGCCCCCACGACACATTGTTTCCGGCTGCGGCACGCCCGGCCGTCCGGTCTGGTTTTATACCGTCATGATCTCCTTGGTCTTCGCTTCCACGGTCTTGTCGACCTTTTCCACGAACTTGTCCGTCAGCTTCTGGATCTGCTCCTCGTCGGCCTTCTGGTCGTCTTCGGTGATCTCGCCGGCCTTCTGGGCCTTCTTGATGCTGTCCACGGTGTCGCGGCGGATGTTGCGGATGGCGACTTTGGCGGCTTCGCCTTTCTTCTTTACGTCCTTGGTCAGGTCGCGGCGGCGCTCCTCGGTCAGTTCCGGGAAGACCAGGCGGATCACGGAACCGTCGTTATTCGGGTTGATGCCGATATCGGAGGCCTGGATGGCGCGCTCGATGTTCTTGATGGTGCTGCGGTCCCAGGGCTGGATCAGCAGGATCCGGGCTTCCGGGACGGAGACGTTCGCCATCTGCTGGATCGGGGTCGGGACGCCGTAATAGTCCACGGTCACCCGGTTCAGGACGCCGGGATTGGCGCGGCCGGCGCGGATGGTGACGAATTCGTCGTTCAGGTTATCTAAAGTTTTCTGCATTCTTTCTTCTGCGGATTCCAGATAGTCCATTGGTTACCTCCTTCGTTATATTCACGGGCCGTTGGCACAACGGCCCCTACAGTTTTTTGGTTATGGGACAACGGCCCCTGCATTTACACGGTAATTCTTGTCCCGCTGATGTCGCCTTTCAGGGCGCGGGTGATGCTGCCTTTGCCGTCCAGAGCGAAGATGGCGAGGGGCATGCGGTTGTCCAGGCAGAGGGCGGAGGCCGTCAGGTCGATGACCCCCAGTTTCTTTTCGACGACTTCGTCGATGGGGATGGTGTCGTACTTCTTCGCGTTGGGATTCTTAGCCGGGTCGCTGTCGTAGACGCCGTCGACGGCCTTGGCGAGCAGGATCTCATCCATTTCGAGCTCCAGGGCGCGCAGCACGATGCCGGTGTCCGTGGAGAAGTAGGGGTGGCCGGTGCCGCCCGCAAAAAAGACGACTTTGCCCGAAGAGAGGGCTTCCTTCGCCGCGTCCTCTGAGAAGAGGCGGGTCATGCCGCCGCAGGCAAAGGGGGTGAAGATCTCGGTCTGCATGCCGCAGGAGCGGAAGATCTCCGAAACGTACAGGGCGTTCATCACCGTGGCCAGCATGCCGATCTGGTCCGCCTTGCTGCGGTCGATGTTCTTGCTGCTGCGGCCGCGCCAGAAGTTCCCGCCGCCAATCACGACGGCCAGTTCCACGCCTTCGCTTACTGCGGGCAGCACTTCCATCGCCACCTTCCGGACCTGTTCCTCATCAAAACCGAAGCGCGTTTCGCCCGCCAGGGCCTCGCCGCTCAGCTTCAAAATCACTCTCCGATGCTCTCCCATCCTGTTCCTCCCTTCCGGAAGTTCCAATTCCAGCGATGATTTTATCATACAAATCCGGGTTTGTAAACCTTCGCTGTCAGAAAAATAACAAGCGCTATTTTGTTTACAACGCCCCGCCGCTGTGCTATATTTTTTTATTATATTAACGTCCGGAAGGTAAGAACCATGAAGCGTCCCGACGGCAAACTGCTGAGACACACCGACCCCATGTACCGCGTGGGGGTCCATCTGATGCCCAAGCGCAGCGACGCGATGAACGCAATCACGCTGGACATCCCGTACGAGCCCATCCGCCAGTACGTGCGCGAAAAGAAGAAACAGGGCATCCCGATGAGCAACATGACCGTGATCCTGGCCGGCCTGGTCCGGCTCACGGCCGAATACCCGCCCATCAACCGCTTCGTCATGAACAAGCGGGTCTACACCCGCGAGCAGATCACCGTCGGCATGGTGGTGATGGGTTCCAAGAAGGGGGAAGGCACCGCCAACGAAGGGACCATGTCCAAGATCGTCTTCGAACCGACGGACAACATCTTCCAGATCAACGAAAAGATCGAAAAGTACATTGCGGAGAACCGCGTGGGCGACAATTCCGCGGAGAAGATCATCCACACCATCACCTCGATCCCCGGCGTGCTGCGCGGCGCGGCCAACCTGATCCGCTGGACGGACAAGCACAACCTCCTGCCCAAGGCGATCATCGACGCCAGCCCGTTCCACTGCTCCATGCTGTTCACCAACCTGGCCAGCATCCGCACGAACCACATCTACCACCACATTTATGACTTCGGCACCACCAGCATGTCCTTCGCGATGGGCAACCCCCGCCAGGTCCCGAAGCAGAAAAACGGCGAGATCGTCTTCGAGCACTGCATCCCGCTCGGCATGGTCATGGACGACCGCACCGTCTCCGGCCACTACTTCGCCACCGCCTTCCACCGCCTGAAACAGCTCTACGCCGACCCGAGTTTGATGGAAGTCGGACTGCCGGCGCCGATCCCGGATCCGGAACTGTAAGCGGCACACAGAGGATGGTTTCGCAGGGGCCGATGTTTCATCGGCCCTTTTGATCCGCTGAATCATGAATTGTACGTGCAATACTCATCCTATGTCCTGTACATTTCCGACTTTACAGGAAATAATACAGGCAGACAGGAAAGGAGGCGGAAGCCATGGATCAGGAAAAGATCGGTGCTTTTATCAGGGAGATCCGGAAAGAAAAGGGGTTGACGCAAGAGCAGTTTGCCGAGAAGCTCGGGGTCAGCCAGCGGTCGGTGTCCCGGTGGGAAACGGGAAAGACGATGCCGGATTATTCGCTGCTGCCGGGGATCTGCGAGGCGCTGGAGATCAATGTGGCAGAACTGCTTGGGGCGGAGCGGATCGAAGGGGACAGTGTTCCGAAAAGCCGGGTGAACGATGCGGCGCGGAGTCTGCTCGCACTGGTGAATGACAGGAAAAGACGCCGGAAACTGATCGGCGCCGTCGTGTCCGTGATCGTAACGATCGCGTGCGCAGCCGCCTTGTATTGCCATGAATTCCATATCCGTGTGGATTCTACGGCCGACCTGGAGCGGGCGATCGAGGATTATCATACCGACCGTCTGTATGGGACCGTTTCTGCTGATGAGCTTGAACGGCGCGCTGTGGGCCGTCATTTATATGTTCTTTACACGGACAGGGACTTTCCGGGCTCAAGCGGCCTGGCCTGCCTGGAAAAAGGACTGTTCGGAACCTATCGGTTTCTCTGGTATACGGAGTCGGATGACCGGTGGATCAACCGGTATATCGTGACCGAGGGGAAGAAAAGGTACTGCATTACGTTCTGCGTCAATGATTTTCCGGAACTGGATTCCTACGGGATCTGCCGGGTAAAGGACGGCGCCACTGATTTTACCGAGGAGAACACAATGCTGCTTTTCCGGGCTGCTTATGACGGTGCGCCTTTCCTGACCTTTACGGAGATCCCTGATGATGCCGTTCTGTCCCCTGTCGTCAGGTATTACCGGAACGATACGGAAATAGATCGCGATGCCCTTCCGGCAATTCTGGGCGAACGCCAGGTCAAAGGAGCGTCAAATCGCAGCGCCTTCACGGCCGAATTATGGCTGCTTTACGTCTGGGAAGGAATCGTGATCCTGCTGGGGGTCATGATGACAAGGTATTTCCTGAGCGATGTTGTAAGCGGTCGGAAGAAGAAAAACTGACAGAGGAATGTAATCTTTATCCAAAAAGGACCATTTGGGGACAATCCCCAAGTGGTCCTTTTTTATGCGGGCAAGCCGCCAAAACCTGACAAAGGAACCGTCCCCCTGTCAGGTCAATCCAGCTCGCGTTTCCCGGTGTACAGTTCGTAGTACCGCCCTTTCATGGCCAGGAGTTCTTCGTGCGTGCCGCGCTCGATGATCTCGCCGTGTTCGAGGACCATGATGGCGTTGGCGTCGCGGACGGTGGAGAGGCGGTGGGCGATGACGAAGGTGGTGCGGTCTTCCATAAGGCGGTCCATGCCGCGCTGGATCTGGCGCTCGGTGCGGGTGTCGACGGAGGAGGTGGCTTCGTCGAGGACCAGGATGGGCGCCTTGGAGAGGGCGGCGCGCGCGATGTTCAGGAGCTGGCGCTGGCCCTGGGAGAGGTTGGTGCCGTCGCCTTCCAGCTTCGTGTCGTAGCCGTCGGAGAGGCGCATGATGAAGCCGTGGGCGGAGGCGGTCTTCGCGGCGCGCTCCACTTCCTCGTCCGTGGCGTCCAGGCGGCCGTAGCGGATGTTTTCGCGCACGGTGCCGGTGAACAGATGCGTATCCTGCAGGACCATGGCGATCTTGCTGCGGAGCTCATCGCGCTTCATGTCCTTGACGTTGACGCCGTCGATCGTGATCGTGCCCTCTTCGATGTCATAGAACCGGTTCAGCAGGTTCGTCATGGTGGTCTTGCCGGCGCCGGTGGAACCGACGAAGGCGATCTTCTGCCCCGGTTTCGCGTACACGTTGATGTGCTTCAGGACCGTCTTTTCGGGCACATAGCCGAAGGAGACGTCCGTCATGACGACGTAGCCCTTCATGGCGCTCATGTCCGAAGCGTCGGGCTTGTCCGGCGCTTCGGGGTCGGTGTCCATGACTTCAAAGACGCGTTCCGCGCCGGCCAGGGCCGCGAAGATGGTGGTCATCTGCTGCGACAGGTTGTTGATGGGCATGGAGAACTGGCGGGAGTACTGCGCGAATACGGTCAGGCCGCCGGGCGAGAGCCGGCCGGCGAACATCAGCAGCGCGCCAACGCCCACGGTCACGCCGTAGGAGATCTGCGACGTGTTGCCCATGACCGGGCCCATGATGCCGCCCCAGAACTGGGCGCGGAACTGCTTGTCGCGCATGTCGTCGTTCAGGCTGCAGAATTCCTCCAGGCAGTCCGCTTCGTGGTTGAAGACCTTGACGACCTTCTGCCCGCTGACGTTTTCTTCGATATACCCGTTGACCGCGCCGAGCGCCGCCTGCTGGCTGCGGTAATACTTCCGCGACAGGTTGGCGATGGCCAGGCCGCCCATCAGGAACAGCGGGATGAACACGACGACGATCAGGGTCAGCAGCCAGTTCGTGGTCAGCATGAAGACCAGCGTGCCGATCAGGGTGACCACACCGGACACGATCGAGGTCAGCGAGTTGCTGAACATCGCGTCGATATTGTCGATGTCGTTGGTGAAGCGCGACATCACTTCGCCGGTCGGGTGGCCGTCGAAGTATTTGAGCGGCAGACGCTGCAGTTTGGTGAACAGGTCGTTGCGGATGCGCTCCATCACATGCTCCGCGACGTGCACCATGATGCGGCCCTGCAGGTACGTGGTGATGATCCCGATCCCGTACACGAAGGCCAGGATCAGCAGCGCGGTGAGGATGTACCCCATCACGCCCGTGCGGTTCCAGGCCGCGGCCAGGCCGCTGATGATGCGGTCCATGAACTGACCGACCGGGGAGACCTGCGGCGTGAAATCCGGCGCCACGGCCGCGGAGAGTTTGTCGATGATCGGCGCCATCAGGTAGGAACCGAACAGCGACGTGACGGCGCTGACCAGCATGCAGAGCAGCACGGCGACGAGGTGCAGGCGGTAGCCCTTCACGTACCCCATCAGGCGGCGGACGGCAACGCCGGCGTTCTTCGGGCCGGTGCCCTTGCCGCCGCGGGCCTGGCGGTTGGAGGAGGTTTCGAGCAGCTGCTTCTTGGCGGCGCTGTTATAGCGTTCCTGAAGTTCTTTCAGACTTCTGGCCATCACGACACCTCCTTTCCTTCCAGCTGGGATTCGCAGATCTCGCGGTAGGTCTGGCTCGTGCGCAGCAGTTCCGCATGCGTGCCGCTGGCCGTGATGCGGCCTTCTTCCATGACCAGGATCAGGTCCGCGTCCATCACGGAGGTGATGCGCTGGGAAATGATCAGTTTGGTGGAATCCTGCAGTTCCTCGCGGAACGCCTTGCGGATCATCGCCTCGGTGGCGGTGTCCACCGCGCTGGTGGAGTCGTCCAGGATCAGGATCTTCGGCTTTTTCAGCAGGGCGCGGGCGATGCAGAGGCGCTGCTTCTGGCCGCCGGAGACGTTGGTGCCGCCCTGCTCAATGATGGTGTCGTAGCCGTCCGGAAAGCTGTCGATGAATTTGTCGGCCTGCGCGAAAGCGGCGGCGCGGCGGATGTCCTCATCCGTGGCGTTCTGGTCGCCCCAGCGCAGGTTGTCCGCAATGGTGCCGGAAAACAGGGTGTTGTTCTGCAGGACCATGCTCACGTCGTCGCGCAAATCGTGCAGGTGGTAGTCCTTCACGTCCACGCCGTCCACCAGCACGCAGCCCTCGTCCGGGTCGTACAGGCGCGGGATCAGCGAGACCAGCGTGGATTTGCCGCAGCCGGTGGCGCCGGTGATGCCGACGGTGGCGCCGGCCGGGATGGTCAGGTCGATATGGTTCAGGACCGCGTCTTCGCTGGTCTTATAGTAGCGGAAAGTCACGCCGCGGAATTCGATGGCGCCGCGGGTGACGCGGGGGGCGGAGGCGGGAGCGCCGTCCGTGAGCCCGTCAGCGGGTTCCCCGGCCGCGGCCGTGCCGTCCGTGATGTCGCTCTCCTCCTCCAGCACTTCCAGGATACGCTTGCCGGAAGCCATGGCGCGGGAGGAGAACATCAGCATGAAGCTCATCATCAGCAGCGAGGTCAGAATCTGCATCGCGTAGGTGATGAAGGCGGACAGGTCGCCCACCGGCATCTCGCCGCGCAGGATGATCGGGCCGCCGATCAGAACCAGGGCCAGGATTGTGCCCTGCATCAGCAGGGTCATGAGCGGCTGGGTCGTGATCATGACTTTCACGGCACTGATGTTCGCGTCGCGCAGCTCGCGGTTCGCCTTGCCGAACTTCTCTTCTTCAAAATCTTCGCGCACGAAGCTCTTCACCACGCGCACGTTGGTGACGTTTTCCCGCACGGCGGCGTTGATGCCGTCGATCTTCTCCTGCATGCGCTTGAAGCGCGGGAAGCCGATGCTCAGCACGATGGCCACGCCGATCAGCAGCAGCGGGATGCTCACGGCGAACACCAGCGACAGCTTCGGCCGGATACTGATGGCCATGATCAGGGCCGCGATCATCATGCCCGGCGCACGCAGCATCATCCGCAGCATCATGCCGACGAAGTTGGTGACCTGCGTCACGTCGTTGGTCATGCGCGTGACCAGCGAGCCCGTGGAGAATTTATCGATATTGCTGAACGAGAACGTCTGGATGCGCGCGTAAATGTCCGCGCGCAGGTCAGCCGCGAAATTCACCTGCGCCTTCGCGCCGAAATACGCGCCGCCTACGCCGCCGGCCATCATGATCAGCGCGTTCAGGACCATCCCGCCCATCGCGCGCCAGCCCATCGCCGCCGTCAGCGTCCCGTCATTCGCCGCATTGATCACCGCCTGCAGGAAGGTCGGCATCCGCACCTCCCCGATCACCTCGATGATCATGCACACCGGCCCCAGCACGAACCACGGCCAGTACGGCTTCACATATTTGAACCATCTTTTCATCCGCAAAACCCTCGCGAAAACAAACTCAAAACAACAAGAAATAATACCACAAAAAAAGGAGGGCGGCAAGCCCTCCGGGGAAAAATGAGGCCATTTGGGGACGGTTCCAAGTGGCACTGCCGGGAAGAACCGTCCCCGGTGGCCCTCCCGGCCGCCGTGTAGGGGCCGTTGTTTCAACGGCCCGGTCCCCACCGGCTGATCCTCTGTGACACTGTCACGGGATGTCGAATTCCGCGACGACGGATTTCCGGGTCGCCTGCCAGTCAGAATAGTTTTGCGACTGCGGCTGGCCTTCCCAGATCACGATGCGGTAATGGCCGGCGGGGAGAGGATCCTCGCCAAAACCGACGTAATTAAACAGGGGATACGTATGCGCTGCATCCGCAGAAGCGGGAATAGAGTATGCTGCGTAGTCAAAAGACATCCCATAGCGGGAACAAGGGACGGAACGCCATTTTTCCCCGTCAAACACGTCCAGATGGTATTCCTCACCGTACAACATCTCTTCGTCGGTCAGATTGCGCAGATTTGCGACGATCTTTTCGTTCGTGATCTCCAGGATCTCCATTACCTCGGCGGAGGAGATCTCAGGCGTGTCCGCCTCCGGAAGGCGGTCAAACAGCCATTCGCCGTTCATTACCGTCAGAAAGCGGGCGCCGAGCAGGGCGGCAAAGCCGCCGGGTCTTTCCGTTTTGAATTCCCAGTTCTGCCGGGCCAGCGCGTCGAAATCGTAATCAAACCGCCAGGCATTACCGTCGCTGTCGATCAGATATCCGTTGGTCCACAGCATATAGGTGCTCTTTCCGTCCTTTAGGGAATATCCGATCTCATAAACCGGGAAAGTCATCTCCTCCGCCGTGAAATCCGGGGCCGGGACCGCAGTCACTTCCTGCAGAGCGTAGATCGCTTTGCGGTAATCCGGGTAAGAACTGCAGTACACACAGGTTTTGCCGTCGCACACATAAAGACCGAAGCCGCCCCAGATGCTCACGTCGTCAAAGATGTGGTTGCCCTCGCCGGCGGGGGCGGCCGTCGTCGGGACCGCTGCGGTTCCCGGCGCCTGAGTCGTTTCCGGCGCCTGCGTGGTTTCCGGCGTCTGAGTCGTTTCCGGGACCGGGGTGGTTTCCGGGGCAGGGGTAGTTTCCGGGGCCCGGGTCGTCTCCGGGGCCGGTGTCGTTTCCGCTGCCTGCGTCGTCTCCGGCTCCGGCGCAGCGGAAGTCGTCACATTCCCTGACGTCCCGCAGGCCCCCAGAAGCAGGCATATCAGTACCGCCGCAGCGATCGATCGTATCCGAATACTCTTCATCACAAGACCTCCCTTCCCGGATTCAATCCTTCTCGTCAGGGACAAAAATGCTTTCCCATATCTGCATGTTCAGTTCGTGCGGCAGCGACGAATTCATCACGACGAAGCACTGCCGCGCCTCGTCCACCCACACGTAATCGTGGTCCGCCTTCGCCTCGTTCAGGAAGCAGTCGATGCGGTAGCCCCGGACCTCCGCCTCCTGATGCGTCCTCTCGTCGCCGGCCGTCAGTTCGAAGGAAATGCCCTCCTGCATGATATCCACGCCCAGGATGCAGTAGCGGCTGCGGTCCGACGGGTCGCTGAACACCGCGGTGTACGAGTGCGGGAACCAGTATTCCTTCTGCAGCACGATCCCGTCCGGCATCCATTCGGGGCAGATCTTGTAGACCTGCATGCCGTCGCGGGTCTCGATGTTGGAGTAGTAGACGACCTTGTTCCCGGTGATCTCGCGGAACCAGTTCAGGACCGCGGCACGGGCTTTGACGTCCACGCTCAGCCAGCCGACGAAAATCACCAGGACGGCCAGAGCGGCCGTAGCCGCGCGGCGGAATCCCCGGCGGGTGCGGCTTTTCCGGACGCGGCTCTTCATAGTCCGGATGCTGCTGTCCAGGGCGGCGGAAGGGATCATCGGTTCTTCCCCGCCGTCTGCCTGCGCCTGCTCCAGCCAGGCGTCCCGGACCGTTTCGGCGGCTTGCCGTACTTCTTTTGTTTTCCAGCGCCTGTTCATGTTCACACCCCGTCCAGATATTGCTTCAGGGCCTGTCTGGCCCGCTGCCAGTTCTTGCGCACCGCGTCGTATTTCACCTGCTGCAGCCCTGCGATCTCCCACAGGCTGTACCCGTCCGCCGCATGCAGGACGAACACCTCCCGCTGCGCCGGCGGCAGCGCCGCGACCGCCTCTTCCAGTGCCATCCCCTGCAGGATCCGCACCTCGTCGCCCGGACAGCTGATCTCCGCCTCCTCCAGATCCACCGTGTCCTTCCGGCTGCGGATCAGATTCAGGCTCCGGCTTTTGACCAGCACCGTCAGCGCGCTCCGCACGGACTTTTCGTCCTTCCCCCGCACATAGTGGAAATGGTTCGCCAGATACAGAAAGCACTCCTGCACCGCATCCTCCGCATCCTGCCGGTTCTTCAGGATCGCATCCGCATGCCGGAGCATCCAGCTGACGTTCAGCCGGTAGATGTCCGTGAACAGCGGGATATCGTCGTCATTCAGATCCGTCGGTACGAAAAGCATCTTTTGCCTCGCAGGTAGTTTTTTGTGCCTCTATCTATATAACACGGAAAAACGGCAAAATGGGACATCAGACAGAAAAAAAACAGGGCCACTGAGGGACGGTTCCAGGTGGCACTGCCGGAAGGAACCGTCCCCAAATGGCACTGCCGGAAAGAACCGTCCCTCAGTGGCCCGGTTTCTCAGCGGCCCGGTTTCAGGGTGCGGCGCCAGGCGCAGCGGAGGGGGCGTTCGAGGACGCGCTTAACGCGGACGAAGGGCTGTTCGTGAGCGGGGTCAAGGGCGTCGACGAGGAGGGCGGGGAGGGAGGCGCGGTGGGCGCCGTAAATGTCGGTGAAGAACTGGTCGCCGACGACGAGAGTCGAGGAAGGGTCTGCGCGCAGCAGTTCCATTGCCTTGCGGAAGCCTTCCGGGCGGGGCTTTTTCGCCTTCGCCAGGTAGAGCCAGTCCAGGTCGGCGGCAAAACTGCGGGCGCGTTCCTCGCCGTTGTTGGAGAGGACCAGGCAGGCGATGCCGGCGGCCCGCATGCGCGCGGCAAAAGCGCGCGCGGCGGCGTCCGCGGGGGCGTTCGGGGACACCAGCGTGTTGTCGATGTCCAGGATCAGGGCGCGGAAGCCGTGATCCGCCACCCACTCCGGCGTCAGGTCATAGACGGACGACAGATGGTAGTCCGGGAAAAAGCGCTGCAGCAGGCTCATTTTAAGCTGTCCAGTTTGGCGATCTCCTGCACGAAGGTCTTGACGTCCTTGAATTCGCGGTAGACGGAGGCGAAGCGCACGTAGGCGACATCGTCCGTGACGGCCAGTTTATTCATGACCATCTCGCCGATCACGTTGCTGGGGACTTCGCGTTCCGCGCGGGAGGTCAGCTCGTTTTCGATCTCGTCCACGATTCGGGAGATCTGGTCCGCGGAGACCGGGCGCTTGTGGCAGGCGCGCATGATGCCGCGCTCGATCTTGGCACGGTCGAATTCCTCGCGGACGCCGTCTTTTTTGACCACCATCAGCGGGACTTCCTCCACGCGTTCGTAGGTGGTGAAGCGCATGTCGCAGACGGTGCAGACGCGCCGCCGGCGGATGCTTTTATCGGAGGGACGGGAATCCGTCACCTTGGTGTCTTCCGCGCCGCAGTAAGGACATTTCATGGGTTTTCTCCTTTTTCCGGGCCGCCCAAACAACGGCCCCTACGTTTTTGAGGGGGCAGCGGCCCCGTTTATTCCGGGCAAACGCCCTGTTACGTATTGTTTCCGAATTCCGACAGCACCAGCCCCGGGTTGCGGTCCAGGACCATTTTAGGGCTCCAGCTGTTGATGAAGAGCAGCAGCGGGCGGCCCTTGAGGTCGCAGACGCGCTTCATGTCCGAGGTGCCCTGGATGGTCTCGGGGTCGGTGTCGCTTTCGATCCAGCGGATGTATTCGTAAGGCAGGACGTCGAGGCCCGCCTCCACGTTGTATTCGTTCTTCAGGCGGAACATCAGGACGTCGAACTGCAGGACGCCGACGACGCCGACGATGATCTCCTCCATGCCGCCGCGCATCTCCTGGAAGATCTGGATGGCGCCTTCCTGCGCGATCTGCTCCACGCCCTTGATGAACTGCTTGCGCTTCATCGTGTCGATCTGCCGCAGGCGCGCGAAATGCTCCGGCGCGAACGTCGGGATCCCTTCATACGTGAACTTCTCCTCCGACAGGCACAGCGTGTCGCCGATGGAGAAGACGCCCGGGTCGAACACGCCGATGATATCGCCCGCGTAGGCCTCCTCCACCAGCGTCCGCTCCTGCGCCATCATCTGCGTGGACTGCGACAGGCGGATCTTCCGCCCGCCCTGCACGTGGTTCACTTCCATGCCCGCCTCGTAGCGGCCGGACGCGATGCGCATGAACGCGATGCGGTCGCGGTGCGCCTTGTTCATGTTGGCCTGGATCTTGAACACGAAGGCCGAAAACGGCTCTTCGGCCGGGTCGATGATCCCCTTGGAGGATTCGCGCAGCCCCGGCGCCGGCGACATTTCCAGGAAATGCTCCAGGAAGATCTGCACGCCGAAGTTAGTCAGCGCGGAGCCGAAGAACACCGGGCTCAGCAGGCCCGCCGCCACGGCTTCCTCATCCATTTCCGCGACCGCGTCCAGCATTTCGAGGTCTTCCTCCAGCTGGTCCATGGCCGGGTTGCCCAGTTTTTCGCGGGCTTCGGGCGAGGCGGGATCCAGGATCTCCGTCGCGATCTCGCGCTGGCCGGAGCCTTCCGCCTTGAACGTGGTGATCTGCTTTTTGTCGCGCTCGTAGATGCCCTTGAAGGATTTGCCGGAGCCCATCGGCCAGTTCACGGGGCAGGTGGCGATGCCCAGGACGCGCTCGATGTCGTCCAGGAGTTCGAAGGGGTCCTTCGCCTCGCGGTCCAGTTTATTGATGAACGTGAAGATCGGGATGTGCCGCATCACGCAGACTTTGAACAGTTTGATGGTCTGGGCTTCCACGCCCTTGGACGCGTCGATCACCATGACCGCGGAGTCCGCCGCCATCAGCGTGCGGTAGGTGTCCTCCGAAAAGTCCTGGTGGCCGGGCGTGTCCAGGATGTTGACGCAGAGGCCGCCATACTGGAACTGCAGGACGGAGCTGGTCACGGAGATTCCTCTCTCCTTTTCGATCTCCATCCAGTCCGACACGGCGTGACGCGCGGTCTTGCGGCCCTTCACGGAGCCGGCCAGGTTGATGGCGCCGCCGTACAGCAGGAACTTCTCCGTGAGCGTGGTCTTGCCCGCATCCGGGTGGGAAATGATGGCAAAGGTCCGTCTTCTTCTGATTTCGTCAGCCAGAGGCATTTTGACTCTCCTGATAGCCCGTAAGGGCAATATATGGCAGGCAGTTATACCGCAACTACCAGATAGAGTATAGCCGATGGATCATCCGCCGTCAAGTTTTTCGCGGCGGTCCTTGCTTTTTATGCATTGTTTTTTTATAATGAACGCAAAGTAAGCCTCTTTTCGCGATCATCAATAAGGAGAACCCCATGCGCCGCATTCCCCATACAGTCCTGACGCTCCTGCTCGCCGCGCTCCTGCTGCTCGCAGGCTGCGGGAAAAAGCAGGACCCCACGCTGCCCACCGTGCCCGGAGGCCTCCCGGAGGCAAGCACCGCCGCCGGTCAGACCACCGCGGCGCCGACGATCTCCCCGGACGCGCCGACGACCGCCGTCCCTGTCACGACAACAGCCTCCTCGCCGACGGACTCCGTCCCCGCCACCGCCTCCGTCCCGTCCACCGCGGCCCCGACTTCGGAGACCGCGCCTACGACAACGACCCGCTACATCGTCACCGACTACCCCACCTCGGGAGACCCCTCCGCCTCCGACCCGGACGTCACGGCGCAGCCCACTGAACCGGCCTCCACGGAAGACCCCTCGCTCCTCTCCCTCCGCGAGCGCGCCGCCGCCTATCTGGCGCAGATGGACACCCGCACCCGCCTCTTCCAGCTCATGATCGTGGCGCCGGAAGCCATCTGCCTGGAGAATCCGGCCACCACGCCGGACGGCCTGAAGCTCTCGGCCTATCCGGTGTCCGGCCTCGTGTATCAGGCGCAGAACATGGAGAACGCCGAGCAGCTGACCGCGCTGGTGGAAGGCCATCAGAAGGCCTCCGTTCTCCCGCTGTTCATCTGCGTGGAGGAGGAAGGCGGCCGGGCCAGCTGCCTGATCCGGACCATCGGGACGACGCCCGTTAAAAACATGTTCACCTACCGCGGCGACGGTATTGAAAAAGCCCGCACCAACGCGCTGACGCTGGCAACGGACATCCGTCAGTACGGCTTCAATCTGGATCTCGCGCCGGTCGCGGACGTCTGGACCGAACCCGAGAACAAAGTGATCGGCGAGCGCGCCTACGGCGACGATTTCGCCAAGACCGCCGCCCTGATCGCCGCCGCCGTCAAAGGCTTTCACGAAGGCGGCGTCATCTGCACGCTGAAGCATTTCCCGGGATACGGGGCCGCCGCGCCGGAGACGGAAGGGGGCATCCCCGCCGTCAACAAAACGCCAGACCAACTCCGGGAAGAAGAATTCCTGCCGTTCCTGGCCGGCATCGAAGCCGGCGCGGACCTCGTCATGACCGCTTATCTGTCGGTCCCGGAGGCGGATCCGCTGGAACCGGCCGTCTTCTCCCGCCGCATCGTGACCGACCTGCTGCGGAACGGGCTGGCCTTTGACGGCGTCATCATCACGGACAACCTGGCAGACGCCGCGGCGGCTTCCTCCCTGTCCGCCGGCGAGGCCTGCCTGAAAGCCCTGAACGCGGGCTGCGACCTCCTCTTCTGCCCGGCCGGCGATCCGGAAACGCTCGGCGCCTGCGCGGACTACCTGGCCGAAGCCCTGCAGGCCGGCCGCCTCTCCGCCGCCCGCGTGGACGAAAGCCTGCTCCGCATCCTGATGCTGAAAATCAAATACGGGATCCTGCCGTAAGGCGGATCCCGCATTCTTTTTTTTTTGACCCTTTTCTTTACTCTTCCTTGTGCAGCAGCGACGTCGCGATGTTGATGGCCTGGTCGCTGCAGCGTTCCAGGTTCGTGCACATGTCCGCGAAGATCACGCCGCTGAGCGGGTCGCAGATGCCCTGCATCAGGCGCTCCACGTGATTCTGGACGTAGCGTTCCGCCATGTCGTCCACCTGGTCCTCCACCGCCTCGATCTCAGGCAGCCGGTCGAAGCGTTCCCCCTCGAAAATATCCAGCGCCATGTCGATCGTAAGGAGCACCGCGTCCTTCATGCGGTGCAGTTCCTTTCCCGCCTCTTCCGACAAAGAGACTTTGGCGTTTTTCATCCGCTCCCCGAATTCAATGATGTTCTCCGCATAGTCGCCGATACGCTCAATATTGGCGACCACCAGCACCATGCGCGAAAGCCGGAACACGTCGCGGTCCGAAAGCGGCAGTGCGCGCAGTTCCACCAGTTTGTCTTCTATCACCTTGTTCAGGTAGTCGATGGTCTCTTCCCGTTCCTCCACCTTGTCAAACAGCGTCTGCTGCGACGTGTCGAAGAAATAGGTCAGCGCCGTGTCCAGGTTCTCCCGGGCAAAGCGGCCCATGCGGGTGACTTCCAGCGAGGCCTGGCGCATCGCGACAGCCGGGATGCTGCGCGGCCCGACGTGCGCCAGATATTTGAGCCGCCGGTCTTCCAGCGCCTGCATCTCCGCGGGCAGCATCGGCAGCGTTTTCTGCGCGAGTTTTACCAGCAGCGAGGAGACCGGCGCGATGACCAGCACCGCGAAGATCGCGAAGATCGTATGCGTATTCGCGACCTGGCGCGCGATATCGTTCGGCGACAGGCCCTTGATCCATTCCAGCACCACCGGGCACGCCAGCACGATGACCGTCAGCAGGATCGCCCGCAGCAGGTTGAAATACAGGTTCAGCAGCGCGGTGCGCTTCCCGTTGCGGCCCGTGGTCAGGGACGCCAGCAGGTTCGGCGTGACCGAGCCGACGGCGGCGCCGATGATCAGGAACACGCACTGCTCGTACGTCAGCAGCCCCTCGAACGCGAACGCCTGGAAAATGACGATGGACGAGGACGAGCTCTGCAGCAGCGACGTGAACAGGAAACCGAACACGATGCCGGCCGCCGGATTGGACAGCAGGCTCAGCGCGTCCACGAATTCCCGGCTCTGGGACAGCGGCGCGATGGCCGCCTTTAAGATCCCGATGCCCACGAACAGCATGCCGAAGCCCAGGATGATGCGGCCGACATTCTGCACCAGGTTCTTCTTCACGAACACTGCCAGGATGCATCCCAGGAACAGGATGAACGGCGCGAACGACACAAGGTCGAACGCCGTGATCTGCGCGGTCACCGTGGTACCGATATTGGCGCCCATGATCACGCCGACGGCCTGAAGCAGGTTCATCAGGCCCGAATCCACGAAGCCGATCACCATCATGTCCGTGGCCGAGGAACTCTGGATCAGCACGGTCACCACGATGCCGATCACGATGGCCAGCACGCGGTTGCCCGCCACTTTTTCGAGAATGGTGCGCAGTTTGTCGCCCGCCGCGTTGCGGAGGCCCGAGGACATGATGGTCATCCCGTACAGGAAAAGCCCCACGCCGCCCAGGAAGGACATTACATTGAAAATGGTCATCTCAGCGCCTCACCGGGGTTGATTGGTTTACGGACGGGTCAGGGTCCAGGTCCGTCCGTCGGCCAGGTTGGTCAGTTGGATCGTGTTGAATCCCGCGATCGTGATGTTGCAGAGGCGGCCGGCGTAGGACGCCAGACCGAAGTTCTCCGCGCGGATGCCGTCGCCCGCCACGGTCGGCGGAATGCGGTAATCCACCACGAACACCTTGTTGTTCCGGTTGACGGTCAGCGTCGCGGAACCGTCCGCCGACGTCCACGCGCCCGCCAGGAAGAAGATCAGGTAATCGTTGCTGCGGCTCAGATCCCGGATGTCGGCCCGCAGATCCCACAGGTTCCACAGGTCGGTGAGGGAGAACGAGATGTTGGCCTTGGCCATGGACATCGCATACTGCGTGAAGCTGCGGGTCACGCCCGCACCGTCGCTCACCAGTTCCAGGAAGCGGTACACGTTGTAGGGGAGCCATTCGTCGGTCATCATCCAGGTGACGCCGTTGTCGCGGCAGCCTGCCAGCGCCGGCGTATTAGCGACCACGTATTCGCAGATGTGGATGCGGTTGGCGGAGGACACGAAGCCCATGCCGGACATGGCCTCCAGATACGGGCGGCGGTCTGCGTTGACCAGGACGACGTCCGCCCAGCGCTCCAGCGTGCGCGTCAGTTCCTCCGGCGCGCCTTCATGGCTGCGGATGCTGTACAGCGTGCTGTAGGCTTCCCGGAATTCCTCCGGCGTGGGCAGTTCCTTGTCGATCAGCGCGCGGGCGGCCCGCAGCCGGGCCTCCTGCACGATCGCGCGGCTCTCCTCGGAGTCGCCCAGTTCCTCGATCAGGCGGTCCGCTTCTTCGTTGCGGCCTTCATCCCAGAGCTGCAGGATCTGCCGGTAAATCACTTCGCGGGCCATCTGATCGCTGTCCCGGTAGCCGTCCAGTTCCGCCAGCAGGCGCTTGGCGCGTTCCCAGTCTTGGGATTCAAGGCAGCGCTCGGTCATCGTGTACTGCCAGTCTTTCTTGTTGATCATGTCGTCGTCCAGCTGCGCGATCAGAGCTTCCGCGTCGTCGTAGGCTTCCTGATCCAGCAGGTCGGTGAAAATGCTTTCGACCTCCGGGATCAGGCGGTCGTTGTAGGCGGTGTAATGGCTCAGGATCTGCGTCACGCGGCGCCAGTCTTTGGCTTTCCCGCTTTCGGTCAGGTATTCCAGCGACTTGACGGCGACCGTCACGTCCAGGTTGCGGAAATCGTGGAAGGCGTAGGCCATTTCGATGACGGCGTCGTCCTCCTGCGCTTCCATCATCTCGAGCAGTTTGGTCTCGATCGCTTTTTCGTAATAGGTCCGGTTCCCGATCTGCGGCTCGAAGACTTCCAGCATGGCAGCCGCGCGGAAATATTCGCTCTCTTCCATGAAGCTGTCGAAACGGGCAGTCACGTCCTCCTTCGGGTCGGTCAGGAGGGCGGCGAACTGCTGGGAAAGTTCCAGGGCGTGGGCGTAGTCGCCGGCGTCCATGAGCGTTTTCTCTTCGTCGCCGAGCATGGCCAGGATGCGGTCCGGATCGACCAGGTAAGGTTCAAAGCCGGCGAGCGCGTCCGCCGCTTCTTCATATTCGCGGCGGTCCAGGGAACGGCGGAAAGCCGCTTCAAAGGAAGCGTCCAGGCTCTTGACGCGGCCTTCGGGCAGCTGCGCGAGGGCGTCCAGCGCCTTTTCGTAATCGTGGTCCTGAATCAGCAGTTTCTGCAGGTGCGAGCCGGCCACGGCATCGTACAGGGACGTGTCGATGGCGGAATTCCTCACCTCCGCCAGGGAGGCGGCAGAATCCGCCAGTTTGCCGGCCTGCAGCTCCGCCACGGCCTTGTCCAGCCAGCAGAGCTCGGCCTGGAGCGCGCTGTCGCGGTAGGTTCCCAGTTTCCGGAAGCCGTCGATGGCCTCCTGGTACTGGCCGTTCTGGCGGCGCGTTTCACACATGCGGTAATCCGCGGCGGGGCGGATCCACAGGAAATAAGCTGCGGCGAGCAGGCCCAGGGCAGCCAGCACCGACAGGACAGTGATCACGCCTCTCCGGCGGCCGGCGCGGTTCTCCTCTTCGCGTTCTTCTTCCTCTTCTTCCTCGGTCACGATCTCCTCGGTCTCCGTCAGCGGGATCCGGGGGAGTTCCGGTTCCGGGGCCTCCTCTTCCAGGTGGCCCAGGTGCTCCAGCTTCCCGGTCTCCGTCATGGCGATCTTCGGGAGGACGAAGTCTTCCTCCGCGGGTTCTTCCGGGGCGGGGGATTCCGGCGCGGCAGGTTCCGGCGCGGCAGGGCCTTCCGGGGCCGGCGAGGTCACGGGAACCTCCGGCGTCTCCGGAACGGCGGGCGTTTCCGGGACGGTATTTTCACGTTCTTCCGGAGCGGGTCCCGCAGGCATTTCCGGAGCTTTTTCCTCCGGCAGTTCTTCCGGCGCCGCAGGTTTGCGCAGCATCAGTTTAGTCCCGCAGCGCGAGCAGAACCCGAAAGCTTTTTCCGGACCGAATTCCTGCTGGTTTCCGCAGATCGGGCATTGATATCGGCTCATCGGCAAATACTCTCCTTTGGATAGTAAAGGGTAAACGTAGCAAAACAAACCGTTTTTCAGACGGCTGCCGTAATTATACCCCATTTGCCGGAAAAAGTCAAACGGCCCTCCCGTTATTCTGCGGGAGAGCCGTTTAAGTTTTGATGAATATTGCGTTACTGAAGCTTCGCCGCCTGCTCTTCGTAGTACGTCAGGCTTTCCGGATTGGACAGCGCGTCGCGGTTGCCCACGGGCCGGCCGTTCAGGATGTTCGTGACGGCGCCTTCGACCTTCTTGCCGTTTAAGGTGGTCGGGATCTCCGGCGTTTCCAGGATCACCGCCGGGACGTGGCGCGGCGAGCCTTTGGTGCGCAGGGCTGTCCTGATGGCCTTCACCAGGGCGTCGTCCAGCGTGCAGCCGGGGCGGCATTTGACGAACAGGACGATCCGCTGGTCGCCGTGGTAATTCTGGCCCACCGCCAGGGAATCCTCCACCTGCGGGATCACGTTGACAATGTTGTAGATCTCCGCGGTGCCGATGCGCACGCCCGACGGCTTCAGGATGGAGTCGCTGCGGCCGCAGAACGTCAGGCCGCCCGTATTGCCGTGCAGGATCACGTAGTCGCCGTGGCGCCAGATGCCCGGGTATACGCCGAAATACGCGTTGTAATACCGCTCGCCGTCCGGGTCGTTCCAGAAATAGAGCGGCATGGAGGGGATCGGCGCTTCGCAGACCAGCTCGCCCTCTTTGTCACGGAGGGGCTTGCCGTTGTCGTCATAGCACTCCACCTTCTCGCCCAGGCCGATGGCGGCCAGTTCGCCGGAATAGACCGGGATCATCATATTGCCGATGCCGAAGCAGCCGTTGATGTCCGTGCCGCCGGCGATGGAGTTGAAGTGGTAGTCTTCCTTGATCTCGCGGTACACGAACTCCCAGCCCGCGTCGGACAGGGCGGAGCCGGTCTGCGAGATGGCGCGCAGCTTGGACAGGTCCGCATGCTCCTTCGGGCTGAAGCCCTGCGCGATCAGCATATGGATGTAGCTGGCAGACAGGCCGAAGTCCGTGACTTCCTCTTCTTCCAGCACTTTCCAGATGGCCGCGTTGTCCGGGTAGGACGGGTTTCCTTCATACAGCACCAGTTCCGCGCCGGTGCCCAGCGCCGCCGCCTGCCAGTTCCACATCATCCAGCTGCAGGTGGTGATGTAGCAGAGCTTGCTGCCTTTCTGGATGTTGCAGTGCAGCGTCAGCTCCTTCAGCTGGTTCGCCAGGATGCCCGCGTGCGACTGGACCATGCATTTGGGCTTGCCGGTGGTGCCGGAGGAAAACATGACGAACAGCGGGTGCGAGGCCTCGACCTGCTCGTATTCAAAATGCTCCGGCAGCGGTTCCAGATAGTCTTCCCAGCGCACGGCGGCCGGGATCTCCCCGGTGGTGCCGTCGCCGGCGTAATGGACCACGACCACCCGCTTTAAGGACGGGATGCGGGCCGCGATCTCCTTCGCGTTTTCGAGCGAGGAGAAGGATTTTCCTTTATAGACGTAGCCGTCCGTGGTCACCAGGATCTTCGGTTCGATCTGGCCCACGCGGTCCGCGGCCGCGCCGGCGCCGATATCCGTCGCGCAGGAGCACCAGACCGCGCCGACCGCCGCGGCAGCCAGCATCGCGATGATGGTCTCCGGCAGGTTCGGCAGATAGCCCGCAATGGTATCGCCCGGCCGGATGCCTTCCTTCCGGAACGCTTCCGCCAGCCGCCACACCGTTTCCTTCAGTTCCCGGCGGCTGATGACGCGCCGTTCAAAGCCCTCGCCCCGGAACGTAATGGCCGTGCCGTCCTCATCGCAGAACCGCAGCATGTTTTCCGCGTAATTCATCCGCGCCCCGACGAACCAGCGGGCGCCCGGGAACTTCTTCACGTCGTCCACCACCGCCTCGTACGGCCGCGAGCAGATCACGTCAAAATAGTGCCACAGCGCGTCCCAGAACGCCGGGATGTCCGTAATGGACCAGTCGTACAGCTCCTTATATTCCCTGAACTCCTTCCCGCAGCGCGCATTCACATACCGCATGAAATCCGCCATCCGGCAGGAATTCTTCACCTCTTCCGACGGCTTCCACAACAATTTCTGCATATATTCTGCCTTTCTCCCCCCGCCCCCGGGGACAACTCTCACGGGCGGTTTTTTCGCCCGCGGGGACGGTTCTCCCCGGACGATTTTCGCAACTGCCATCATAACAAAAAACCGGCCCGTTTACAAGACCGGATTGCCGATAAATGCGGATGGCAGGGGACATACCTCTTTCATCTTTCTCACTCGATCACTCTTTTCACCGGATCGGCGTACTGTATCATTTCTTCAAAAGAACCTACCCCGGGCAGATGCATGAAGATCCGTTTTCCCTCCGCCAGAAAAACGATCTCATACCCGATCACGGGCTGCGCCGGGCTGTTTTCCGCATACTCGTCCCAGCGGTAAACCGTGCGGCCGTTCACCACGGTCTCCTGATACCCATTGCTGATATACTGCTGCAGGCCGGCGCTGCTGTCCTCAAGCAGACTGGTCTCACAGATCAGCTGCTGACAGCGTTCCCGGTCATATTCGGTCCGGAGCTGTTTAGCCAGATCCTCCGGCAGTTCGGTGCGGTACGTCACGGATACGTAGACGCCTTCCCGCTTCGTGACAGACGAGAGGGTATACTGATCTTCCGGAAGGATCGGGACATAATAGGCTTCGACTCTGCCGGCCGCATTCTGCTTTTCGCTGTTCTCAAATTCCTCCAGCGAATAATATGTCGTGACAGGCGGCAGCGGGACGATCCCGCTTATGTCGGGTTCCGCGGGCGTCTTGCTGCAGGCGGACAGGCAGAGGACCGCAAGGATCATCAATGCGAACAAAAATCTTTGCTTCATCTGCTTTCTTTCCTTTCGTATCCTTCTTCTCGTAAAATACCGCCGGATGTTACTAGATATTATAACAAAAGATCCGGCCTGTTAGCAAGGCCGGATGGATGAAAACGATTTGATTTCGGACGGAAGAGGTGCGTCCCTTGTCATCATTTCGGCTTATATTCCTGAATTTACTGATTTTCATCCGGATGGGCAGCCAGGTATTCTTTATGCCACGTCAGAAATGGTTCGTTCTTATAGCACGATTCAAGGTATTCGCTAATATAGCATATTACAAAATCCTTGACCGGCTCATCTCCTTTACCTACACCGCCAAGTGATTCCACGTAGATAACTGTTTCGCCTTCGATCTGCTCTTCCGCAGGATCTGCATACACACGCAGACCGCTCGGCCATCTTGCCCCGCATAACTCTTCCGTGGGCAAATCAAGGTTATTGATTTTTCCGATCTTCCCAACCTCAACATAGCGGGAAGGGAGCATTTCAGCGCTGATAGTGTGGCCAGACTCCCAGAAAATCGTTCCCTTATAGAGAACACATCCTTGCTGAAGCGTTCCGTGTGGAGGTATGTCCGGTTGGGCATACAAATCATTCCAGGTTTGTTCATCACATTCATCTGCAGGAGGATACGGAGGAAGGTATTCCCGTTCCGCCATCACATGGATCCCAGCCGGCACAATAAAGAACAGCGCCAGCATCGCAATGATAAGTTTCTTCATATTGATCGCCTCCTTTTTTTACTTGCGTAATTTGATTACGCTTTAATTCCAATGTATTTAATTATTTATTATCATTTTGAGTTTGATTTGTCAATATATATTTTATTTTTAATATATCAAAAGAATAATTCTTCTACTTTCATACAAAAAGGACGTTTGAAGATTCATCAGACATGCGTTTCATCTCCTAATTCCTTTCATCTGTTTCCAATGAATCGATCACAATTTCTCCGTATGCTCCTTCGAAACTCCGTGTTCGTTCATTCCACCAAATGAAATATGCAATAGTTCCGATAACCAATACTATTGCAAGTGCAGCAAAGAGTCTCAGTATTCTCTTCCTCTTCGTCTTTTTTCTTATTTCCTCCACATACAGCTGCCCATCCGTAATATTCAGCAGGGAATTGACCCATTCCTCCGGCGTTCCCAGTTTCTTTACAAGTTGCTCATAAGTCATCTGGTCCGTAAACGGCGCAAAACTCTCCCGAATACCCTTCAGATAGTACTCTTTTTCCTCCTGTGGACAATCCAGCAGCCCGGAAACCTCATTCTCATACTGTTTCAGCCCGTTCATGATTCCTCCCTTCCAAAATAGATGCCACGGCATCCGAAACCGAATAATACTCTTCCTCTATTTCCCGAAGAAGAGTCTTTCCTATGGGTTCCAGATGATAGATAACGTGGGTCATACGCATTTTGTGAGGGACTCGCGTTTCCGTGACGTGACCGGTTTCTTCCAGGTGATAGAGGACCGGGTAAAGGGCGCCCACCTTGAAGGAAAGAATACCGCCGGACCGTTCTTCTATCGCCTTGATGATCTCATAGCCGTACATGTCCTTCTCATTCAGCAGATGAAGCACCAGCATGGGGAGCAGACCTTTTTTGACATTACTGGAAGTGTAGGCAGCCATATTGAACCTCTTTCGTTTAAGTTATGATTATTATAAGCGACAGATAGAGAAAAAGCAATTACTTTAAAATTAAATATTATATGTCAATTTGAAAAACAACAGGGCCGCGATTACTCACAGCCCTGTACGAAATCAACTAATTGATGCAGAAAGTATTGCCAGCCCGGTTCAATCGATCCCGCGGAACACGCGAATGTGCTTCCGGGCATTTTCGACCATGCCTTTCGTCATGGCGGTATTCAGTTCGAAGTAACTGTGCTTGCCTTCGGTAGCCAGATATTTTTCCGCGAAGCGGGTCACGTTGTTGAAGCTGGCGGTGCCGATGTTGATCTTCGCGATGCCCAGCGAGATGGCTTTGCGGAAGTCCTCGTCCGAAATGCCGCTGCCGCCATGCAGGACCAGGGGGACGCCGGCCTTCGCGTTGATCTGCTCCAGGATGTCGAAGGCCAGGACAGGCGCGGTGGGGTAATCGCCGTGCGCGTTGCCGATGGCGACGGCCAGGCAGGCGATGCCGGTGCGCTCGCAGAATTCGCGCGCCTTGTCAGGGTTGGTGCAGAGGATGCCATGGTCCGAGAGGCCGTCTTCACTGCCGCCCACCAGGCCCAGTTCGCCTTCCACCGAGGCGCCGTATTTCTTCGCCAGTTCCACGATGGCCGCGGTGCCGGCGATATTTTCCTCAAACGGGTCCGTGGAGCCGTCGTACATCACGCCGGTGAAGCCGTAGTCCAGCGCGCGTTCGATGGTCTCACGGGTGCGGCTGTGGTCGAAATTCACCGCCACGGGGACAGCCGCCTCGCGCGCCGCCTGCACCATGCCGGGGCCGATCAGCTCCAGCGGGGAATATTTGAGCAGGCGCTCGGCGATCTGGATGATCACCGGGGTGTTCAGTTCTTCGGCCGCCTGCAGGGCGCCGCGCACCATTTCCAGGGAGCCGACGTTGAAGGCGGGGATGCAGTTCTTCTGCTGCCAGGCCTCATCGACCAGTTGTTTCATGGTTACGAGTGACATATCATCGCTCTCCTTTGTTTTTCTGCCGTACGGATAAGGGAAGGGACGGTCCCCTGCCGGAAATGTGACAGAAGGACCGTCCCCTTGTCAGTTGACGGGACTTAGTGCATGAAGATGCTTAAGATCAGCACTTCCACGACACCGACGCCCCAGGCGATGGTGGAGGTGACGGACCAGACACGCAGCTGTTCTTTCGCTTCGGAGACGCCCAGCGTACGGTTCACGACCCAGAAATAGGAATCGTTGAAGTAGCCGAAGAACAGGGAGCCCACGCAGCAGGCGATGGCGCCGAGGATCAGGTTGCTGTTGGCAGCCGCCAGGATGGGAGCGGTAATGCTGGCCGCGGTGGTCATGGCGACCGTGCCGGAGCCCTGCACGAAACGCATCAGCGTGGAGATCAGCAGAGGCAGCAGGATCAGCGGGATGGTCGTCTTGGCCAGGCCGTTGGCCATGTAGGCGCCCAGACCGGAATCGGTGATGATGCGGCCCAGAGCACCGCCGCCGCCGGTCACCAGCATGATGATACCGGCAGAAGCCATGCCTTTTTCCATCTCGCGAAGGATGGTCTCACGGCTGAACGGCTTGCCCAGCGTGAAGATGGCGACTAACAGACCGATGCCCACGGCCACGATCGGCTGGCCGAGGAAGATCAGGACCTTCCAGAAGCCGCCGCCAAGCTTCAGAGCGGAAGCGACCGTGTTGATCAGGATCAGCACGATGGGGAGCAGCAGAGGCAGGAAGGAGATCAGCGCACCGGGGACGCCCTTCATATCCATGTTGAAAGCAGCCTCGTAATCGGGAGCCTGATAAGGCACTTCCACGATATTGCCTTCCTCATCGGGAATGCGGTAGAACTTCTTGGCCAGGACCTTTCTCGCATAGATGATGCAGGCGATGGCCATGGGGATAGCCAGGACGATGGTCAGCAGCAGGAACAGACCTACGTCAATGCCGAAAATGCCGCAGACGCCCAGAGGGCCGGGGGTCGGAGGCACCAGGGAGTGGGTGATGACCAGACCGGCGGCCAGAGCCACGCCGAGGCTGATCACGGACTTTTTGGTGGTGCGGGACAGCGCCTTCGCGATGGGGGACAGCACCACGAAACCGGAGTCGCAGAAGATCGGGATGGATACCAGGAAACCGGTGATGGCCAGCGCTTCTTCCTCTTTGCCTTTGCCGAACAGCTTCAGGAAGGTGTAGGCCATGCGCTTTGCCGCGCCGGATACTTCGAAGATCTGGCCCATCATCACGCCGAAGCCGATGATGATGCCGATGCTTCCGAGGGTGCCGCCGAAGCCGCCCGTGACGGAGTTGATGATGCTAACGCCGGATTTGGACGCGCCTGATGCATCAACGATGTCTGCCGCAGCCAGGGGCATGCCGCCGATGACGCCGACCAGGATCGTACAAAGGATCAGAGCCAGGAATGCCTGGATCTTGGTCTTGAGCACGAGCACGATCAGCACGGCGATGCCGATCAACAGAGCGATCAACATTCTTGTGCCATTGATTTCCATAATGTGCCTCCTTATATTATGTTTTTATTATGGATCGTGAATCAGTTTACCGTACAAAATACGGCGCGTATTTCGCGGCCAGCCGGATCGCTTCCTTCATGCTGACGGCGCCTGCGATGCCCTTGCCCGCGATGTCGAACGCGGTCCCGTGGTCCACGGAGGTCCGCAGGATCGGCATCCCGTTGGTGATGGAGATGGTCCGGTCGAAGTCCAGCGTCTTGGTGGCGATGTGCCCCTGGTCGTGATACAGGGACAGGACCGAATTGTACTTGCCCAGCGCGGTCTGATGGAAGACGGAGTCCGCGGGGACCGGGCCGGCCACGTCGTAGCCCATCTTTTTGAGCTCTTCGACGGCAGGCGCGATTTCGTTGACTTCCTCCCAGCCGAACAGGCCGTGTTCGCCGGAGTGCGGGTTCAGGCCCGCGACGGCCATCGTGCCTTCGGTGACGCCCAGGCGGCGCAGGGCCTCCGTGCAGCGCACCACGTAGTCGATGATCCGGTCCTTCTTGATCTGGTCCAGCATCGCGCGGAGCGACAGGTGGCGGGTCAGGAAGAACACGCGCATGCCGTTCGTTTCGAACATCGTCAGCGGGTCTTCCGTGCCGGTCAGGGCGCCGAAGATCTCGGTGTGGCCGATGTAGTGGATCTCCGCGGCGTGCAGGGATTCCTTGTTGATGGGCGTGGTGGCGACGGCGTCCGCCTTGCCGTCCAGCGTCAGTTCAATACTCTTTTTGATGTACTCGAACGCCGCCTTGCCGCACATGGCGCTGATCTTGCCGAACTCGAAGCGGTCCATGTCGATGTTGTCCAGATCGATCAGGTTCAGCACGCCTTCGCGGTAATCTCCTTCCGCCGGGTCCGTCACCACGTTCAGCGTCACGTCCTCGCCGGTGATCCTGATGGCGTTCGCCACGACTTTCCGGTCGCCCACGACGATGCAGTCCGTGATCTGAAACAGGTCTTTATCTGCGATGGACCGCACCACGATCTCCGGGCCGATGCCGGCCGGATCCCCGAGGGTGACCGCGATCAAAGGTTTCTTCATGTTCCCCTCCTCTTATTTGGCTATTTTTTCTTTCAGGAACGAGAGGCAGCGGGCGATCGCGGTCTCGTCGCCCTGGCTGCCGCCCTTGGTGACGATGTGCACGCCCTGGAACTCCCCGCCCAGGAATTCTCCGTAAGCCGCGAGCGGCAGCACCTCGTCTTTAAGGCGCAGGCCGGCGGTCTCGAAACGTTCGCAGACGGCCACGGTCACGTCGCCGCCGCTGGTGTACAAGCCCCGGAACGACGGCTCGGCGCGGAAGATACGGTACGCGATCTCAGCGAAGGAGCGGTTGATCAGGGCGGTGACGTCGTCCATGGAGCAATGGAACTTCTCCATGTACGGGGCGAAATCGATGCGGTTTTCGGGATAGATGCCGTCGCCGGTCACGGTGAGCACCTGGTTGCCGGCGCTGGCGTAGAGGACGGTGTTCACCACGCGGGCGATCTCCTCTTCGCACGCCTCATCGCTTTCCAGCAGTTTTTTCGTTTCCACCATGACGCGGCCGGTGTCCAGGTTTTTCCACACGTAGCGCATCTGGTCCAGCGTGCGGGAGTTGACGCTGCCGACGACGGACAGGATGCGGTACTTCCCGAGGGAGGCCTCCTGCGCGATCAGCCGGCCGACCAGCGTAGCCGTGAAGACGCCGGGGTCCACGGCGATGAATTTCAGGCCGCTCGCGATGACCGCGTCCGCGATCAGGTCCAGGTCCTCCTGCGTGATGCAGTCCAGCGTGATCGTGCGGACGCCTTCCGCCGCCAGTTCTTTCAGACGCGCGGCCAGGTGGTCCGCTCCCTTCATCAGCTCGTCCATCATGAGGGCGGCGACGGGATATTTGCTCTGTCCGCGGAACAGCGCGGCCACGTCCGAGGTCAGGACGGGCGTTTTGGGGTCGATGGCGATGTTGGTCTGGTGCAGGGGGATCCCTTCGACCAGCATGTAGCCGCCGCAGACGATGCGCGCGGTGGCCGGGAAGCAGGGCGCCGCGACGGCGACGTAATCTTCGCCCAGGTAGTCCAGCATCGCGTCCGTTTCGCTGCCCAGGTTGCCGCGCAGCGTGCTGTCGATGCGGTGCGTGTAGATCTTCACGTCCGGACCGGCCAGCACTTCGCAGGCTTTGTAGACCCGCCGGTACGCTTCTTCCGGGCTGACGCCGCGGGAGTCCGTGGGGTAGACGACGCAGTCGCTGTATTTGATCAGGGCGGGATCCACCGCGCCGAGGTTCAGCACGGTGTCCGCCTGATAGTTCATTTTGCGGAGAAGCACGCCGGTGGCGTTGCCGCCGGTCAGGTCATCCGCGATGACGACGCATTGGGCCATGAGCCTCTCCTCTCTGGAGCTTCCTTATTTGGCCAGCAGGATCTCGGCCGCTTCTTTTAAGGTCTCGTCTTCGCCCACGTTGCCGGGGAAGATCACGTAAGGGATGCGCGGGAAGCGGCTGTCGTCGCCGGTCTGCCAGACCGGGATGCCGGGCCGGATCTGTCCCAGGACGTTCGCCTTCTTCACGGCCAGGGCCTTGGTGCCCACGTCGCTGGAGGTGATGCCGCCCTTCGCGATCACGAAGCTGGGCGTCACGGACAGGCGTCCCACCAGGGACTGCACCGCGTCGGAGATGCGGACGGACAGGCGGAGCTCGTCTTCCTTATCGCCGGTGTCCGCCGTGATCAGCGCGCGCGTGGTGTAGCAGCAGACGGTCTTGCCCGCCGCGATGCACTTGTTTTCCAGATCCAGGCAGCGCTGCACCTCGGCTTCGAACGCGGCTTCGTCGCGCACGAGCGTGGCATCCAGTTCGATGAATTCGATGCCCTCCAGGGTCTTTAAGCAGTTCAACTGACGGGTGGTCTTGTCCGTGTGGGAGCCGACCACGATGACGCCGCCGTTGTCCGTTTCGGTCTGCACCATCTTTTCGCGGGTCAGCAGGGGCTGGTCCGTGACGCCGCCCAGGACTTTGACGATGGCGGCCGCGGTGCGGAACATGAAGACCTTGCCGGCGGCCATCGCGCGGTACAGGGCCACGCAGAAGACTTTGACATCGACGTAATCCACGGCGTTGACGACGATCTTGTTGAAGTCCTTCACGGCCATCAGCTTGGCCTGGATCCCGTCGATATCCATGTCGTGGATCTCTTCCAGCGTGATGCAGGTGACGTCTTCCGCCTTGAATTCGCCGCCGGTCTTCTCTTCCACGTAGCCGGGCATGGTGGCGGCGGTGTAGCCGAAGGTCTTGTCCTTCGCGAATTCGGTCTCATTGGCCGGGACGAGTTCATTGCCGTATTTCACATAGTGGACATTGCCGATGGTGAAGCGGCCGCCTTCCTTGAAGAAGGGGCACAGGATCTCGCCGTCGATCTTCTTGCCGGTGTACTTTTCATAGTCGTCCCGCAGCAGCTTGGTCTCCAGCGGATAATGGCCGCGCAGCGTCGAGTCGCTGCGGCTGATGAAGATGTATTCGCGGCCCGTTTCGCGCGCGACTTCGTCCACCACGGCGGCGATCTCATGATGCGCCTTCGTGGTCTGCTCCGCCGTGAAGCCGCGGGAGTTGGTCATGATGTAGAACAGGTTGTTTTCTTCTTCAAAGCCCTGGCGGATGCTGTCCCTGTCCCAGTTGGTGTAGACGGTGATGTCATGCACGGTCTGCACGCCGGTGGGGTCGTCGTCCAGGACTACGATCTTCTTGTTGTTCGCCGCGATCTCCGCGTTCAGCAGGGCGTCGACCGCCGGCACGTCGATGGGTTTGAAGCTGGTCAGGATCTCGGTTCCGATCGCCATCTCATTCTCCCTTCTTCTCAACTTTGACGTCGCCCATGGCCTCAAAGTACTTCACGATGGCGGAATGGTCCTCGCCCATCAGGCCGTGGATCTTGAGGGACTGCATGATCTCGTACAGCTGGGCGGTGTAGGGGATCGGCGCGTCGATCGCGTGCGCGGTCTTCACTACGTTGGTGATGTCCTTGTGGTTGATGCGGATGGGGCCGCCGGGCACGAAGTTGCGGTTGTACATCATGGGTGCCTTGGCGTCCAGCACCGCGGAGCCGGCCAGGCCGCCGCGGATGGCCAGATAGACCTTCTCCGGATCCGCACCGGCCTTCACGGCGAAGGTCAGGGCTTCGGAAACGATGGCGATGTTGTTGTTCACGATGATCTGGTTGGCCAGCTTGGCTACGCTGCCGCTGCCCACCGGGCCGATCCGGAGAATGGAGGAGGAATACGGCTTGATGACTTCTTCGGCCCGCTTGAAGGCCTCTTCATCGCCGCCCGCCATGATGGCCAGCGTGCCCGCGATGGCGCCGGGTTCGCCGCCGGATACCGGCGCGTCCACGAAATCAACGCCTTTTTCTTTCAGTTTCGCATAGCATTCCCGGGATTCCACCGGCGTGACGGAGCTGTGGTCGATCACCAGGCTGCCGGGCTTCAAGGTGGAAGCGATGCCGCCCTCGCCGAACAGCACCGACTGCACGATGCCGCCCGTGGGCAGGATCGTGATCACGACGTCGCACTGCTCGCCGATCTCGGCGTAGGATCCCGTCCCGGCGCCCATCGACACCAGTTCCTGCACGGGTACCGGGTTCACGTCCGATACCATCAGATCGACACCCGCGTTCAGCAGATGCTTGGCCAGCGGCCGCCCCATAATTCCTAGTCCGATAAATCCTACTTTCATGTCTTCTCTCCTTTCAGTCTTGGCTTTATGATCCCATTTACTGTTTCCGTTCCGCAAAAGCAGTCCTGATCTGCTGATACGCCCGGTCGAACTCCTCCTGGTTTCCGTCATCCTTTACGGTCTCCGCGACCGGATGCCGGACGCCTTTCTTATCCGTCAGGAACAGGACTTTCCGCGCATCGCCGGCCAGGCCCACCTCGAATTTTTCCATCTCTTCAAACGGGAGGACCTGCAGGGACGGGCGTTCCGATATGCAAAAACGACGGCATACCGTCAGTCCGAAAGACTGATAGTATGCCGTCCCGTCAGCACGCAATTCTTTTTTCGCCGTTTCCGGATCACCCAGTTTGGCCAGTTCCTGTCTGTTCCGTTTCACGCGCTGCCACAGAGCTGCGCCGAGAACGGCCGACATGCCCAGGAATACCCAGCCCATAACCTGTCCCACCGCCAGCAAAACTGCTGCGGCGGCGAAAAGCGATACGCCTATCAGAAGGCTGAGACGCCCTTTGCTTTTCTGATCCGAAAGGATCCGGTCCAGGGTGTTTTCCATCATTATTCTCCGAATGCAATGAATCCTGACCTTATCATACCATTTTTTTACGAAAAAAAAAGCTTTTTTTATATTTGTTTAATTAATCTCATTATTTTCCCGCATAACGGGGACCGCCTTACTGCAGATCCGTGATGCAGATGCTGCCGATGCAGGTCTTGAAAACGTCCGCGGCCTCATCCGTGACCTGCGTAAAGGTGATGTTCATGGCTTTCCCGCCGTAAAACAGGTTGCAAGAGGTTATGTACATTTTTATCCCGTACAGTTCCGCCGAGAACGTCACCGTTACCATCTCTCCGCCTTCGATCTGTTCGCGGCTGTAGGCGAAGTCTTTTACTTCCGTATTGAAAGTCCCCTGATAAACCGACTCCATGGTTTTTTTGAGGTTTTCTTCCGTGTAGTTTTCCAGTTTATCCTGGGAAGGGGCCATGTTGATGTTGTCACCCGTGGGCTGCTTCTCGTTCATCAGGAGCATCATGCCGCCGTTTTCCTGTGCGGTAAAGTCTTCGGGGATCAGGAAGGTCACGCCTTCATAAGAGAACTCCTTAAATCCTTCCGGCACTTCGTCAAAATGCTTTCCCTCGGCAGAGGAGGGCTCCGTGGCGGGAGCTTCTGTAGCAGGGGCTTCCGTGGCGGGGGCTTCTGTAGTAGGGGCGGCAGTGGTAGGGGCGGCCGTGGTCGGAGCGGCTGTGGTCGGAGCGGCCGTGGTCGGGACTTCCGCGGCCGGAGCGGCCGTGGTAGGGGCGGCCGTGGTCGGGGCTTCCGTAGCGGGAGCCTGCGTCGTCGGGGCTTCCGTGGTCTTGCCGGCCCCGGAGCAGCCGGATAATATGCCGGCCAGCAGGGCTGCCGTCAGGATCATCGCCGCGATTTTTGCCAGTTTCTTCATCATCTTCATCCTTCTCCTTGATCATATCGCCTGCAGGACGGTCTGCCGGTCTGATGCGCCCCGCGGTTTTCCGCTATTATATTCCGAACCCTTACAATAATCAATCCCCGGAGAGATAACCGCGTGCGGATCTCCTTGATTGAGCAATTGCAAGTCCGGTCATTTCCTGCTATAATAAATAACAGCAGTCAAAAAACAACAGGAGGATCCGATATGCGCCCCTATCAGATCGCAACGTCCTCTACCGCAGATCTGCCGCGGACCTGGCTGGACGCGCACCGCATTCCATTTATTTCCTACGGTTACACCGTCAATGATACGCCGTTCCAGGACGACTGCCGCGAAGAGAGCCGCGCCGCGGTCTACGCCGGCATGCGGAACGGTGACCTGCTGCAGACGTCCATGATCAACCGTTTTGAATATGAAGAGTTTTTCCGCAGCCTGCTGTCCGGCGGGAAAAACGTGATCTTCCTCGACATGTCGCAGAAAATGTCTTCCTCTTACGCGAATTCGCAGGAAGCTGCGGCGCAGATGCGGAAGGAATTTCCCGAACAGACGCTGTACGTGATGGACACCCGCTGCATTTCCGGCGGGCTGGGCACGCTGGTCGTGCACATGACGGCGCTGATGGAGGCTGGCAGGTCCTTTGAGGAAGTCATCGCGTGGGGCGAAGCGCATAAACTGAAGATCGCCCACCGCTTCACGGTCGACGATCTGAAATACCTAAAGCGCGGCGGGCGCGTTTCCAATGCCTCCGCGCTGGTCGGCTCGCTGCTCAACATCAAGCCCGTGCTCTACGTTCCGGACGGCGGCACGCTCGACGTCGTCAAAAAAGCCCGCGGCCGTAAATCCGCGCTGCGTGCGATCCGCGACGGGATCCTGCACGACCTCTCCCTCATCGATCCGACCGGCACCGACATCCACATCCTCCACGCCGACTGCCGCGAGGACGCGGAATGGGTCCGCGACGAAGTGAAAGCCGCTTACCCGCAGATCGGCCCCGTCACCATCACCCAGCTCGGCGTCGTCATCGGTGCCCACTGCGGTCCCGGCCTGCTGACCGTCTTCTATCTCTGCGCCGGAAGAGTTCCCGAATAAAAAGGACCGCGTTTTAGGAAACGGATGAAATCCCGCCCCTCCGGCGGGATTTTTTTCGGGTCGCCGGTCAGCAGGAACACGTCCCGGCCGGTCAGCTCGTCGCCGATCTTGTAAAAGCAGAGCTTCCCTTCGCTGCCCGTATAGAACGGTGCGGAAGCCCGGGTGAACGTCGCGCCCAGTCCGGCTTCCGCCAGATAATAGGCGGTCATCAGCTGGTCCAGCTCCATGGTGATGTGCGGCGTGAATCCGGCCCGGCGGCACAGCTCCAGGCCTCTGTCGCGCAGATCGTTGCCGCTTTTGAGGAAGAGGAAATCCACGTCCGCAAACAGCGTGAGCGGAACGGCGGGGACGGCGGGATCGGCGGAAAAATCCGTCTGCAGCTGCCGGGGAGACAAAGCCCGGTCCTCCAGCCCGCGGTTGACCGGATGATCCGCGGGAACGGCCAGGATGATCGTCTCGCGTCCCAGGACTTCCGCCGCGTAGTCTTCCGTCAGCCCGGTCTGGACCGTAATGCCCAGATCCGCGGTCCCGCTGGCCAGCAGCGCTTTCAGGTCCTGGTCGTTGCTCTCGATCAGGCGGATGCGGAAATCGGGACGTTCCGCCGCGAACGCCCTCACCAGCGGCGGCAGGCTGTGGGTGCAGAAGAAGCTGGGCGCCGCGACCGTCAGGTCCGCGCTCTTATTCCGGCGGAACATCTCGCAGTTCCTCAGGAAATCGCGGTAGCTCTCCCCGAGTTTCTTCATGAGAGGGATCAGGAGCTCCCCGGCCGGCGTGAGCGAAAGGGGATGCGTCCGCCGGTCGAACAGTTCGATGCCCAGGCGGCTTTCCGCCCGCCGGATCATTTTGCTGAACTGGGGCTGCGAGATGTAGCAGCGGTCCGCGGCGCGCGATACGCTCCGCTCTTCCGCGAGAACTAAGATATATTCTATTTCCCGAATCTCGATCAGATCCATTTTACCGTCTCCTGTCCGCTCCCGGCGCGGAAACAGGGGGCTTCCCCGCCGCGGCCCGGCGCAACATTATTCATTTTCGGAATAATTATATCTCTTATTGCCTGTGGACGCAAGCCTGCTTTCCGCGCTATGATGCCATTGACGCCGGAGATCTGGCTCCGCGGATCCGGAAAAGGAGGAAAAAGAGGATGACGATCCAGGAAAAGTTTGATAAATTGGGAGTGGACAACGCTCCCGGCCAGGAAGCGCTGCAGAAAGAGGAAGATCTCGACTTGAGAGGGGAATTCCTTCCCGGGCCCGCCGTTGATTTTTCGCACGGCGACGTGGACGCGCACATTCCTACCCCGGGCAGTTTCGAAGTCTTTGCCGAAGGCGTGCGGGAAGGCGCTCCGATGGCCTACACCCCTTACCGGGGCCGCCGGTCGATCCTGGAACAGGTCGCGGCCGATCTGTCCGACTTTACCGGCGCCGCGATCGACCCCGCCCGGAACATCATTCTGACGCCCGGCACGCAGGGCGCGCTGTTCCTGGCCATGGGCAGCAACATCCTGCCCGGCGACAAGGTCGCCATCGTGGAGCCCGACTATTTCGCCAACCGCAAGATGGTGGAATTCTTCCACGGAGAACTGGTCCCCGTACAGATGGATTACCGGAACAGCCGGGAAGACGCCGGTCTGGACCTGGCGGCGCTCGAGGAAGCCTTCCGGGGCGGCGTGAAGCTGTTCCTGTTCTCCAATCCGAACAACCCCGTGGGCTGCATTTATTCCTTCCGCGAGATCACGGAGATCGCGAAGTTGGCGAAGCGGTACGGCGTGACCCTGATCGTGGATGAACTGTATACCCGCCAGATCTACCCCGGCAAGACCTACACGCATCTGTGCGCGCAGCCGGAGATCCCGGACAACCTGATCACCATCATCGGCCCGTCCAAGACCGAATCCCTGAGCGGCTACCGCCTGGGCGTGGCCTTCGGCACCGAAGAGATCATCGACCGCATGGAAAAGCTGCAGGCGATCATGGCGCTGCGCTGCAGCGGCTATAATCAGGCCGTTTTCCGGACCTGGTTCCATGAGCCGGAAGGCTTTATGAAGAAGCGTGTGGCGGCGCACCAGGCCATCCGAGACGCCATCCTGACCGAGATCAAAGGAGTCCCCGGCGTCAGTGCGCGGCCGACCGAAGGCGGCAGCTACCTCTTCATCGAACTGCCCGAGCTGGACGTTTCCCTGCACCAGTTCATCCGCATCGCCCGCAAAATGGCGAATGTGACCGTGACCCCCGGGACGGAATTCGGCCCGCAGTTCCTGCACCAGTTCCGCATCAATTTCTCGCAGGATCACGACAACGCCGTAGCCGCCATCCGGCGCCTCCTGGTGCTGCTGGAACGCTACCGCAAACACTGAAACGGCCCCCGCCCGTCAGGCAGAAGGAGAACGAACATGACAGCAGAAGAAAAGATCAGAGAACTCGGCTATGAACTCCCCGCCGGCATCCGTCCACAGGGCGCCTACACGCCCGGCGTGATCTGCGGCAATATCCTCTACACCGCCGGCCAAACGCCCCGCAAGGACGGCGTCCTGCAGTACACCGGCAAAGCCGGCACCGACCTGACTCTGGAAGAGACCCAGGCAGCCGCCCGGCTCTGCGCCTTAAACTGTCTGGGCATCATCCACTCCGTCGCCGGCAGCCTGGAGCGCGTCAAAAAGATCGTCAAAGTTACCGGCTTCATCGCCAGCGGCGAAGGCTTCACCGCCCAGCCCAAAGCCCTGGACGGCGCCTCCCTCTTCCTCAAAGAGGTCTTCGGCGACAAAGCCGTGGCCGCCCGCAGCGCCGTCGGCGTCTACGCTCTCCCCGGGAACGCTCCGGTCGAGGTGGAGATGATCGTGGAACTGGAAGACTGACAGCAGCGGCAAACAAAAAAGCGGCCCCGCGGGGCCGTTTTTTGTTGTTTACTTCATCCCTCTCCTGACCATCTCCTTCACGCAGAACGTCGCGACGTCGTTAGCGAATTTGCCGGGACCGAAGCCGGCGTCGAAGCCGAGTTCCTTGGCGAGTTCGTGGGTGATGCGGGCGCCGCCGCAGCACATGACGCAATTTGAGCGCATGCCTTCGGCTTCGGCGAGCTCGATGAGTTCGGTGAGGTTCATGATGTGGATGTTCTTCTGGGTGACGGTCTGGCTCACCAGGAGGACGTCCGCGTGGATCTCGCGGGCCTTGGCGAGGAATTCCTCGTTGGGGACCTGCGCGCCCATGTTGAGGGCCTCGATCATCTCATAGCGTTCCAGGCCGTAATGCCCCGCAAAGCCTTTGCGGTTCATGATGGCGTCGATGCCCACGGTGTGCGCGTCCGTGCCCGTCGAGGCGCCGATCACCACGATCTTCCGCCCGATGTGCTCCTTGATGTACGCGTCCACCTCGTCCATCTCCATGGAAACGTCTTCGATGGCCTGGATCTTGATGTTGTTGTAATCCACCGTATACGTGCAGGAGCCGTACACCACGTAGAACGTGAATTCCGCGTCCAGCGTGCGCGCGTAGGCCACGTTGGGCTCGGTCAGGCCCATCTTCTTGGCCAGGATGCGGGCGGCTTCCATGCCGCGGTCGTTGTTGGCCACGGGCAGGGTGAAGGACAGCTGCACTTTGCCGTCGTTCATGGTGTCGCCGTAGGGCTTGATCGCGGAGAGGTCTAGCGTCTTGTCAAAGTCCTTCGCGGACATGTCATAGAGTCCCGAGCTCATGCGCGCGCCTCCTTCCTCATTTCCTCAACGAAGGGGTTGAAATAGCGGTCGGATTTGGTCGTCACGCCGTCCAGGCCCTTGCCGCCGTCCAGCGGGCGTTTGATGTCCGCGAACACGCCTTTTTCCAGCGTGGCGAACAGGCCGATGCGTTCGATCTCGCCCAGCAGGTCTGCGGCCTTCTGCAGCACTTCCGCCGCGCGGCTCTGGATGATGCCGCCCTTCTTGTACTCGATGTCCTCGCCCAGGTCCGCCATGGTGCGGAAGATGTACTGGGCGTTCTCGATGGCCAGCGCGCGGTCGCTCATGAACGGCGTGTGGATGGCTTCGGTCATCATGCCCAGCAGGTGGATCTTCTGGTTCGTCAGGATCGTCACCATGTTGAACAGGGCGTCCTGCACGTGGCCGCGGAAGATGTTGCCGGTCATGAATTTGGTGGGCGGCATGTATTTGAGCGGCGCTTTCGGGAAGATCTCACGGGCCATCTGCGCCTGCGCCAGCTCGTAGAGGAAGGCGTTGGGCAGGTCCGGATCCATCTCGAAGGCGTGGCCCAGGCCCATCTGCTCCTCGGGCAGGCCGGCCTGGACGGCGAACTGCTCGTTCAGGAACTGGCTGGCCAGCACGGTGTGGGCCTCTTCATAAGCATCCGCGGTGGTCAGGTAGTTGTCCTCGCCGGTGTTGATGATAACGCCGGCAAAGCCGTTGATCACGCGGGAGAAATACTGGTCTACGATGGTGCGCTGCATGTTGATGTCGCGGAACAGGATGCCGTACAGCGCGTCGTTCAGCATCACGTCCAGACGCTCCAGGGCGCCCATCGCGGCGATCTCCGGCATGCACAGGCCCGAGCAGTAGTTGCAGAGGCGGATGTAACGGTGCTGCTCCTCTCCCACCTCGTCCAGGGCCGCGCGCATCAGGCGGAAGTTCTCCTGGGTGGCGTAGGTGCCGCCGAAGCCTTCCGTGGTGGCGCCGTAGGGCACGAAGTCCAGCAGGCTCTGGCCGGTGGTGCGGATCACGGCGATGACGTCCGCGCCTTGCTTGGCCGCCGCCTTGGCCTGGGTGATGTCCTCGTAAATGTTGCCGGTGGCGACGATCAGGTAGATGTACGGGCCCTGCTTGTCGCCGAATTCCGTCAGATATTCGTTGCGCTTCGCGACGTTGGCGCGGATGCGGGCCATCGTGGCATCGACCACGGGCGCGAGCGCCGCGCGGATCTCCGCGTCGGAATGCAGCGGCAGGGCGGCGAGGTCGATCTCCCCCCGGTCGATGCCTTCCGCGACCTCCTGCGGGCCGATGCCCAGTTCCGCCATCGCGTTGCCGATGCGCAGGGCCGCGCCTTCCGCCAGGAGGCCTTTTTCCGTGAGATGCTCCACCACCACGTTGGGCATGGGGACCTCCACGTCGTTGATCCCGTCGATGCCCAGCAGGCGGCAGACCGTGCGTTCCACCGCGACGGTGGTGTGCCGGTCGATGAAGCGCTGGGTGTCCTCCGCCACTTTTGCGGCAGAAGCCCGTGCCTTATCCACCAGCGCATGGTCTAAACCGATCTTACTAGTCATATGCGCCCCTGCTTTCAATTCTTCTTGCCGTTGCCGCGTTCGGCCCGCGCCAGTCCCTTGGGTTCCAGGCTCAGCGCCTGGCCGTGCTCCAGGCCGGCGACGCCCACCAGTCTGGCCTCCCGCTCGCCGCGGCAGTATTCGCACTGGCAGGTCTCCTTGTAGTTCTCGGGCTCCGTGTAGGTGGTGATCACGCCTTCGAAGTTGCGCAGGATCACGCGGTGCGGTGTCTGGGAGATCAGATAGTCCGGCATCACCGGGATCTTCCCGCCGCCGCCGGGAGCGTCCACGACGAAGGTCGGCACACAGAAGCCGCTGGTATGGCCGCGCAGAGCCTCAATGATCTCGATGCCCTTGCCCACGGGCGTGCGGAAATGCTCCAGGCCCATGGACAGGTCGCACTGGTAAATGTAGTACGGCCGCACTCGCATCCTGACCAGCTCATGCACCAGTTTCTTCATGGTGAAGACGCAGTCGTTGACGCCCGCGAGCAGCACGCTCTGGTTGCCCAGCGGGATCCCGGCGTCGGCCAGCATCGCGCAGGCGCGCCTGGATTCTTCGGTAACTTCCTTCGGGTGGTTGAAGTGGGTGTTCAGCCACACCGGGTGATACTTCTTCAGCATCGCGCACAGTTCGGGCGTGACGCGCTGCGGCATGACGACCGGCGTGCGGCTGCCGATGCGGACGATCTCCACATGCGGGATCTCGCGCACTTTGGCGATGATGTATTCCAGGCGGTCGTCGCTCATCACCAGCGGGTCGCCGCCGGAGATCAGGACGTCGCGGACTTCCGGATGGCTACGCACGTATTCGATGCAGGCGTCGATCTGCTCCAGCGGCACGGCGCAGTCCGTCTGGCCGGCAAAGCGGCGGCGGGTGCAGTGGCGGCAGTACATGGAGCACTGGTCCGTCACCAGCAGCAGCACGCGGTCCGGATAGCGGTGGGTCAGGCCCTTCACCGGGGAGTCGGTGTCCTCGTGCAGGGGATCCAGCAGGTCCGCGTCCGCCTTGTGCAGTTCGAGGGCCGTCGGGATGGCCTGGCGGCGGATCGGGTCATGGGGATCGTCCAGGTCGATCAGGGACAGGTAGTAGGGGGTGATGGCCATGCGCAGCACGCCCAGGCACTGGCGGATGCCCTCTTCCTCTTCCGGGGTGATGTCGATATACTTTTTCAGGTCCTCCACCGTTTCGATGCGGTTGCGCACCTGCCATTTCCAGTCGTTCCACTGTTCTGCCGGCACTTCGGCAAATAATCCGTTGCGGGTCTGCATGACGATTTCTCCTTTTTGCCTTTATACGTACTTCTTATCGAACAGTTCGCGGATCTTCGCGTTTTCGCGCAGCACGTTCAGCGTGATCTCCGCGTGGTTCTTCGCGTAGCCGTTGCCGACGATCATCGTGATGTCCTTGCCCACGCCTTCGGCGCCCAGGGCCGCGCGGGTGAAGCTGGTGGCCATGGAGAAGAAGTAGACCGTGCCGCCTTCCTTCACGGGCAGGATGGCGCTCATTTCACAGGCCTCGACGTTCACGCAGCTGATGGACAGGTCGTATTCCTTCCCGCCGTTCGCTTCCAGCGCCGCTTCCAGCACGGCGACGGGCTCGGTGGCGGAGGCGACTACGACTTTGTGGTACACGCCCAGTTCCATCAGAGCGGGGACCTGCTTCGGGTTGCGGACCACGCCGACCACGTTGCCGTTCGGGCCGACCTTCTTCATGGCTTCCCAGGCGCAGAGCACGCCGGATTTGCCGTTGGCGCCGAGGATCAGCACGCTGTCGCCCTCCTTGGGCAGGCGGCGGGCCTGGGCGGGAGCGCCGGCCACATCGAGAGCCGCGAGCGCCAGCGCTTCGGACATGTCGTCCGGCAGCTTGGCGTACAGGCCGCTTTCGAACAGCACGGCCTGGCCGACGATGTCCACGCGGTCGATCGCCTTGTGGATGGCCAGGATCTTATCGATCCGGAGCGGGGTCAGGGACAGGCTCACCAGGGAGGCGATCTTGTCGCCCACCTTCAGGTCGCGGTCCTTCAGGTCGTCGCCGATGTAGGCGACCTTGCCGATGAACATGCCGCCGGAACCGGTGACCGGGTTCTGCTGCTTGCCGCGCTCGGCCACGATGCCCATGATCATTTCGCCGATCTTCTGCTCGTCGCCGCCGCAGGCTTCCTCGATCTGCGTGAAGGACGCGGAATCGATATTCAGGGAGATCACGTCGCAGATGATCTCGTTGGAATAATGCTTGGTCATGTCGTTGTCGATCTTCCAGGCCGCCTGGGTCAGGACGCCCTTGGGCTCGATGACGCGGTGGGTGCCGTATTTATTGCCTTTTAACTGTTCCATTTATTGTCTCTCCTCTCAGTGATCCTTTTATAATCCTAAAATCTTCCGGGCTTCCGCCGGCGTGGCGATCTCCCGTCCCAGTTCCTTTGCCAGGCGCACGACCTTGGCGACCAGTTCGCCGTTGCTCTTCGCAAGCACGCCGCGCTCCAGGTAGAGGTTGTCCTCAAAACCGACGCGGACGTTGCCGCCCATGACGATGGCGGCGGCGGCCATCGGGAAGGCCGCGCGGCCGATGCCGGTGGCGGTCCAGGTGCTGCCGGCCGGGATGCTCCGCACCAGCCACGCCAGGTTGTCCACCGTGGCGGGCGTGCAGCCGGGGACGCCCAGCACAAAGTTGAACTGCATGGGCGCGCCGGGGACCTGTCCCTTGCGGGCCATTGTGAGGACCGTGTCCAGGTGGCCCATCTCGAAGCATTCGTACTCCGGCTTAATATGGTTTTCGAGCATCCGCTTGCCGAACGCGCGCATGACGGGCATCGTGTTTTCAAACACGTCGTCGCCGAAATTGCAGGTGCCGCAGTCCAGCGTGGCCATCTCCGGGAAGAGTTCGGTGGGCTGCAGGCGCTCTTCCGCGCTCATACCGACCGCGCCGCCGGTGGACGGGATCAGGATCACGTCCGGGATCTCCTTTTTGATGGCGTCGATGCATTCGCGGAACCGTTCGCGGTCCTGCGTGGGCGTGCCGTCGTCCCACCGCACGTGCAGGTGGACGATGGCGGCGCCGGCGTCATAGGCGCTCTTCGCTTCGCGCACGATCTCCTCCACCGTGTAGGGCACGGCGGGGTTCTGCTCCTTGGTTACTTCCGCGCCGCAGATGGCGGCGGTGATGATGAGTTTTTCCATCAATGATTCCCCCGCTGCTTATCCTTCGGGACCACGCAGGTGCCGCTTGCCCGGCAGACGACAATGGGCTCTTCCAGCACGTCGCAGGCGGATTCGTTGATGTCCGGGCGGGGCACGATCACCTTGCGGGCCTCAAAGACCATTTTGCGGGAGGTGTTGCCCACATGGACGATCTCCCCTTCCGCCTCGATGTAATCGCCGGCAAAAACAGGCGCCAGGAATTCCACGTTGTCGTAGGCGCAGAACAGGCCTTCGTCGCCGTCGTAGCGGATCAGCAGTTCCGTGGCCACGTCGCCGAACAGGTGGAGCATGTGCGCGCCGTCCACCAGGTTACCGCCGTAATGGGCGTCTTCCGCTCCCATGCGGATGCGAATGAGTGATTTCATAGGGGATCCTCCTCAGTATTGTTATTTAAAGAATAAGCGCCGTCCGGGTCGTTTCCTCGGATAGCGCTTCATGATCGTCATGACAGGAACTGGCGCCGGGCCCGGTCCCCAGGAAGCGGCGTCGGCCGGCCGCATCCTTCGGCAAAGCGCCCCGTCGCGCCCTTCCGGCATTGCCTGATGCCGTGGGAAGGACGTTACCCTGCGCTCTGCGCCTCTATCGTATTTATGCGGTTGTCTCAAACAAATGCGGCTTCGCGGAGCCGTCTGGAAATATTATAGTAAAACGGCGGAAAAATGCAAGCGGATTTTCGGCCGGGACCGGAAAAATCTGTCCCGTTTTCTCACCCGGTCTGCCTCTTTTTATCCAGGCGGATGCGCAGCAGGTCCTCGTCAATGCAGCCCAGTTCGAACAGGTCGATCTGCTGTTCCGCGTAGGTCCGGTAAGCCTCCTCCCGGGATTTGAGGTCTTTCACGAAAGGCAGGATGCCGTAGCAGACCAGGGCGTACAGGGCGGCGCAGCCGAAGCCTTTCAGCACGTCCGTCAGCACCAGGCGGGCGTTCACGGAGACCGAAACGTACGCGCCCCAGGCGCCGAACAGCAGCACGAGCACGGTCACGGGCGGGAGCCACCGGCTCATCTTCCGGAAGAAGGCCAGGAGCGCGGTGACCGCCACCAGGACGCCGCCCGCGAGCGGGAAGATCCAGGAAAGATCCGGCTGTTTCCGGCCGGTATTGCGGTTGACCCACCAGAGGTGGTTGGCCTGGACGAACAGCCAGGCGGCCAGCGCGGCCAGCAGGACGGCGGCGGCCAGGAACAGCAGGCGGCCCTTCCGGCGCTCGTTCAGGAAGCGCTCGTTCTCTCCCCCGAACTCGGGGACCGGCTCGCTGCGGTACTGCTCCACCCGGTCGGCCCGTTCGCGCGGGATGCCTTTCCGGCGCTTCCGGCGGAGGGCTTTTTTCATTTCGTCCGGGTGTTCCGAGTAAAACACTTCATCGCCCAGGATAAAATGCAGGTTGTTCAAATCGCGGCGGCCGACCCACAGCGATGTTGGCAGCATCAGCACGGCCAGGTAGGACAGGAACAGCGGCACGCACCAGGCGCCGCCGTGGATCAGGATCATCATCGCGCCAAAAAAGACGAGCGGCCCGGAAAAGCCGATCGCAAAGGTCAGAGGCATGATCCCCAGCATGCCGAGACACCACTGTTTTTTCTTTTTGACGGGCGCTTCCCCGCTCATGACAGGATCTCCTCCGGCAGGCCCAGGAGGCGGCAGATGGCGATGGCATCACGCGGGCATTCCGTGCCGGGCTTCACTTCGATCAGGCCGTAGTCCATCGCGTTTTCGATCAGGCGCAGACCGTCGCGGCCCTCCGCGGTGCCGGTCCAGGACGCGTCCTCCCGGCGGGCCAGGCCCTTCACCTGGTAATGGCGGACGGCGCCTTCCGCCGCGCCGTCATAGTGCGTCGCGAGCAGCGTCACGGCATTCTTGTCCGCCAGATAATTCACGGTCCCGCGGGCGATCTGCGCGCCTTCGCGGGCGTTGGTGCCGCGGGCCAGTTCGTCCATCACGATCAGGGACAGGCCGCCTTCGCGCAGGTCCTCGAGCGCTTCCTTCAGCCGCAGGATCTCGCCGCCGAAGCTGGACAGGCCCTGCGAGGCGTTGGAAAAGTCGCGGTTGATCACTTCGATCCGGTCGAAGAAGGGCACGCGGGCGCTCCGCGCGAAGACGAAGCAGCCGCTCAGGGCCAGCGCGGCGTTCAGCAGCGCGGTCTTCAGGGCGATGCTCTTGCCGCCCATGTTAGCGCCGGTCAGGACCGTGACGCCGCGGGACAAGGTCATCGTGATGGGGGTAAAAGTCCGGCCGCGCTCCGACAGCGCCGCCGCGACCTGCGGATGGACGGCTTCTTCCAGGACCAGGTCCTCGCCGCCCATTTCCGGGCGTACGCAGCCGAACCGGCGGGCCAGCAGGGATTTGGCGATGCCCGCGTCCAGACGGCCGGCCGCCGCCGCGTTCCGCTGCAGCAGGGGCAGATGCGGGCGCAGGTCCGCGCTCATCTGCGCATAGACCACTTGTAAGGCATCCTCCTCCCGGCGCGCCGCTTCCTGGCGCTGTTTCAGCAGTGCCTCCCGCCCCTCTTCCGGGGCGGTCCGCAGCTGCAGTTCCGCCGCCCGCTTGGCCGCGCGCGCTTCCGCGAGTTCCGGCGTGCGCGCGTCCTCGATATAAAACCCGGCCAGGCCGCTGTCTGCAGGATCCAGTACCCGCAGCGCGTCCTCCACCGGTTCCAACTGCGTCCCGGCCAGGCGCGGATACGACGGCAGCGCTTCCGCGAGCCGCCTCAATTCCTGCATCCGCCGGCAATATGCGGACAGTTCAAATAATTCCACTTCCGTCAGCGCCTGCGTCATCCCGTTCGCGAACGTCCCGGACAGGTCCTTCAGTTCGCTCAGCGCGTGCTGCAGGTCCGCCACCGCGGCCTCCTGCGTTTCCAGGTCCTGCCAAAGCAGGGCGATATTGTTCAGTTCCTCTTCCAGCGCCTGCTGCCGGGCCTGTCCGTAAAATCCCTCGGCTTTCAGGAATTTCACGCCGTAAGGGCTCGCCGGGTCCAGCATGTCCCGCACGTATTTGAGGCCGATATCTTCTTTCTGTTCGTAGCTCAGTCTGATCATTTTCGGTTCCCGGACGCGCAGCGGCGTCCTTTTTATTTCCTCACGTCCAGCACCGGCACGGTCACCGCTGCCTGCATCTTTTCCAAAAACTCTTCGCCGTCGAAGCGCCAGCCGCCGGCGGAGACGCTGTTGACCGTCACGGCCGCCAGCCGCGTGCCTTTCAGCACGGCGAACCGCATGCCCCGCGCAGTGAGCGCTTCATACGTCTCCCGCTTCAGCATCAGGCAGCTCGGATCCCTCACGAGCAGGGTCAGTCCCTGCTTTTTCGTATACCCCTTGAGCAGCGTGCGGCCCTGGGTCTCCGTGAACGCGCCTTCCGAGAGCAGCGTTTCCTCTGGTTCCGCACGGTCGATGCGGCTTAAGTCCGTCACCGTGCGGCCTTCCGGTCCTCCGCCGAACAGGGTCAGTTTTCCCTGCGAAGGCCCCGGTGCCGGCATTTCCGGCAGGCCCAGCAGCGCGGCCACGTACGCCGTTTCCGCCACGACCCGGCCCATGTCCCGGTCCAGGGACGCGCCGGTGGAGAGCACGCAGGCCCCGTCCGAGGCGCCCGCCAGCAGGCTCAGGCGGCTGAGCGCGCCGTCGATCAGCACGGGCCCCGCACCGAAGCGGTCGAATTCCCGCCGCAGCCGGATCATGTGGTCCACGATGCCCGGCCCGGCCAGCTGCACGAAGCCGTCGCTCCGCGCCCGGAACACGATCACCTCGCCCAGGCTCGTATACAGCCCCGTCGCGGACAGGATCTCCCGGGAAACGTCGCATAAGGAAAGAAGCTGTTCCGCCGTCGCGGCCAGCATGCCTTCCCGCATATAGATGGGCGGTTTGTCCGTCCCCGTGACCAGGTCCCGGGCCTCTCCGTCCCGGCCGATGCTGGTCAGCGCCGCCTTTTCGACGCCGGCCTCGCCCAGTTCACGGATCAGGCGGTTCATCGCCGTGGTCTTGCCGGCGTTCTTGCACATGCCCAGCATCGCCACCGCCGGTTCCCCGGCTGTCAGATCCAGTAATCTCATCGCTGTCTCCCTTAAATCCGTCTCCATCATACCACGCTTTTTCCGAATTGACAAATGCTTCCTGCCACGCTACCATAAGGGACGGAGAAGCTGCATAACATCAACAAAGGAGTCCTGTCATGAACGGTCTGATCCATATTTATTGCGGCGAAAACAAAGGCAAAACCACGGCCTCCGTCGGCCTGTCCGTCCGGGCTGCCGGCGCCGGAAAGAAAGTGCTCTTCACCCAGTATCTGAAGCGCGGCGATTCCGCGGAGCTGGGCGCGATGCGGCTGATTCCGGGCATCCGCATCCTGGTCTGCGACAAGCCCTACGGCTTCATCTGGACCATGGACGACGAAGAAAAAGCCCGCGCCCGCGCGGATTTCACCGGCCTCTTCGAAGAAGCGGTCCGCATCGCCGCGGAGGAAGAATATGACCTGCTGGTCCTGGACGAAATCCTCGGCGCTATCGCCTGCGGAATGGTCCCGGAGGACGCAGTCATCCGTTTCCTGAAGGAAAAGCCCGCCGGCCTGGAAGTCGTCCTGACCGGCCGCGACCCCTCTCCCGCCCTCGTGGACCTGGCCGATTACGTGACCGAGATGAAAAAGATCAAGCATCCCTTTGACAAAGGCGTACCCGCCCGGAAGGGCATCGAGTACTGAAAAACATCAGCACCCGCGGAGAAAAGGGACGGCGCGAAAGGCGGATGCTCAAAAAAGTTTTTGATTCTCAGAGTTGTTGAGGCATCTGTCTGATATTGTTGGCAAAAGGAATCCCGGTCTGCTGTTTATGTAACAGGCCGGGACATTTCAGATAAGTCTTTTCCCATGCAAAAGGCCTCCGCAAACCGGAATATGTCAGTCAAGTCTATACACTGCATTCAGTACGGATTCTTTATCTTCGCCATCATCAGAATATAGTTTTTTCTCAAAGCCGATATCGAGGTTTTCAAGGCAGATATCCATGAAACAGATGAAAATGCCTATATCAATGCGGTTGTAAAATGAAACCTTGTCGGCAGGCATGATTCCTCTTTTTCCGGGTTTCTTATGCCTGTAAACCGAGATCTCACCATCGTTCTTTACATACCACGGCTGTGAATTACAGGCACTCGGAGCAAATCTGACAATATCACTCACGCCCGGAATCTTCTCACCTTCCCATATTTCTTCTACGCTCTTCCTTTTGCTCTTAAACATATCCCTGCGGTATTTGGAGTCATCACTGATTTTCCGGACAGAAAACATAATGACGAATTCCATTTCTTCAAAGGGTTCTTCTGTTTTTCCTATTCCGAACCAGAGCGTTCCAATGTTTCGGGATACAAGATAAAGGTCGAGTTGTTCACCGAGATATCCAATGTTTTGTAAATAGCCGTCTTTCTTTTCGCTGTAAAGCAGGATACAGTATTCTCCTCCTCTTTTACAGTTAGTCTGCTTTTCGGGTACAATGCGGATAGTGGTTTTGATTCCGGGATTCAGAGGGGCAAATTCTGAATATGCACTTTGTGTATCGTCAAGTTCAGCTCCGCTGATCGATTCGTTCCCGACATTTCTGAAAATATGAAATGACTTTCTTTTAAAGATCATTTCATATAGTGTTTTGTCCAATAACAATCACCTCCGCAAATCCCGGTTTGCGATATCTTTCAAGAAAATTTCTCCATCATAGCAAGCATATGATGATGTTCAACAAGATCAATGTATGCAGAACGATATGATAAAGATCGGGGACAAGCTTTGTTTCGCTCATCGGGAAAATGCGGATCGTATTACGAAAACAATCGTTGTATCCTTTAAGCTTGTTTTCAGAAACCCCAAAAATTGTATAATACCAGTGGCAGAAGAACTGTACAACAAGCCAAAAAACCAGAATTGCCAACAAAATCCATTTCCCTGCAGGCTGTAGCATATAGTAAAGAATCAATCCTATGCTGTATAAACACAACATAACGAACTCAGCACTTTTGACTCCCATCCCTTCGACAAGGGTATATTTTCCAAACTTATAAGTTATTGTGCAGCCGAGAAACCATATCCACAGTGCTGCCTGGAGCAATATCGTGACAACCATATTCTCTTACCTCATCATAATTATACATTTCAAAACGGTCAGATCTCAACAAATTGCAATTTGACGAGATCTCCGTAAGTTGGAATATTGCTTTATTTAAAATGCTGAATGATATTGGATTCGCTATTTCTTTTCCGGTAAAAGACGGATCCATCCTCGATTTTTACGATACGGTAGCCTAATCTTTTGTAAAAAGCATTGGTCCGTTCATTCCAGCATGGGGTATCCAGATCAAACTCAGCAGCACAGGGGAACTCCTTTTCTATGCATTCCATCAAACGAATTCCGTAACCCTTTCTATGATAGATACTGTCAATAAATATTCTCCCAATGTATACGCTGTTTTTTGTTTCATCCCGGAATATAACGGCTGCGCCTACCAGGTCTTTTCCTATCATTACCTGATACAAATGCCCCTCCCGGGCCATTTGTTTATGCCATTCTACGGAATCAAATCCAGGCGGACCCTCACCTTTTGCTCCGCCGACATTTACATCTGTTTCAAATGCTCTGACAGACATATCTGCGATTTTTTCCACCTGATCTGCCTCTGCTTTGACAATATACATCCCGCTTCTCCCGACTGTCTTTTACGAAATCTTTATCCCCTGATACGCTCCTAATACGGTTTTTGAATCAACACACGTTCGAGCGCCACCCAGCCCAGGTATTCCGGATGATCTCCGGTCAGAGCTGTCAGCTTTTCGATTGCCAGATAGTCATCGATCCGGACCATGTCCCACGCATGGATCACACGGCCGTCCCCTAAACTTATGCCGCAATGTCCCCAGTTGACCGGGCCGTTTTCGCCCGGGCACAGGCAGTTATAGAAAACAAACGCGCCTCGTTCCGGCACCCCGCCCCGCAGCGCGTCCTTGTACAGCTCGCAGGATTCCTTTGCAGAATCTCCGCCGAATACTTCGATATGATTGCTGATTTCAAGTGCGTCCTCAATAAACGCAAGACACCAGCCTGCATACTCTGTGCTGCCAAGTTTGCTTTCAGCCCAACGAATCATATTCTCTGTCAGTTTCTCCATCTGAAAATCTAAAACCTCCTCAACCTTGCATTCTTATCGCACGTCTTTTTCTCACTTACCTGCAACGATCCTGCGAATGCTCTCCCAATCGGCGCATCTTTGATAGTTCCCATTCGGAAAAGAACATTCTCTGTTCCATGGTCTGTCAAACACCAGAACCTTAAGTTCCGGCAGATGTTCGAAAAATCTGAACGCCTTCGGAGAATCCTCAACTGCGTAATCAAACTTCATCCTGTAATAGTCTTCAAGTTCAAGCGTGCTGTTACTGTTTTTGATATAAAAATCCCTTCCATATTTGTTGAGACAGTACAGTCCGGCGTTCTGAAGTCCATGCTCATCCAGCCATATGCGGGACGGCTCATAAACGCTTGACGGGCGGCCGGTAATGACCGATACCTCGTGCCCGCAGGAAATCCATTCGTTTATGGTCTTCGCAGCTCCCGGAGTCGCATCAAACGACAACAGTATCTCCGGCTCGTGCCCCCGAATCATTAACCGCTCATATTGTTCCGCATCCAGATCAAAAGACCTGTCCAGTTCAAAATAATGCATCTGGTCATACGCAACATGCTTATTGAACATTTCCAGCACAAGCTTTGAGAAGGCCCTTCCCGTCTCGCACAGACAATCGTCAAAATCAACATAGATATGCATTATTTCATGACCTCACTTTTTATAATCTGTATTCCATTTGGACATCAAAGGGCTCCGCTGCTGCCAGTCCCTCATTGACCTCCTCCGCAGGCGTACAGCCAAGTGCCCGGTATGCCGCCTGCGACTCTTTTGAGGAATGGGCTGATATGTACAGTTTCTCAGCACCCAGCCGCCGGGCCTCTTCACAGGCCATTGAAAAGAGCTTCCTGCCGATGCCCTGACCCCTGTATTCCTCTGATATCTGAAAACAAACCAGCTGCACGTATCTTGCCGCAGTTCCGAATATACGGTGG
>JAFZRY010000022.1 GCA_017619615.1 Lachnospiraceae bacterium | reverse complement strand
GGAAGTCCCAGGAATACATAAACGATAAGATAAAATATGCCCTCAAACTGGTAAATCTGAGCGGTTATGAAAACCGCGCTGTCACATCGCTTTCAGGCGGCCAGCAGCAGAGGATCGCCATAGCCCGCGCCATCGTGAACGAGCCGAAGGTCCTGCTCCTGGACGAACCGCTGGGCGCCCTGGACTTAAAACTCCGCCAGGACATGCAGTATGAACTGATCCGCCTGAAGAACGAACTGGGCATCACGTTCGTGTACGTGACGCACGACCAGGAAGAGGCGCTGACCATGTCCGACACCGTCGTCGTGATGAACCAGGGCTACATCCAGCAGATGGGGACGCCCGAAAGCATCTACAATGAGCCTGAAAACGCCTTCGTTGCTACGTTCATCGGCGACAGCAACATCATCGACGGCGTCATGCTGCAGGACCGTCTGGTCAGGATCTGCGGCGTGAATTTCCCCTGCGTCGACGAGGGGTTCGGGACGAACAAGCCCGTCGACGTCGTGATCCGGCCGGAAGACGTGGTCCTGGACGAACCGGGCCGCGGCCAGCTGGACGGCACGGTCACGCACCTGATCTTCCAGGGCGTGCACTACGAGATGGAAGTCATGGCCGGCGGCTTTGAATGGCTGGTGCAGAGCACCGTCATGCAGCCGGTCGGCAGGGAAGTCAGCCTGCGGGTGGATCCGGCGAACATCCAGATCATGCACAAGCCCGAATCGGAGGACGAGGAGGCCATTGTATTAGATGTCTGACAAAAGGAAATTTCTGGCATCGCCGTATATCGTCTTCATCCTCTGCGGGACCGTCATCCCGCTGCTCGCCGTGCTGTATTACGCGCTGGTGGACAAGGACGGGAACCTGACGTTTGCCAACCTGGCTTCCATCGCGGATCCCGTGCACCGGAAGGCACTGTGGCTCTCGTTGCTGCTGGCGCTGATCTGCACCGTGATCTGCCTCCTGCTCGCGTTCCCGCTGGGCCTGATGCTGCGGAAAAGCGGCGGGAAGAAGGGCTTCATCATTTTCCTGCTGATCCTGCCGATGTGGATGAACTTCCTGCTGCGCACCATCGCCTGGAAGATCCTCCTGTCAAAAAACGGCTTCATCAATGTGCTCTCCACCACGCTGGGTCTTGGAGAGATCGATATCCTGAACACGCCTTCCGCCGTCGTTCTGGGCCTGGTCTACGACTTCCTTCCCTTTATGATCCTCCCCATCTACAACGTGATGGTGAAGATCGACAACTCGCTGGTGGAAGCGGCCTACGACCTGGGCGCGACGCCGTTCAAGGTGGTGCGCGACGTGATCCTGCCCATGAGCATGCCCGGCATCATCAGCGGCATCACGATGACCTTCGTGCCGGCCATGACAACCTTCGCCATCTCGGAGATCCTGGGCGGCAACAAGATCCTGCTCATCGGCAACGTCATCGAACTGGAATTCCTCCACGGCGGCAGCCGCAATGTTGGCTCCGGCCTGTCGATGGTGATGATGTTCTTCATCCTCATCAGCATGGCCCTGCTCAACAAGTTCGATAAGAACGGGGAGGGCACGGTGGTATGAAAAAGTTCGGCAAAGCTTTGTACATCGGCCTGATCTTCCTGTTCCTCTACCTGCCGATCTTCACGCTTGTGTTCCTGTCCTTCAACAACAGCTTGACGCCCAGCAGCACCTGGCGCGGCTTCACGCTGAAGTGGTTCGCGGAGATCTTCAGCCGCGAAGAGTGGATCGAAGCGCTTGTCAATACGCTGGTGATTGGCCTCCTGGCGGCCGGGATCGCCACCGTAGTCGGCGTGGCGGCCAGCGGGGGCATCATGGCCTTAAGCCGCCGCCAGCGCATCGTGATCCTGCAGCTCACCAACATTCCGATGGTGAACGCGGAGATCGTCACGGCCATCAGCCTGGTGCTGGGCTTCGCGCTGTTCGGCATCAGCCTGAGCATGGGCACCATCCTGTTCGCCCACATCTGTTTCTGCCTGCCTTACGTGATCCTGAACGTGATGCCGAAACTCAGGCAGACCGGCAATGTGGCCTATGAAGCGGCGCGCGACCTGGGCGCCGGCCCGATCAAGGCGTTTTTCTCGGTGGTGCTGCCGGATATCATGCCCGGCGTCGTGACCGGCTTCCTGATGAGTTTCACGATGTCGGTCGATGACTTCGTCATCACCTACTTTACCCGCCCGGTGGGGATCAACACCCTGTCCACGCTGATCTACTCCCAGCAGAAGGTTGGGCTCCGCACCAGCATGTGCGCGCTGAGCACGCTCATTTTCCTGCTCGTCCTGCTGGTCCTGCTCGTCAGGATGTTCCTGACCGGCCGGGCCGCTGCCGATAAATCTACAAACGGAGGTGTCATAAATTGAAACTGTACCGCATTGTACTTGCCGCCGTCCTGCTGACGGCCGCCATGCTCTTTTCCGCCTGCGGGGGGAAGAATGACAAAACGCTGCACTTCTTTAATTACGGAGACTACCTGGAGGAAAGCCTGATCGAGAAATTCGAGAAGGAGACCGGCATCAAAGTCAAGCAGGATACGTTCGACACGAACGAAGATATGTTTGAAAAAGTCGCCGGCGGCGCGGAATACGACCTGATCGTCGCCGCTGACTACACCATCGAAAAGATGATCCTTAACGACATGCTGCAACCCATCGATCTTGGCAACATTCCGAACAGCAAATACCTGGACCAGGACGTTATGGCCAAAGTCGCCGTCCCGGACCCGGGCAACAAATACGCCGTCCCCTACACCTGGGGCACCATGGGGATCATGTACAACACCAAGGTGATTCCGGAGGGAAGCATCACCTCCTGGAGAGACCTGTGGAACGAAGAGTATAAAGCCGGCGGCATCGAAATGATGAACTCCGTGCGCGACACCTTCATGGTCGCGGAAAAGATCCTCGGGATCGACATGAATACGACCAACGAAGCGGATCTGCAGCGCGTCGTCGATCTGCTGATGGAGCAGAAGCCCATCGTGCAGGCCTGGAAGAACGACGAAGCGCGCGACGACATGGTGGACGAAAACGCCGCCATCGCCATGATCTATTCCGGCGAGTACGTATACTGCCTGGACAACAACGAAAACCTGGCCTACTGCATCCCCGAGGAAGGCTCCTACATCTGGTTCGACTGCTTCGTCATCCCGAAGAACGCCAAGAACGTCAGCGCGGCGGAACAGTTCATCGACTTCATGATGCGGCCGGAGAGCGGCGTGGCCACCTTCGATTACCTGGGCTACCCCATCCCCAACACCGCCGCCACCGCGATGCTGGACAAAGAGTATCTGGAAGACGAGAACATCTTCCTGCCCCAGGAAGTGCTGGATAAATGCGGGGTATTCCGTTATCTGGGCAAAGAAGGGGACGAACTGCTGAACACTTACTGGAAGAAGTATAAAGGAAACTGATGCAATCATGCAGAATCAGGAGGGACGCGATGTCTGAACTGAAACAAACGAGGAATTTCGGCGACCTGATGACCAACGCGGACGCCAAGGACGTGCTCAAACTGGTCTACAAAGCCCTTCAGACGAAGGGCTACGACCCCGTGAGCCAGCTCGTCGGCTACATCCTGTCCGGCGACCCCACGTACATCACCAGCTACGCGGACGCCCGCTACCAGATCTCCCGGGTGGAGCGGGACGAGATCCTGGAAGTCCTGCTCAAGAATTACATCGACACGGAATTCGCGAAATAATGCGGATACTCGGCCTGGATTACGGCGCGCGCACCATCGGCGTCGCGGTCAGTGATTCGTCCGGGAAACTGGCCCTGCCGCTGGAAACGGTCCGCCGGAAAGAAGAGAACAAGCTGCGCCGCAGCCTGGCCCGCATACAGGAACTGTGTGCGGAGTACGGCGCGGAGCGGATCGTCATCGGCCTGCCGCTCAACATGGACGACACGGAAGGGGAGCGCGCGCAGCTGACCCGCCTGTTTGGCGATCAGGTGGCCCGCCGCACCGGCCTTCCCGTCGTCTACGAAGACGAGCGCCTGACGTCGGTGGAGGCCGACGAGCTGCTCGCGGAAGGCGGCGTCCCGCGGAAGGACCGCAAAAAAACGGAGGACCAGATCGCCGCGGCGCTGATCCTGCGCAGCTATCTGGAAAAGGAGGAACACCGTGGATAAGATCGTTTTTCATGGTGATCAGGAAGATATTGCATTTTACGTGCTGGACAGCACCAAACTGGCCGGCCGCTCTTTCCTGCTGGTAACGGATGCGGAAGAGGGCGACGGCACCTGCTACATCCTGGAGGAGCATGCCGGCACGGACGATAAGGAACTGGTGTACGAGATGGTGGAGGACGACACGCTCCTGGACCATCTGGCCAGCATTTTCGGCGAGCAGACGGAAGACGTCGACATCGAATTTTAAAAGGAGGCTCCCATGAGCAAACTGCGGATCATCCCCCTGGGCGGGCTTGATCAGATCGGTATGAACATCACCGCCTTCGAATATGAGGACGATATCATTATAGTGGACTGCGGCCTGTCCTTCCCCAGCGACGACATGCTGGGCATCGACCTGGTCATTCCGGACGTGCGCTATCTGGAGGACAGGATCGAGAACGTCCGCGGCTTTTTCATCACCCACGGCCACGAGGACCACATAGGCGCGCTGCCGTACGTGCTGCGCAAGATCAACGTGCCCATCTACGGCACCAAGCTGAGCATGGCGCTCATCGACGGCAAGCTGGAAGAACTGGGCATGGAAAACATGGCCAAGCGGAAGATCGTCCGCTACGGCCAGACCGTGACGGCGGGAAATTTCCGTGTGGAATTCATCCGCATCAACCACAGCATCGCGGACTCGGCCGCGTTTGCCATCACGACGCCCGCGGGGACCGTGGTCCATACGGGTGACTTTAAAGTAGACTACACGCCGGTATTCGGCGATCCCATCAACCTGGCCCGTTTCGCGGAACTGGGCAGCCGGGGCGTGCTGGCCCTGCTGTGCGACTCCACAAACGCGCTGAAGGAAGGCTTCACGCAGTCGGAAAGCACCGTGGGCCGCACCATCCAGCAGATCTTTGACGAAAACGAGGGCAGCCGCATCATCGTGGCGACCTTCGCGTCCAACGTGGACCGCGTGCAGCAGATCATCAACGCGGCGGTCCAGCACGGACGGAAAGTCGCGGTGGACGGGCGCAGCATGATCCGCGTCCTGGGCACTGCATCGGAAGTGGGGTATATCGACATCCCTGAAGGCACGCTGATCACGCTGGAGGAACTGGCGGATTACCCGCGCGAAAAAGTGGTGCTGATCACCACCGGCTCGCAGGGCGAGGCCATGGCCTCTCTGCCGCGCATGGCGGCCAGCATCCACCGCAAGGTCACGATCGATTCCTCGGACGTGATCATCCTGAGTTCCACGCCCATCCCCGGCAACGAAAAAGCCGTGTATAAAGTCATCAACGAACTCGAATCGCAGGGCGCCAAGGTCATTTTCCAGGATGTGCACGTGTCCGGGCACGCCTGCCGGGAAGAGATGAAACTGATGTATTCGCTGACCAAGCCGCGCTACGCGATCCCGCTCCACGGCGAATTCCGCCACCGCACGGCGCAGGCCGGCATCGCGGCCTCGATGGGCATCCCGCGCGAAAACATCTTCCTGCTGGAAGCCGGCGACGTGCTGGAACTGGACGAGGAAGGCGCCTGCGTGGTGGACAAAGTCCCCAGCGGCCGCATCCTCGTGGACGGCCTGGGCGTGGGCGACGTGGGCAACATCGTGCTGCGCGATCGCCAGTATCTGGCCCAGCACGGCATCATCATCCTGGTATCCGTGTTCGAGCACGGCAGCGGCCAGCTGATCGCCGGTCCGGACATCATTACCCGCGGTTTCGTGTACGTGCGCGAATCCGAGGAACTGATGGAAGAGGCGCATGAAGTGGCATACGGCACGGTCATTCGCTGCCAGACGCAGGGCGTGACGGACTGGACCCGCATCAAGACCGAAATGAAGGAAGATCTGAGCGACTTCCTCTGGAAGCGGATGCGCCGCAGCCCGATGATCATCCCGATCATCATGGAGGTCTGATTTGACACCGAAGAAAAGGGACAATGCGCAGGAAGACCCCCACGTCCTGGGGGTCGTGAACCACGCCGGCCACGTGCTGTTCAAGATTGCCGTCGTGGCGGTCTTTGCGTTCGCTCTTTTCTACGGGATCCGCACCGCCTATGATTTCGGCTACTCCGTCTTCACCACCGAATCCGTTGAAGCACCGCCCGGCCGCGACGTGGAAGTGACGGTGCTGACCGGCATGTCGAACCGCAGCGTCGGCAGCCTGCTGGCCAACGCCGGCGTCATCCGCAACGCCACGGTCTTCACCGTACAGGCCGCGATCTACGGCTATGAGATCCGGCCCGGCACGTATACGCTGAATACCTCGCAGACAATGGAAAGCATCCTGCTCACCCTTTCGGAAGGACCGGGGGCCGAGTAAGTATGCCTGCGACGATGCCCGAACTGCTGATTCCTGTAGGATCGCCGGATCTCCTGCCCGCCGCGCTGGCCTTCGGGGCCGACGCGGTCTATTGCGGGAGCAGCGCCCTGAGCCTCCGAGCCAAGGCGGACAATTTCACGGACGAAGCGCTGCAGGAAGCGATCCGTTATACCCACGCGCACGGAAAGAAATTGTACCTGACGGTCAATATCTTTGCCCATCAACAGGATCTCCCCGACGCGGAAGACCTGTTCCGCACCATAGCCGCCCGGCCCGACCGGCCGGACGCTTTTATTATATCCGACCTCGGCATTTTCCGCCTGGCGCGCCGCCTGTGCCCCGAAGTCCCGGTGCATATCAGCACGCAGGCCAACTCCACCAACGCGGAGACCGCCGCCTTCTGGGGCGATTTAGGCGCCTCGCGCATCGTCTGCGCGCGCGAACTCTCGCTGGAGGAGATCGCGGATATCGTCCGCCGCTTGCCCGGCGGTCCTGAACTCGAAGTCTTCGTCCACGGCTCGATGTGCATGTCCTATTCCGGCCGCTGCCTCATCAGCAGCTTCCTGAACGGCCGCGACGCCAACCGCGGCCTCTGCACACAGCCCTGCCGCTGGCAGTACTATCTCACTGAAGAGACCCGCCCCGGCGAATACATGCCGCTGGAAGAGACCGAACGCGGCATCTACCTGTACAATTCCCGGGATCTTTGCATGATATCCCATCTGCCCGAACTCCTCGCCGCCGGCGTCCGTTCCCTGAAAGTCGAAGGCCGGATGAAGAACGAACTGTACATCGCCGCTGTCACGCGCGCCTACCGGACCGCCCTGGACGCCCTGGCGGAAAGCGAAGACGCGTACCGCGCCGTCCTTCCCTGGTGCGAACGCGAAGTGTACAAATGCACCACCCGCGACTACTGCACCGGCTTTTATTTCGGGCAGCCCGGTCCGGAAGCCCAGAACTTCGAAAGCAGCGCCTACCGTCAGGACGTCCGTTTCCTGGGCCGCGTGCGTCAGGACGAAAAAGGCTTTTATATCCTGCAGAAGAACAAATTCCGCGCGGGAGATCCCGTCGAGGCCGTCCGCCCCGGCGGGGAAGACGTCCCGCTGCGCGTCCTGTATTTTGAAACGGAAGAGGGGATCCGCCGGGACAACTGCCCGCACCCGGGTGAAAAGCTGTACCTGGCCACGGACGTTCCCCTGCAGCCCCATGACATATTGAGAGAGGTCGCCCCATGAGCCAGTTTCCCGTACCCGCGGCATACCGCGTGATCCTCGAATCCCCGCTGGAAGAGATCGGCCTGACCGGGACCGTGCTGGAGCACGGCGCTTCCGGCGCGAACGTGATCTGCCTGCCCGCGGAGGATGACAACAAAGTCTTCTTTATCGCCTTCCGCACCCCGCCGGTCGACGATTCCGGCCTGCCCCACATCCTGGAGCACAGCGTCCTGTGCGGCTCGGACAAATACCCGATCAAGGACCCGTTCATGGAGCTCGGCAAGAGCTCGCTGAACACATTCCTGAACGCCTTCACCTACCCGGACAAGACCGTTTATCCGGTGGCCAGCTGCAACGACAAGGACCTGGCCAACCTAATAGACGTCTATCTGGACGCCGTTTTCCATCCGCTCATCCACAGCAACAAAAACATCTTTCTGCAGGAAGGCTGGCGCTATGAACTGGAGAGCCCGGAAGCTGAACTCGGCCTGAACGGCGTGGTCTACAGCGAAATGAAAGGCGCCTTCTCCAGCTCCGAGGAATGCCTGTCCCGCTATTCGGTCAACAGCCTGTTCCCCGACACCGCTTACGGTTTTGAATCCGGCGGTGACCCGGACTGCATCCCCTCGCTGTCCTACGAGGCTTTCTGCGCGTTCCACAAAAAGCTCTATCACCCGTCCAACAGCTACATTTTCCTGTACGGCGACATGGACATGACGGAGCGGCTGACATATCTGGACCGCGCGTATCTGTCGCAGTATGAACGGCTGGATGTGGGCTCCGAAATGGGCCTGCAGACGCCGTTTGCCGCGCGCCGCGACCTGACGTACACGTATCCGCTGGGAGAAGAAGATGACGCGGAAGAGAAGAGTTTTTACGCGCTGCAGTGGGCCGTGGGTGATATTGAAGATTCCCTGGTGTCCAACGCATTCGACGTGCTGGAGACCGTCCTGCTGAACGCGCCGGGCGCACCGCTCAAGCAGGCGCTGCTGGACGCGGGCTTCGCCAAGGACGTGGGCGGCGGGTACTCCAATTACCTGCGCCAGCCCGTGTTCAATATTACCGCGAAAGAATGCCGTTCGGGTGAGAAAGAGCGTTTCCTGCAGATTGTGACGGACTGCCTGACGGATCTGGCGGAGAAGGGCCTGAACCCCCGCTCGGTGGGCGCCGCCCTCAGTTCGCGCGAATTTCTGCGGCGCGAGGCCGATTTCGGCGGCATGTCCAAGGGCCTGATCTACGGCCTGAACATCCTCCAGACCTGGCTGCACGGCGGGGCCGATCCGTTCCTGTATCTGCGGTTCGAGAAAGATTTCCGGTACCTGCGCGACCACATTTCGGACGGCTTTTTTGAGAGCCTGATCCGTCGATATCTGCTGGACAATCCGCACTGCAGCCTGGTGGAAATGGATCCGGAAAAAGGCAAGGCCGAAAGGGATGCGGCTGCCCTGCAGGAAAAACTGCAGGCGTACAAAGCGTCGCTGACGCCGGAAGAGAAGGACGCGCTGGTCCGGGAATTCCGGGAACTCAAGGCCTATCAGGAAGAAGAGGAGAGCCCGGAAGCCGCCGCGTGCGTTCCGAAACTGAAACTGTCGGATATCCGCCGCACTGCCCGCACCGCGAAGAACAACGAGGCGGAGGCCGGTCCCGCGCGGCTTATCTATCGTTTTGACAAGACGGCCGGCATCGCGTACGTCAATTTCTATTTCGACCTGCGCAACGTCCCGCGGGAGCATCTGCACTGGCTGGGCCTGCTCAAAGCGTGCCTTACCGTGGTCTCTACGCGGGAACGCGACTACCGCGAGCTGTTCGACCTGATCTCCGAGATCACCGGCGGCATCTCCGTCGGAACCGATACGGTCCGGAGACCGTCAGGCGAATGGATCCCGTATTTTAATTTATCTGTCAAAGCGCTGGCCGCCAAATGGCCGGAAACGGCGGATCTGCTGAAGGAACTGTGCCTGGGCTCGCTGTTCGACGATGAAAAGCGCCTGAAGGAGATCATTTCCGAGACCCTGATCAACGTGAAACAGCTGTATGCCGCTGCGGGGCACCGTTCCGCCGCGAGCCGCGCCGCATCCTATTACAACGAACCGGCCCTGTTCAGCGAACTGACGGGCGGTCTGGACTTCCTGCGCTTCCTGGAGGACCTCGCGGCGCGTTATGACGAGCGGAAGCAGGAGACGGCGGACTCGCTGAAAGCTGTAACCGAGGAAGTCTTCACGCGCGACGGTCTGCTCATCAATCTGACCTGCGAAGAGGCAGCCTTCCCGCAGTTGCAGCCGCTGCTGGCTGAACTGGCGGGGGCCTTCCCGTCGGATCCCGCGGTCCGGCTCTCCGTCGGAACGCCCGTCCGCAAGAACGAAGGCATCAAGACCACCGGCGCAGTGGGCTATGTGGCGCATTGCGGAAGTTATAAAGAGGCCGGCCCGTACCGGGGCAGCCTGAAGGTCCTGCAAAGCATCCTGGGAATGGATTACCTGTGGCAGCAGCTGCGCGTCCTCGGCGGCGCGTACGGCGCTATGTGCCAGTTCAGCATCCACGGCCCGTCCTCCTTCGTGTCCTACCGCGATCCGCATATCCGCAATACGGAGGAAGTCTACCGCAGAATCCCCGCGTATCTTGAAACGCTGGATCTGCCGGACGAAGTCCTGGAAAGCTTTATCATTGCCACCATCGGCGGGATGGACTTCCCGTACACGCCGTCCGCGCAGGGCAGCATCGATTTCAGCCTGCTCCTGAACGGCGTCACGCCGGAACGGCAGCAGCGCGAGCGGGACGAAGTCATCGGCTGCACCCTGGCCGATCTGCGGGCCCTGGCACCTTACGTGGAGGCCATCCTGAAGGACAACAACTTCTGCACGGTCGGCAGCGGTGTCAAGATCGAAGAGGACAGAGACCTGTTCGACCAGCTGATCAATCTGTAGTATTTGCAAGGGAAAGAGGCATTTCATGAGATCCGGATTCGTAACGCTGATCGGCCGTCCCAACGTGGGAAAATCCACGCTGATGAACCGCCTGATCGGCCAGAAGATCGCCATCACCAGCAATAAAGCCCAGACCACACGCACCCGCATCGAGACCGTCTGGACGGACGAGCGCGGCCAGATCGTGTTTCTGGACACGCCCGGCATCCACAAAGCCAAAAACAAGCTGGGCGATTATATGGTCGGCGCCGCCAAAGGGACGCTCTCCGAAGTCGACCTGATCTGCTGGCTGGTGGAGCCCGCGGACCCGGTGGCGGAAAAAGAAGAGCAGATCCTGTCCTATCTGGACAACGCCGCGGTCCCGGTTCTCCTGGTGATCAACAAGGCTGACACGGCGGACGAAGAAGCGCTGGCCGCCTGCCGCGCCCGCTTCGAAGCGCGCCGCAAATTCGCGGACTGCATCGCGGTCTCGGCGCTGTCCGGCGACGGCGTGGAGGCCCTGCGCCAGCTGATCTACGACCATCTCCCCGAAGGCCCGTACTATTTTGATGAAGACACGCTCACGGACCAGTCTCTCCGCGACCTGGCTGCCGAACTGGTCCGTGAAAAAGCGCTGCGCCACCTCTCGCAGGAAGTCCCGCACGGGATCGCCGTGGAGATCGAAGCGTTCGAAGAAACGGAAGGCCGGCCGGTGCACATCGAGGCGGCGATCATCTGCGAGCGCGACTCGCACAAAGGCATCGTGATCGGCAAAGGCGGCTCCATGCTGAAGACCATCGGCACGGAAGCGCGGAAAGATATCGAGGAGCTTCTCGAATCCCGCGTCGATCTGAAATTATTCGTCAAAGTGCGCCGCGACTGGCGCAATGACAGCAGCCAGCTGGGAAGTTTGGGGTATCGGAAGAAATGAACGACGTGATCCGGGTGACCGGGATGGTGATCTCCGCCATGCCCATGTCGGAGAACGACAGAAGAGTAGAACTGCTGACCGCTGAACTGGGGAAGATCAGCGCCTTCCTGCGCGGCGGGCGGAAGATCGGCAGCCCCCTGCTGGCTGCCGGCCGCCTCTTTGCGTTCGGTGAATTCGAACTCTTCCAGGGCCGCAGCGCCTACACGGTCCGCTCCGCCGACATTAAGGAATTCTTTGCCTTCCTTGCTGCAGATCCCGAAGCCTTCTGCTACGCATCTTATTTTGCCGAACTGGCCGCTTATTACAGCCGCGAAAACGTGGAAGACCTTCCTCTGGTCCGCCTCCTGTTTTACGCGGTCCGCAGCCTGCACAACACCCGGCTGGATCGCGCACTCGTGCGCTATGCCTACGAACTGAAATTAATGCAAACAGAAGGGGAGGCCCTTCCGGAACCTCCCTTTGCTTCGGATTCCTCCGCCGGCCGCGCCTGGCAGTACGTGCTGGACACGGATGCGGATAAATGTTTTCAATTCCTTCTGGAGCCGCAGCCTTTCCGGGAATTCTCCCAGCATGTGGCGACGCTGCGGAACGGTCTGATAGACGGCCGGTTCAGATCGCTGGCCGTGCTGGAAGATTATCTGTCGATGCAGCAGTAAAGCGGATCAGAAATAGTTCCGGATCAGCGCCACGGGCTTGCCCAGGATGCGGCATTCCGGGACGATGATCGGCTCCATCTCATCATTTTCCGGCTGCAGCCGGTAATATCCCTGTTCTTTGTAAAAACGCTTGACCGTGGCGGAATCCTCGACCAGGACCACCGCCAGTTCGCCGTTGCGCGCGGTATCCGCTTCGCGGCAGATCAGCCGGTCCCCGTCCAGGATGCCGACGTTGACCATACTGTCTCCGTGCACTTCCAGCATGAAGAGAGAAGTGTCCGCGGGCGGCAGTTCCTCGGCCGGGAACGGGAAGTACCCTTCGATATTCTGTTCCGCCAGGATGGGCTGGCCGGCGGCGACCTGGCCGACGAGAGGCACCGGGATCATTTCCTTGCGGCCGGCGTTAAACTCTTCATCGCACAGTTCGATGGTGCGGGGCTTGCTGGGGTCGCGGCGGATCCTGCCCATGGCTTCCAGCTTGCCCAGATTCGCGTGCACGGAAGAAGTGGAGCTGAGATGCACTTTCTGGCCGATCTCGCGGACCGTGGGCGGATAGCCTTTCTCCCGGATCTCAGCGCGGATGTAATCCAGAATTTCCTGCTGCTTGTTGCTGAGCTTTTTCTCTTTCATAAGGATCCCCCCATAACTGCTCGTTTTCCCCATTATAGCAGATAATTTCAAAAATGCAAACATTTGTTTGCAAAAATTTGTTCGATATTTGAAACTGTTCAGAACCTCTTCTCGGATAGTAAAAATTGGGGTGTCAAGATTATCTTGTAAAACAGCAATTTGTACTATCCGACGGGACGGTGACGGCAGTTGCCGCCCCCACATGAGCAAAAAAAAGATGACATATTAATAATCCGTTCAAAATCCTGTTTTTGCGAATGTGGGCAAAGAGGTTATGAATAGTGTATTTTTTTTGCGAAAACCGCTTGACAAACATTTGTTCGTGTTGTAAGATGATGATACCGAACAAGTGTTCACACCATAATAAAGCAAGTGAGGTGAGGATCATGCGGAATACGAAACAGAAGAGAAGAAGGAATCAGAGAATACGAATCTGTCTTGCTGCTTTATTGATGATACTCGGACTGGGCCTTTCCGTCCTTTTCCTGGGCGGCAGCAGCGCCAAAGCCCGTCCCGAAGCAGTACAGAAGTATTACACCTCCGTGACCGTTCAGCCCGGCGACACCCTCTGGAGCATCGCGCAGCAGTACGCCCCGGAATACAGCGACATCCGGGAATACGTGGAACAGTTGATGAAGATCAACCAGTTGCACAACACGGAAACCCTGAAGGCCGGCCAGTCCCTGGTCATCGTCTATTACCAATAACAGGAAGCAGCTTTCCTCCTGAAGAAGCTTTGAGTTATCCTTGAGAACGGTCCCCCCGCCGTTCTCATTTTTGTGTCGGACAGTTAAACGAAAAAGCTGTTAAAATCGATCTGGGGCTGAAATACGGCCTTACAGAGGCATGTCAGACTTTGGCCACCCCTTCAGGTCCCCCCGCAAAATCGCCCCGAACATCCGCTCGCTGACCCCGTGATATGTTTTGTTCAGGTCGGAGAGCATCCGCTTCATTTCCTCCCGCCTCGTATTGCCGTCCGCCGGACACGGATTCTTCATGACCGGCAGCGCCTGCGCCCGCGCGAACGCGATGATATCCGGCTCCTCCACATATATCAGCGGCCGGATCAGCGTCAGTTCCATACGGTCCAGATAACTGACCGGAGAGAAGCAGTTGATGCGTCCCTCAAAGATCAGCGACATCAGAAACGTTTCAATGAAATCGTTCCGGTGGTGCGCGTACGCAATCTTATTGCATCCCAGTTCCTTCGCCCGCGTATTGAACGCCCCTTTCCGCAGTTTGGCGCAAAGCGAACACGGGTTCGATTCGTTCCGGATATCGAACACGACCTCCGCGATTTCAGACTCCACCACGTGCAGTTCCAGTCCCAGATTGGCCGTAAAGTCTTTCAGCGCCTCCAGCGCGGCCGGGTCTTTATCGGCAAAGCCCAGATCCACGCAGATCGGGACCAGTTCGAACGGCAGCGGATAAAACCGCCTCAGCCCGTTCAGCGCGCACAGAAGCGTCAGGCTGTCCTTGCCGCCGGAGATCCCCGCGGCGATACGGTCGCCTTCCTGTATCATTTGATAATCATCGACAGCTTTGCGTGTTAAGCTGAGTAATCGCTGCAGGTCCATAAAATCACCCTTTACTTTGACCGGTCCGGGAAAGGACCAGAAGAAACATTGATAACACGAGATACGGCGGAAGAGTAAGCACGGTGTATGGCAGCAGAAAACCCGTACAGACGGCAAAATACACGAGCTGAACGATCGCCAGGATCCGGATGACGCGGAATCTGTCCTTCTTTGTGCATAGAAACACAATAACGGCAAAAGGCACCCAGAGCGCGTATCCGATCAGCGCGAGAAAACATCCGATCCCGGCGCCGGGATAATCCGTATTGACCGACGCTTGGTTGATCAGAGAAACACACCACAGCGCCAGCGGCACCGCAGAGACCAGCATGACGCCTGCGCAGACATATAAAGCGGTTTTCCATTTTTCACTCATGAGCACACCTTCAGTTTCAAGTTTCAACGGTATTTCCTTAAAATGATATAACAGAAATGCTTCCCGTGCAACGGCATTTTTAACGCGGGAACTATTTTCGGGAAATAAAAACAGGCATCCCCTTGACAGAGGAGAGCGTTTGCTTTATACTTATTTATGCGTTAAATGTATGTTTAATGCAAAAATATACCAAAAAATGCTCCGGAGAGCGGTTTTCCTTAAAACCTCCCTAAGCCGCCCGGCCGGGCCGCTTTCGGCCTGATCTGCGGAAATATCGTTGCAAAGTATCACACATTACAAATACAGACAACATACACAATATGAAAGGATCCTTATCATGCCGAAACGTTTCAAATCCGAATACTATGCCGAAAGGGACAAAGCCTATTACGCCAAACTGCACGAACTCCAGAAACAGCTTCCAACCTATATGAAACCCTACCTGTCGCACATCGAACTCAGCAAACGCGTCCGTACAGCCATTGCCTATACGCGGGACCTGATCACTTTCATGAAATACATCCAGGAAGTCAATCCTTTATACGAAAATACGGACATCCGTGACATCCCGTATGAATGCATAGAATCCCTGACCTACGACGACATCAATTACTTTCTGCAGTACCTGAAACAGAACAACGGAACAAATGTTCACTACAACGCCGAAAACGCCTTGAACCGCATGATGTGCACGCTGCGCGGCTATTTCGGCTTTGAAGTGGCCCGCGAACACCTGGTCAAAAACCCCATGCTGGGCGCCGCCAAACCAATGCCGCCCAAAGAAAAGCCTATCGAACGCCTGAGAGCTGATCAGGTCAACCAGCTGCTGCAGGGCATCGAGGCCAGTGAATCCGGGTCCGAGCGTTCCCGTGCCTTTACCGTGCGCACCCAGCTGCGCGACACCGCCATCGCCACTCTCCTGCTCAATACCGGCATCCGTGTCTCGGAATGCGTCGGCCTGGATCTGAAAGACATCAATTTCGAAGAAATGTCCGTCTGCGTCGTCCGCAAGGGCGGCCGCATAGAATACGTCTACATGAATGAGGAAACCGCACAGGCGATCCGCGATTATATTGAGATCGAGCGTCCGAATTTCATCACCTCCCCGAACGAGCCGGCCCTGTTCCTGTCCAACCGCCGCCAGCGCATGGCGGTGCGCTCCATCCAGGCCATGCTGGAAAAATACGGCCGCTCCGTACTGAAGCAGGAAAACCTGCACCCGCATACGCTGCGCAAAACATACGGGACGATGCTGTACGAAGCCACATCTGATATCGGCCTGGTCAGCGAGACGCTGGGCCATAAAAGCGTGGATACGACCCGCAAGCATTACGCGGATATCAGTGATAAGCATAAAAGAATCGCCGGAACGCTGCACGTGTACCGGGATCCGGATAACGTTTCCGACAGCGATGGCGACGGGAAACAATAAAAAAAGAAGGAGGAGCCGGCTTACGCCGCCTCTTCTTCTGCTTTCCGCCACATCCTCTTCCGCATGATCAGAGTGAAGACGATCAGAAGGATCAGCGTCGCGCCCCAGCCAATCGGAAAACTGGTGTAGAACACCTGAACCGTTCCGACGCGCGGCATGACGAATGCCAGATAAACATGGCGAACAGCGACCATGCCGATCAGGGAAAGGAGCATCGGGACGCGGCTGATGCCGTAGCCGCGCAGGTAGCCGAGCAGCACTTCGCGGAGTACCATGATGATATAAATCGGAGCCAGGAACCGGGACATTGCGGCGCCGGTGTGGATCACGGCCGGGTCGCTGCTGAAAAGATTGATCACAGGTTCCGCAAAGAGATACAGAAGCAGGGCCAGCGGCATGGTCACAGCCGTACTGAGGCCGAAACCGTACAGGAAGCCCTTTTTGGCGCGTTCATAATTCCTGGCGCCCAGATTTTGACTGACAAAGGTCGTGGTCGTCATGGCGAGCGACTTGCAGGGCATGACCACGAAACGGTCTACCTTCATGCCAACGCCTACACCGGCAGTCACCGCAGTAGGGAATCCGCTGATATAAGACCAGACGAACAGGTTGGAGAAAGAAATCAGGGCGTTCTGCAGCCCGGCGGCGAATCCGACCTGTACGGAGCCTATGATGACTTTCCGCCCATCCCGCCAGGTTCGGACAAAGTCCAGCGGGTTTTTCCCGGTCCGCCGCCGGATCAGGATGTAGACCAGCAGCATCGACAGTCCCTGAGCGACGATCGTGGCGATCCCGACGCCGGCGATCCCCCAGCCGAAAGCGATCACGAACAGCAGGTCCAGACCGATATTCAGGACTGTCGTCAGCATCAGTACGTACAGCGGGCTCGCGGAATCCCCGATGGCCCGCAGAATGCCGGTGCCGCAGTTGTAGATGACAGTAAACATCAGGCCGGCCAGATAGATCCGGAGATACACGATCGCCTGCTCATAGATCTCTTCATTGCATCCCGTAATGTGCAGCAGCACGGGCGCCAGCAGGATCCCGAGCGCGGACACGATGACGCCCATGACGACAGAAAATGTAAACGCGTATGAGACAGCCTTGCGCGTCGCGCTTTCGTCGCCGCGGCCGAAAGCTTTGGCCACGACGACGGTATTCCCGATCGAAACACCGTTGAAAAACCCGATCAGCAGGTTGGAAATAGGCGCGCAGACGCTCACGGCGGCCAGCGCGGCATCACTCACGTAATTGCCGACAACGTAGGAGTCGACCGTGTTGTAGAGGTTCTGCAGCAGTTCGCTGAGCAGGATCGGCACAGTAAAAAGAAGCAGCTTCCCGATGACGACGCCTTCAGTGAAATTGATGCTTTTCTGTCGTCGGAGAAGCTGCATGGTCTTATATCTGTTTGTGCACTATCGTGTATTCATTGCCCGCCCGGTAATACGGACACGAAGGGAAACGGCCGATCAGGAACAGCCTCATTTCGTCCTCGTCCAGGTCCATGAGGCAGGTGTAGCAGTCGTATTCCTCATCGTATTCGTAATTTATGCAGTCGTCGCAGTTACTCTGCACGGTTTTTTTTCGGGGCGTCATGATCGAATTATTTGGTTCCCAGGACAGCCGTGTTGTCCTTCTGAATGACGTCGTGCGCGCCGCCTTCGACGATGCTGACGGAGGATACCAGCGTCAGTTTCGCCTTCTGCTGCAATTCGCGGATGGTCAGGGCGCCGCAGTTGCACATGGTGGAACGGACCTTGCTGAGGGTCAGCTGCACGTTGTCCTTCAGACTGCCGGCGTAGGGCACGTAGGAATCCACGCCTTCTTCAAAGGACAGTTTCCGGTCGCCGCCCAGGTCGTAGCGCTGCCAGTTGCGGGCGCGGGCGGAGCCTTCGCCCCAGTATTCTTTGTAGTAGGTGCCGTTGATGCTGATCTTGTTGGTGGGGCTTTCGTCGAAGCGGGCAAAATAACGGCCCAGCATCACAAAATCCGCGCCCATGGCCAGCGCCAGCGTGATGTGGTGGTCGTACACGATGCCGCCGTCGGAACAGACGGGGACGTATACGCCGGTCTCTTCGAAATACTTGTCGCGCTCCTTGCAGACATCGATCAGCGCGGTCGCCTGGCCGCGGCCGATGCCCTTGGTCTCGCGCGTGATGCAGATCGAACCGCCGCCGATGCCGACCTTCACGAAGTCCGCGCCGCAGTCCGCCAGATAGCGGAAACCGTCCGCATCCACGACGTTGCCGGCGCCGACCTTGACAGTGTCGCCGTATTCACTGCGGATCCAGTCGATTGTCCTCTTCTGCCATTCGGAGAATCCTTCGGAAGAGTCGATGCAGAGCACGTCCGCTCCGGCTTCGATCAGAGCCGGCACGCGTTCGGCGTAGTCCCGGGTGTTGATGCCGGCGCCGACCACATAGCGCTTGTGTTCATCCAGCAGTTCGTTGGGGTTCTGCTTATGCAGGTCGTAGTCCTTGCGGAACACGATGTGGCAGAGTTTGCCTTCCTTGCTCACGATGGGCAGGGCGTTCAGTTTGTGGTCCCAGATGATGTCGTTGGCTTCCCGCAGGGAAGTCCCTTCCGGCGCCCAGATCAGTTTCGCCATGGGCGTCATGAATTCATGCACGGGCGTGTTCGGATCCATACGGGAGACGCGGTAGTCGCGGCTGGTAACCAGGCCCATCAGTTTCCCTTCCGGGGTGCCGTCCTCGGTCACCGCGATGGTGGAATGGCCCGTGGAGGCCGTAATGGCCACGATATCCGCCAGCGTCTGGTCCGGCCGCGCGTTGGAGTCGCTGCGGACGAAACCGGCCTTGAAGCTCTTGGCCCGCTGCACCATGGCGGCCTGCGAGGCGATGCTCTGCGAGCCGAAAATGAAGGACACGCCGCCTTCCATGGCCAGCGCCACGGCCAGCCGGTCGCCCGAGACCGACTGCATGATCGCGCTCACCATCGGGATGTTCATGGTCAGCGCAGGCTCTTCGCCCCGGCTGAACTTCACCAGCGGTGTTTTCAGAGATACATTGGCGGGAATGCATTCCGAGGAAGAATACCCGGGAATGATCAGATACTCGTTGAAAGTTCTTGACTGCTCATCCAGAATAGTTGCCATGCTCTTCTCTCCCCTCGTAGGATCATGATGTTTTCTTGAAACTATACCGCAAAGATCCCGGCTTGTAAAGCCGAAATCATTTTATTTTCAACGGCTTCTCTTCTCCCCGGAACAGCCGTTTGATATTCTCCGTGTGCCGCAGCAGGGACAGGGCGACGATAAAGGCGAATACCAGGAGGGCTTCCCAGACGGGCATGATGCCGCAGGCCAGCTTGCCGGTCAGGACCAGCACGGTGAACAGGATCAGTTCCGAGGTAAGCGTCACGCAGGAGGCCAGGGAAACGATCCCGTTCAGCAGGGCGATGCCGAAGAACAGGGCCAGGCCCACGATCGCCATGCGCCAGTCCAGCAGGATGATGAGCGCGGCCGTGGAAGCGACGCCCTTGCCGCCCTTGAAATCCATGTAGAACGGGAAATCGTGCCCCAGGACGACGCCCAGGCCCGTATACAGTTTGATGAGCAGCACGTATTCCGGACCGCGGGACTTAAACAGCAGGAGCATCAGCAGGACTGCCAGGATCAGCTTGCCCATGTCGCCGATAAACACGATGATCCCGGCTTTTTTTCCCATGACACGCAGCGCGTTGGTGGAACCGGCGTTGCCGCTGCCGTGCTCCCGGATGTCCAGCCCCTGCTTTTTCCCGTAAAAGAAACTGGTCTGGATGCAGCCGAAGCAGTATCCCACCGCAATGAACAGCAAACGGATCATTGTTCTTTCTCGCTCCTTTCCCGGATGATGATCTTGATGCTCGTTCCCTTGAACCCGAACGTTTCCCGGAGCTGGTTCTCCAGATACCGCTGGTAGGAAAAATGCATCAGTTTCTTGTCATTGACGAAGAACACGAACGTGGGCGGGCCGACGGCCACCTGCGTGGCGTAATAGATCCGCAGGCGCTTGCCCTTGTCAGACGGCGGCTCGTGCATGGCGGTGGCTTGGGAAATAATCTCGTTCAGCACGCCGGTCGCGACACGCTGCACGCAGCTTTCCACGATCTCATCCACTTTGTCGAAGATCTGGCCGAGGCGCTGGCCGGTCTCCGCCGACACGAACAGGATGTCCGCGTAATCCAGGAAGGACAGCACGTCACGGATGTCCTGCGTAAACTTCTTCACGGAACTGTTGTCTTTTTCGACCAGGTCCCATTTGTTGACCAGGATCAGGATGCCTTTGTTCCGGTCATGCGCGACACCGGCGATCTTCGCGTCCTGCTCACTGACGCCTTCTTTCGCGTCGATGACAAGTATGACGACGTTGGAGCGCTCAATGGCGCTCACGGCGCGGACGATGCTGTAGTGCTCGATATCTTCCTTGATCTTGCTCTTGCGGCGCAGGCCGGCGGTGTCGATCAGGACGTATTCTTTTTTATTGCGGCGCACGACCGTGTCGATCGCGTCCCGCGTGGTACCGGCGATATCCGAGACGATCACGCGCTGATTGCCCGCCATGCGGTTCACGATGCTGCTCTTGCCCACGTTGGGCTTGCCAACGATCGCGATGCGCGGCCGGGTGTCTTCCTCATCCTCTTCCGGCGCCTTCGGGATGTGCTTCATCACCTCGTCCAGCAGGTCGCCCAGGCCTAGCATTTCCGTCGCGGAGATCGGGATGGGATCGCCCAGGCCGAGGTTATAGAATTCATAGACGTCGTTGCCGTATTTGGCGAAGTTATCCACTTTGTTGACGGCCAGGACGACCGGTTTCTGCGACTTGCGCAGGAGTTCCGCGACGCGGAGGTCGTCGTCCACGAGGCCCTGCTTGACGTCCGTCAGGAAAATGATGGCGTCCGCGGTCTCCATGGCCGTGACGGCCTGCTCGCGCATCTGCTTTAAGATCACGTCGCTGCTGTCCGGTTCGATGCCGCCGGTATCGATCAGCGTGAAGCTGCGGTCCAGCCAGGTGCAGTCCGCGTAAATACGGTCGCGGGTCACGCCGGGCGTGTCGTCCACGATAGAAATGCGGTTGCCCGCGAGTTTATTGAAAAGGGTGGATTTGCCCACGTTGGGCCGCCCTACGATGGCGACGATGGGTCTGCTCATGCTCCGCCTCCTGATTCTGATTCATAAGCCCGGAACAGCCGGCTGCGCGTGGCGCCGGGACCGGGTTTTAAAATGCTATTTACCATGGAAATGCCGTCGCAGTCAAGGGCAATGACCGGGACGCCCAGGGCTTCCTCCACGTCGGACACGTGAAGATCGTCCAGAAACACGTCCTCTCCCGCGCGCAGCATGGTCAGCGGGATGTATACGGCTTCGCCCAGATCGTTCCCTTTCAGCTGCGCGATCAGGTCGCCGCCGGTCACCAGGCCGGAGACGGTGATGGTCTCGCCGAAGAAGTCGTTCCGGATCGGATACAGCTGCGGCTCCACGCCCGGGAACTTCTCTTTCAGTTCCGCCAGCAGCTCCGCGAGGGACGGCGCGGGCAGCCGGCCGCAGGCGATGGATACTTTCCGCCTTTTCCGCACGGACGACTTGTGATGTGCCAGTTCTTCCCGAAACTGATCGATGAACAGCCGCATCATTCCCACACCGTTTTCCAGCTGCAGATATCCGTCGTAGCGCTCTTCTTCTGGCAGCGGACGCCCCGCCAGCAGGTAGATCTCGTCGCTGGCGTGAACAAAATGCAGATCGTGCTGCGGGTAGAGTTTTTGCTGCCATTTTTCGATGATATCGATGGTCTGCGCCGCTTCCTCCTTCGTCAACAGACGCAGCGGCTCGAGTCCTTCCCGGTATTTGGTCAGCCCGACCGGCACCACGGAAACGCTCTCCATGTGCGGCAGATAACGTGACAGCTGTTCTATCGTGTATTCCAGCTCCGCCCCGTCATTCCAGCCCGGGCAAAGCATGATCTGACCGTTCATGGTGATCCCGTGTTCATACAGGATGTCCAGCCGTTTCAGCGCGTCGCCGGCAAAGCGGTTGTGGAGCATCCGGCAGCGGAGCGCAGGATTCATCGTGTGCACGGAGATATTGATGGGCGACAGATGGTATTTCAGGATGCGGTCGAACTCGTGATCGCTCATGTTGGTCAGCGTAATGTAGTTGCCCTGCAGGAAGCTGAGCCTGGCGTCGTCATCCTTGAAATACAGCGTTTCGCGCATGCCGGGCGGCATCTGGTCGATGAAACAGAAGATGCATTTGTTGCGGCAGGAGCGGTATTCGTCCATCAGGCCTTCTTCAAAGGAAAGGCCCAGGTCCTCGTCCTCGTCTTTTTCGATCTCGAACAGGATCTGCTCTCCTTCCGCCGTTTCCACCAGGAGATCCACTTCTTCTTCGCGGCACAGAAACTCGTAGTCCAGGACGTCCTCGATCTCCTGGCCTCCGATATTCACGATATAATCGCCGGCTTTGATCTCCAGTTCTTCCCCGATGGAGCCGGGCGCCACCCGGCTGATGCGGTGTTTCTTCATTTTGTTTAGCCTTCCCGCGTATATTCTACCATATAATCCTTGCCAATTCCACCGAAAAGTGTTACGATTTCAGCGCAAGGCATTTCTTCCCAAGGAAAGGCGGATCATGTTCATGGAATTCGACAAGACCTATTACTTTAAGAACCGCACGCTTCTTGCCCCCCTCAAAATCATTGCGATGGACAACTGCCGCGAACTCGTCGAAAAGGCGGACCGGCACATCGTCGCATTGCGCAAACAGTACCTGGCGGACCATGCGCTGGACGATCCTACGATTTCCGGCCGGGAATACGACAAGGATTCTTACCTGGTCCGGGTCCAGTGCCCCCGCTTCAGTTCCGGCGAAGCCAAGGGCATGATCATGGAATCCGTCCGCGGCAGCGACCTGTTCATCATTTCCGACGTCACGAACAACAGCATGAGCTTCAAGATCAGCGGCCGGAAGCATTACATGTCCCCCGATGATCATTACCAGGACTTAAAGCGCATCATCGCCGCCGCTTCCACTTCCGCCCGGCGCATCAGCGTGATCATGCCGTTCCTGTATCAGAGCCGTCAGCACAAACGCGTGCTGCGCGAATCCCTGGACTGCGCTCTGGCGCTGGAGGAACTGAGCAACATGGGCGTCGCCAACATCGTGACGTTCGACGCGCACGATCCCTGCGTGCAGAACGCGATCCCGCTGCACGATTTTGACAACTATTCTCCGGACTACAACTTCCTGCACGTCCTTCTGACGCAGCTGCAGGACATTCACTTCTGCAAGGACCAGATGCTGCTCGTCAGCCCGGACGAAGGCGCCATGCGTCGTGCCGTTTACCTGGCCAACACGGTCGGCCTCAATCTCGGCATGTTCTACAAACGCCGCGATTACACGCGCGTGGAGGACGGCGTCAACCCGATCGTGGCGTCCGAATACCTGGGTCCGAATCCGGAAGGCAAGATCGTCCTGATTCTGGACGACATCATCTCTACCGGTCTCAACATCCTGGAAGCCGCGCGTGACATGAAGGAGCGCGGCGCCGCCACGGTCATCATCTGCTGCACGTTCGGCCTGTTCGTAGCCGGCTTCGACAAGTTCATCAAAGCGCATGAAGAAGGCCTCTTCGACTACATGGTGACCACGAACCTGAACTACCGGCCGCCCATCGTGCTGGAGCAGCCGTGGTATCTGGAGGCGGACATGTCGGGATTTATCGGCAAGATCATCAACACGATGAACCATAACATCGCGGTCTCCACCGTCGTGGATCCGTCAAAGATGCTTCAGACGATCTTAAAAGAAACGGAGTAACTGCGGCCGGGAATCACGGCGCGGAATCAATGCAGGGAGCGGACAAATGCGTCCGCTCCTGTTTTATTCCTTCCAGAATGCGTCCGGATAATGGACGACCATGTCGAACCCGTCGATCGCGACCACGTCAAAACGGCACGGCGGATAATTCCCGTCCGGGAAGTACCGGATCAGAAACTGCTCCGCGACCCGGAAGATCGTCCGCTGTTTCCGCCTGTCCACGTGCACTTCTCCGCGGCCGTATTCGTCTGTGCGGCGATATTTGACTTCGGCGAACACCAGAGTGTCCTCATCGCGCAGGATCAGGTCGATCTCGCCGACGTGGCAGCGGTAATTGCGCCAGAGGACTTCCATGCCCAGGCGCTGCAAATAACGGGCAGCCTGCTCTTCGTAGCAGGTGCCCACTTCGCGTTTATTCATTTTTCCTCACCGTAAAAAAGGGGAATTATTCGGACGGAGCCGTGAAGTTTTTGATGAAGCTCCGGCGGTGCTCCGGGCAAGGGCCGAATTCACGGATCGCGGCGATATGGGCTGCTGTCCCGTAGCCCTTATGCTGCGCGAAGCCGTACTGCGGGTATGCCCGGTCCATCTCTTTCAGGATCCGATCCCGTGTGACTTTCGCTATGATACTGGCGGCGCCGATCGAGATGCTCTTGGCGTCGCCTTTAATGATGGGGATCTGGCGGATATCCACACCGGGGATCGTCACCGCATCCACCAGCAGCAGACCCGGGACCGGGGATAACTGTGCCACCGCTTTCCGCATGGCTTCGTAAGTGGCCTGAAGGATATTGATCTCGTCGATGCGGGCTGCAGACGCGAGGCCTACGCCCACGCTCAGTGCTTTCTGCATGATCTCGTCATACAGCATCTCCCGCCGGGCTTCCGAAAGCTTCTTGGAGTCGTTGATATACAGGATCTCCTGCGACGGGTCCAGGATCACGGCGGCGGCAGCCACCGGGCCGGCGAGCGGTCCCCGGCCGGCTTCGTCGATCCCGGCGATCGGGGCAAACTCGGCGTATTCCCGCTCATACACACTGAGCGACGCCAGCCGCGCCCTCTCCTTTTCCAGATCGAGCCTGGCCATTCAATTGCCCTCCGGGATCAGGTTCGTGCGCGTGCCAAACGGCCACACGCGGAGCCAGGCGCGCCCCACGAGCTGGCTGCGTTTCACGGGACCGACCGAGTAGCGGGAATCCGAACTGTTGTTGCGGTTGTCCCCCATCACGAAGTACTCGTCTTCTCCCAGGACGATCGGGTCCTCCGCAGCTCCCGCGGGAAAGACCTTTTGCGTGGCGTACGGGTCCTCGATCGGCTCGCCGTTGATATAGATCACAGACTTTTTGATCTGAACCGTCTCGCCGGGCAGGCCGATCACCCGCTTCACGTAAAACGTGTCCGGTTCGTCTTTCAGCCGGAAAACGACGATGTCCTGCCGTTTAGGACCGTGCAGGAAGCGGTAGGTGAAGCAGTCCACGATCAGCTGGTCCTTGTCATGCAGCTTGTCCTCCATGGAAGAACCTTCCACCATGACGCGCTGGCCGATGCAGGTCAGGAAAAAGACGACAAAGCCTACCAACAGCGCCAGATGCAAAAGCGTGCTCAGGATATCCTTCCAGAGTTTCGGCTCTTTTTCCAGTCTGACCGGTTCGGTCTCTTTGTTTTTGTTCCGGAATGCCATGTTATTCCTCTCCGGAGTCCGGGGACTCCAGCGTGATGCGGCCCAGTCTGCCTTTTTTCAGGTCGTCCAGGAAGCGGGCGGCGGCGCGCGCGGTGTCCGGCTCGGCGCCTTTCTGCAGGAGGCCCTGCTTTTCCGCCAGTTCCGTGAGCGAGGCCGGCGAGACATCCCCCGCGATGCCGTATTTGTCCGTCAGCGCCTGCGGATACCGCTCCTGCAGCATTTTCATGCCCGCGAGCGCCAGTTCCTCCGCCGGAAGCACTTCCTCGCGGATCGCTCCCATCAGAGCCAGTTTGAGGCCTACGGATTCGTCCTCAAAGCGGGGCCACAGGATACCAGGAGTGTCCAGTAATTCCAGAGAAGCATTCAGACGGATCCACTGCAGGCCGCGGGTGACGCCCGGCTTGTCGCCGGTCTTGGTGCTGGCGCGGCCGGCCAGTGAATTGATCAGGGTGGATTTCCCGACGTTGGGAATGCCGGCGATCATCAGACGCGCGGGTCGGTTTTTGATGCCGCGCTTTAAGTCTTTGGCTTTTTTCTCAGCCGCCAGTTCGTTCAGCTGGCGCAGGATATCGGAGCAGTCGCCTCGTTTGCGGGCATCCATAGCCAGCGGGATGATCTCCTGCGCGCGGAAATGCGCCATCCATTTTTCGGTCTCGCGGGGATCGGCCAGATCGGTCTTGTTCAGGACCAGGATGCGTTTCTTCCCTTTTCCCATACCGGCCAGGTCCGGGTTTGCGCTCGAATACGGGAGGCGGGCGTCACGGATCTCCACGATCACATCCACCAGCTTGATGCTGTCCTCCATCGCCCGCTTGGCCTTCGTCATGTGGCCGGGGTACCATTGCAGATTCATGCCCATAAGCACCTCACGGTAAAAAACGAAGGTCGCGGAACGGCGCGTAGCGCAGCCAGACCGTTCCGAGGATGTTGCGGGAAAGGATGTTGCCCACGTCGCTGAAACGGCTGTCCAGCGAGGCGTCGGCGTTCTCTCCCACCACGAAATACTCGCCTTCGGCCAGCGTCAGGGGCGTCTGCGCCACGCCGGCGTAGGAAAGAGAACGGGTGTATTCATTTTCGGGCAGTTCTTTCTGGTCAATATAGACCTTTCCTTCGCGGATCTGGACCGTTTCGCCCGGAAGAGCCAGCACGCGCTTCAGGAAAACGCCTTCCTGGCCGGGCAGTTCGTACGCCACGATGTCGAAGCGGTCGATGGAGAGGATCTTGCCTTTCACGCGGTTGATCAGCAGGCGATCCCCGTTGGACAGGGTCGGCGTCATGGAACTGCCTTCCATGTGGACGCGCGTGCCGAAGAGGTGGACCAGGGAAAGGGCCAGCGCGACCACGAGGATCACGTCCACGACCCAAACAGAGATCCGTTTGACCAGATCTCCCGCGGTCACCACTTCATATTCGCGCCGTTTCGCCATGGATGATATGCACCTTCCCCGCTAGAAAATGTTTTTGTCAAAGACGTATACGTAGACCTTGGTCCCCGCGAATCCGCCGGCGGAATACTGGTCGGATTCGATGGTGAACTCGTCTATGACTGAGCCCTGCTTCTTCTGCTTGGCGATCCAGTCTTCCATTTTGTTGTTGTCCGATTCCGTCAGCAGCAGGAAGTATTTCTCTTCCACCCGCTCGCTGAAATTGCCGGACGGGAGCTGGTAATCGTTCTTGACCGGCTTGCCCTTGGATTCGTTGATGTTGGCCATCTGGACCTTATTGCCGGACACCAGCGTGATCAGTTCGGACCACCAGAAATTGCCGTAGCCGTAGGTCAGGCCTTTTTCCTCCAGCACGCGTGCGGCGACGTGCCAGGAGTTATTCTCTCCGTAATTAGCCGGCATGCGGGCGATCGTGACCGCGGAAAGCGCGGAAACCGCGATGAAAAACGCGGTAAAAATGACCCCTACCCGCTTGAACTCGGCCTGCTGCAGGCGCTTCAGGCTCCAGGTCAGCATCACGAGGATCGCGCTCCCCAGCATCGGCGTCAGCCGCCAGTTGGCCTTGCCCAGGCTGCCGAAGACCGAAGCAAAAATGATGAACGCGGACACGAACAGGTGACCGCCGATCAGCAGCCGCAGTTCCCGTTCCTTCTGCCTGTCATACCGCGCCAGCAGGACGAAAGGTCCGAACAGCAGGACCAGCGCGCAGGCGATCCGCATCATATTGACGACGGAATCCGCACTGACCAGCGGATCGTTCTTCGCGACAGACACGCCGAACAGCGTCAGCCAGTTGTGGAAAAGACCGAGGAAATTATCTTTCCATTCGTTCATAGGACTGTACGTGGAATAGGCGTTGGCATACCCCGCCTCCACGCCGCGCGTGAAGACCGGGATCATCAGGAAGCCCAGCACGGACCAGAAGAGGATCAGCAGCAGGACGAGGGACATCCCCGCCTGCTCTTTGATGCGCGCGGCCGGCTTGCTGAAAATATAGTATTCCAGAGCATAAGCACCGATCAGTGGAAGCGTCAGACAGACCAGCGTCTGCAGCCCGTCCGTTGCGGCCAAAAATGAAAACAGGATCAGGACGGCCAGACGGATCCAGTCGCGGGTTTTGTAGGAAGAAAAGCCTTTCCGCCGCTCTTCGTCCCCCAGCAGGCGCAGCGCCAGGCCGAAGCCCAGGCAGAAAAACAGGATGCCAAGATTGTAATAGAAAATGTGCTCCCAGATGATCTCCCGCAGTTTGGGACTGGAGGACAGGAGCAACACCGTCACGCTCACGAATATGCCGCTGAACAGCCGGTCAAAGCCCAGGCCGCGGGCCAGATAATAGAGCGCGAAGACAAACAGCAGCGCGAACAGCACCAGGCCGGCGATCTGCGCGGTCATGGAATAGCCGAACAGTGCAACGAACGGCAGGAAGATCAGGTTTCCGCCAAACGGCTGCACCGCCGCGTAACTGAAGTTTTTGGAGATCAGATGACCGGATTCATAGGTCGCCTGTGCCCAGCGGATGGAGTCCGTGCAGTCCGAGGTCATGTAACCGGAGGCGGGGCCCAGAAGATAATACAGCACCAGAAGAAGGCCCGGCAGGAGGGCCAGGAAAGGGAGCAGTTCCCGGATGTTCAGCGTCCGTGTTGTCTTCTCAGGCATTTTTTCCGCTCTTCTCCTCGTGGTATTCTTTCTCGGTGTTCACTTCCCAAACGGCCTTCTTGTCGCGTTCGCCGCTCTGAACGGTCCGCACCGCTTCCATTGCCGTGAGCATGGAGTGGTCCATGTTGTTGTATTTGTGCTGTCCGTTGCGGCCGATGCACCAGAGGTTGTCGATGCCGGACAGGAATTCCTTTACGGTGTCGAACTCGGAATAGGTGTCGAAGTAGGCCGGATACGCCTTCTTTACGCGGATACGCACCGCGTCGCGCACGTCCGCTTCGTCGATCACGCCGATGGAAGCCAGTTCGCCCTTGGCAAAGCGAATAAACTCGCCTTCTTCCATCTCCCACAGCTCGTCGCCTTCATTGCAGAAATATTCCAAGCCGATCCAGACCTTGGAGGGATCCGACACCAGGTACGGGGACCAGTTGTTGAAGATCTGCAGGCGGCCCAGCTTGACCTCGCGGTCCTGGATGTAGATCCAGCAGTCGGGAACGATGTTGCCCACCGTTTTCAGTTTGGTCTCGTTTTTGATCTTCAGCTTATCCACCAGCAGGCCGACCGTCACGAAATCGCGGTACGGCAGGCCGGATGCGATCTCCTGCACCTTCTGAGGCGCGGCATCACCCATGCCCGCGACCAGGTCCTTGATAGGCATGGTGGAGAAATACTCGCATCCGGTGAAGCTCTGCTTTTCACCGTTGACGTCCGCAACGACTTCGACGACGCGGCCGTCCTCTACGCGGATACCCGTCACTTTCGCATTGAAAATGATGCGGCCGCCCATTTTCCGGACTTCATCCGCCATCACTTCGTACAGCTGGCCGGGGCCTTTCTTGGGATAGAAATACTGTTCGATCAGCGACGTTTCCGTCGCCCCGTTCTTCTTCCGGAACGGCTTGCTCACGACGTTCCAGACCGCCTTCGTCAGCGACAGGCCCTTCACGCGCTGCGCGCCCCAGTCCGCGGAAATGTCGCGCGGGTTGCGGCCCCAGACCTTCGTGGTGTAATCTTCGAAGAACATCTCATACAGCGGCTTGCCGAAGCGGTTGATGTAGAAGTTCGCGAGGGAGTCCTCTTCTCTTTTGTGCACGGCGGAGCCAATATAGCCGAAGCCGGCCTGCATGGTGCGCTTGAAGCCCATATTCTTGAAGGTGGACCCTTTCAGCGAGATGGGATAATCAAAGAATTTCTTCAGGAAGAAAATACGGGAGACGCGGCGGCGGATCAGCATGACGCGGTCTTCCTTTTCGGGATCCGGGCCGCCGGGGACGAATTCCTTCTCCTCATAGCCGATCACTTTGTCGTCACGGGCGGGCTCCCCCTGTATAGGCATCAGCTCCCGCCACAGCGCGTTCACTTCCTCGTTCTTGGTGAAGAAGCGGTGGCCGCCGATATCCATGCGGTTGCCCTTGTATTCCGCCGTGCGGGAAATGCCGCCCACGAAACTCTCCTCTTCCAGGATGACCGGTACGAAGTCCGTTTCTTTGAGCAGCTTATACGCGGCGGTCAGGCCGGCCGGGCCGGCGCCGATGATGATCACCTGTTTGTCAGCCATGTTATTTCCCCCGATATACGAATATTTTCCGGCCCAGATAATTCCAGACCAGGACGATTCCCTTCACGACCGCGGTCATGATCAGGTACCAGATGCCTTCCTCCCCGATAAAGCGCGTCCCGAGCAGCGTCAGGCCGACGGTCAGGAAATACCCGATGACCCCCACGGCCGCGTAGATCAGGAAAGCGCCCACGGTCTTTCCCTTCTTCTTCTGTTCCGGCTTGCGGAACACGAAGACGTTGGAAAGGATGTAATTGACCACCAGGCCCACGATAAAACCGGCTGTCACGGAAACGGCAACGGGCAGCTTATCGTCCTTGGTGGCGTGGAAAATGTAATACAGCGTCACGTAATTGACGCCCATGTCGATCAGCGCGGAAACGCCGCCGATGATGACGTAGCGCAAAAACTCTTTGAGGTTGTCTTTATTCATGCTCTATTCCCAAACATATACTGCTTCCATGCAGTATACAGTTCTCCCGTGCGAAATGTTGCGGCAGGCCGCTGTCTTACCGGTATCCTTCCATGCTGTCATAAGATTTCATAAAATTATAACACATGGAGGAGGAAAAGAAAAGCGGAAAAGCGCAAAAAAAGAGGCGGCCGGAGCCGTCTCTCTTTTAGGATCAGCGGGAAGCTTCCTTGACCTTGGCGGCTTTGCCGACACGGTCGCGCAGGTAGTTCAACTTGGCCCGGCGGACTTTGCCGCGGCGCACGACGTCGACCTTCTCGATCAGCGGGGTGTGCAGGGGCCAGGTCTTTTCGACGCCGACGCCGCTGGAGATCTTACGGACCGTAAAAGTCTCGCGGCTGCCGCCGTTCTGGCGCTTCATGACGATGCCTTCAAACATCTGGATACGTTCCCGGTTTCCTTCTTTGATCTTGGCGTATACGCGGACCGTATCGCCCACCCGGAAATTGCCGACGCCTTCCTTCAGCTGGGCGTCTTCGATTTTCTTGATGATGTCGTTCATAATTCCTCCTATAAAACAGGTCGTTCATAACGCCCGAGGCGACAGCGGACCGCTCCTTTTAATGCGACACGACTAATATAATAGCACGGTTTCCCGGAATTGCAAGCGTTTTTTGCGCTGCAGCAATAACTTTTTTATTCAAGACCGGCCAGGAATTCCCGGTCTTTTTTGTCCAGTTCCGCGGTCTCCAGCAGTTCGGGCCGCACTTCCTTCGTCCGCCGCAGGGATTCGTTGCGGCGCCAGCGCGCGATGTTCGCGTGGTGTCCGGATTTCAGGATCTCCGGGACCGTACGGCCCAGGAAGACTTCCGGACGCGTGTACTGGGGATACTCCAGCAGGCCGTTCATGAAGGATTCGTCGCCTGCGGATTCGTTATTGCTCAGAACGCCGGGGACCATACGGGCTACCGCGTCCATCAGCACCAGCGCCGGCAGTTCGCCGCCGGTCAGTACGTAATCCCCGATGGAGACGCGGTCCGTAGCTATTTCCTCCAGCACCCGCTCATCGACGCCCTCATAATGGCCGCAGAGGATGTAGAGTTCCTCCTCCTGCGCCAGTTCCTTTGCCAGTGCCTGGTCAAGCACGCGGCCCTGCGGTGTCATGTAAACGAGGCGGGGTCTGGGGCCTTCTCCCACCGCTTCTTGATACGCGCGGTAAATGGGCGGGGCCTGCAGCACCATGCCGGCGCCGCCGCCGTACGGGTAGTCGTCCACGTACCCGTTGCCGCCGTCCGAATACTGCCGGAAATTGATGCAGCGCAGGGACAGCAGGCCTTTTTCCGCGGCGCGGCCGGTGATGCTGGTATGAAAGCCCGTTTCCACCAGTTCCGGGAACAGGGTCAGCACGGTAAAACGCATCAGAGATCCTCCAGGCCGTCCATCAGATGGACCGTGATCAGGCGGGCTTCCGGATCGATCCGGCGCACGCAGTCTTTGATGTTGGGCAGCAGGTATTCCCTGCTGTCCTTCTTATCCGGATCCTTCACCACGAACACGTCGTTGGCGCCGGTAGGCAGGACGTCGCGCAGCACGCCGAGCGTCTGCCCCTCTTCCGTTTCCACGCGGCAGCCCAGCAGATCGGCGATGTAGAAGCTTCCTTCCTCCAGCGGGGCGGCGTTTTCGCGGGTCACGAACAGGGAGGCGCCTTTATGGCGCTCGATGTCGTTGATGTTGTCGATGCCCTTGAATTTCAGGATGACCATCCCCTTGGCCGGCCGGGCCTTTTCGACTTCCAGCGTCAGGTCGCCGGCTTTCGTCTCCAGGATGACTTCTTTCAGGTGCGCGAAACGGTCCGCGGAGTCCGTAGTGGGGTAGACCTTGATCTCGCCCCGGATCCCGTGGGTAGAGGAAAAGATACCGATGCGGAAACGTGATTCCATAAGCGGCGGTTCTGCGTCTTACTCGATGTCCAGGCTGACGCGCACGTCGTCCCGGATAGCCTTGGCCTTCAGGACGGTGCGGATGGCCTTGGCGATGCGGCCCTGCTTGCCGATGACCTTGCCCATGTCGGCCGGGTCCACGTGCAGGGTCAGAACGGTCTCCCGTTCGGTCACGGTTTCAGTGACCGTCACGGCGTCGGGGTTCGTCACCAGCGCCTTGGCGATCACTTCGATCATTTCTTTCATTACCGTACCCCGATTCTTATTCCAGGCCGGCGATCTTTAAGAGCTTGGCGACCGTGTCGGTAGGCTTGGCGCCGTTCTTAATCCACTCCTGTGCTCTTTCGGTGTCGATCTTCACAACGCTGGGATCCTGCGTGGGATCATAATAACCCAGTTCTTCGATGAAGCGGCCGTCGCGGGGCGCTCTTTCATCGGCGACGATAACGCGGTAGGTGGGGGCTTTCTTCTTGCCCAGTCTGGTCAGACGGATCTTAACAGCCATGATTTTGTTCCTTCTTTCTTGCTTGTTTTTTACTGCGGGCGTTTGCCCTGTATCTCAAAAGTCATATTGACTGATGATGCTTAAAACGGGAGGTTGAACGGTATTTTGTTGCCTTTCTTCTTGCCCATTTTGCCGGTCATCTGCTTCATCATTTTCCGGCTTTCCTCGAACTGCTTCAGCAGGCGGTTGACTTCCATGACGGAAGTGCCGGAACCGGCGGCGATGCGCTTTTTGCGTGAGCCGTTCAGGATCTCGGGCCGGCGGCGTTCTTTCAGCGTCATGGAGCGGATGATGGCTTCGATCTTGCCGAGGGACTTATCGTCCGGGAGTTCCGCGCCGCGCAGCTGCTTGCCGACGCCGGGGAGGAAACTCAGGAGTTCGGAGATGCTGCCCATCTTTTTGAGCTGCTGCATCTGCTCCAGGAAGTCCTCCAGGTCGAATTCGGACTTGCGGATCTTGCGGAGCGTCTCTTCGGTCTTGGCGTCGTCCATTTCCAGGGCTTCGGCGCGTTCGATGAGGCTCAGGATGTCGCCCATGCCGAGGATGCGGTTGGCCATGCGCTGTGCGCTGAAGACCTCCAGATCCGTGAGCTTTTCGCCCATGCCGGCGTAGAAAATGGGCTTGCCGGTGACGGCCTGCACGGACAGGGCCGCGCCGCCGCGGGTGTCGGAATCCAGTTTGGTCAGGATGACCCCGTCCACGCCGATCTGCTGGTCAAAGGACTGCGCGACGTTGACCGCGTCCTGGCCGGTCATCGCGTCCAGGACCAGGATGGTCTGGGTGAGCGGGACCGTGTCGCGGATCTGCTTGAGCTCGTCCATCATCTGTTCGTCGATGTGCAGACGGCCGGCGGTATCCAGGATGACCAGGTTGTAGCCCTTGGCGCGGGCTTCCTCCATGGCCATTTCCGCGATACGGGGCGGCTTGATGTCGGAGCCGGGGGAATAGACCGGGATGCCGAGTTTTTCGCCGTTGACTTTCAACTGCTCGATGGCGGCGGGCCGGTAGATGTCGCAGGCCACCAGCACGGGCTTGCGGTCCTTTTTCTTCTGCAGGAGGGCCGCCAGTTTGGCCGCGGTGGTGGTTTTGCCGGCGCCCTGCAGACCGACCATCATGTAGACGGTGATCTCATTGCGCGGAAGGAGGGCCAGTTCGATGCCGTCGCCGCCCATCATGCGGATCATCTCTTCGTTGACGATCTTGATGACGGCCTGACCGGGCGTCAGGGATTTCATGACCTCGGCGCCGACGGCGCGCTCTTCCACGGCCTTGACGAAGTCTTTGACGACTTTGTAGTTGACGTCGGCCTCCAGCAGGGCCATCTTGACTTCCTTCATGGCGGAGCGGACGTCCGCTTCGGTCAGATAGCCTTTGCTGGTCAGTTTCTGGAATGCGGCCTGTATTTTTTCGGATAAGCTTTCAAATGCCATGTTGCGTCCTTATAACTCTTCGATCTCCTCCGTCAGCCGAAGGATGCGGGCGATGTCTTCGCGGCGGGTGCTGTCTTTTTCCAGTTTTCCGCAGATCAGACGGATCTGTTCCGCTTTTTCTTTGATCTGGCGGAACTGGCGGACAAGGCCGAGTTTTGCCTCATAGGCTTCCAGGGCGGCTTCGACCCGGCGGATCGTGTCGTGGATGCCCTGGCGGCTGATGCCGAAGGTCTCCGAGGCTTCCGAGAGGCTCAGGTCCCCGAATTTGACCTCCTCGTAGATCCGGCGCTGCTTTTCCGTCAGCAGGGCTCCGTAAAAATCGTAATACAGTGCATGCTCAAAGTTCTTGTCCATAGCGTCACCTTGCCGAGATTATCACAAAAAAAAATGCCTGTCAAGTATTTTTTCTTGACAGGCGTAAAATATAACTGCCGACGTCACCGGAGGCTCAGAACATACCGTCTGCGCCGTTCCTTTGTGACCCACATGCTGAGCAGCAGGCCGGCCAGGATCAGAGCGCCGCCGCCGAAACGGATCAGACCGGCATAGTTCCCCAGGTCCTTCCGGATGACCGGCAGCAGGGCGATGAGCACTTCCAGCGCGGCAGAACCGATCGCCAGCGCGATCAGGCGGCTTTTTTTGAAGACTTCCCGCAGCGGCAGTTCCGGGAAAAGCGCCCGCCCCGCAAGACCCGCAGCGCCTGCCAGGGCCGCAAACAGTGTCAGGGCACTGAGGACCACCTGCAGCACCGGACTCAGGACCAGTTTCCAGAGGAGCTGCGCGGCCTGGCATACGCCCCAGCCCATGGTCCAGAGCGGCAGGCCGATCAGGACGCGGAGGAAAAGAGGCCAGGACCAGATCCAACGCTTGATGCGCATCCCGAGGGTCTGGGGTCCGTCCTCCTCGTCTTCCTCTTCCGCTTCCTCTTCTTCAGCGTCTTCCTCTTCGACATAATAGACGGCTGCAGGCTTGTTGGCTTCGTCCTGCACTTTGATCATGTCGTCGGGATTGCCGAAAAGGCCGTTGATCAACACCGCGGTGCCCGTAGTCACGGCCGCGGCGGCTCCCAGCGCTTTTTTCCGGAATTCTTTTGACTTGTCTTTATCCTGACTCTTGTCCTTGTTTTTGTCCGGTTCAGAGGCGGCGGGTTTATTCTCTTCCCGTTCCTGTTCGGTCACCTGTTGTAAACCTCTTCGATCTCAGTATAGCCTTCGGCAGCCAGCTGTTCTTTCTGGAACTTTTTATTCTTGATCATGGGGCTGACCAGGACGGTCAGGCCGTCCGCGCGTTCCTGCGCCGCCTGTTTCCGTACCGCAAGGGCCTGTTCTTCGGGAAGGTTCTTCTCCAGCAGATAGGCTTTTTTGCGCGGTGCTCCGGGCACCTGGTAGTTCTGGTCCATCAGGATCGTGATCAGCCGTTCAAATCCGATGGAAATGCCGCACGCGGGCACCTGCTGGCCGATGAATTTGCCGACCATTTCGTCGTACCGTCCGCCGCCGCCGGCTGCGCTGCCGAAGTCCGCCAGTTCCAGTTCGAAAATGGGGCCGGTGTAATAGGACATGCCGCGCACCAGGGTGGGGTCGAATTTCACGGTAAACGGCACGCTGGCCGCCTGTTCCACGGAGCGGATGATAGTCTCAAGGCCCGCGGTGTAAGCGGAGACGCCCTCCTGCTCAGCAAGGAGTTCCGACAGTGCTTTCAGCGGCTCTTCCGCATTCTGCAGCGCGGCACTCAGTTTTTCATAAGCCGCCACGGTTTCATCAGAGAAACCGTTCTCACCCATTTCTTTCAGGACACCGTCCAGGCCGATCTTATCCATCTTGTCCCAGATGATAAAAGCTTCGTCGCATCGCTCCGGCGCGATGCCGCAGTACGCCGCCATCGCTTTCAGCAGCCGGCGGTCGTTGATGTGCAGGATGAAGCCGGAGAAGCCCAGACGGCCCAGCAGCGTTGACGTGGCCAGCAGCAGATCGATTTCCGCCGCGCTGCTGCCCTCTCCCAGGATGTCGATATCGCACTGATAGAACTGACGGAAGCGGCCCTTCTGCGGACGGTCCGCCCTGAACACGGGACCCACCTGCAGTGCCTTGAAGGGCTTGGGCAGTTCGCCGTTGTGCGCGGAATAATAGCGGACCAGCGGGACCGTCAGGTCGTAGCGCAGCCCGGAATCTGCCAGATCGTCTTCCGTCTTCGCTTCGCTGATCTTCAGTTTTTCACCGCGCTTCAGGACTTTAAAAATAAGTTTTTCGTTGTCGCCGCCCTGTTTGCTGAGCAGGTTGCCCAGAGACTCCACGACGGGGGTCTCGATAGGGGTGTAGCCGAAGCTTTTATAGGTCTCTTTGATCAGTCCGATCACGTAATCCCGCAGGATCATTTCGCGGGGCGAAATATCCCGCATGCCGGTGACGGCGTTCTTGTTCAAAGCCATAATTTCCGCTTCCTTTCGATCATTTCCTCGATGCGCAGCCGGTATTCCTCCAGCCCCTTGACGTTGTCCGCGCGCTCGATACGGCCGTCCGGGTACACCGCTTTGCTGATATTGCCGGCGCCTACCGCAAGGATACTCTGTTTTTCCTCCATAATCAAGATGTTATAGAGACCTTCCTTCCCGGGCGCCGCGTAGCCGACGTTTTCCAGATTGCCGGCCATGTTTTTCTGGCGATAGAGATAGTACGGGAAGAGACCCATTTCCTGAGCGCCGGAGGAGGCCGCACGCATCATGGCGGCAGGTTCGTCCTTTTCGTAAGCCGGGCCGAAACGGTCCTCTTCGCCGGACCCGTTGTCCTCCCGGCGCAGGCGCGAAGCCCGTTTGATAGCCAGTGCGTGTACGGTGAGGCTTTCAGGCGCCAGCGGCTTCAGCTGTGCCAGGGTGTCCTGCACGTCCGCCGACGTTTCACCGGGCAGGCCCAGGATCAGGTCCATGTTGATGTTGTCAAAGCCGGCGTCTCGCGCCATCCCGAACGCGCGGACGATGTCCTCCACCGTATGGAGACGGCCGATCGTGTCCAGCGTCCGCTGCTGCATGGTCTGCGGATTGACAGAGATGCGGGTGACGGGGTAATTCCGCATCACCTGCAGTTTTTCCGGCGTGATGCTGTCCGGCCGGCCGGCTTCCACGGTGAATTCTTTCACGCGGTCCGCGGGTACGCTGCGGCAGATCTTATCCAGCAGGCGGTCAAGCTGGCCGGCGCTCAGCGCGGTAGGTGTGCCGCCGCCGATATAGATGGTATCCGGGATCACGCCTTTCATGAGCGGGATGCTCTGATCCATCTCGTAAAACATCGTTTCGAGATAGGGCTCGACCTTAGAGGCCGCCTTTTCGATCGGATACGACGTAAACGAGCAATACGAGCAGCGGCTGGGACAGAACGGGATGCCCACGTACAGACTCCAGCCTTCCGGCCCGGACAGGCCTGCCAGCACGGCGCGTTCCCGCTGCGCGATGGCGATGGCCAGGCTCAGTTTTTCGCCGTCCAGATAATAGATCCGGCGCATGTGCTCCGCGATCTCGACGGGCCGGCGGCCCTCCTCCAGCATCTGCATGATGAGCTTGGTGGGGCGGATGCCGGTGAGCGTGCCCCAGGGGAGGTCGGTACCGCTCAGCACGCGCAGTTCATCGTAGACCCGGCGCATAAAACTGTTTTTGAGGTCCTCGTAAGGCCGGGTAAAGTCCGGCTCCGGTACCGCGTAAACGACACGGAATCCGGCAGCCCGCTGCTCTTCTTCGGTCAGCGCGCCGGGGATCTTTTTGATCTCCTCGCCCGGGAAAAACGACGTCAGCAGGCCGCGTACGTCATATTCGAAGTTTTCTCCCACTCCGGGAAAATAAAACCCGATCATACGAACTCCGCGAGCGGATTGAACCGCTGTTCGAATGCGATGAATGTCCGGTCCATGTGGCCCGGATACACGATCGTCTCACCCGGCAGTTCCTTCAGCAGGCGCCGGACGGAAGCCAGCATCTGCGCGTCGCTGCCTGTGGGCAGGTCCGTGCGGCCGTAGGAGCCATGGAACAGCGTGTCGCCGCTCAGTAACAGCTCGTAGGACGGGAAATAGAAGCAGCAGCTTCCCGCGGTATGTCCCGGCGTGTGCAGGACCCGGAACGTCATCCCGGCCAGTGTTACTTCCTCGCCTTCCTTCAGCAGGCGGTCTGCCGACAGGGTGCAGGGCGTGCTTTCCCATACCGAACAGTTCATCTGCGGGTCTGCCAGCAGTGGCACCTCCGCCTCGTGGCAGAGGATCGGGCACCCGAACGCGTCGCGCAGTTCCTGCGCCGCCATGATATGGTCTTCGTGGCCGTGCGTGAGCAGAATCGCGGCCGGTTTGTATTCGTTGTTCTTCAGATACTGCACCAGCAGCGGGCCTTCCGCGCCGGGATCGGCCACCAGGACTTCCTTCGTTTCGGTGTTGATCAGAAAATACACGTTGGTGGCAATGGGGCCGACCACCGCTTTCCTTATCGCAAAGCCTTTATATTCCTTCGGTTTGATCCGCAGACTGTTCATGCTGCCTCCTACATGCGGGTCACGTCAAAGACCCCGTTGATCTGTTTCAGGCGCGCGGTCACGGTCTGGATCTCCTCCGTGCCCGTGGACTGGAACGACAGTTCCACCGTCGCGATGCCCTGCTTGTTGACCTTGGTATTCAGGCTGACGATGTCGATGCTCATCTCCGTCATGACCCGGGAGATGTCCGCCAGCATGCCCACGCGGTTGTTCACATAGATGATCATGTTGGCCAGATAGCGTTCGCGTGAGCTGTCTTCGGGCATCTGCCACTCCGCTTCGATCAAGCGGTCGCGTTCCTCCGCCGGCAGGTTCATCACGTTGACGCAGTCCGTACGGTGGATGGACACGCCGCGGCCGCGGGTCACGAAGCCCACGATCTCGTCGCCGGGGATCGGGCTGCAGCACCGCGAGAAATGCACGGCCAGGTCGTGGATGCCTTCCACCACGATGCCGCCCTTGCTGTGTGCTACGGTCTTCTTGCCCTGCTCCTGCACCAGTTCGATCACCTGCGCGTCGGTGATGTGTCTCTGCTGGTCCTTGCGCCGCTCTTCCGCCAGGCGGTTGATGACCTGGCCCTCCTTGATGCCGCCGTGCCCCACGGAAGCCAGTACCGCGTTCCATTCCTGGAAGCCGTACTTCTTCATGACCTTTTCCATGTATTCGGGACGCAGCAGTTCGGACAGGACGTAACCTTTGGCTTTGGCGCTTCGTTCCAGCAGGTCGCGGCCCTTGTCGATGTTGTCCTCTTTGTTCTGCTCCTTGAACCACTGGTTGATCTTGTTCCGCGCCTGGGAGGACTTGACCATGTTCAGCCAGTCGCGGCTCGGGCCCCGTGAATTCTGGGAGGTGATGATCTCCACGCGGTCGCCGTTGCGCAGTTTATAATCGATGGGGACCAGGCGTTCATTGACGCGGGCACCGACCATCTTATTGCCTACCGCGCTGTGGATGGCGTAGGCGAAATCGATGGGCGTGGAGCCGGCGGGCAGGTTCTTGACGTCGCCCTGCGGCGTGAAGCAGTACACGGTGTCCGCGAAAATGTCCAGGTCGTTGCGGACGCTTTCCATGAATTCGGTGTTGTCCGGCATTTCCCGCTGCCATTCCAGTATCTGGCGCAGCCAGTTCAGCTTTTCCTCTTCCTTAGTGATGCTTCCGCCTTCCTTGTACTTCCAGTGTGCTGCGACGCCGTATTCCGCGGTCCGGTGCATCTCGTAGGTTCGGATCTGGATCTCGAACGGCACGCCGCTCTTGCCGATGACCGTCGTATGCAGCGACTGGTATTTATTCGCTTTGGGGATAGCGATATAGTCCTTGAAACGGCCCGGCAGCGGCATGTACATCTCGTGGATCAGGCCCAGGACCGCGTAGCAGTCCTGCACGGTATTGACCAGGATGCGGATGGCGAAGAGGTCGTAGATTTCATCCAGACTCTTCTGCTGGATGGCCATCTTCTTGTAAATGCTGAAAATGTGCTTGACGCGTCCGTAGACTTTCGCGTTGATGCCCGCATCCTTCAGGTGTGAACTGACGTCCGTGACGATGGACTGGACGAATTCTTCGCGCGAATGCGAGCGCTCTTCAATGTCGCGCACCAGTTTGGCGTATTTTTCCGGCTCCAGGTACTGCAGGCTCAGGTTATCCAGTTCCATCTTCAGACGGAAAATGCCCAGGCGGCTGGCCAGCGGCGCGTAGATGTCCAGCGTTTCCGCGGCTTTTTCGCGCTGCTTTTCGGGTTTCTGGTACTGCAGGGTGCGCATATTGTGGAGACGGTCGGCCAGTTTGATGATGATGATCCGGATGTCCTTGGACATGGACAGGAACATCTTCCGCAGGTTTTCCGCCTGCATCTCCAGTTTGTCCGACGTGCCCAGCGACAGACGTGTCAGTTTGGTGACGCCGTCCACCAGCAGGGAAACGTCCGGGCCGAAGCGCTTTTCGATGTCCTCCAGCGTGTAGTCCGTGTCTTCCACCACGTCGTGCAGGAGGCCGGCAATGATGGATTCCTTGTCCATCTCGAGTTCCGCGAGGATGATGGCGACGTGCAGCGGATGGGTGATGTACGGGTCGCCGGAGCGGCGCATCTGGTTTTTGTGTGCTTCGTTCGCCAGCTCGTACGCTTCGCGGATCTGCTTCATGTCATCGGAGGGATGGTATTTGCGGATCGTGTTGACCAGCTGTTGATACAGTTTTTCGGGCGTGCCTTCCCCGGAACTCTGAGGCATTTCGTCTTCATCCGAAACGGCGCGGTTCACCGCGTCTTCGTCTGTCGCCTCGATCTCAGACCGCAGGTCCTGTTCCGTCGTTTTCATTTTTCTTCCCCTCCTTTCGATTATTGCATGGGGCCTGGTCCGGATCAGACCGGGCTTCCGGCATCGCTGCGGTTCCGCAGGCCGGCGGACCACAGGTGTTTCACGTTTCTTTCCTGCACGGCTATATGGTCTTCTCCGAATGTTTCCCGCAGTTCCGCGAGGATATCTTCGGTGAATACCGCCGTCTTCAGGCCGTCCAGGCGCTTCATCTGGCGCTCTTCCTTCAATGTGACAACGCAGCTGACGCCTTTCAGGATCTTGGCCAGACGGTATTTGTCCAGTTCATAGGCCGCGCGGTTTTCGAACAGCACGTAAGGCTCCAGGGGCAGTTCGTCAAAGAGCAGGATCTGCGCGCAGATCAGCTTGCCTTTGGCGTCATCGCCCAGGGAGACGCGGCCGCGGATGAAGACGCGGCTGCCTTCCTCGACGCGATTGCGGTAATTTTCGGTTTCGCGCGGGAAGCACAGGACTTCGATGCTGTCCGTGAGGTCTTCCAGCTGCAGGATCATCATGGAATTGCCGCTGCGCGTGCTCTTGACCGTCTTCTGTTTCACGAGGCCGCCAACGGTCACGACGTCGCCGTCTGTCACGTTGAATTCCTGCGTTTCTTCATTCAGGTTGAAGTCGCACAGGCGGGCCGTGATGTTGCGCCGAAGCAGCGCGGCGTCTTCCTCCAGCGGATGGCCGCTGACGTAAAGGCCCAGGACTTCGTTTTCATAGGTCAGTTTTTCGGAAAGGCTGAATTCCGGCACGTCCGGAAAACTGACGGTGAAGCGGCTCTGCTCTTCAGCCGGGCTGAAGTCGAACAGGCTCATCTGGCCGGTGAAGCTGTCCTTTTTCTTCCGCTGGATCTGGTCCATCAGTTCCGCGTACACCGCGATCTTCTGACTGCGCGTTCCGGGCAGGCTGTCCATCGCGCCGGCGTAGATGAAGTTTTCAACACCGCGCTTGTTGAGGCCCTTGCCGTTCATGCGGTCCAGGAAGTTTTCCAGCCCGGTGAACCGGCCGCCTTCTTCGCGTTCCGCCACGATGACGTCCACGATATTTTTGCCGATGCCTTTGATCGCAGTCAGGCCGTAGCGGATGGCGTCGCCCGCGGGAGCAAAACCGTAGCTGCTTTCATTGATGTCCGGCGGCAGCACGGGAATATTCATCTGGCGGCAGACGGCGATATATTCCGAGACCTTGGAGGTCACATCCATGACGGAGGTCATGAGCGCGGACATGTATTCGACCGGGTAAAAGCACTTCAGGTAGGCCGTCTGGTACGCCACGACCGCATAGCCGGCCGCGTGCGAGCGGTTGAACGCGTACTGCGCGAAATCCATCATCTGGTCAAAGATCGTATTGGCGATGTCCGGGGAAATGCCGCGGGACACGCAGCCCGGGACGCCTTCCGCCTCGTTGCCGTAGACGAAATTCTGGCGTTCTTTCCGCATGACGGCTTCTTTTTTCTTGCTCATGGCGCGGCGGACCAGGTCGCTGCGGCCCATGGAATAGCCGCCCAGATCACGCACGATCTGCATGACCTGCTCCTGATACACCATGCATCCGTAGGTATCGGACAGGATGGGCTCCAGCAGGGGAGTCAGGTAATGCACCGAGGCCGGATCGTTCTTGCCGCGGATGTAGTCCGGGATGAACTGCATGGGGCCGGGCCGGTACAGGGAGATGCCGGCGATCAGGTCCTCGATATTGGCGGGCTTCAGTTCGCGCATGAAACTCTTCATGCCCGAAGATTCGAGCTGGAACACGCCTTCGTCGCGGCCGGATGAGATCATTTCAAAGACCTTACGGTCGTCGTATTTCATATGGCTGAAATCGATCTTCCGGCCGGTCTGCTGAAGGATGAAGTCTTTGGCCTGGCGGATCACGGTCAGTGTGCGGAGACCCAGGAAATCCATTTTCAGCAGGCCGAGTTCCTCGATGGTGGTCATCGGGAACTGCGTGGTCAGCTGGCCCTCAGGGCTGCGGGACAGCGGGACGAAATCGTAGGCGGGCTCGCCGCAGATCACGACGCCGGCCGCGTGGGTCGAGGCGTGGCGGGGCAGGCCCTCCAGCCGCCGGGCGAATTTCATGATGCGGGCGGCGCGTTCGTCCTTTTCGCAGAATTCTTTCAGGTCCCGGCTCATCGTCATCGCTTCGTCCAGCGTGATGTTCCGGTTGTTCTGACCGCGCGGGACCAGCTTGGCCATCTGGTCGCACAGCGCGTACGGATAATCCAGCACCCGGCCGACGTCGCGGATCACACCGCGCGCCTGCAGCGTACCGAAAGTCGCGATCTGGACCACGCTGTCCGCGCCGTACTTTTCGGTCACGTAATCGATGACTTCGCCGCGGCGCTCATAGCAGAAATCTACGTCGATATCAGGCATGCTGACGCGTTCCGGGTTAAGAAAGCGTTCAAACAGCAGTTTATAGGACAGCGGGTCGATGTCCGTGATCTTCAGCGAATAGGCCACCAGCGAACCGGCGCCGGAGCCGCGGCCGGGGCCGACCGGAATCCCGTGCGTCACGGCAAAGTGGATAAAGTCCCAGACGATCAGGAAGTAATCCACATAGCCCATGTTTTCGATGACGGACAGTTCGTAATCCAGGCGTTTCTGTATTTCCGGCGTGACCTCAGGATAGCGATCTTTCAGGCCTTCCTGACACAGTTTCCTCAGGTAGGAGGAGTTCGTCTCCCCTTCCGGGACCCGGTAATGCGGCAGACGGGTGTGGCCGAATTCGATGTTGACCCGGCAGCGCATCGCGATCTCATGCGTGCGCTCCAATGCGTCGAGGGCGTACGGGAAGACCTGCTTCATCTCCTCTTCGCTCTTTAAGTAGAACTGGCCGCCTTCGTAGCGCATGCGGTTCTCGTCGCTGACTTTTTTGCCGGTCTGGATACAGATCAGGAGGTCGTGCGCTTCCGCGTCTTCTTCATTGATATAATGAACGTCGTTGGTGGCCACGAGCGGGATCCCGGTCTCACGGGACAGGCGCATCAGGCCGCTGTTGACGGTCTTCTGCTCCGGCAGGCCGTGGTCCTGCAGTTCGAGGAAATAGTTGTTTTCCCCGAAGATGTCCCGGTATTCGAGGGCGGCGTTCTTGGCTTCCTCGTACAGGTTCCGGGCCAGGTACCGCTGGACTTCACCGGCGAGGCAGGCGCTGAGACAGATGATGCCCTCCGAGTATTGGCGCAGGACACTTTTATCCACGCGCGGGCGGTAGTAAAAGCCGTCGATGAAGCCGATGGAGCAGATCTTCATCAGGTTGGCGTAGCCCTGATCGTTCTCCGCGAGCAGGATCAGGTGGTGGTAGCGGTCGTCACCCGCACCGGCTTCGCGGTCCAGGCGGGAGCCCGGCGCGACGTAGGCTTCACAGCCCAGGACGGGATGGATGCCTGCGGCTTTGCAGGCCTTGTAGAAATCTATCACGCCGTACATGACACCGTGGTCCGTGACGGCCACGGAATCCATGCCCAGTTCTTTGACACGCTGCACCAGCTCCCCGATTTTGCAGGAGCCGTCCAGCAGGCTGTATTCGGTATGAAGATGAAGGTGTGTAAAGGCCATGGTCTCATCTCCCGGAAGGTCTCAGGTCAGGGGGCCGCGGAACGGTCAGTCTTCGTCCTCGAACATTTTTTCCACAAACGCGTGGGCGTCGAATTTCTCCAGATCTTCGATCTTTTCACCGGTGCCGGCGTAGAGCACGGGCAGCTGCAGTTCCATCTGCACGCTGAGGACTACGCCGCCTTTGGCCGTGCCGTCCAGTTTGGTCAGGATGATGCCGTCCACGTCCGTGACTTCCTTGAAGGCGCGGGCCTGGTTCAGGGCGTTCTGGCCGGTGGTGGCGTCCAGGACGATCAAGCTCCTGACCTGATAGTCCTCGCCCGCCTTCATGACGACACGGTGCATTTTTTCCAGTTCCGCCATCAGGTTCTTCTTATTGTGCAGGCGTCCCGCGGTATCGCAGATCACGACGTCCGCGCCGCGCGCGTGGGCTGCCGCGATGCCGTCGTACAGAACCGCGGAAGGATCCGCGCCTTCATGCTGCGCGACGATATCCACCCCTGCGCGTTCCGCCCAAATCGTCAGCTGACCCGCTGCTCCGGCACGGAACGTATCCGCCGCCACCAGGATGACCTTCTTTCCCATCTTCCGCATCGCATGGGCCAGTTTACCGATGGTCGTGGTCTTTCCCACACCGTTGACGCCGATGATGAACAGCAGGCATTTTTCCTCCTCCCAGGGGTAGGAAGGCTTTACGCAGCTGACCTGCTCCTGCAGCTGCTCTTTCAGCAGTTTGCGGAGCTGGTCCGTGCGCAGGATCTGGCGGTCCCAGGCTTCGGTCTTTAAGCGGTCCACGATCATTTCGGATGTGACAGCGCCGACGTCGCTCAGGATGAGGCGTTCTTCCAATTCTTCATAGAACTCCTCGGAGACGTCGGAGACGGTGAATAAGTTCTTCAGTTTGCTGAAAAAGCCGGCCATAGTAAACTCCTTTTATTCCGCTTCGTCCAGGATCTCGCGGCTGGCAGGGTCCGTCAGGTTGACGGAGACCAGGACGGAAACGCCTTTTTCCTGCATCGTGATGCCGTACAGTTTGTCGGCCATTTCCATGGTGCCGCGGCGGTGCGTGATGATCAGGAACTGCGTGCTGCCGCGCAGGCGGTACAGATAGTCTGCGAAACGTTTGACGTTCGGTTCGTCCAGCGCGGCTTCGATCTCGTCCAGCAGACAGAACGGCGAGGGCTTCAGGTTCTGGATCGCGAACAGCAGCGCGATCGCGGTCAGCGCTTTTTCGCCGCCGGAGAGCTGCATCATGTTCTGCAGTTTCTTTCCGGGCGGCTGCGCGTTGATGATGACGCCCGAGGACAGGACGTCGTCCGGGTCTTCCAGGATCAGGTCGCCCTTGCCGCCGGCGAACAGGTCGCTGAATACGCGGGAGAACTCCTGACGGATCAGGGCGAACTGCTCGCGGAACTGTTCGCGCATGCCTTTTTCCAGTTCGCGGATCATATCCTGCAGTTCTTTTTCGGCCTTGATCAGGTCTTCCTGCTGTCCTTTCAGGAACTCGTAGCGTTCGGAGACTTCCTTGTATTTCTCGATGGATTCCACATACACCGGGCCCAGTTCCTTAATGGCTTTCTTGCGCTGCGCAATGAAGCGGCGTACTTCCGCCGGGTTTTTGATTTCCGGGTTGCGGATGGCGCGGGCCTGCGACGGCGTCATTTCGTACTCCGTCCACAGGTATTCGGCCTGTTTTTCTATCTGTTCTTCCAGACGCTGTTCCTGCGTCTGCAGGCGGTACTGCTCGCGGTCGAGCAGACTGATGCGCTGGGTGACCGCTTCCTTGGCTTCAAAGTAGTTATGCTGCTCTTCGCGGCGTTCTTCCTTCAGGGCTTCTTCTTCGCGCTGCAGCTGTTCCAGGCGCTTCAGTTCCGCTTCCGCGGTTTCGATGTCAAGGCGCAGTTGGCGGATCTCTTCTTCGCGTTCCCGTGTCACGGTCTCGACGGAAATGTTTCCCTGCAGCAGATCCGCTTTTTCGCGGCGGGTGCGCGCGATCTCTTCGTTGCAGCGCTTGACGTTCTGCAGCAGGAAATCTCCTTTCTGGGAGACATTCGAGAATTCCACGCGCAGGGTCTCCAGCGCAGCGGATTTTTCCCGGAACTGTTCTTTGACTTTATCCAGGCGGACCGCCAGATCGGTCATCTGGGCACGGATGCTTTCGCTGTCCGTATCCAGGTCGCTGACATTCTGATTGACGCTTTCGCGCTGGGTGCGGATATCCTCCAGTTCCCGGCCGCGCTTTTCTTCTTCTTCCGTCAGCGAGGCCAGGCGGGTCCGCAGCTGTTCCAGATCCTTCTTCTTGCCTTCCCACTGGGCTCTGAGCGCCGCGGCCTGCAGAGAGGAGCGGCGGAGGCGGAGGTCGGTCTCCGCGATCCGGCTGCTCATGCCTTCCAGTTTTTCGGCGGACTCTTTCAGTTCGGTCCGGATTGTGACCAGGCGGGCCTGTTTCCTCTTTTCTTCTGCTTCGCAGGCGTCCAGCTCGCGCCGGCGGCCCAGCAGGTTGGAATTGTTCTTATAAGCGCCGCCGGACATGACGCCGCCCGGGGTCAGGTATTCGCCTTCGAGTGTTACGATGGACAGACGGTAACTGTATTTCCGGGCGATGGCCAGGGCGTGGTCCATGTTGTCCGCCACCAGCGTCTGGCCCAGCAGGAAGCCGACGATGCCCACATACCGGCCGTCGGTGCTGACCAGCGAGGCGGCGGTCCCGATGGCGCCGGGCTCTCCGAGCGCTTCCGGCCGGGCAAAACCGCGATCGCCCCGCACCGCGTCCAGCGGCAGGAACGTGGCACGGCCCAGGCGGTTGGTCTTTAGATAGTTGATCAGAGATTTCGCCGCGTCTTCCGTTTCGGTGACGATGTTCTGGATGCGGCCGCCAAGAACGGTCTCGATGGCAGTCTCGTACTTTTTATCCGTGGTGATCAGATCCGCGACCACCCCGCAGATGCCGGGGAAGCGGTCTTTCTTTTCCATGATGGCCTTGACACTGCCGCCGTAGCCGTCATAGCGTTCGATCAGGTTGCTCAGGTTTTCGCGGCGGGCACGCAGGATCCCGAGTTCGCGCTCCAGGCGCTGTTTTTCTTCTTCCCGCTCGGCGCGGACGATGCGCAGGTTCCGTTCCCCGTCCTGGTCTTCCTCCAGTTTCCGGGAAAGGCCTGCGATTTCTTCATCCAGCAGTTTCAGTGTTTCCTGCTGGGCGTCGTGATCTGACTGCAGTTCGCGGATCTGGATGTCCGCGGCCTCTTTTTCCTGCGTCAGGGCCGCCAGCCGCTCGTTCGTCTGCTCCTCTCTGGCGTCCAGCGCGGCCAGGGAGGCCGTGATCTGCGCCTTCCGGTCCAGGGAGGCCATGATGGTGCTGTTGCCTTTTTCCAGGCGGAAGGTCAGGTCCTTCTCTTCTTCTTCCAGCGCTTCGGTCTCTTCTTCCAGGGCGCTGATCTTATCATCGATACGGTCCAGTTCCTCATCGACCGCGTTCTTCTGCGTGTAGAAGCCTTCCCGTTCTTTTTCGATACGGGTCACGGCCGCGTCGTAATCCCGGGCGCGTTCTTCGATCAGGTCGCGGTTGGCCTGCGCGGAACGGATCTGCTCCGTCAGCAGGCTGATGCGGCCTTCGCGGTTTTCATTGGCGACGCGCATGTCAGCCATCTGCGCCTGCCGGGCGGCCAGACGGGTGTCGCGCTCTTCGTTTTCCGTGTTCAGCGCGTCATACTGGTCTCTTAAGTGCTCTTCTTCGGCCGAGGCGCGCTCCAGGTCCGCGTTTACTGTTTCCAGGTTTGTCCGGACTTCATTCAGTTTGCTTTCCAGTTCGTCGGACTCCAGTGCGAAGGCGCCGACTTCGTATTCTTTCAGTTCATCCCGGAGTTTCAGGTACTGACGGGCTTTTTCGGACTGTTTTTCCAGCGGCCCGACCTGCTTTTCAAGTTCGCCCAGGATGTCCTCCACGCGTTCGCGGGAGGCCTGCTCGGACTCCAGTTTTTTCAGTGTGATGTCACGGCGTTTCCGGTATTTGACGATTCCGGCCGCCTCGTCGAACATCAGGCGGCGCTCTTCCGGCTTGTTACTCAGGACCGTATCGATCTGGCCCTGGCCGATGATGGAATAGCCTTCCTTGCCGATGCCGGAATCGTAGAACGTTTCATATATGTCCTTCAGGCGGCAGACGTTCCCGTTCAGGCGGTATTCGCTTTCACCGGAGCGGAATACCTGGCGGGAGACGGTGACTTCGTCCGTGTCCACGGACAGGGAACGGTCGCTGTTGTCGATGGTCAGGGAAACGAAAGCATAGCTCATGGGACGGCGGCTCTCCGTGCCGGCGAAGATGACGTCCTGCATGTTGCTGCCGCGGAGCTGTCTCGCGCTTTGCTCACCCAACACCCAGCGCACGGCGTCCGCGATATTGCTTTTGCCGCTGCCGTTCGGTCCGACGATCCCCATGATCCCGGGCGTGAATTCCAGGACGGCCCGGTTCGCGAAGGATTTAAAGCCCTGTGTTTCGATCTTCTTTAAGTACATGCATATTCCTCAAATGTCAGTGTTCCCGGCGCCCAGAAATCTTTCCAGCGCCTGCGCGGCCGCCGTCTGTTCCGCCTGCTTCTTATTGTGCCCGCGGCCGGTGCCCAGCAGTTTTCCTTCGGCCAGGACTTCCGCCACGAATTCTTTTTCCTGGGCGTCATTTGTTTCTTCGCGGTTCCGGTACAGGATCTCGATCTCCCCGTCACGCTGGAGATATTCCTGCAGGCGGGTCTTTGCGTCGAAAAAGACTCCGGATTCCGGGACGGCGTCAAGCAGGTGCCGGTGGGTAAAAGCGTCCGCCGCTTCAAAGCCGCCGTCCAGGTAAACCGCGCCGGTCACGGCCTCAAATGCGTCCGCGAGCAGCGAATCCTTTTCGCGGCCGCCGCCTTTCTCCTCTCCCTTTCCAAGGAAGAGCCGCTCTCCCAGCCCCAGTTTCCTGGCGCACGCGGCCAAAGACGCTTCGCACACCAGGGAAGCGCGGCGGCGGGACAGACTGCCTTCCGGTTCGTGCGGGAAACGGCGGTACAGGAAAGCGCTGGAACTCAGTTCCAGCACGGCGTCGCCCAAAAATTCCAGCCGCTCGTTATGCTCCCGGTCCCGGTGCTCGTTCGCGTAGGAAGAATGCGTCAGGGCGCGGGTCAGGAGCGACGGATCGCGGAAGCGGTACCCCAGAAGGGCCTCCCAGTCTTCCATGACATGTCTCCTTCCATAACAGAAAATACCGCAACCCGGAAGATCCGCTTCCCCCGGGTGCGGTTTTTCTGACAGTATCCGGCCGGTACGGCCTTATTTCACCAGAGCCAGCAGGTCGCAGGCGTCCTGTACGGTCACGACTTTTTCCAGGGCCTCGTCCGGTACCGTGATGCCGAATTCGTCTTCGATGGCGATCACGATCTCCGCGATGTCCAGGGAATCGGCGTCCAGATCTTCTCCGAAGGATTTATCGGGGGTCACATCCTCAATGTCCAGATTCAGGACGCGGGCCACGATCTCTCTGATCTTGTCAAGTTCCATTCTTTCTTACTCCTGTTCTTCGCTGCTTTCCTTCAGCGAGATGCTGCTTTTTATCTTGTCGGTCAGGTGCGCGTCCGTAAAACTGACGCACTGCAGGACCGCGTTGCACAGTTCCTTGTGGCTGGCGTTGCCGTGGCATTTGACCACCAGGCCGTTCAGGCCCAGCATGGGTGCGCCGCCGTATTCGGTCGCGTCCAGGGTCTTCAGCGTCTTCTTCAGGGAATCCTTGACCAGCGCGCCGCCGATCTTGGATTTCAGGCTGCTCATCATGGCGCCCTTGATCATTTTCAGGAAGGCGGAAGCCGTTCCTTCATACAGTTTCAGGGCGACGTTGCCGGCGAAAGCGTCGGTCACGATGACGTCGGCGCAGCCGTGCGGGATCTCGCGGGATTCCACGTTGCCGATGAAGTTGATGTCAGAGCACGCCTTGAGGAGCGGATAAGTCTCCTTGCACAGGGCGTTGCCCTTTTCCTCTTCCACGCCGATGTTCAGCAGGCCGACCGTGGGATTTTCGATGCCCATCATGTCGCGCATGTACAGCGAGCCCATTTTGGCGAACTGCACCAGATGGCTGGGGCGCGCGTCTACGTTGGCGCCGCAGTCGATCAGAAGGGAAACGCCTTTGAGCGTCGGCAGCAGGGGGGCCAGCGGGGCCCGTTCCACGCCGGGAAGGCGTCCCACCAGCAGCTGGCCGCCGGCCAGGACGGCGCCGGTGCTGCCGGCCGAGATGAAAGCGTCCGCTTCTTTGTTGCGGATCATGCGCAGGCCGAGGACGATGGAGGAATCCTTTTTTTTCCGGATCGCGTTGACCGGGTGCTCCGCCATCTCGATCATTTCCGTGGCGGGAACGACCGTCAGGCGGTTCTCATCATAAGTGAGCCCCTTTAAGTTCTCCCGGATCACTTCTTCACGGCCGATCAGGAAGATGTGGGCGCGGTCCGTTTTCGCGAGCGCTTCCGCAGCAGCTTTGACCGGTTCCGCGGGGGCGTTGTCGCCGCCCATGGCATCGATAGCTATCCTTACCAGATCTGGCATAATACTCTCCTTCAAAACAGGGGTCGACCCGTCTCACTATACACAATTACCGAATGGTTTGCAATAAGGAAAACGGCTCCTAAACGCCCAAAAAATAGAAAAAAACATAGATCAGGAACAGGATCCCGTTCAGCAGAAGACCCAGACGGAAATCCGGCCGGTCCTTTGTGCGGACGACGTATTTCCCGTACAGAGGGACCAGGAATCCCGTCAGGGACAGCAGCAGGCCCGCAACGCCCAGGATCCCCTCCCATCGGGCCAGTCCGCCGCCGGAGACGACCGATCGGACAAACAGGACGATGAGAAGGACCAGGCAGAGTCCGAACAGGCCGAGGGACGTCTGCATGTAGGTCAGGGTGCCGATTTTTTCCTTGATCTCCTTCCGCTTCACGGCATCTCTCCCATCTCGTCCAGCGTCAGGGAATAGGCGGGCAGGAATTCGTCCATGAAGATCTTCAGTTCCGGCAGCGGCATGTCGTCCAGGATCTCCCGGATCGACTGCTGCGCCAGGGAGAATTCGCGGTTCCCCGTTTTTTCCTCCTCGATGCATTTGATGAGGGCCGAAAGTTTGTCCGCCGCTTTGACCAGCTGCCACAGATAACCGTCTTCCGGCTGCGGCTCGAACAGCATTCCGTATTCGCCGCGCAGGTCTTCCGGCAGCCGCGCCAGCAGGGACTGCGCCGCTTGGCCTTCGATATGCTTGTAAGCGCTGCGGATATGTTCGTCCCTGTATTTGATGGGCGTAGGCAGGTCGCCGGTAATGATCTCCGTGGAGTCGTGATACAGGCCCAGCAGGGCGGCCCGCTCCGCCGGCAGCTGTTTCCCCAGGCGCCTGTTGCCGATCACGGCCAGCGCATGCGCCAGAACCGCGACCTCATGCGAGTGCTCGCTGATATTCTCGCGCCGGGAGTTGCGCATCAGCGCCCAGCGGTCGATATATTTCATGCGGGACAGCATGGCAAAGAAACTGTACATGACTCAGTTCCCTCCCTGCAGCGTGGGGAACACGTCCAGGAACGCCACGTCATCCATCCAGGTCCAGTACAGGCTGTGGCCGGTGGGCAGCGTGGACACGTCGATGGTCTTGACATTGTATACCAGGTAGTCGACCAGCGTGTAACAGGGCAGCTCCACCGCCAGGTCGCGGACGCGGTTCATGATGCGCCAGGCCGTTTCCGTTGCGCCGTCATAGTCTTCCGACTGAGAAAGTTCGGAGTAGGAAGCGATCCAGTCGTCCAGCGTCTCATCCTTGATGTGGAACAGGTTGCTGCTGCTGGAAGAGGCGTAATGCAGGTCGAAATTCGGGCCGCCGATGCACTTCCAGGAAGCGCTCCACATGTCCACATCGCCCAGGTACAGGTAGACGAGCATGTTTTCCTCGGAGTTCACATAACGGATGTCCAGGGTGATCCCGAGCTGGTACAGCACGGATTTGGCATAAGCCAGCATCCCGTAGGAAGGATGGTCCGCGTACTGATCGCCGCAGAGCATGACCTCATAGCGCAGCGACGCGCCTTCGGGTGCCTCCGTGAATTTGCCCATCGATTCGCTGAAGCGGTAGCCCGCCTCCAGCAGGTACTCTTTCACCGCGTCGATGCACGGGTAGTACCGCGTCAGTTCGCTGTCTCCTGCCTCATAGACGGCCCTGCCGTCCGGGAAGGACACGAACGCGTCGGACGCTTTCTGGGGTTCCAGCGAGAAGAACGGCGACACGGGGTACTGGATCAGCGTCATGGACTGTCCGAAATAGTTCTCGTACGCAATGTCGCGGAACACGGACATGGAAGTGAGCAGCGCTTTCCGCAGGGATTCGGATTCGTCGGAATACGGGTCATTGCCCACCTTGATCTTCTCCAGGTTGATGCCCATGTAGCTGTAGCCCAGGTCGTAGATCTCTTCGGCGTACAGTTTGTCGCCTTTCAGCTGGCGGTTGCTGTTCGCGCCGCGCAGGGCGTTGTAAACGGAACGGTTGCCCTTGAGGACCACGATGTCCAGCTCGTTGTTGGTGACTTCGTCCAGGACGTTGCTGCCGTAGGCGCGGATCGTCATGGTGTCGATGTCCGAGGTGGTCTTGTAGTAGTTCGCGTTCTTCTTCAGGTAAACGGTCTCGCCGTCATAGTAATCGAAGATGTAGGGGCCGGCGCCCAGCGGGTATTCCAGGGCCTCGGCGGGGACTTCGTATTCGCCCGGCGTGAAGCCGAATTTGTGGTTTTCGTAATCGTAGGCGTCCGGATCGCCGTAGTAATGCATCGGGGCGATGACCATGTCGAACAGGTCGTTCACCGCCTGCGTGCTCTTGCCGTGGACGCGCAGCTTCACCGTGTAGTCGCCCAGGCGGACGATACCGCTGATATAATTCACTTTCTCGCCGCCCGCTTCGTTCATCTTGCGGACCAGAAGGATCTCCCGCGTATAGGTCATGACCATGTCGTCAAAGTAGTTTTCATTGACGGCGTAATGTTCCGCGAGGTTGCGGTAATCCAGTCCGTAACTCTGGATCACGTCTTCGCACACCTGGTCCAGATCCTTGTCGATCAGGCTGTAGTTGAGGTCGATGCCGTAGACTTTGAAGAAGAATTCCTCCGCGGAATTGCCGTAGCCCAGCGTCTGGTAGGAGGCCCAGTCGCGGCGCGCTTCCTCGGCCGCTTTGAGCAGCGTGTCGCGGATCAGGCCGCGGATGAAGTTCTGCGTGTCAATACCGGGATCGTACAGTTCCGCCAGCACTTCATCATCAGAGACCGTGATGCTTTCAGCCATGGAGTTGTTGTAGTAGTAATTCTTCAGGCCCACGATGTCCAGGCTGCGCAGGGAGCCTTCGCCCTGGAAGTTCGGCTGCAGGCGGACGTATAGGTTGAAGATCAGGTCGTCGACGGTCAGTTTGACGCCGTCGCTGAAATAGATGCCGTCCTTCAGTTTCAGGGTGAAGGATGTCTCGTCGTTTTCTTCGTTGTAGTCCACGCTGATGTCGGCGGGGCCGGTGTACAGGTAGCGCTCGCCGTTGTAATAACTGTATTCGCCTTCGGTGGCCATCATGATCACGCGGCCGGTGCGGTCGCGGGTCAGGAGGTTCAGGCCTACCAGTTTCAGGACGTTGGAGTCGCCCTCGCAGAGCGGCATGAAGGGATTGAAGTTGCCCTTCAGTTCGGATACGCCGACACGCAGGACGGTCGAGAGCACGGGTTCTGGCGCTTCGGTCTCAGGCGGGACCGTGGTGGGTTCTGCGGTCTCTGACGGTTCTGTGGCGGCTGTTCCGGGTTCCGTTTCGGTGGAGGACGGGTTTGTAGCTTCCGTGGTATAAGGAACGTCCGGACCGGTCCGGTTAAACAGCGATCCTATGTCGAATATCTCGGAAAAACGGCTTCCGGTAGCCAGCAGCGCAATGGTCAGGACAGCCAGGATGCCGCCCAGGGTCAGCGCCGTAATGCTGAGGATTTTATTCAAATTGTGCTTCATATGTCAGTTCTCCGTTCGGTCGTCGGTCAATTTATACAATCAAATGGTGGCCCAAAGCTCTTCTGCGGGTGCAGACACTGCTAAAGCCCTGTTTACTATATCACGAAACGCGCCCTGCGTCAATTTATTTGCGGAACGGAAAGAATGCCGTGGCATTTTTTCCGCGGATGGTGTAAGATGATAGAAATCAATCCAAAAGGAGCCATTTTATGAAGGAACCTGAAATTCCCTTTACCGATACGGTCCAGAAGATCCTGCGGAAGGCAAACCAGCTGGCGAAGGCTTACGACAGCGGGGCAGTCTCCACGGAGCACATACTGCTGGCGTTTTACGACGTCCCCTGCCTGCCCGGGACCATCCTGCGCAATCAGGACATCCCGCGGGAAAAAGTGCTGCAGACGCTGCAGGAACTGCTGGGCGACAAATTCTTTTCCCTGACCGCGGAGCCCGATACCGGCCGCGGCAGGCTTCCGTTCACCCCGCTGCTCGACCTGATCCTGCAGGAATGCAAAGACCTGGCGCGGGACCAGGGGCAGAACCGGGTCAGCACCGCGGAACTGTTCACGGTCCTGATCCAGGAACCCGACTGCGTCGCGGCTCTGGTTTTCCGCGTCCTGAACGTGGACACCACCGAACTGATCGACCACATGCTGCACGCCATGGGGGATAACCGCTACCCGCTGGAGGAAGTGCTGGCCGAGACCTCCCAGAAAGGCTACGGCGGGACGGACAACATCGCGCAGTTCACGCGCGACCTGACCGATCTGGCCGCCCGGGGCCGCCTGGACCCGGTGTTCGGCCGCGAGCAGGAACTGCGGCGCGTCATCCAGATCTTAAGCCGCAAGACCAAGAACAACCCCTGCCTGATCGGCGAGCCGG
>JAFZRY010000021.1 GCA_017619615.1 Lachnospiraceae bacterium | reverse complement strand
GATCTGGTTTCTTTATTCCTTCCGGAGTCTCTGGCCACCTCCCTTCCCTGTACATCTCGATACATTTCCGCTTGTACTCATAACTGTAACGCATAAAAATACCCTCCTTACTGTTTGTCCAGTAAAGAGGGTACATATCATTGGGGATGATCTCCGAACGGTCTCTTTTTTATTGTCTGTTTGTTTTTCGGCGCCCCCGGCGGTTTACACCGGCTGCGTGACCTTTCGGAGCCAGGCGGCTTCTTCCGCGGTCAGGCCGTCCTGCAGGCGCTCGTAGACCATCGCGTGGTAGGCGTTCAGGGCGCGGCGCTCTTCGGGGCTGAGTTCCTCCGGGATCAGGGCGGCGAGGTCGATCGGGCAGAGGGTCAGGTGCTCGAAACGCATGAAGCGGCCGTATTCGTTTTCCTCGTCTTCCACGCAGAGCAGCTCGTTTTCGATGCGGATGCCGTGGGAGCCTTCGATGTAGACGCCGGGCTCGTCGGTGGTCACCATGCCGGCTTCCAGCGTCACCAGGCCGTCCATCGTGGCGGGCTTGCTCCAGCGGAAGCCGTTGGGGCCTTCATGCACGTTCAGGACGAAGCCGATGCCGTGGCCGGTGCCGCAGCGGTAGTCGATGCCCAGGTCCCAGACGGGGCCGCGGGCCAGGATGTCCAGAAAATAGTAGGTGCAGCCCTTCAGGAACCTGGCCGCTCCGAGCCGCAGCATGCTCTTTAAGACCGCTGTGTAATGCCGCTTCTGCTCTTCCGTCACCGGGCCGAGCGCCATCGTGCGGGTGATGTCCGTGGAGCCGTCCTTGTACTGGCCGCCGGAGTCCACCAGCAGGAAGCCTTCGCGCTTCAGCATCGCGTGGCTTTCGGGGGTGGCTTTGTAATGCATCATGGCCGCGTTCGGGCCCATGGCGGCGATGGTATCAAAGGACAGGTCGAAAGCGCCGGCGTCGCGGCGACACTGCTCCAGATAGTCGCTCACGTCGATCTCGCTGAGGCTCTCCAGATCCGCCTGATTGTACAGCCAGTACAGCCATTTCACCATGGCGATGCCGTCCTTGCGGTGCGCCTCGCGCATGGATTCCTGCTCGGTCTTATTCTTCACGCACTTCATCAGCGTGGTGGGGTTGACCGCCTCGATCTTCACGGCGTCGGGCGCCAGGTCGGCTTTCACGCGGTACGCGGTCTTCGCGGGATCGTACAGCACGTGCTTCCCGCGGGATTTCGCGGGCACCGCGCTCCAGAACAGGTCGTAGGCCGCCAGTGTGACGCCCTGCGCCTGCAGGTAAAGTTTTACTTCCCCGTTCAGCACGTCCGGGCGGCAGTAGAAAATGCATTTCTCCGCCGTGATTTCCAGGAAGCCGAACACGACGGGCGTGTGCGGCAGGTCGGCGCCGCGGATGTTGAGCAGCCAGGCGATGTCGTCCAGCGAGGTCAGGAAGTAGAGGTCCGCGCCGGCTTTCTTCATCTCCGCGCGCACGCGGGCGATCTTGTCCGCCGCGGATTCGCCGGTGTATTTCTCCTCCAGGATGAACGCGTCGTGGAAATCCTGCGGCTCGCGCTCCGCCCAGATCTCGCCCGCCAGGTCGCGCCCGGCGGCCAGTTTCGCGTTCTTCCCTTCCAGCGCCTTTTCCCAGCTCTCCACCAGGCGGGCGGTGACGACGCGGCCGTCGAAGCCGAGCGTCTGCCCGTCCTTCACAGTGTCCTTCAGGTACTCTTCCACCGTGGGGACGCCGGCCTGCGCCATGCGCATGAGGCCGAAGCCGCTGCCGGCGATCTGGCGCTCCGCCTGGATGAAATAGCGGCCGTCCGTCCACAGCCAGGCCTCCTCCGGCGTGATCACCAGCGTGCCGGCCGAGCCGGTAAAGCCGCTGACGAAGCGCATGCAGCGGAAGTGGTCGCTCAGGTATTCCGAGCCGTGGAAATCCCCGGAGGGGATCACGTAGACGTCGATGCCGGCCAGCTGCATCTTGGTGCGCAGGGCCTGTAAGATATCCTTATGGGTCAGGGTCAGTTCCATGTTGCCTCCTTGTTAAGGGCCGATGAAACATCGGCCCCTACTCTAAAATATGCTCCATCCCCTGGCTTAAGATCGACGCGATGTGGTCGTCCGCCAGCGAATAGAAAACGGTCCGCCCGTCGCGGCGGGTGCGGACCAGGTTCATCTGTTTCAAAATGCGCAGCTGGTGCGAGATGGCGGGCTGCGTCATGTTCAGCAGCTGCGCGATGTCGCAGACGCAGGTCTCCGAGCACAGGAGCACGTACAGGATCCGGATGCGCGTGGAATCCGAAAACACTTTGAAAAAGTCCGCCAGCGAGTACAGTTCCTCTTCCTCCGGCATGGCGGCCTGTACCTTTTTGACCAGGTCCTCGTGCACATGAAGGAACCCGCAGACATCTACGGGTTCCTCCTGCAGGGTCTGTCTCAGATCCAGGCGCTCCATCAGGAGATCACCCGGATGTCGTCCGGGTCGCCGACGATGCGGGTCCCGTCCGCGATCTTGGTGCGGGCTTCCACGATGCAGTTTTCCAGCCACACGTTGTCGCCCACGAACACGCTGTTCATCAGGATGCAGTTCTTCACGGTGCTGCCGTCGCCCACGTACACCTTCTTGAAGAGGACGGAATCCTCCACGGTGCCGTTCACGATGGCGCCGCCGGCCACCAGGCTGTTGGAGACGTCCGCGACGCCGTTGAATTTGGCGGGCGGGTTGTCGTCCACACGGGTGTGGATGACGGGCTCTTCCACGAAGAAGTAGCGGCGCAGCGCGGGATCCAGCATGTCGCGGTTGCAGGCGAAATAGGATTCCACGGAGGCGATGTTCATCCAGTAGCCGTCATGGCGGTAGCACATGATGCGCTTCTTGTCCAGGCTCGGGATCAGGATGTCGCGCACGAAATCCTTGCCGCCTTTGCGCTGGCACTCCTCCAGGATCTGGACCAGGTGACGGCGGCGGACCACGTAGATGCCGCAGTTCACGAGGCCGTCGGCCGGGCCGTGCTCGTCTTTTTCGGCCCATTCGATGATGCGGCCGGACTCATCGGTCTTAAGGAGGCCGAAGCGTCCGCTTTCCGCGCCGCTCATTTCCTTGCAGACCACGGTGACTTCGGCGCCGGTGGCGACGTGCTGCTCCAGCACTTTGTTGTAATCCAGCTTGTAGACGCCGTCGCCGGAGGCGAGCACCACGTAGGGCTCATGACGCTCTTCAATGAAATCCAGGTTCTGGATCAGGGCGTCCGCGGTGCCTTCGTACCAGTTGCCGTTTTCGGGCGTGATGGTGGGGTTGAGCAGGAACAGGCCGCCCTGTTTGCGTCCGAAATCCCACCACTTGGAGGAGCTTAAGTGGAAGTTCAGGGAACGGGTGCTGTACTGCGTCAGTACGGCCACGGTGCCCACGTTGGAGTTGCTCATGTTGCTGAGCGCGAAGTCCACGCTGCGGTAGGTGCCCGCCAGCGGCATGGCCGCCACGGCCCGTTTCTGCGTCAGGGCCTGCATGCGTTCCGAACCGCCGCCCGCTAAGATGATACCGACTGCTTTCATGACCGGACCCCCTTCTTGATGATGTAAGCTCCGGAAGGAAGGTTCCCGTCCGGATAATCCGACTGCTCGGTCTTGCCGATGATCGCGACGTTCCGTCCCACCGTGACGCCTTCCGGCACGGTGCTGCCGGCCCCGATGACGGTGATGTCGCTGTTGTACACCCGGGGATCCAGCTGGGACTGGGCGAACGAGCCCGTGCCCACCTTGGTGCCGGCCCCGATCACGCTGCCTTCCGCGATGATGGCCCGGTCCAGTTCGGCGCCGGCCCCGACGACCACGCCGTTCATCAGCACCGAATCCTTCACCACGGCGCCGGCCCCGATCTGCACGTTGGCGCCCAGCACGGAGTGGATCACGGTCCCCTCCACCAGGGAGCCGTCGCCGACCACGGACGAATGCACGGTGGCTTCCCGCGCGACGAAAGCCGGCGGATACGCTTCGGACGCCGTGTAGATCTGCCAGAATTCCTCATACAGGTTGAATTCGGGCACCAGGTCCGTGAGCTCCATGTTGGCTTCCCAATAGGTGCTCAGCGTCCCGACGTCCTTCCAGTAGCTGTTGAATTCGTAGGTGTACAGGTTGTCGTTCTTGCGGAAAAGGTGCGGGATCACGTGCATGCCGAAGTCGCAGTGCGGCACGTGGGACAGTTCTTCGAGCGCACTCTTTAAGGAGCTGAAATTGAAGATATAAATGCCCATGGAGGCGAGGTTGCTGCGCGGATTAGCCGGTTTTTCCTCGAATTCGCGGATGTGGCCGGTCTCGTCCGCCACGACGATGCCGTAACGGCTGGCGTCTTCCCACGGCACGGGCATCACCGCGATGGTGGCCTCGGCGCCGGTCTGGCGGTGGCGGTTCAGCATGTCCTCATAGTCCATTTTGTAAATATGGTCGCCGGACAGGATCAGTACGTAATCCGGGTTGTACTGTTCCATGAATTCCATGTTCTGATAGATGGCGTTGGCCGTGCCGGTGTACCATTCGCTGTCGCCGGTCTTTTCATACGGGGGCAGGATAGTCACGCCGCCGACCTGTTTGTCCAGGTCCCACGGGATCCCGATGCCGATGTGTGTATTCAGCTGCAGCGGCCGGTACTGGGTCAGTACGCCCACCGTGTCCACCCCGGAATTGACGCAGTTGCTCAGGGGGAAGTCGATGATCCGGTACTTTCCTCCGAAAGCCACCGCCGGTTTCGCCATCCCCTGGGTCAGCGCGCCGAGCCGGCTTCCCTGTCCGCCTGCCAGCAGCATGGCGATCATTTGTTTCTTCATGAAGCATTCCTCCTTTTTGCTTCTTTGACGATTCCTTTTTTTACTATATCATAGTGCTTCGCAAAAAGGAAGAGGAAAAGGCCGTCAAAATGAAGCCACTGGGGGACGGTTCCTCCTGGCACTGCCACTAAGAACCGTCCCCCAGTGGCACTGTTTTTGAGGGGCACTTGCCCTGCGGGGGAAAAAGCGGTATACTGGGGGCATCTGTGTGAGAGGTGAGTCATGAAGTTTATTCATACGGCGGATCTGCATATCGGGGCGAAGCCGGACGCGGACAGGGCGTGGGGGCCGGCGCGCGAGGATGCGGTGAGGCATGCGCTGGAGAGGATGGCGGACATCTGTGATCAGGAGGGAATCGACCTCCTGCTGATCGCGGGCGACCTGTTCCATTTTCCGCCGACGGAGGCGATGCTGAAAGAGACGGACACCTGGTTCGCGCGGATGCCGCGGACCCGCGTGGTGATCACTGCGGGCAATCACGATTACCTGCGGCCCGGCTGCGCGTTCAGCCGCCACGCGTTCCCATCCAATGTCACGCTGCTGGCGCAACCTTGCCTGCAGACAGTCTCGTTCCCGGAGCTGGGCGTGGACGTTTCCGGCTTCAGCTACGACTGCGAGATCCTGCGCGAAAATCCCGCGGAAGGCGTGCAGCCGCCCCGCAGCGGCCTGCGCCACATCCTGATGCTGCACGGCGGCGACCGGGAGCACGCGCCGGTGAATTTCGCGGCCATGCAGAACGCCGGCTGGGACTACATCGCGATGGGCCACATCCACAAGCCGTCCCTGAACGAGGCCGGCAAGGCGGCGATGCCCGGGACGCCCGAGCCCCTGAACCGGAACGAGACCGGCGAGCACGGCTTTTACCAGGGAGAGATGGACGCCCGCGGCCTGACGCTGGCCTGGCGCCGTTTCTCGCGCTTCCTGTATACGGACCTGAACATCAACATCACGCCCGACGCGACCCAGAGCGGGCTGGAAGCCCTGCTGCGCAAGCGCCTGCAGACGGACGGCTCCGAGGTCTGCCGCATCATCCTGAGCGGCCGGCGCGATCCGGCGCTGGTCTTCGACCGCGACGCCCTGCTGCGGCTCGGCCCGGTCAGCGACGTCATCGACCGGACCCTGCCCGACTACGACTGGGACGCGTTTGCGGAGCGCCCGGAACAGGACATCCTGCGCCGCACGATCCGCGCGCTGGCGCCTGACGAAACGGACGAAGCGGCGGACGGCGGAACGGACGGCGAAGCCCCGCTGCGGCAGAAGGCGCTGTACTATGCGCTGGACGCCCTGCTCGCATCCGAAAGCAAAAGACAGGAGGTGCTGCGGTGAAGCTGACCCGCTGTTCCATCTACCAGTTCGGGAAACTGAAAGAAAAAGACTTTGATTTCGCCGACGGCGTCAACCTGATCCGGGGCAGCAACGAAAGCGGGAAGACCACCCTGCATTCGGCCCTCGCCGCCCTGTTTTTCGGCGCGGAAAAAGGCCGCGGCCGGGCCGCGAAGGACAGCATCTACCGGGCCAACCTGCCCTGGTCCGACCCCCGGCTCTACGGAGGCGCGCTCGAATGGGAGCGCGAAGGCAGGCAGTTCCGCGTGGAGCGGGACCTGGCCAAAACGCCGCCCCGCACGACGGCCTGGGAGAAAACGGAGGCCGGCCTGCGCGAGATCCCGCCGGCGGACCTGCCCGTCCCGCCCTCGCTGTCCCCTTACCTGTATTTCAACACGCTCTCCTTCCGCCAGCACAGCGCCGCCGTGGAAGGGGCGCTGGCGGACGAGCTCCGCAGCCATATCATCAACCTGCAGGGCAGCGGCAATGAGAACATCGACATCGGCGCCGCCCTGGGCATCCTGAAAGAAAAACGCCGCTCCCTCCGGACGCAGCTGCAGCCCGACGCGGCCGCGCGCATGATTGCCGTCCGCCGCCGCCTGGCCGAGGCGGAGCAGGCCGATTTCTCCGCCTCCGCCGAAGACTGGGACGAAGAAAAAGAGCGCCTGGCCGACCAGGAAGCCCGCGCCCGCCGTCTGGCCGAAGAGCGCACGCACCTGACCCGCGAGCTGGAAGCCCGCCGCGCGCTGCTCAAGGACCACGGCCTGGACGACCGCGAAGCAGTTAAAAAGGATCTGGAGAAAGCATCCGTCGTGGCGGAATCCATGGAAAACTTCGAGGAAAGCTACGCGGACAGCCGCTTTTTCCCGGGGACCGTCAAACTGATCTCCTACCTGACGCTGCCCGTGATGCTGCTGTTCTTCTGGCTGGTCGTGAACTCCGTCCAGACGCACCATTATCCGGCCGCCGGCCTGGCCGCCGCCGGCTTTTTCGCGGCCCTGCTCGTCTCGCTCCGCTTCTCCCGCAAGCAGGACGCGCTGGACGCGCAGAAGAAGAACCGCGAAGTTCTGCTGAAGCTGCTGGACAAATACATGCCCGGCCACGAAGCGGCCGGCAGCGCGCAGGAAGCCGCGGAACTGAAGGAGTTTCTGGGCAAGGCCGCCGACGCTTTCGAATATCTGGACGAACGCGAAGCGGCTGTGCAGGAAACGACCGAGGAACTGACGCGCATCCTGGGCGACAACCAGTCGATCAGCCGCAGCCTGGAGGAAAACCTCTCCCGCCGCATGGAACGCGAGCGCTGGGAGGACAACATCCGCAGACTGCGCGAGGAAGAAGCGGCGCTGCAGCCGGTCCTGCGGAAGAATCAGGAACTGGAGGAGGAGATCGCGGCCCTGGATCTGGCCATGGACACGCTGGCCGACCTGTCGGTCCGCACCGCCAGCGACTTCGGCGCGCCCCTCACCGGGACCGCCTCCGGCATCTTCCGCGAGATCACCGGCGGCCGCTACCAGGGCGTGCGCGTGGGCAGCGACCTGCAGCTGCTGGCCGAGCAGGACCACCAGCTGATCCCGCCGGAATCCCTCTCCGGCGGCACCATGGAGCAGCTCTACTTCTCCTTCCGCCTGGCGATGGTCCGCCTCCTCTGGCCGGACGAGCCCATGCCCCTCTTCTTCGACGACAGCTTCGCCTTCTATGACGACGAGCGCCTGACCGCCCTGCTGAACTGGCTCCGCGACAACTACGCCGGCCAGGTCTTCCTGTTCAGCTGCCAGGAGCGCGAAGAGACCATACTGGGGGATCTGGGGATTCCGTTCAAAAAGATCACACTGGAATAAGGGCCGGAGGACTGTTTTTTCCGCCCGCCGGACACAAAAAAAGAAGGGTATCTGCCCTTCTTTTTGTTTGCCTCCTTACTTTTCCTCCTCTTCCCGCTTCCGCAGCCGCTGCGCGGCGTCCAGCGCCGCGTCCTCGTCCACTACGGTCACGAGGCCGGCGTCGTGGATGAGTTTCAGGGCTGTCTCGCGGTCCGTTTCTTTGACGCGGATGTAATAAACGTCCCGGTCGGCCGCGCCTTTGGCGCCGAAGTTGCGGGGGTCGAGTTTGGCGCCGCAGCCGCCGTTCGCGACGACATCGGCGAAATAATGGCCCGCGGAGATTTTCAGGCCGCCGGCCTTCAGGACTTCCGTCAATTGTTTCCAGGTCTCCCGGTCTTTCTTTTTGTAGATCTCAACTTTTTTCTCAAACATGGCTGCTGCGCTCCTTTCTTATCCTCTCCATTGTATCAGTTCCTGCTCCAGCAGCGTGCCGGCCTCCTGGGCCAGTTGTTCCATGTGCCGGATGCGGACAAAGTGATTGCCGTAGATGGTTTTCAGGGCTTCCAGATGCGAATGGGAGCCGGTGAAGACGGCGGCGAGCCGGATGCCTTTTTTCCGCAGGTCCGCTGCCGCGGCGGCCGTATCCTCCATGGCGGACAGGCCCTCATAAGCGCGCCGGAACGGGCTGCGGCCCTCCGGCGGCATTTCCGTGGAATCGCTCGGGTGTGCGTCGGTCAGCACCAACACGAGGCGCCGCGAGGACGGCTCCTCCCGCAGGGTCTCCAGGTATTCCAGGCTTTTCAGGGCAAGCCCGTCGCGGTTCCAGCCGCCCGCGAAATACTGCAGGATGGGTGCGGCGGCGCGCTCCTTTTCGTCCTTCAGGATCTGCAGGACGGTATAGCCGCGCAGGCTGCGGAAGCACAGGACACGGACGGGGATCCCGCAGTGCATCATGCTTTCCGCCAGCATGTAGGCCTGGGCGGCGATCATTTCCTGGGAAGCGGTGCGGGAAGCGGACGCGTCCAGCAGAAGGTCCACGGACAGGTCCGGCCGCGGATCCTGCGCGGGTTTCAGGAACACCGTCGGATCCTGCAGCAGGGGCATACGGTAGGCGCGCTCGCCCATGAGGCGGCCGCGGACGCCGGTCTCGGGCAGTTCCTGCGCGAAGTTTTCCAGCATCACGGCCAGGCGGGCGGACAGACTGCGGATGCCGGCCTGCACCATCACACGCTCTTTTTGGATGAAGTCCGCGTTTTTGCCGGCCTGCTCCGCCGCTTCCCGGGCGAACAGCAGGGCTTCCCGCTGTTCCGCGGCCCCGCTGCCCCGCCGGCTTCCGGTGACCCAAAGGCGGCAGAGCGCGTGCGCGTCGCGGCACAGGACTTTTTCCATGCGCGCCAGTTCCCGCGCGGAAAGGCAGGGCGGGCCGAAGCAGGCTTCGATATACGCCCGGTCCGCTTCCTCACGGGCGCGGGCCGCCTCCGTCCGCCGCGGGCTCAGCCCGCCGGGGGCGTCTTCCCACTCGCCCCGCTGCAGCAGGGAATCCCGGTGGGAGCGTTCCTTCCGCAGGAAGAGGCTGCGGCCCTCGGAGGGACGGTGCGCGCCGGACAGGCGGAAATCACTGAAGTGAAAATATACCGCCAGGATCTCCCTGACGGCCTGCGGCACCGCCGCCGGTGTCAGATCCCCGGACAGTTCCAGCGCTTCCTTCAGGCGCTTATCTCTGGCAAAAACAAACCGCGGTTCCCGGCCCAGCACGGTTTCCCAGCGGGCCGCCTGCTGCTGCAGCAAAGGGCCGCCGGCCATCATCTGCTGGCGGGACAGACCGCCCCGGCCCGCAAAAAACTCCGCCGCGCATTCGTGCCGCAGCGCCGCCAGACGGGGCCGGAGGGGCAGTTCTTTTTCATACACGTACTGTTCGATGCCGAGCCACGCGATCCCGTCGAACAGGGCGGCCCGGCCGCTGCCGGACCAGGACGCGAACAGCGATGTCAGCGGCTCGTATCCCAGCCATTTCACCGCCAGGCCGACCACCGTGTTACGGTAAAAATCCGCGCGCCCGTCCGGCCGGTAAGACAAAAAAGGCGGAGTTATCTCATAATCCTCCGCCCCGTTCCAGACCATGCCCATGGCCCGGCGTTCTTCGGTGCTCATGGCAGGCGCGGGTCTCACGGTCAGGCCTCCGCCTTTGTTTCTTCAAACAACTCGGCACCGGTCAGATCCATCGGCAGGCGCGCCCGGATCACGTCCCGGATCAGTTCCTGCTCCAGCGGGTCGAAGACCTTGCCGCAGATGCACATATCCAGCGCGTCGCCCGAACTTAAGCCCCGCCCCATCAGGCGCAGCGCGTCCAGGATGCCGCGCAGGTCCAGCGCCCGGTCGGAGATCTCCGCCGCGGCCGCCTTCCGTTCCAGATCGTAAAAAAGCCGCATGAACTGCTCCCCGGGCTGCGCCTTGAGATCCGGGAACGTGGTCCAAAGCAGTTTGCGCAGGTCCTCCTCCCCGATCACCGGCATGTCCAGCACGGCGAAGCGCGAGCAGAGCGCCGCGTTCAGTTCCCGCGTGCCCGCATAGCCGTAGTTCATGGTGGCGATGAAGCGGGTCTCCTCTTTCAGCGGGACCCTCGCATACCCCGGCACGTCCAGCACGCGCCGGAAATCCAGCGCGGCGTGGAGCACCGCCAGAGCCTCGTTGCGCGCCATGTTGATTTCGTCCAGGACGCCGAAGCCGCCCTGCAGCGCGCAGAGATAGACGGGGCCGGGCCGGAACACGACCTTCTCGCCGTCAAACGTGTCCGAGCCGATCAGATACGCGGCGTCCACGTTGATGTGGAACGAGATGTCCCACTGCGGCCGCCCGAACAGGCACGACAGGTTTTCCGCCAACACGTTTTTCCCGCTGGCCTTGGGGCCGGACAGCAGCAGGTTTTCGCCGCAGAGCAGGGCCGCAAGGGCCTTCTCCCACACCGCTTTGCCGTAGTAAACATAGGCCGGCGCGGGCACCCGGTCCGCCAGCTCCGCAGGCACCGGATGAGCCAGCCGGAACGCTTCCGTCTCGGCCAGCAGTTCTTCCCGGACGCCTTCCGCGCGCAGGTATTCCAGCAGGTCCGCCGCGTGATGCTTATTCATAGTTGCTCAGGAGGAACAGGGGCTTGACCTCCACCACCTCGTCGTATTCTTTCTGGGACACGGTCACGTCCTTGTTGAGGGCCTTCAGGTCGTCCTTGACTACCTGCAGGGCCTCGTCCGTCGTTTCCGCCCGCCCCTGGCGGATCGCCCGCTCCATACGGCGCAGCACCGTCGGGTGCGCGTAATGCGCCGGCACGAGGAAATCTTTACCCACGAACTTCTCCATCGCTTCCACGGAGCCGTCCCATTCCCGCTGCACCGATTTCTTATTGCGGCGGCCGGTCGGCAGGATGCGGGAAGCCATGATCAGGAAGATGAAGGCAAAGCCGAACATCAGGAAATAAATGGCGTAATTGCCCAGTTTGTGGAGCAGCGCGACCAGGCCAAAGCTGGCCGAGATCACCGCCAGCAGCAGTACGATCAGGGCCAGGACCTTGTACGTGGGATCCGCGTTGTCCACGGAACGTTTCTGCTTCGCGGCGGCCGCCAGACGCGTCCAGGTCGCGGGCCGGCGCTCCAGTTTTTCCCGCGCACCGTCCAGCTTGCGCAGGGAGGCTTCCGCCTCTTTGGAGAGGTTCTTCACGTATTTCGCCTCTTCCTCCTCCTGCGCCTTCTTCAGCCGCGCCTCCGCCTCCACGCTGTGGGTCGGGATCTCCGGATGGCTGATCTCCAGCTGCTTCAGGAAAACGTCCACGTCGTCTTCATATTTGAACTTGCAGGCCTTCTCTTTGCCGTGGTCGTACTGGACCACCAGGTAGGCCATGGAACTGAACATCCCCTTGCCGGAAAAGCCGCCCTTGGTCATGGCCACGCGTTTGAACACCCGCTGCACGTCTTCGTAAAGAATGTAATACTGACGATCTATGTAAAAGCTGTTGAGATACATGGCTTTGTCCCCGAGTCCGCAGGGGCCTGCCTTGAGACAGCTCTTTTTGTCTTTTTTAAGGGTCTCCGGGTCCAGCGTCCCCGTGCCCAGTGCTTTTGTGAAACCCATGTTGCCTCCTCTTTCGGGAAAGCCGCGTGCCGACGGTCTCCCTTTCTTCGGGAAAGCCGCGTGCTGGCGGCCTCCCTTTCAAAGAGGCGGAGGAAGATAACCTCCGCCGCCTCTTCTTTGCACATATGAACGTTGTTAGTCAGGCGAAAAGTTATTAAGCCTTCCGATACTTGGCGGAAGCGCGCCAGAACAGCAGGAAGAACAGGACCGCGCAGATGATGCCGGCCGGATAGCCGATGGCCTTGTTGTCCTTGAACGCGGCGATCATGCCCAGCGTTTCCGGAGCCATGCAGAAGTAGGTCACGGAAACGGCGCTCATGAACGTGGCCGGAACGGCGCAGAACCAGAAGTTCTTCTTTTCTTTGGCCAGGTACATGGCACCGGCCCACAGCACGATCATGGCCAGGGTCTGGTTGGACCAGCTGAAGTAGTTCCAGATCACGTTGTAGTCCAGCCAGCCGAAGGTCTGGCCGAAGCCCAGGAACGCGCCGATGCCCAGCACCGGGATACACAGGGCCAGACGGTTCTGCCACTTGCCCATGTCGATCTTGAACCAGTCGGCGATGGTCAGACGGGCCGAACGGAACGCGGTGTCGCCGGAAGTGATCGGGCAGGCGATAACGCCCAGCATGGCCAGGATCACTCCGATGGTGCCCATGGTCTCGGAGCAGATGGTGTACACGGAAGTCGCGTTGCCGCCGTTCATCTCCAGCAGGCCGGCCGGGCCGTGCAGGGTCACACCGGCAGCCGCCCAGACCAGAGCGATGATACCTTCAGCGGTCATGGCGCCGTAGAACACGAAGCGGCCCTGCTTCTCACTCTTTAAGCAGCGCGCCATCAGAGGCGACTGGGTAGCGTGGAAACCGGAAATAGCGCCGCAGGCCACGGTGATGAACATGAACGCCCAGATGGGTTTTCCCTTCGGGTGCAGGTTCGCGAAGTTGTTCCACAGTTCAGGCATGTCGCCGGCATGGCCCAGAGTGCCGATGCAGACGCCGACCGCCATGATGATCAGGCAGATACCGAAAATCGGGTAGATCTTGCCGATGATCTTGTCGATGGAAACGAAGGTCGCGATGAAGTAGTAGACGATGATGATGGCCAGCCAGAAGGTGGAGTTCGTCAGGACAGAAGTCTCCGCCGTGCCCTGCTTCAGGAACAGGGTCTTCAGCAGGCCCGCGGGGCCGACCGCGAACACGGTGCCGACCATGATCAGCAGGATCACGGAGAACACGCGCATCACGTTCTGCATCACGCCGCCCAGATAGATACCGGTGACTTCGGAAATGGAAGCACCGCGGTTCCGCTCGGACATCATGCCGGCCATGTAGTCATGGACAGCACCGGCGAAAACAGTACCGAAGGTGATCCACAGATACACCACCGGCCCCCAGATGGCACCGGTCAGAGCGCCGAAGATCGGGCCGAGGCCCGCGATGTTCAGCAGCTGGACCAGGAACAGTTTCCACTGGGGCATTACCACGTAGTCAACACCGTCGTTGATCGCGACAGCAGGGGTTTCCCTGTCATCAGGACCCAGGTTTGCATCTACGAGTTTGCCATAGAACAGGTAGCCACAGATCAGGATCGCAAGACAGATGAGAAAGCTAATCATAATCCCTCCTTGAAATGTGTAAAAAGTGGTCTCGTACACGTTCACAATGTACGGATGCATAATAACATAGAATAAAGAGAGAAACAAGAGAACTGCCGAAAAATTTTAATATTATTTAGATTTTTTTTAGAATATCGGCCGCCGGCGCCCGTTCCTGCGTGCTATAATGGGGCTGCACCCCTATGGAAAGGAGTCGTTTCATGAGTCAGGGACTGTCATACCGCACCGCCGGCGGGATCTCCCCGCGGGGCCTGTCCGAAGTCTATCTGTGCTGCCATCCCGATGATCTGGAAAGCTGTCTGGAGCCGGTCGCCCGGGATATCCTGGAAATCAAGCCCGATTCAGCCGTCTGGTACCGGACGCCGGAAAGTCCCGCGGACGGTCCGGAGGAAGATCTGGAGCGGATGGAGCTCTTTGTCATCCCGGTCACCCGGCGCTTCCTGGAGACCGGAAACGACGCCCGCTGCCGCGAGCTGCCGTTCGCGCTGGAGCAGCATATCCCCGTGCTGCCCCTGCTCTGGGAGGAGGGGCTGGAACAGCTTTTCGACGAAGTCTGCGGCGAGCTCCACACCCTGGCCCCGCACGCCGGATCCGCTGCCGGATACCGCAGAAAACTGCGGCAGACCCTGGACGGGACCCTGCTGGATGCAGACCTGCGTTATCATATCCGCAACAGTTTTGACACGCACATTTTCCTGAGCTACCGGAAAAAGGACCGCGCGCTGGCAGAACGGATCCCCGTCCTCATCCACGAAGACACCCTGCTGGAGAACTCCGCCGTCTGGTTCGATGACCATCTCTTTCCCGGGGAAAACTTCGACAAGGCCCTGGCCGACATGATCCGCCACAGCAGCGTGTTCCTGCTGCTGGCCACGCCTGCCCTGTCGGAGACCCCGAATTACGTAACGGAGCATGAACTTCCGCTGGCCAAAAGCCTCGGCCTGCCCGTCCTGGCCGTCACCGCCGGCGGGGCAGACGCATACCCGCCGGAAGCGGACGCTGTCTGTTCTCTGAATGAGCCGCAGAAACTGCGGGACCAGTTGAAGGAACTCCTGCACAAGGCCGCCGTCTCCCATGCCGCGGCAGCGGACGGATATCCCCTGCTGTCGGAGCGGCTGACCGGGCTGATGGGCGGGGACATCGGGGAAAGCCTCCCCGACCTGATCCTGGCGCCGCAGCAGCACTACTATCTGGGGCTGGCCTATCTGAACGGCATCGACGTGGAGACCGACCGCGCCCGCGCGCTGAAGTTTCTTCAGATCTCGGCCAAGTGCGGATATCCGGATGCCGCCCGGCTGCTCTCCGTCTTTTATGCCAACGGAATCGGCACCGCGCGGGACACCGTACGCGCGGCACACTGGCAGGAACACTATCTGGATCTGCTGGACGACGGGAACGAAACCGGCGGAGAAACTGATGAAAACACGCTGCTGGCCAGGTACTCCGAATACAACAGCCTCTTCCTGTACCGGGCCGCCGCCGGGCAAACGGAACAGCTGGCGGAAGCGCAGGAAAAACTGTGCCTCCTGACGCAGCGTCTGGAACTGACCGGCGCCCTGCCCCCCGCCGCCGGCGTGGAGGAGCTTTGCCGCGAGGGCATCCTGGCGGCTCTGGACCGGGAATGGGACACTGCAGAAGCCCGTTACCGGGATGCTCTTGAGCTGCTCGGGGAATGCCGGGACCGGCTGATGCCGGCGGAATATGATATCATTACCGCCCAGATCGGTTACCTCCGCAGCGATTCCGCCTATGACTGCGGCTCGTACGATAATGCCATTCTCCGCCTGCAGGAAGCCCTTGCGGCCGTGCAGGACACTCCCGGAGAAACGGCCGCTTTCTGGAGATTTCTCTGCGGCACGCAGCTGGGCGGACTGCTGATGCAGAAAATCCGCCTGCCGGAAGCCGAGCCCGTCCTGCGGACGGCCCTGGAAGCGGCAGAGCGCCTGGAGTCCTCTCCCGCGCTGGCTCCTTCGGCCCGGGACCTGTATCTCCTGCACGGCCGGCTGGGCCTGCTCGCGGCGGGCAAGGATCCTGAAGAAGCCCGCGACCATCTCCTGGCGGCGCAGCGCTATGACCGGGAACTGATCCGCGGCGGGAAACCGGATCCCGAACTGCTCTTCGAATCCTGCCGCTTCCTTTTCCAGATGGGGAACCTCTCCACTTTCTCCTATGAAGAGCGGGAAACGTTCCTCCGGGAATGCCGGACCCGCGCCGACAGCCTGTCGCGCAACGACAGGATCATGCTGCGGAACATGGCCTCCGTTTCCCTGAAGAAGCTGAAGATCGCGGGAACGGGGTCCAAAATAAAAAAGGGCCTGAAAAGTATTTTCGGGTCCCGGGAATAAAACAAATCATCAATAAACAAAAAGGGCGTTTCGCACGCCCTTTTTTGATTATTCCGTTTTCTCTTTCTCCTCTTCCCACTTCACGTTTTTCGGCATGATCAGCGGGATCAGGATGTGCGTGTCCTCCGCGTATTCGCGGTATTCGGGCAGGAACCCGTATTTCTTCCGGTCGCGGCGGTCCTGGCGGAAAGCGCTGCGGAGGGCCAGGAAAACGGCGGACGCGTAGCCGATCAGGGCGATGAGCCACTGCAGGCCGCCCAGAAAGCCGATGCCGCCCAGCAGCGCACCCGTCCAGAAGACGAGCCGGCCCAGCTGCACCGGGCACCGGGTCCAGTTGTACAGCCCCTGCATCGGCGGCAGCGACGGGTCCTCCTGCCGCTGCTTATTCGCCTGGCGCTGCGCCAGCACGATGATGGCCAGCCCGCCCGCCATGACGATCAGCGAGACCCAGGAAAAGACGCTGTCCTTCCCGATGCCGGCGCTCACCCGGTACCACAGCGGGCTGATCTGCATCACGGACACGAGCGCGCACACCAGCCAGATCACGAGAGGCACGTACACCGGGGTGTCCGCCTCGGCATCGCTTTTCACGGCGCGCCGGCGCGAAGTGCGCAGCAGCTCGCCCAGCGCGGTGAAACCGCCCAGGAACAGGCCGTAGACCAGGAACAGCAGCACGGTCAGCACCAGCACCGGGGAACTTTTCCCCCGGCTCAGCGCGATGATCAGGCAGCACAGCGCCAGGCCGGCCGCGGCCAGCCCGTGCCCCACCGTGGTGAAATAAATGAACTTATAAAAGCCGACCGCGCACAGGACGGCGGCCAGCAGCAAAAGGATCCATGTCAGAGCCGGAAAGATCATGTCGGCCTCCTCTTCATTATTTTCCAAACGACAGAATAATCAAAAACGCGTCCCTTGTCAACGCCCGAAATACGCGTCCAGCCCGTCAGCCATGCCCTGCACCAGCAGCTGCTGATAGGCCGGATCCAGCAGGCGCTGCTCCTCGGCCGGATTGCTCATGAAGCCCATCTCGATGAGCCCGCCCGGGACTTTGGCCCAGTTGATGCCGGAATAATGATACGCCTCGGTCACGCCCAGGTTCGGCGCCCCGGTGACCCGGCACATGTGCGCCAGCACCGTTTCCGAAAGCCGGCGGCTGTTTTCGTACTGGAAGCCGTTGTACTCGCTGTACGGATGCTGGCAGAAAACGGAGATGCCGGACGAGGACCAGTCCCCGTAGTCGCAGTGCAGGCGCAGGAACGCGTCCGCGCCGGCGTTATTGGCGATCTGCGCGCGCTCGATGTTGCTGATATCGACGTCCTCGGACGTGCGGGTCATCAGGACCCGATAGCCCCGCGCCTCCAGTTCGTCGCGCAGCTGCAGGGCGATGGTGAGGTTGACCACCGATTCGCGGATGCCGGTCGTCACGCCGTGCGTGCCGTCGGCAACTTTGGCCTTGGTCTCGGACGAGCCCGGCGCCATCGGTTCCTGCTCCTCGTTGGCGTGCGCCTGATGGCCCGGGTCGATGCAGACCAGGGGGGCGCTGCCGGCCGGAGGAGTTGTGGTCGCGGGAGGCGGGGGAGTGGGTTCGGGGGTGGTGGGTTCCGGAGTGGTCGGCTCGGGCGTGGTCTGTTCCGGCGTAGTGGGTTCAGGGGTAGTGGGTTCAGGGGTAGTCGGCTCCGGTGTCGTTTCCGGTTCCGTCCATACCGGGGTGGTCCATTCCGGCGTGGCCGGTTCTTCGGTGGCCGGCTCTTCCGTCGCCGGCTCTTCGGTGACCGGCTCTTCGGTCGTCGGCTCTTTGGTGACCGGCTCTTCGATCGTCGGTTCTGCCGTCACCGGCTCTTCCGTCGTCGGTTTCCCGGCTGTCAGTTCCTCCGTCGCCGGTCCTTCCGTCGCCGGATCCTCCGTTGTCACCTGCTCCGTCACCGGTTCTGCCGCCGTCGTTTTCCCGGCTGTACTCCCGGCTTCCGCTGAACTTCCGGGCGTTTCCGTCTCCGCCGGCAGCGTCTGGACGACCGGAAGCGTGCCTGCCGCAGTGGAATTCGACTGTCCGCTGCAGCCGGCCAGGATCAGGATCAGGACCAGTGCGATCGCTATGATACGGAAAATTTTCATCTTCATCTCCTGCAGGCCTCTGCCCACCTTCTCACTATACTCTTTCTCCGCATAAAAAGAAAGACCTTTCTGCTTGCCCGCGCAGTTCCTTTTTGATATAATAAGGCGAATCCTCCCGTCCGAGGTCTGTTTTGTATGAATGAAAAAGTATTGAAAACGTTGGAATATGATAAGATCCTGCTCCGCCTGGAGGCCCTGGCCGTCTCCGACGGGGCCAGGGCCATGTGCCGCGCCCTGCGCCCGATGACCGAGCCGGAGGACATCCTGGCCGCCCTCAAAGAGACCAGCGACGCGGAATCGCGCTTCATCGCGCACGGCAATCCCGGCTTCACGGGCATCCACGACGTCCGCGCCAGCATCCGGCGCGCCCAGTCCGGCTCGTCCCTGAGCATCCCCGAACTGCTGCGCGTCGAGCGCCTGCTCGCGATGGCGTCCAAAGCCAAGACCTACGGCCGCGAAGACGACCGGGAAGTCCCGGACAGCCTGTCCGAACGCTTCCGCGCGCTCTCGCCCCTGGCGCCTCTGCGCCAGGTCCTGGAAGCGGACATCCTGAGCGAGGAAGAGATCGCGGACAACGCCAGCCCCGGCCTCGCCAGGGTCCGGCGCCAGCTGCGCACCATCTCGGACCGCATCCACACCGAACTGAACTCCCTGCTCCTCAAGCACCGCTCCCTCCTGCAGGACGCCGTCGTCACCATGCGCGACGGCCGCTACTGCCTGCCCGTGAAGACGGAGAACAAATCGCAGGTCTCCGGCATCGTCCACGACCAGTCCGGCAGCGGCAAGGCCGTCTTCATCGAGCCGCTCTCCGTCGTGAAACTGAACAACGAATGGCGTGAGCTGGAGATCCAGGAGCAGAAAGAGATCGAACTGGTCCTCGCGGACCTGACCGAGCAGACCGTCGCGCACGCGGACGAGATCCTGGCCGATTACCACGTACTGACCGAACTGGATTTCATCTTTGCCAAAGCCCGCCTGTCCCGTGACTACAAAGGCACCGAGCCCGTCTACGACTTCACCGAAGACGTGAGCGGCCGGCCCTGCGAAGTCCCGTACAGTCCGCGGTATATCGACATCAAAAAAGGCCGCCACCCGCTGCTGGACCCGAAGACCGTCGTCCCGATCGACGTGCGGATCGGCAAGGATTACGACCTCCTGGTCGTCACCGGCCCCAACACCGGCGGCAAGACCGTTTCCTTAAAGACCACCGGCCTGCTGACCCTGATGGGCCAGAGCGGCCTGCACATCCCGGCGGCGGTCAGCTCGCGCCTGAGCATTTTCACCGAAGTGTACGCGGACATCGGGGACGAGCAGAGCATCGAGCAGAGCCTGTCCACCTTCTCCTCGCACATGACCAACATCGTGAAGATCATGGCGGCCGCGGATGAAAAGTCCCTGGTGCTCTTCGACGAGCTCGGGGCCGGCACGGATCCGGTGGAAGGCGCCGCGCTGGCCATGGCGATCTTAAGCCGCCTGCACGGCCGCGGGATCCGCACGATGGCCACTACCCACTACAGCGAACTGAAAGTCTATGCCCTCTCCACCCCCGGCGTGGAGAACGCCTCCTGCGAATTCGACGTGGCCACGCTGCGTCCTACCTACCGCCTGCTGATCGGGATCCCCGGCAAGAGCAACGCCTTCGCCATCTCCCGCAAACTGGGTCTGGAGGAGGATATCATCGCGGAGGCCGGCGGTTATATCGATACCAGCCAGGAAGCCTTCGAGGACGTGATCGCGGACCTCGACAAAAAGCGCGGCGAAATGGAGCAGGCCGAACGCGAAGTGAAGCGCCTGCACGAAGAAGCCGAAGCGCTGAAGGACGAAGCCCTGAAGCTGCAGAAAGACCTGGACAAGCAGAAAGCCGCCCTGCTGCAGAAAGCCCGCGAGGAAGCCCGCGGCATCCTTCTGGAGGCGAAGGACGCGGCCGACAAGGCCATCCGCGACATGCGCAAGCGCGGCGAGCCCGTCAGCCGCGAAATGGAGGACGCCCGCACGAGCCTGCGCCTGGCCCTGGAGAAAGTCGACGCCGGGGAGGAGCCGCAGGAACAGCGCCGCGTCACCGTCACCGAAAAGAAACTGCGCCTCGGCGACCTGGTCTTCGTCCACTCCCTGGGCGTCAAAGGCACCGTCGCCTCCCTGCCGGACGCCAAAGGCCGCTGCATGGTCCAGATGGGCATCCTGCGCAGCGAAGTGAACGCCGCTGACCTGGAACTGATCCCGGAGGAGACCGCCACCGTGGAGGGCAAAAAGCAGCGCAGCGGCTTCTCCGCCTATGAAAAAGGCCTGACCGTCGCCACGGAGATCAACCTGATCGGCCAGACGACCGACGACGCCGTCCAGGCCCTGGACAAATACATCGACGACGCCTACGTGGCGCACCTGACCCGCATCCGCATCATCCACGGCCGGGGCACCGGCGCGCTGAAGAAAGCCGTCACCGGCCTGCTGCGGCGCAACAAGCACATCGCCTCCTTCGCGGACGCGCCTTTCAACGAGGGCGGCGCGGGCGCCACCGTCGCGGAACTGAAGTACAAATAAGGAGATCCCATGTCCAAACAGAAAGTGCTGATCGTCGACGACGACCCCAATATCGCCGAACTCATCTCCCTCTACCTGACGAAGGAATGCTACGAGACCGCCATCGCGTCGGACGGCCCGGAGGCCCTGGCCCTGTTCAAGAGCTTCGGGCCGGACCTGATCCTGCTGGACATCATGCTTCCGGGCATGGACGGCTACCAGGTCTGCCGGGAGATCCGCCGCGAGAGCCAGGTCCCCATCATGATGCTCTCCGCCAAGGGCGAAGTTTTCGACAAGGTCCTGGGCCTGGAGCTGGGCGCCGACGACTACATGATCAAACCCTTCGACAATAAAGAGATGGTGGCCCGCGTCAAGGCCATCCTGCGCCGCTCCAAACGGCCGGAAACGCCGGCGGAGACGCCGGCCCGCCAGGTCTCCTTCCCGGACCTTACCATCAACCTGAACAACTATACCGTCCTGTACAAGGGCGAGCCTCTGGACATGTCCGCCAAGGAGATGGAGATCCTGTATTTCCTGGCCTCCTCGCCCGGGCAGGTCTTCACGCGCGAACAGATTCTGGACGGCGTCTGGGGCTACGAATACGTGGGCGATTCCCGCACCGTGGACGTGTACATCAAGCGCCTGCGCCAGAAGCTCCCGCTGCACCCCGCCTGGCAGCTGTCCACGGTCTGGGGCGTCGGGTACCGTTTCGAAGTGACCCGGAAATAAACTGACTGTATGAAAAAGCGTCTTTCCCTGAAATTTCTGCTGGTCTTCCTCCTCTTCGGCCTGGCCTCGTTCGTCCTGCTGGCCGTCGCGGGAGAACGGCTCTTCAAGGATTCCGCCCGGCGCACCGCCGCGCGGGAGCTTTACCGCGACGCCCTGACGCTGGCCGCGGAACAGAGCGAATACTATGACGCGCACCGCGCCCTGGACACGGAGCACCTGGACCTGACCGCGGAATACAGCGGTCGCCGCATCCTGATCCTGGACACAGACAACCGCGTGATCTACGACAGCGCAGGCCAGCTGCAGGACCGCACCCTGGACCGCTTCGATCCCGCGGAAAGCAATGAATACTACCGCGTGGGCGACTTTTCCGGCGCGTTCTCCGCGCTGACCGTCAGCGTCTTCGCGCCCATCAACATCCAGTACAGCCTGCTGGGCTACCTGACGCTCCACCAGGCGGCCTCCGTGGCCGACACCCGCGCCAACGATTTCCTGGCCCGGGCCTACCTGATCTACGCGGCCATCTTCCTGCTCTCCCTGATCATCTACGCGGCGCTGTACTTCTGGGTGCTGCGCCCGGTCCGGAAGATCGCGGAAGGCGCCGGCGAATTCGCCGAAGGCCACATGGACCACCGCATCCGGGTCAGTTCCGAGGACGAAGTAGGCTATCTGGCCAACTCGCTGAACGACATGGCGCAGCAGCTCCAGTCCGCGGACGAGAGCCAGAAGAAATTCATCGCCAACATCTCGCACGACTTCCGCTCCCCGCTGACCTCCATCCGCGGCTACCTGCAGGCGATGGCGGACGGCGTGATCCCGCCGGAGTCGTACGACAAGTACTTCAACATCGTCATCGGCGAGACCGAACGGCTCACCAACCTGACTCAGAGCATGCTCTCCCTGAACTCGCTGGACGAAGCGCGGCTGGGCCTGGAGCTGTCCGATTTCGACCTGGTGCGGACGGTGCGCTCCGTCTGCGAAACGTTCGGGGGCGTGTGCCAGAAGAAAGGCATCACCTTCGACCTGATCTTCGGCGCGCCGGTCATCACGGTGCGCGCGGACCTGGGGCGCATCAGCCAGGCGCTGCACAACCTGATCGACAACGCCATCAAGTTTTCGTATGAGAACGGCGTGATCCGCATCCGCCTGCAGGAAGTGGGGGATAAGGTCTCCGTATCCGTGAAGGATTTCGGCTGCGGGATCGAAAAAGACGACCTGGGCAAGATCTGGACGCGGTTCTACAAGAGCGACGCGTCGCGCGGCAAGGACAAGAAGGGCACCGGCCTGGGCCTGTCCATCACGCGCGAGATCATCATGGCCCACGGGGAGACCATCGACGTGACCTCGACGCCGGGCAGCGGGACGGAATTCATCTTCCGCCTGCCTCTGGCCAGGAATAAAGAGTAGGAAGCCTTATGAAGCACAGTATCCGTTTTTACGAACGTGTCCGCAAGGTGGTCAGTTTTTTCCTGCACCCCTGGTTCAGGCACATGTTCATCCTGGACAAAACGCCGTTTCCCGAGCTGCCGGAGCGGTTTCTGCTGGTGAGCAACCACGTGGTCAACATCGACCCGCTGATGGTCATCGACCGGACCCGGCGCTTCATGTTCTTCGTGGCCACCGAGCATCTGTTCTCGCTGGGGCTCGTCAGTAAGATCATCTGCGCCCTGGGGTCCCCGATCCCGCGCGCGCAGGGGGGCAACGCCGCGGCCACGGTCATGGAGATCCTGCGGAAGCTCAAAAACGAGGGCAGCGTGGGCATCGCCGTGGAAGGCAACTGCACCTGGGACGGCGTCACCGCCCCGTTCCTGCCCGCCACCGGCAAGATGGCCCGGGCAGCCGGCGTGCCGCTCGTGACCGTGAAGGTCCAGGGCTACCTGTCCTCGCCGCGCTGGAGCTACACCAACCGGAAGGGGCCGGTGCACATCTCGCTGATGGGAATCTACCAGCCGGAGGACCTGCGGAAAATGAAGCCGGAGGAGATCAACGGACTCATTGCGCGCGACATTTTCGAAGACGCGTACGCGACGCAGGCGGCTGACCCGCAGCGCTATCCCGGCAAGCGCCTGGCCGAGGGGATGGAGCACGCGCTGGTGCTGTGCCCGCGCTGCCGGAAAATGGATACGTTCACCAGCAAGGATGACCGCTTCACCTGCACCTGCGGCTTTTCTGTGCGTTATGACGAGTGGGGGTACTTCAACGAAGAGGGCGGCGAGCCGCCGTTCCGCACCGTGCGCGACTGGGACGCCTGGCAGAAGGAATATCTGGCCGGCCTGGCGCCGGAGGCCCTGCCTGCCGGAGAAGACTCCGCGATGCAGCTGCTGCGGATCGAGGAGCACCAGCGCATGCAGGTCGCGGCCGGCGCGCTGCGTTTCGACGCGTCGGGGCTGCGGCTCGGGGAGAAGTTCTTCCCGCTGGAGGAGATCGCCGGGCTGGCGGTGCGCTACAAGGGCATCGTATCGTTCTCCGATAAAGAGGGGAATTTCTACGAGATCCTGAAAGAAAAAAAGAAAGTCCGCTATCACGGAAGAAAATACCTGCTGTTATATCAGCGTCTCAAAGGAGCAAATCAATGACGACCGGTACCAATTTCTGGGATCACAGCATCTGGTCCTTCGTGGTCACCCTGACCATCCTGCTGCTGGCCATGCTGTTCGCCGCGATCCTGCGGCAGCGCTTCGCCTTCATCCGCCGCTTCATGATCCCCAGCAGCGTGCTGGGCGGTTTCCTGATTCTGATCGTGGGCTTTATCGTCCAGCAGATCACGGGCAAGCCGCTGTTTGACCGCTCCCTGCTGGAGACGCTCACCTACCACGGGCTGGGCCTCGGGTTTGCGGCCATGAGTCTGCGGAACCTGGACCGGCAGAGCAAGGAGTACAAAGGCGACAGTTTCCGCACGTCGCTGAGCGTGGTCAGTTCGTATCTGATCCAGGGCATCATCGGCCTGCTGCTCTCGCTGCTGCTCTTCTACCTGATCGGCAGTTTCTTCGGCTCCGGCATGATCCTGCCCATGGGCTACGGACAGGGGCCAGGCCAGGCGTATAACTGGGGCCGCACCTACGAGAACCTGTACGGCTTCGAGGACGGCACCAGCTTCGGCCTGACGGTGGCGGCCATGGGCTTCATCGCGTCCAGCATCGGCGGGATCATTTACCTGAACCGGATGCGGAAGCAGGGGCTGCTGGCGGAGCGGGAGGACCCGCAGCACCAGGCGGTCACGCCGCAGCAGATCCAGGGCGACAACGAGATCCCGGTCTCGGATTCCATCGATAAACTGACGGTCCAGCTGGCGCTGGTCTTCCTGTCCTACCTGCTGGCCTACCTCACGATGCGCGGCCTGAACAGCCTCATCGAGACCGGCGTGCTGGGCAAGTTCGGCGTCAACACGCTGCAGCCGCTGATCTGGGGCTTCAACTTCCTGTTCTCTACGCTGTTCGGCATCCTGGTCAAAACGGTGTTCCGGCTGCTGCAGAAGAAAGGCGTGATCAAGCAGCATTTTACCAACACATTTATGCAGGACCGCATCGCGGGCTTCATGTTCGACGTGATGGTGGTCGCGTCCATCGCCGCCATCAACCTGTCCGCGTTCACGCACGCGCAGTTTGTGCTGCCGCTGGCGCTGATGTGCATCGGCGGCGCCGTGCTCACGTATATCTACCTGAACTATTTCTGCCGGAAGCTGTTCCCGGACTACCGCCACGAGGCCTTCCTGAGCCTGTACGGCATGCTGACCGGCACCGCCTCCACCGGCGTCATCCTGCTCCGCGAGGCCGACCCGCGCTTCGCCACTCCCGCCGCCAACAACCTGGTCTACCAGCAGGGCTACGCCATCCTCTTCGGCGCGCCGCTCATGCTTCTCATGGGCTTCGGCGCCCAGAAACCCGTAAACGCCTGGATCACGCTGGGGGTCATGGCGGTCATGCTCGTGATCCTGAACTTCATCGCGTTCCATCGCAAGAAAAAGTAAAGGCCGTTGTTTGGGCAGCCGCAACAGGATGATGACAGATGACAGATGACAGGGGACGCACCCCTGTCATCTTTTTTGAGGCCATTTGGGGACTGTCCCCTTTTGGCACTGTCAGACGAAAGTCTTTTTATAGAGCGCCCGGCGGAGGGGCTTGATAAAGGAAGCAATGAAGAGGAAAAGGCCGAAGACCGCAAAGACGCCGGCGGTGTAAAGGGACCAGTTGAACATGGGGAGGGGGAAGGTGATGTGGATGAACAGCTCGATCAGCATGGTGGCGGCGCCGAGCAGGATGAACCAGATTCCCAGCAGGCGCAGTTTGAGACGCGGCAGGATGCCGGCGCGCGCCAGCCAGAAAGCCGCGTACGTGAACAGGAATACCATCCCCACCACCGGAAATGCCAGGGACAGGAACCAGTGCCCGCCCGTATAGAGGCAGAGAAACAGCAGGAAGCCCTCCAGCGCCGCAAAGGTCACCGGGATAAAAATGACGGGATAATAGCGCGGGAACCAGGCCGGCAGCACCGCCGTGACATACAGGAACAGCGCGCTGAACGCCACATAGGCCGACCAGTCGGCCCGCCCGTAATAATTCAGACACGCGATCAGGCAGCCCAGCGAAATGGCCGCGAAGATCAGCGTCACCAGCGACAGGATCGTAAACTTCCCCCGCACGTCCTGCTTCGGATACAGGTCCGGGTTATAATGGATATTCCGCTTCGCCGGTTCGGGATTCCAGACCGGCGTGCTGCACAGCGGGCAGGCCGTCAGGCCGTCCTCCAGCTGAACGCCGCATTTTACGCAATACATGTCAAAGCTCCTCCTCCGCATCGCCGGATTCGATCAGCACCGGGATGCCCATCCGGACCAGGCGGGTGAAAAAGCGCCGCTCCAGTTCGGTCTCCTGAATGTTCCGCACCATGTTGATGCAGGTGGTATCGCCGTAGCTCACCACCGAGCAGTTGTTGGGATAAGTGAACTGCACGCCGATCATGAAATCCATGCGGTCCACGTGCCGCGCCATCTCGGGCGGGAGGTTGACCTGCCCCATGTTGGAGATGTTGATGCAGCCCTTGCGCTCTCCCACGCGGCTGTAGATCGCCCGCAGCACAAGCGTTTTGAGGAACAGCGGGGCGACGCGCATCCCCATGGCCCACTGGGGCAGCACGTTGGCGGCGATGCGGCCCGCCATCTTTTCCGGCGCGGATTCCAGCGCCATCTGTTCCCGGTATTCCCGGCAGAGCTCTTCCAGCGAATAATCCTTGAGGCGCGGATCCACGCCGATGTTCAGCACCAGCGAGAAATTCCGCAGCGTTTCCGTATCGAATACCTTCCGCAGATTGACCGGCACCGTGACCTTGACCGGCTTCCAGGACTTCCGCGGCACGTGCGCCGCCTGGATCTCCGTGATGGTGTCCGTCATGAGCGCCGACAGCAGCGCGGTCACCGTGGCGCCGCAGGCCTTAGCCGCCGCCTTCAGGTCCGCGGTCTTTACCAGGCCGGTGATCACGTGCGTGCCGCCCCGCGGATCGGGACGGCCCCGCAGCCGGTAGGCCGTGTCTTCCCGGCGGCTTAAGGGGTATTTCCCGCTGCACCGCTGGAACGCATCGGTCAGTTCGATCTCCCGGGGCTCTTCTTCCAGGCAAAGGATGTCGCCCCCGCTGGGGACTTCCTCCCCGTACCGCAGGCGGATATACTGCGCCAGCAGGTTTTTCAGGAAGATCACGCCGCCGGTGCCGTCGGTCAGCACGTGGAAAAACTCCACGGCAACGCGCCGGTCGTGATACAGCACCCGGAAGCAGCACTGCCGCTGTTCGCGCGCGCTCATGTGCGCCAGCGGATAGGCGTATTCCGGCCGCACCCGGGGCGGCGCCTTCACCTCCTCCAGGAAGTACCAGAAAAAGCCCGTGCCGAGGCGCAGGTAATAGGAAGGAAAGCGCGGCATCAGGTCCTCCACGGCCTGCTGCAGGACCGCCGGATCCACCGGATCCGTCAGATCCGCCGATAACCGGAACGTATTGGCCCAGCGGCTGTTGCGCACCGCCGGGAAGATCAAAGCCGCATTGTCCAGACGCATCCAGGAACGGCTCATGTCAGTTTCTCCCTTACGAATTCCGCCGCCTCCCGCACGTGGGGCCGGTGCCGGCGGAGATTATAAAACAGATAAGCGTGCCACATGTCCTGTGCCACGGTCAGGCGGGCGCGGCAGCCGGCCGCTTCCAGGGCTTCGGCCAGCGACCGAGCATCGTCCAGCAGGATCTCATCACCGCCCGCAAGGATCAGGCTGTCCGGCAGACCGCCCAGCTCTCCGAACTGCGGCGAACAGAGCGGATCCCGCGGATCGGCGTCCGCCGTGTAGCAGTCCGCAAAAAGCTGCAGTTTTTCCCGGGTCAGGGACGGATCCTTCTCCCGGTTGTATGCATACGAGGCCCCGGACAGCGTCAGATCCGTCCAGGGCGACAGTACTGCGATCCCGTCCGGCATCGGCAGTCCTTCTTCTTTCAGCCGCAGACACAGCGCATAGCACAGTCCGCCGCCCGCGGATTCGCCCGCCAGGACGATCTTCTCCCCGGGATATTTCTCCAGCAGCCGCCGGTACGCCGCCAAAGCGTCTTCCGGCGCCGCCGGAAACGGATGCTCCGGCGCCAGCCGGTACGCGGGACAGTACGTCCTCGCCCCCGTCACCGCCGCGATCAGCTTCCCGAACCAGGCCGCGTACTCCGTCCCGCCGGTGCAGTAGCCGCCGCCGTGCAGATACAGCACGCTGCCCGGGATCCGGTCCCGCGACGGCGTCAGACAGACCGCCCGGCATTCCCCCAGGTCTTCCTCTTCGCGCCTGATGCGCCGCCCGGCAAAATGGTTCATGACCTCCCCGGACAGGCTCATCATCAGCCGCTCCGTCCTGACGGGATCGGCCGCCCCGTTCCGGTCGCGGAAGGTCCGCAGGACACGGCGCAGGACGGGGATCATCTTATCCGATATCTGCAGCATCCGCGCCTCCTGTCCGCTCCTTCAGCCAGGCCACGATCTGCCGGTCGACTTCTTCGCCGACCTCGCCAAAGAACCCGTGGCCGGCGCCTTCAACCGTCCGGTAGGTCACGTCGTCATAACACGTCCGCGCGCGCTCCGACACACTGATCGGGACGATATCGTCCTGCGTCCCGTGGAACAGCAGCACCGGCCCCTGATACGCGCCGATCTCCGCGAACGGGTCCACGTCCCACACGTCCCGGTAAAAGCACGGTCCCAGCGGCACGTCCCATTTCACGGTCGCCGTCACCGCCTCCTTCGACGAGAACAGCGCGCGGCACAGCGCCTGATAGCGCAGGGCAGGGTACAGCAGGATCAGGCCCTTCACCTGTCCTTTCAGCCGCGCAGCGCCCATGGCCGCCACAAAGCCGCCCAGGCTCTCGCCCCAGAGGTACACCGCGGCCGGATCCACAAAATCCTGCGCCAGCAGCTGCGGGAACAGCGCCATCAGATCCGCCAGTTCGGTCATCGGCGACATCTCCGTGGTCGCGCCGTCGCTCCGCACCGTCGGCGAACCGCCGCAGAAATCGAAAGAACAAACCGCATAGCCCGCGGCCGCGTACCGCTCCGCGCAATTCAGATTGTCCCGGTGGGAGCCGCCGAAGCCGTGGCAGATCAGGATGACCGGCCGGGGGCCTTCCCCCTCCGGGATATAGGACAGACTATATATTTTTTTGTCTCCGTTGCGGAACCAGATCTCTTTTTGCAAAAACATAACCGCCTCCCGGTGCGTGGTAGGTGAGACCATAATGGCACAGATAGGGGGCGGCGTCAAGGGAAGGTTATGGGAACGTTTCTCCATCTTAGCCTGCCCGTGGCACGCGGGATATCACCAGCGCAGCGGCTCCGGCGGTCCCCGCCGTCACAAACGGCAGCGGCCGGAAGAACAGTTCCACCGTCGCCAGCGGCTTCAGGAAGGATACCGGGGATACGGCATCGACGCCCAGGGTCACCAGGATCGCCGGGACGATGATCACCAGCAGGCTCAGGAGCAGGGCGTTGCGATTGCTCTTTGTCAGGGCGGAAAGAAAACGGATCGTAAAGGCCGCCGCCAACAGAATGATCAGCTTCAGCGCATAGTACAGAGCCAGTCCCGCGCCGAGGCTGATTTTTGTATCCGCAAAATCAGGCAGCACGCTCATCGGCGCTTTCAGGCACAGCAGGGAGCCGTATACTTTCCCCGTATGCCAAAGCTCCGCCCCATAGACCACCAGCCACACCAGCACCGCCATCAGCACGCACCAGACCGTTTTTCTTCTCCAAAGGCTTTTTCTCCCGCGCGGCGCGGTCCGGATCAGTACTTCCATGTCCGCCTGTTTTTCCTGTGGATCCAGCGGGTAAAGGAGCAGCACCAGGAACAGCAGGGCGATGAGAGCCGTGGAGCGGTGATAGTTGCCGATATTATTGCTCCAGATCGCTTCATACGGCTTGGTTGGGACGATCCACGCCCCTTCGGGCTGCGCCTTTAGCTGCGCGATCATCTTTCCCAGCACCGCCGCATTCTCCGGCGCCTGCAGGCCGGCCAGTTCTTCCTCCATGGCCCGCAGCACCCCGTCCGTGGCGGGGCCTGCATATTTGCGGGCGTAGAAATCCGCCAGGGCTTCCTGCATGGGATTGGTGGAGAGCCGGTATGGCGCTTCCGCCCGCCAGGACCAGATCAGCATTGCGGCCAGGACCAGGATCCCCAGGCGTTTGATCATCAGTTTGCGGCCTTCCCAGGCAAACAGCGAATGGCCCCGCCGGAACCGTTCCGCCGACTTAGCCAGTCCGTCCGCCCATCCCAGGATCCGGTTCGTACGGGTCACCGGGTATTTCTTCTGCGCGATCAGCAGATTTCCGCCCAGAAAAACGGCGCACAGCGGCAGCAGGATCGCCAGCACCAGCCGGGACCCGGTGATCAGACCGCCGAAAACGGGAAGATTCAGATATGTGACAAAAACGTTGATATAACTGACAAAACTGAAGATGTTCACATAGCGCAGCAGCACCAGCGCGGACGAGGGAACCAGGAAGGTCAGGCCGTATTCAGCCCCCAGCACGACGGCCGCTGCGACCACCGCCAGGCTCAACTGCGAGAAAGACGACAGGATCAGCCACAGCAGCAGGGCGATCATAAAACTGCCCATCGCCTTGACCGCCATGTAAAACAGCCAGAACTGCCCGACCGTCATTGCATACGGGACGTTATAGAAAAACTCGATAGATTGGAGCTTCCGCCCCCATTCTCCCAGACCGTTATACAGGATCCCGGATGCCAGGATCCGCCCGCCCACAAGCACCGCAGTCCCGATCCAGGACGCCGCCAGCAGGATCCCGGCCCTTTTCACCGCCAGCCGCATCCGGCCGCCTTTCGAGGCATGCACCATGTCCCACAGACCGCGCTTTCTCTCTGCCAGGAACATCGCGCAGACAAAGCCCAGCAGGATAAGGATGGCAAAATCGACCAGCCGGTCGTCAAACACCGCCGTCACCGCGAGATCGTGCCCGATGTCCAGCCCGTCCGCATTCATGGCGGCGAACTCCCGCGCCGTCTTCTGCGTATTCTCGTACGCCACGGTCCCCGGCTTCGCAAAAATGCTGATGCTCTGCTGCTGCTTTGCTTCCCGCCGGATCTTCTCCAGATACCGCGGATAATAATCCCGGTACTTTACCTGCTTTTCCATCTGATCATAGATCAGTTTTTCTTCCCATCGGCCCGGCGCCTGCATCCAGCCCGGGGTTTCAAAGTACTGCGCCTCCGAAAAGGCCCGATACTCCTCGATGTCAGCCATCGCCTCCTCCGAACTCATCGGCGCGAACTTCCGCACCGCCTCGTCGTACCGTCGGCTGTACTCCGTCAGGCCCCCCGTTTTCACGGAGCGTGCATACAAAAAGAACGCCAGGGTGACCGTCAGCAAAAGCCCCAGCACCGCCCAGAATTGTCCGGAAAACACCGTGCGCCGCGCTTCCACCTCAATCATCTCCCAGCAGTTTCAAATACACCTCTTCCAGATCCGCCGCCTCATACCGCCGCAGCAGTTCTTCCGGCGCCCCGTGCGTCAGGACGCGGCCGGCCTTCATCAGCAGAACGTCTTTGGCGATGGATTCGATATCGCTCACGATATGCGTCGTCAAAAACACGATCCGGTCCTGCGCCAGTTCCGCGATATACTGCCGGATCCGCAGCCTCTCCTTTGGATCCAGCCCCGCGCTGGGCTCATCCAGGATCAGGATCTTCGGATCCCCCAGCAGCGCCTGACACAGCAGCGCCCGCTGCTTCATCCCGCCGGAAAAACCGCCCAGCCGTTTATGCGCCACATCGGACAGTCCCGTCACGCGCAGCAACTCCCCGATCTGCTCCGCCGCCTGTTTCCGCGGCAGCCCTTTCAACTCCGCCATGTACAGCAGGAACTCCCGCGCGGAAAAGTCCGGATACATCCCCTGCTGCTGCGGCATGTAGCCCAGCAGGGCGCGGTAAGCGGCTCCCAGCGTCAGGATCTCCTTCCCGTCCAGCAGGATCTCGCCCTGATCCCGCTTCACGTTGTCCGTGATGAGGTTCATCAGGGTAGTTTTGCCTGCGCCGTTCGCGCCGAGGATGCCGTAGATCCCGGGCGTAAAGGAGTAGGAAAAGCTGTCCAGCGCCAGCTTTTCCCCGTAGCGTTTGGTAAGATCTCGAATTACAAGTTCCATCAGTCGTTTTCCCTAAAAGTCTATGCGGACGGTGTCACTCCAGCAGATCCATCTCCGGATAATGGTATTCGTGCAGGGCGATGTTTCCGGTGCCGAAGTCGGATTTTTCGATGTACCACAGGGGATAATCGATCCGGAACGGATCTCCCAGAATGATCCTGTTTTCCGTCTCTCCCACGATGACGGACGGATACCAGCTGGCTCTGTCGAATACGACGCGGCATTCTCCCAGACTGTTAAAGTCCCAGTCATAGAACCACAGGGACACCGTATCGGTCTCTTCCTCATCCGCTGCCCGGGATTCCGAAACGACGAGGCAGTCCGGATAGCAATAGAGGAACAAGTTTCCTTCCAGGCCCGTGTCAAACACAGGTTCTGCCGTGCGGTCTTCATAATGCCAGCGGCAGATCTTGCCTTCTTCTATCAGATACCCGCCGGATCGGTCATAATATCCGCCTCCGTCCGTTTTTCTGTCTCCTACCGGTTCCAGGTTATTGGAAGCAGGATCCCACGCATAAAGGAATTCATAGATCAGCACTCCCTGATCGTCTTTTGTCTGGTCCCCGTCAAACTGGTCTCCGACCAGTATACTGTCGCCATTGCTGAACTGGATGCTCTGCAGTTCCGACATGGGATGCTTCAGTTCCAGAGCCGTAGGTTTCAGAGAGGACGGATCATCCAGACTGCAATAGTATATCTCGTACTTTACTATACCGTCTTCATTCAGTTTTTGAAGTCCAACCTTAAAGTATCCGTTAAAGAACTCCGGGTCCGCCATTCCGATGTTTTGCTTCCCTTCCTGAGAGTCGGGGAAGAGAGAAAGAACGGTAGTTTTATTGCGCCCATCCGGGTCCATGCGGCAGAGAGCATTCGTGGCCGCGTTTGCCTGATTTCTTTGTTGGATATAATACAGGTGATCGTTAAAATACCCCAGTAAAGGAACACAGCGGCCCAGACACGCGTCACACTCCGCCGTGTTGTGCGGACAGTCCACTCTTCCGCAAAGCTTTACAAATTCATCAGAATTATGATCACAGTACAGGACGAAGGTCATATAGCCGTAGCCGGATTCCGTTACTTTTTCCGTAACTACCGTGTATATCCCCTGTTCCGTCTGAGTGATGTAATCTCCCGTTCTGACCACGCCGATACGGCGGTCCGGGATCGGGGAAGCGGCAGACGGGGAAGCGGAAGACGAAGGGGATTCAGGGGACGCGGAGGATTCTGAGGATTCCGTAGTGCTGTGAGAAGGATCGGTTTCAGACCGGTCCGAAGACTTTGTCGGGATCGATTGGTCTGTCGTTTCCGACGGAATCGAAGGGTCCGTCGGTTGGCCGGACTGTCCGCAGGCAGAAAGAAGCATCATGGACAGCACGATAAGGATCGCAAGGAAATAATGCTGTATTCTTTTCATTCTTCACCCCCCCTCACGGGAATCGTTCAAAATAGTTATTGTGTGTTTAGTCTATCATTAATAAACCGGCATGTCAAGCGGATAATGATACTCATGCAGCGGGATGCTCCCGGTCCCGAAATCGGCTTTTTCAATATAATAATCCGGCAGCAGGCTGTTCAGCGCGTCTTTGACCAGCAGGATCCGGGTCTCAGTCTCCCCGAACACGTAATTTCCGTAAAGGCGGATGCCCCCGCTCCGCTCCCCCAGCTGCAGTTCGCATTCACCCAGCTGTTCAAAATCCCAGCTGTAAAAACGGACCGCGGCGGAAGTCACGTCCGGCTCTCCCGGCATGACGACTCCCCGGTTATCATAGACCGCGAAACAGTCCGGAAATGCGGCCAGTGCCAGCGGGGCCTCAAAGCCCGTGTCGAACAGCGGCGTTCCTTCCTGCTTTTCGTAATCCCACTGCATGACGGTGCCGCCGTCCATATAGTAGCCGGTCCCGGCCGTAAAGGTCCCCGGCCCCATCGGTTTATTCCCTATCAGGCTGACGCTGTTCCCGTCATAATCCCATAGATAGAGCTTCTCTTTTTCTTCATCCGGGCCGCCCGACAGAAGGATCCGTCCCTCAGCGCCGCTGTAGATCCCTCCGTACGGCTCCCGCAATTCGGAAGGCAGTTCCGAATTGATGGCTGAGGGGATAAAATATCCGGGATCTTCCAGGCGCGTGAACATCCGCGTAGATACGACCTGTCCGTCTGCCCCGACGGAGGAAAAGCAGCACTCCACGATCCCGTTGGAATACCCGACGGAAGCCCATCCGGCATAGTCTTCCCCTTCTTCATAACAATAAGTCAGCTCTTGTTTGTTCCTGCCGTCCGCGTCCATCCGCATCAGGGTGTGGGGCGTCAGTTTTGCCGTTTCTCCGGGGGTGGAGGAGATGATCTCTTCGCGGCCTTTGATGTAATAGATCTTTCCGTTATAGTAGCCCATGGAAGGGATCATCGTATCGTCCAGGAACGCGTCGCAGGTCTCGTCATGGTGCAGGCAGTCCGGCCGGCCGCACACTTTGATGAATTCGTCGGAATCCGCGTCGCAGTACAGAATAAAGACGCCTGCTTTTTCTTCTGACAGACAGTAAATACCGGTTTCGGACAGGTGAAAGTTCTGGTTGAGGCCGTTACGGTAAACGGAGATCCGTTGGGCCGGGATGAGCGGGTTGACGGGGAGGCCGGCTGTGGCAGATCCCGGCGCTGTTTCCGTGTCCGCCGGGACTGACGTGCTTTCCGTGTCTGTCGGGACTGCAGTGCTCTCCGGCTCCGTCGCCGGTGCAGGCGCGGAAGTCCCGGGGACGGATGTCGTTTCACCCGGTACTGCGCTCTCGTTAGGCGCTTTTCCGCAAGATGTGCACAGCAAAACCGCTGCAAGAATGATTCCCGTCAAATACCGTTTTCTGTTTTTCATGACCGCCTCCTTTACTCATCCGGTCTTACATGACCGTAAGTTCCGCCACTTTGTTCCCCATGATCCTGTATTCCGCAGTTGCTGAAACAATGATGATGGTGGAGCCCGGCGTCGATATCTGAACTCTTGCCGTTCCGGTGTCCGTGAACGATTCGGAACTGTAGTAGAGGCGCGAAGAGCCGGTAATCAGTTTTTTGGCGGCAACGGAGACGCTGACCGTTTTATTGCCGCCGTACTTCATGTCTGCAGTCACCAGCCGTGAGTCTCCGTCCAAGTGGCAGGAATAGGCTGCAGAAGGAGCCCCGGGTCCGGAAGGATACTGCCCTGACGTTTCCTGAGGATCGAAAGTACTGGCTGTGAAAAGGGTTCCCGGAGAGGCCAGCGACAGGGCGTCTTCCACCGTCATAAGGGCGGCGGAAACGGCCGGATAAACATATTCTTCGCCTTTTTTCTTCGCCGCATTTTCCTCGCGCGCCGTGTAAACGCAGAACACTTTGAGGCCGAGGCCGGTCTCCTGCGCGCCGATACGCGGCTGTATCCGCTCTTCGATCTGCGTTTGCGGGCCGATCAGGAGCCGGACGATCCGGATGCTGTCGCAGAGCAGGCGGATCTCCGTGCGGTCCTCCCCGGCGGGGAAATAACCGATCACATCGCCGGTGAACCAGCATTCCTGTTTCCGGTCCAGTTCATCCCGGCGGTTTTTCAGGATCAGCGCCGCCGCCGCGGTCCCGACCGCCAGCAGGATCAGCGCGAAGGTCAGCCACAGTTTCCGGGACATCTTTTTCTCCTTGCTCCGGCTGTATTCCGCCATCTTGCGCACGGTCTCTATTTCAGCCGGGCTGCTTTCCGGAAAGCGCTCCCCGTCGATCAGTTCCCGGATATCCACGTGGAAGAAGTCCGCGATATTCTGCAGCATCATGAGGTCCGGCAGAGAGTTTCCGGTCTCCCAGCGGGACACGGTTTTGGAGGAAACAAAGAGCGCCTCTCCCAGCTGCTCCTGCGTCAGATTTTTCTCTTTCCGCAGCGCTTTGATGAAGGCGCCCATGCGTCTGGCTTCCATCTGCTCTCCTTTCCGTTCGGGTGTCAGAGTTCCGATACGCTTTCAGTTTAGCAGATTCGACATAAAAGGGAAGGACAGAAAATGAGAATCGGGGATTTAGTCCAGCAGATCCATCTCCGGATAATGGTATTCGTGCAGGATAATAGTTCCGGTGCCGAAGTCGGATTTTTCAATGTACCAGATGGGCAGGTCGTTCCTGACCGGGTCTCCCAGGATGATGCGTTTTTCCGTCTCTGACATTACTATGATAGGATACCATCTGGCTTCTTCAAAGGATACTTTACATTCTCCGATAGACTTATAATCCCAGTCATAAAACCACAGAGAAATCGTGTCGGCCTGTTCTTCTACAGAGCACGTTTCCGATATCACCAAACAATCCGGGTAACAGTTCAGGATCAGATTCCCGCGAAGACCCGTATCAAACAGATCTTTGCCTTCTTTTGTCTTGTAGTTCCACTGACGGATCACGCCATCCTCGATATAATAGCCGCCGGTCTCGTTAAAATATCCGCTGACCTGGTTTTTCCGATCTCCCAAAGGTTCCAGCGTGTTGCTTACTGGATCCCATGCGTACACATATTCATATAGTTTTGTTCCTTGTTCCGAAAGGGACTGATCTCCTTCAAGATAGTCGAGAACCAATATAGTATTCCCGTTGCTGGATGAAATCATTCCGGCGCCTGCACCGGGATGCTTCTTCTCCATAGCGGTATCAACAGGTATTTCAGGATCGTCCAGACTGCAGTACCGCTGGTTTACCTGTATGTTTCCCTCTTTATCCAGACTTTGCAATCCAATCTGAAAATAACCATCCGTGAAGAAGACAAAGCCGGCCCCTTTTACGGCAGTATTGTCTTTTGAATACAGCGACGTGAGCTCGTGCTTATTCCTGCCGTCTGCATCCATACAACACAGCATCAAGGTATCATTCGAAGTCGGTGCTGGTGTTGTTACATAGAATAATCGCCCCTTATAATACCCGATCGGTCTGAGAATATTTCCCAAAAATGCATCGCAGTTCTCATCATTGTGAGGACACTCGGGACGGCCGCACAGAAAGACAAACTCATCGGAATCTTTATCACAATACAAGACGAAGTCTCCGTATCTGCTTGATACACCAACTTCTTCTGAACGGTCATTGACTTTCGCTTGAGCAACGGCGTAGATACCGTTTTCTGATTGGACTATGGAAGATTCGCCATATCTTTTCACAGATACCCGGTTGGAGGGAACCGGAGAATTGGAAGCAGGAACAGCAGACGAAGAGAACTCCGCCGTGTTGTGGGAAGGATCGGTTTCAGACCGGTCCGAAGACTGCGTTGTGTTTGTCGTATTCGATTGATTTGTCGCTTCCGGCGGAACCGCATGGTCCGTCGGTTGGCCGGACTGTCCGCAGGCGGACAAGAGCATCATGGACAGCACGATAAGGATCGCAAAGAAATATCGCTGTATTCTTTTCATTCTTCACCCCCCACGGGAATCGTTCAAAATAGTTATTGTGTGTTTAGTCTATCATTAATAAACCGGCATGTCAAGCGGATAATGATACTCATGCAGCGGGATGCTCCCAGTCCCATACTCCCCCACCCCTTTTCTCTCATAATTTCCGTTTGACACTCTCCCCCTCTCTGTGCTACAGTATCTTTAGTCTTTAAAGCGATACTGAGATATTGGCAAGACGGGAGATCATGACGGGACTGCGGCGCAGTCCGTGTTTGCGAAGAAAGCCCGGCCGGTATCGGCGGGCTTTTTTGAAGGAGGAACACAATGCAGGCCAGGATCTGTCAAAGCAAGCTTTTTCCCGACTTCGCGCCCCGCATCCCCGAGGGGGCGGCGTTTTCCTCTCATTCTTCTGAAATTGTTGTATTTCCCGGCTTCTGCGACGTGCACGTGCACTTCCGCGAGCCGGGTTTTTCTTATAAGGAGACCATCCGCAGCGGGTCGCGGGCGGCGGCGCGGGGCGGGTATACCGCCGTGTGCCCGATGCCCAACTTAAAACCGGTGCCGGACAGCCTGCCGCATCTGGAGGAGGAGCTGGCGCTGATCCGGAAAGGGGCCGTGATCCGGGTGCTGCCGTACGGCGCGCTGACGGTGGACGAGCAGGGGCTTAAGGCCGCGGATCTGGAGGCGATGGCGCCGTTTGCCGTCGCGTTTTCCGACGACGGGCGCGGCGTGCAGAGCGAGGACATGATGCGGGCGGTGATGCGGCGCTGCGCGGCCCTGGGCAAGGTGCTGGCGGCGCACTGCGAAGACAACAGCCTGCTGCGCGGCGGTTATATCCACGACGGCGCGTACGCGGCGGCGCACGGCCATAAGGGCATCTGCTCGGAGAGCGAGTGGCGGCCCATCGCCCGGGACATCCGCCTGGCGGCGGAGACCGGCTGCGCCTACCACGTCTGCCACATCTCAACCCGCGAAAGCGTGGAACTGATCCGCCGCGCCAAGTGCGACGGCGTGAACGTGTCCTGCGAGACCGCGCCGCACTATCTCCTGCTGGACGACAGCGATCTGCAGGAAGACGGCCGCTTCAAAATGAACCCGCCCCTCCGGAGCCGCGGGGACCGCGAAGCCCTGCTGGAAGGGCTCCTGGACGGGACGATCGACATGATCGCCACCGATCACGCGCCCCACAGCGCGGAGGAAAAGGCAAAGGGCCTGGCCGGCAGCGCCTTCGGCATCGTCGGGCTGGAGACCGCGTTTCCGTTGCTGTACACAAAGCTGGTGAAACCCGGCGTGATCAGCCTGGACCGCCTGCTGGAACTCATGGTCGTGAACCCGCGGAAACGCTTCGGGATCCCTCTCAGTTCCGACGATTACACGGTCTGGGACCTGGAAAAAGAATACATCATCGACCCCGCCGGCTTCCTCTCCCAGGGCAAAGCGACGCCCTTCGAAGGCTGGACCGTGCAGGGCGAATGCCTGCTGACGGTGTGCGGCGGGAAAGTCGCGTACCGCCGGGAGGAGTGAAAACAGTGCCACTGGGGGACGGTTCCTAAATGGCACCATTGAAGGAATGTTATGACGCAGACGATTCTCACAATTACAGATAACTGCCTGCTTGCGCCGGGGGTGTTCCGGATGAGGCTGGCGGGATTGAGGCCGGAGGAGGTAAAGCCGGGGCAGTTCGTTGAGGTGCGGGTGCCCGGGACGTTCCTGAGGCGGCCGATCTCCGTGTGCGATGCGGAGGACGGGGTGCTGACCCTGATCTATAAGGCCGTGGGGGACGGGACGCGGATCCTGGCCGGGATGCGGCCCGGGGAGACGCTGGACGTGCTGGCCGGACTCGGGAACGGATATGACCTGACCAGGGCCGGGACAGCGCCGGTGCTGGTCGGCGGCGGCGTAGGCATCCCGCCTCTGTATTATCTGGCGAAGGAACTGCTGCGGGCCGAGGTCACGCCCCGGGTGCTGCTCGGCTTTAACCGCAGCGATGAGATATTTTACGAGGACGAATTTGCCGCGCTCGGCGCCGCTGTCACGGTCGTCACGCTGGACGGCAGCGCCGGGGAGAAGGGCTTCGTGACGGAGCATCTGCCCGCGGATCTCACCTGTTTCTACGCCTGCGGGCCGCTGCCGATGCTGAAAGCCCTCTGCCGCGCGACGGACCGGCCCGGCCAGCTGAGCCTGGAGGAACGCATGGGCTGCGGCTTCGGCGCCTGCATGGGCTGCAGCATCCAGACTGCGGAGGGTCCGAAGCGGGTCTGCAAGGAAGGCCCCGTGTTTGAAAGAGAGGTGCTGGGATGGTGAATACGAGCGTCGATCTGTGCGGCATCCGGCTGGACAATCCCGTGATCCCCGCCTCCGGGACCTTCGGCTACGGCTATGAATTCGCGGAGTATTACGATATCAATATTCTGGGCACCTTTTCGTTCAAGGGCACGACGCCCGAGGCGCGCTTCGGCAACCCGACGCCGCGCATCGCGGAATGCCCCGGCGGCATGCTGAACGCGGTGGGACTGCAGAATCCCGGCGTGGAAAAAGTGATCGCCGAGGAGCTGCCGAAGCTGCGGCGGGTCTTCCATAAACCGGTGATGGCCAATATCAGCGGCTTTTCCGTGGAGGATTACGTCACGTCGGCCGCGCGCCTGGACAAAGAGGACTGCGTGGGCTGGCTGGAGATCAACATCAGCTGCCCCAACGTGCACGGCGGCGGCATGAGCTTCGGCACGGACCCGGGCGCGGCGGCGGAAGTCACGCGCGCGGTGAAGGCGGTGACGCACAAACCCGTGATCGTCAAGCTGACGCCGAACGTAACGGACATCGTATCGATCGCGCGGGCCTGCGAAGAGGCCGGTGCAGACGGCCTCAGCCTGATCAACACGCTGCTGGGCATGCGGATCGACCTCAGAACGCGGCGGCCCCTGCTGGCGAACACCACCGGAGGCCTCTCCGGCCCCGCGGTCTTCCCCGTCGCCCTGCGCATGGTCTGGCAGGTCTCGCACGCGGTCCATATCCCGGTCGTCGGCCTCGGCGGCATCACCACTGCCCGCGACGTCCTGGAAATGATGATGGCCGGCGCCTCCGCCGTCGAAGTCGGCACCGCCAACCTCATCAGCCCCACTGCCTGCCGCGACATCATCCTGGACCTGCCCCGCGTCATGAAAGAATACGGTATCGAAAGCCTGGAGGAACTGAAATGAGCAAAGACGTGATCATCGCGTGTGATTTTAAGAGCGGGGAAGAGACGCTGGCGTTCCTGGACCGCTTTGCGGCGCGGGAAAGAAAACCGTTCGTGAAGATCGGGATGGAGCTGTTTTACGCGGAGGGCCCTGAGATGGTTCGAAAGATCCGCGGGATGGGCCTTCCGATCTTTCTGGACCTGAAGCTGCACGACATCCCGAACACTGTGAAGAAAGCCATGACCGTGCTCTCCCGCCTGGATGTGGACCTCTGCAACCTGCACGCGGGCGGCGGCCGCCCGATGATGGAAGCGGCGCTGGAAGGCCTGACCCGGCCGGACGGCTCGCGGCCGAAACTCATCGCGGTGACCATGCTCACGTCCACGGACCAGACCGTCATGGAACGCGACCTGCTGATCGGCCGCCCGCTGCCCGAGGTGGTGATGCACTATGCCCAGACCGCCCGCGACGCCGGCCTGGACGGTGTGGTCTGCTCTCCCCTGGAGGCCGGTCTGGTGCATGAGCGCTGCGGCGCGGATTTCCTGGCCGTCACCCCCGGCATCCGCTTTGCCGAAAACGAGAAAGGTGATCAGAAGCGCGTCACCACGCCTGCCGACGCCCGACGCCTCGGCTCGGACTACATCGTCGTCGGCCGGCCCATTACTGCGGCGGCCGATCCGGTCTCCGCATACGAAAGATGTATAAAGGAGTTTTTAGGATGAACCACAACAAATCCATCGCCCGCGGCCTGCTGCAGATCGGCGCCGTGTTCCTGCGGCCCGACGAGCCCTTCACCTGGGCCAGCGGCATCAAAAGCCCCATCTACTGTGACAACCGTCTGATCCTGACCGCACCCGCCGTGCGCGCGCTGGTGGAGCAGACGCTCGCGGAGACCGTCCGCGAAAAATACCCGGAAGCGGAAGTGCTGATGGGCACTGCCACGGCCGGCATCGCGCACGCGGCCATCGCCGCCCATCTGCTGGGCCTGCCCATGGGGTACGTGCGAAGCGGCGCCAAGGACCACGGCCGCCAGAACCAGATCGAAGGCCGGCTGGACCCCGGCCAGAAGGTCGTGGTCGTGGAAGATCTGATCTCCACCGCGGGCAGCGTCCTGGAAGTCGTGGAAGTGCTCCGCGCGGCCGGCGCGGACGTGCTGGGCATCGTCTCCCTCTTCACCTACGGCATGCAAAAAGGCATCGACCGCCTCGAGGCGGCTGATATAGAGAACACCTCTCTCACCGACTTCGACACGGTCATCGACGTGGCCGTCCGCGAAGGGCGCATCGCCCCGGAGGACAGGGCGCGGCTGCTGGCCTTCCGTCAGAATCCGTCGGATGAGAGCTGGATCAAAGGATAATTCAATACGAGGAGGACAAACATGAGAAGCGTCATCGATATTCTCGACCTTTCCCCGGATGAGCTGATGGAGCTCATCGAAGTGGCGCAGGACATCATCGCGAATCCCGCGAAGTATGCCGAGGCCTGCCACGGCAAGAAGCTGGCAACCCTGTTCTTCGAGCCGTCCACCCGCACCCGCATGAGCTTTGAAGCCGCCATGTACGAGCTGGGCGGGAACGTGATCAGCGTGACCGGCGCGGGCACGTCGTCCGCCGCCAAGGGCGAAAGCATCGCGGACACGGCCAAGACCGTCAGCTGCTATGTAGACATCATCGCGATGCGCCATCCCAAAGAAGGCTCCGCCTACGTGCTGGCCAAAAACGCTTCCGTGCCCGTGATCAACGGCGGCGACGGCGGCCACAGCCATCCGACCCAGACGCTGGCCGACCTGCTCACCATCTACCGCGAAAAAGGCCGCTTCGAGGGCCTGACCATCGGCCTCTGCGGCGACCTGAAATTCGGCCGCACGGTCCACTCCCTGATCCAGGCGATGTCCCGCTACAACGGCAACAAGTTCGTCCTGATCTCCCCGGAAGAACTGAAAGTCCCGTCCTACGTGAAAAAGGACGTCCTGCAGCAGCAGAACATCCCCTACGTGCAGACCACGGATCTGGAAGGCGCCCTGCCCGAGCTGGACATCCTGTACATGACCCGCGTCCAGCGCGAGCGCTTCTTCAACGAAGAAGACTACCTGCGCCTGAAGGACAGCTACATCCTGAACCCCGACAAACTGAAAAACGCCAAGCCCGACCTGGCCATCCTGCACCCCCTGCCCCGCGTGAACGAGATCAGTGTGGCGGTGGACCAGGATCCCCGCGCCTGCTACTTCAAGCAGGTCCTGAACGGCAAATACATGCGCATGGCGCTGATCATAAAGCTTTTAAAGGAGGCCGAAAATGAACATTGATTCCATTCAGAACGGTATCGTCATCGACCACATCACCGCCGGCAAGGGCATGAGACTCTTTGAACTGCTGGGCCTCGATAAACTGGACGCCTCCGTGGCCATCATCAAGAACGCCCACAGCGAGAAGCGCGGCAAGAAGGACATCATCAAGATCGACGCCGACATCCCCGTGGACGTCGACGTGATCGGCTTCGTGGACCCCGGCGCCACTGTCAACGTCATCCGCGACGGCCGCCTCGTCGAAAAGCGCAACATCGACATGCCCGACCGCCTCGTCAATGTCATCAAATGCAAGAACCCCCGCTGCATCACCTCCACCGAGCAGGAACTGGACCACGTCTTCAAGCTCACCGACCGCCGGAACAAGGTGTACCGCTGCCTGTACTGCGAGACGAAAGCGGAGATCAAATAAACACCACGTCACAAAGGGACGGTTCTTTTGTCACATGTCACATACCGAGGGGCGGCCAATAGCCGCCCCTACAACTTTTTTCGATGGTTTTCTCCTGCGGAATCTCTGGTTTATCTCCCCGTCACATTTCCACCCGTTCCAGTTTCGCGCGGAAGGCGATGGCGCGGGGCGTTTCGATGTCGGTGAATTTTACCAAATAGGCTTTCTTTTTTTCGTCAGCGTCCAGGATCTCGCCAAGGCCGAGGACGGCGTGGCGGACCTGCGCGCCGATGGGAAGATGCTCCTCTGCACCGCCCTCTAGGAATTTGTCCCGCGCCGCGATGTAGGCGCGGGTGTCTTTGATGAGTTCCTCCCGGGGCGGTTCTTCGTATTCGATGAGGCCGGGGGCAACGTCCAGAAGGAAGCGCGACATATAGCGGGGCGCGCCGTCGTGCAGGCGGCCTTCGACGGCGGAAAGGTAGAGTTCGTCCTCCGCGCGGGTCATGGCGACGAAGCAGAGGCGGCGCTCCTCTTCCATCGCCTCGAAACTGTCGGTCTTGCGGCCGGGGAAGACGCCTTCGTTCAGGCCGCACAGGAAGACTACGGGGAATTCGAGGCCCTTGGAGCCGTGGACGGTCATCAGTTTGACCTTGTCCTGGCCCGCCTCGCGGTCGTTGTCCGAATACAGGGCGATGTGCGCCAGGAAGTCCGGGAGTTCGCACTCTTCGCCACAGCTGATCTCATAGCGCAGAATGAGCTGCTTGAGCTCCGCCAGGTTGTCCAGACGGTCCTGAGCGCCCTCGGTGCGGAGCATTTTTTCATAGCCCGAGGCATGGAGCAGGGCGGTGAACAGCTTGCTGATTGATTGGCCCGCCGCACCTGCGGAGAACGAATCGATCAGGCTGATAAAGGCCTCCGCACCGGTGCCCTTGAAAATATCGTTCGCGATATGCTTTTTCAGCGTCTGATACAGGCTCAGCCCCTCCGCCTCCGCGCGCTCGGTCAGGAACCGCAGGCGCTTTTCGCCCAGGTTCCGCTTCGGTGTGTTCACGATGCGGCGGAAGGACAGGTCATCCTGATACGCGAGCATGCGCAGGTAGGATAGCGCGTCTTTGACCTCCGCGCGGTCGAAAAAGCCGACGCCGCCATACAGGGTGTAGGGGATTTCCGCCTTCTGCAGGGCTTCCTCGATACTGCGGGTCAGGTAGTGCGCGCGGTAGAGCACCGCGATGTCGCCGTAGCGGCGGCCCGCTTCATGCAGTTTCTTCATCTTCGCCGCCGCCCAGGCCGCTTCGTCCTCCGGCATTTCGCTGAGCGCCGCCTTCACCGCCGGCCCGCCCGCCTTCACGGGAACGAGGGCCTTGGGCACGCGGCCGCGGTTCTTTTCGATCAGCGAATTCACCGCGCTGATGATCTGCGGCGTGGAGCGGTAATTCGTATTCATCAGGACGGTGTGCGTCCCGGGGTATTCCTTGTCAAAATCCTTGATATACTTCACGTTCGCGCCGCGCCAGGTGTAGATGGTCTGGTCCGGATCGCCCACCACGAAGAGGTTTTTGTGGTACGCGCAGAGCGCCTCCATGAGTTTGATCTGCAGGGGGTCGATGTCCTGGAATTCGTCGATCATGACGTATTCCAGCCGCTCCTGCCATTTCAGCGCGATCTCCGGCCGCGTGTTGAAGATGTGGAGGGTCAGAATGATGAGGTCGTTGTAGTCAAGCCCGAAGCATTTTTTCTGATAGTACAGGTACCCGTAGAACAGGATGTCCCGGATCTCCGTGGCCTGCTCGTATTTCTGCCGCATCGTCTCCAACGATTCGTCCACCAGGTGCAGATAGTAGGACGGTTCGGTGAGGCATTTGCGGATCTCGAACATGTCGCGCGCGTCCTGGAAAGTCATGTGGCGCAGGTTGAGGTTCCGCTCTTCGTAAATGAGGCGGAGGAATTCGTTGATGTCCGGGTTGTCCAGCACCAGGAAGCTTTTCGGGTAGCCGATGGCGTGCGAGTCCTCCTGCAGGACGGAGACGCAGAAACCGTGGAACGTGTTCACGTACGCGGTGTCCCGGTCCCCGGTCAGGTTGTGGATGCGGCGGCGCATCTCTTCCGCGGCTTTGTTGGTAAAGGTGACGCACAGAATGTGGGCGGGGAGGATCCCCATCTCCATGACCAGATACGCGTACCGCGCCGTGAGGGCTTTGGTCTTGCCGCTGCCGGCGCCGGCGATGACGCGCACGAAACCTTCGGTAGTGGTCACCGCTTCCAGTTGTTCGGGATTGAGTTCTTCTAAGTACGCTTCCATGCCTGCTCCCCGCGGATGACAGGGGACGCACCCCGCCATCTCCGAACTTTTGTTCGATATTCAGTATAACGATTGACGGCCCGGTTGTCAAGGATTCTGCAAAATAAAGAAAAAGACAGGGGACGGTTCTCTGTCTTCGCCGCCCCCTGTCTTTCCTGTTTCCGGGTCGATGAAACATCGGCCCCTACGTTTACCTTTCCATCATCAAGCGGATGATCTCCTTATCCGTCTCTTCCATGCCGCGGCGCGCAAGCAGGCCGACGGCTTCGATGGTGTTTTCGACGCCTTTGCGGACGATGCCGTCGCCGCCGAAGAACTGGTTGCCGTCCTCGTACATGGCCAGGCCCAGCAGGCCCGCGTCCACGGCGGCCGCGATCTTGGCCGCGCAGCTGGCCTTCGCGCCGTCACAGATAATGCCGGAGGTGATGGCCACCGCATTGACCACGGTGTGCGCGATCATCTCGAACCGCCCGCCTTTCAGCCAGGCGACCCCCGCCCCGGCGCCGACGCCCGCGCTGACCGCCCCGCAATAGGCGGACAGGCGGCCGATCCCGGTCTTTAAATGCGCCGTGACCAGGTTGGAGACGCAGAGCGCGCGCAGGACTTCCTCATGGCCGATGCCGTTTTCCCGCGCGTACACGATTACCGGCACTGACGACGTGATGCCCTGGTTGCCGCTGCCGGAGTTGATGACCACCGGCAGCTCGCAGCCGTTCATCCGCGCGTCGCTGCCCGCGGCCGCCCAGGCGCGCATGATGTAATTGATGTCGTTTTCCCGGCCGCGCAGCACGGTTTTGCCGATGTTCGCGCCGTAATTGCCCTTCAGGCCTTCCTCTGCGATCGCCATGTTGAACGCGATCTGCCGCTCCAGGACCGCGCGCACGTCCTCCGGATCCACCGCTTCCGCAAACTCCACGATCCCCTCCACGGTCAGGCAGGTCCGGTCCGTCAGGCGCTCGTCGTTCCGCTCCGTCAGTTCCCGCCGCAGCAATACGGCGTCGTTCCGCTGCACCAGCACGAGGTTCGTGTGATAGTCCGCGATGCGCACGGTCGCGCGGTCCGGGCCGGCGAATGCGGTGACCCGGATATCGAAAATGCGGCCGGTGTCGGCGTGGCACACCTCGATGGGCACGCGCTCCGCGAACGTGTGGATCGCCTGGATCTGCTCTTCCGTGACACGCGAGAGCACTTCCAGTTCCGCGTCCGCGTCACCTGCTACGGCTCCGGCCGCGGCCGCCGCCGGGATCCCGCGCAGTCCGCCTGTGTGCGGCACGACCACGCTTTTGACGTTTTTAATGATGTTGCCGCTGACTTCCACCAGCAGCCGCTCCGGCTCCGCGCCCAGTGTCTGGCGCGCCTTGGCCGCCGCGTACGCGATGGCAATGGGCTCCGTACAGCCCATGGCGGGGATGAGTTCCTCCTTCAGGATGTCGATATACAGTTGATACCGCGGGTCAGTTTTCAGCATGGTTTCTGTCTCCTCGATCAGGATTCTTTGATGCGTTTGCCGGTCATGTGCTCGATCACGATCTCATAGGCCAGCGTATTGGCGCCGGAGCGGGCCACTTCCGCCTCGATATACGCCTCGTCCTTCGTGAATTTATGACTGAGGGCGCGGCTGATGCGGATCGTCTCCTCCGGGTCTGTGACGGGCCGGATGCGGCCGAAGATCACGACGCAGTTCACGCGCAGCGCCCAGCTGCCTTCCTCCGGCGTGCCTTTGTCGAACACGCAGAAGGATACTTTGTCGTGGCGCGCGGCGGCGTCGACGCGGTGGCCCGCCTTGCCGCCGTGGAAATACAGGCGGCCGGTCTCCGGGTCGTACCAGTGGTTGACGGGGACGCCGTAGGGGTAATCATCGTCGCCCAGAAGGGAAAGGACGCCGCGGGTCTCGGCAATCAGGAGGGCGGCACATTCTTCGGGGGTAAGGGCTTGATTGCGGCGGCGCATGGGTCTGAACATGAGGCGGCTCCTTTGTTGTTTTTTGCGGGTTCCGGCCGCGGGCCGTTGAAACAACGGCTCCTACGGATGGGGGGCCTTGCGGCGAGCCGTGGGGACAACGGCCCCTACGGGTTTTCCGCCCTTACCGGTCGTCCGATACGAAATGTTTCACGGCGTGTTCCGGGTGCAGCAGTTCCGTGCGGAAGAACTCGGGGAAGTACTTCTCCTCCGAGTCGAGGGGGATCCATCTGAGGTATTCCGGATCGCCGGCTTCGCTGAAGCTTTCGCAGACGGGTTCGAAGTCCGGCGGGGTCTTCATGTAGAAGTAAAAGCTGATCTCGTAGATCGGGCGGCCCAGTTTGGAAGGGGAATCGCCCAGAAAGTAGGTCTCGTGCACGAAGCCGAGGCGGTCGATTTCCAGGTCCCGGCCGGTCTCCTCCCGGACTTCGCGGCGCACCGCGTCCTCCGCCGTTTCGCCGAATTTGATGCGGCCGCCGACGGAGTAGAGGTAGGGGGTCCAGTCGTTGCCGGCCATCAGAATCCGGCCGTTTTTCATGATGATCGCGCCGACGCGGAGGTTGAGGAAGCCGTCCCCGCAGGGAACGCACATGTCCGGCGCTTCCGGCGCAGGGCTGTTATTATCTGCAGTCACAGCCATTTCAGTCCTTATCTGTCCGTCACCGGCACGTATTCCTTCCGATCCAGCATTTTGCCGCTGTCGGCGCCGGTCTGCGTGGTGATCCAGATGCCGTTCGGTGTCACGTCGTACCAGACGGAGTTGCTGATGTACGGGTAGAGCGTCGCGCGGAAGCCTTTCTCCTGCATGGCAATCAGGACCTTATCGATCTGCTCCGACGTCAGCTGCGTTTTCCCGTCCCCGCGGATGTAGAACTGCAGCAGGAGCAGGCTGCCGGAGGCGTCCATGAACTCCTTCAGCGACGCGAACGTCCGGCCGGACAGCGCCTCCTGCGAGGCAGGCACCAGGACGACTTCCGTCTCAGGGAAGTCCTCGCCCAGGGCCGCCTTCATCATCGCCATGCCTTCATTGAAGACCATGTCGCGCATCGACAGGGTGTAGTAACTGTCCGTTACCGTGTTGCCGTCGCGGGAAACGTACACGGTGAATTCTTTCTGGTAGGTCTCGGACTTCGCGGTGAACGCGATGGGGTCTGCCTTGTCCGCCGTATCCGCCTTATCCTTCGTCAGCGTGAAACTGTCCTGCACGTCGGCCTTCTCCGCCAGCGTCTTCAGATACGCCTCTGCCTTCGGCCTCAGCTGCGCATCCAGTCCGCCGCCGCACGCAGCCAGGCAGAGGACGAGCAGAACGAGCGCCGGCAGCAGCCGGTATGCTTTGCAATCAATTCTTTTCATATAATACCTCCGAATATCCGTGGGGGATTTATCACACATTCCGGTACGAACCTGTTTCCGTCCTTATTCTATCAGTGAAGGGCGGAAATTTCAACTGCGGAATGAGACCGGGGGGACGGTTCCCGGCGGCCCTGTCCGCTCCGCGTCTTCGCTTGACATTTTCCGGCCGCTGGCCTATCATTCTTTTCATAGCAGTATCATCTACTCAAAGAAAGGAGCCCTCATGATGAACATTCACAGCAGCGCACTGGAACTGATTGGGCGCACGCCCCTGGTGGAGATTTCGCGGTTTGCCGCGGCGGCTGGGATACCGGACGCCAGGATCCTGGTCAAAGTCGAATACCGGAATCCGGCCGGCAGCGTAAAAGACCGGCTCGCGCTGGCCATGATCCGCGACGCGGAAGAAAGGGGCCTCCTGCAGCCCGGCGGGACGCTCGTGGAGCCCACCTCGGGCAATACCGGCATCGGGCTGGCGTTCGCCGGCGCGATCCTGGGCTATCGAATCATTCTGACCCTGCCGGAAACGATGAGCGTGGAGCGGCGCAAGCTGCTGGCCGCCTACGGCGCCGAGCTGGTGCTGACGGAAGGGGCGAAGGGCATGCGCGGCGCCATCGAAAAAGCGGAGGAACTGGCCGCATCCATCCCCGGCGCCATCATTCCCGGACAGTTTGACAATCCGGCCAACCCCCGCATCCACTATCTGACCACCGGGCCGGAGATCTGGCGGGACACGGACGGGAACGTGGACGCGTTCGTAGCCGGCGCCGGCACCGGCGGGACCGTGACCGGGGCCGGGCGGTACCTCAAGGAGCAGAAGTCCTCCATCCGGGTCGTGGCCGTGGAGCCGGATACCTCTCCGGTGCTGTCCGGCGGCAAGCCCGGACCGCACGGCATCCAGGGCATCGGCGCCGGGTTCGTGCCGGCGGTCTTCGATCCGGCCGTCTGCGACGAGATCCTGCCCGTCTCCACCGAAAACGCGCTGAAGGCCGGCCGCCTGCTGGCCCGCACCGAAGGACTGCTCTGCGGTATTTCCTCCGGCGCCGCGCTGTACGCCGCCCTCACGCTGGCCACCCGCCCGGAAATGGCCGGGAAGACCGTCGTGGCCCTGCTGCCGGATTCGGGCGACCGGTATCTCTCCACGGCGCTGTTCGCGACAGAAGAATAAAAAACAGGGGACCGGCTCCGTCCGCTCCCCGCCGCAAATTTAATCAGGACAGGAGTCATCCATGGATCAGGAACGTCTCTCCGAGCGCATCTCCTCCGTCATCTCCCGGGTGATGGACAGCTTCAGCGAGAATAAATACATCGATAAGGAAAACACTTTCCGCCATCCGGACGAGCAGGACGTGCTGATGGTGCTGGACGAGCTGCGCCAGCTGGTCTTCCGCGGCTTTTTCGCGCACACCCGCTATAAGGTCTTCACGGCCCAGAACCACACGTCCATGCTGCTGGAGGACATCCTGTACCACCTCTCCAAGCAGATCGAGCTGGTGCTGCCCTACGACGAGGCCCGCTACGGCGCGGCGGCCCCGGAGGAACTGAGCGGAGCCGCGATGGGCAAGGCGCTGGATTTCCTGGAGACCCTGCCCCGCATCCGCGCGCTGCTGGAGACGGACCTGGACGCCGCGTTCGACGGCGACCCGGCCGCATTCACGCGCGATGAGATCATCTTCTCCTACCCCGGCCTGTACGCGATCTTCACGTACCGCATCGCACACGAACTGTATTGCCTGGACGTGCCGATGATCCCGCGCATGATGACGGAGCACGCGCACCGGGAGACGGGGATCGACATCCACCCCGGTGCCACGATCGGCCACCACTTCTTCATCGACCACGGCACCGGCATCGTCATCGGCGAGACCACGCACATCGGCAATTACGTGAAGATCTACCAGGGCGTCACGCTCGGCGCGCTCTCCACCAGCGGCGGCCGCCGCCTCAACAACGTCCGCCGACACCCCACCCTCGAGGACCGCGTCACCATCTACGCCGGCGCCTCCATCCTGGGCGGCGACACCGTCATCGGCGCCGGCTCAACCATCCCCTCCAACTCCTTCATCACCTCTTCCGTCCCCGCCGGCAGCCGCATCCCCGGGTGACGGGGACAAACAGTGCCACTGGGGGACGGTTCCAAGTGGCCTCATTCCATCAAAAACGACCAAACAGGGCCAGAAAGAACCGTCCCCCAGTGGCACTGCTTCTCAACTGCCGGTTGTATCCCTTCAATAACGGCGTCATTGTCAGATGGCGCCGTTTTGTGTTACTATCAGGCCAGCAAGGCAAGAAGGGCTTTTTCCGGAGGAGTCCGAAGGCTGCGCAATAAAAGACAAGGAGATCCGATCATGGAATTAGGAAATAAGATCAAATATTACCGCTTAAAGAAGGAAATGACCCAGGAGCGGCTGGCGGAGAAGCTGGGACTCAGCGCGCAGGCCGTGTCCAAGTGGGAGCTGGGGGCGGCGATGCCGGATATCACCCTGCTGCCGCAGCTGGCGGAGGAGTTCGGGGTGAGCATCGACGAGCTGTTCGACCTGACCGGCGAGCAGAAGCTGCGCCGCATCGAAAACCGTCTGGAATACGAGCTGGACTGGCCCGCCGATGCCTTCTGGGAGGCCGAGGAATTCCTCAAGAACCAGCTGGGCGGCCCGCTCGATCAGGAGCGCGTGAACGGCAACCTGGGCGACCTGTACCACAACCGCATGATGGCGGACGCCAAGCGCGTGAGCAAATACGCCCGCACCGCCATCCGCCTGGCGCCGAACAAGAAGGCCTGGCAGTGGCTGCTGGACATGGCGGAAGGCCACATGCTGTGGGACTGGAACTGCGCCAACCACAGCAAAGCCGTCGATTTCTACAAAGAACTGGTGGAGGCCCACCCCGATCAGCGCCTCTCCTACCTCTACCTGCTGGACAACCTGATCGCGGACAACCGCGCCGATGAGGCCGAAGACGTCCTGGCCCGCTACCGCCAGCTGCCCGACGCCCGCCCGGTGCTGGTCCGCACCTACGAGGCCTGGATCGCCCTCGCCCGCTACGACCGCCCCGCCGCGGACGCCATCATGGAGCAGGCGCTGAAGGAATTCCCGAACGACGGCGCCATGCTCTTCGAAATGGCCCAGTACTGCGCCCGCCAGTGCCGCTACGACGAAGCCATCCGCTACTACGAAGCCAGCTACGCCGCCGAAGAAGGCCAGGGAGAGCCGCGCTTCGCCGACGCCCTCCAGGCCATCGCGCAGATCTGCGAGATCCGCGGCCAATACGCCGAAGCCGCCGCCACCCAGGACCGCTTCATCCAGAACCTGGTCGAGGAATGGGGCATCACCGAAGGCTTCACCCTGGACGAGGCGAAGGAGGAGAAAGCGCGCCTGCTGGGCCTGGCAAAATAACGCAGGAGATTTGGCGAAATCTCAGACAGGGCCACTGGGGGACGGTTCCGGGTGGCCCTGTTTTGCGAAAAATGATCAAACAGGGCCAGGAAGAACCGTCCCCAAATGGTCCTGTTTTGCGATAAACTGCTTGCAAGCAGCCGCTTCTTCCTGTATGATATAAACAAATCGATCCGAGAGGTGGGAAATGCACAACTGATGATCCGGTGAACCAGACTTATTCTGACGCGGACTACTGCGGAAGCGGCGGTCCGTCAGGAAGTGGCGGCGACGCCATTTTTCAGCCTGTGCCATCCGATCGTCACACCCCGCCCCGGCGCGAGTTCTTTGTGTGAGTCTGTTTGGCGTAGGCCGGACAGATTTTTTCATAAACGGAGGAATTTATGCTGCAGATCCGCAATTTGAATATCACCCATAAAAAAGACCTGCGTCCCCTCCTGCAGGGTTTTTCCCTGACCCTGAACGCCGGCGACAAGGCGGTGATCATCGGGGAGGAAGGCAACGGCAAGTCCACGCTGCTGGCGTGGATCTTTGACCCGGAACTGGTCGATGCGTACGCGGAGGCCGAAGGCGCGCGCATCTGCCCCGGCGAGCGGCTGGGGTATCTGCCGCAGGAGCTGCCGGAGGCCGAAAAAGCACTGACCGTGCACGACTTTTTCGCCGCGAGCCCCACTTTTTGGGACATTTCCCCACGGGACCTGGTGCGCCATCTGGCGTCGTTCGGCCTGGACAAGGATTTCCCCTACCGCGAGCAGACTGTCGGCAGCCTGTCCGGCGGCGAACGGGTGAAGGCGGCGCTGCTGCGGGTGCTGCTCGCGGAGCCGACCGTGCTGCTGCTGGACGAACCGTCCAACGACATCGATCTGGATTTCCTGACCTGGCTGGAGGGTTTCATCCGCGACTTCCCCGGCGCCGTGCTCTTCATCTCCCACGATGAAACGCTGATCGAATCCTGCGCCACGATGGTCGTGCACCTGGAGCAGCTGCGCAAGAAGCAGGAACCGCGCTTCACCGTGGCGCGCGTGCCCTACGCGCAGTACATCGCCGACCGGCGGCGCGATTTCGAGAACCGGGAGCGCCAGGCGGAAAGCGAGCGGCGGGAGAAACGCGAGCGCGACGAGCGGTTCCGGCGCATCGAGCAAAGCGTGGAGACCGCGCTGCGGAACGTATCGCGCCAGGCCCCGTCCAAGGGGCGGCTGCTGAAGAAAAAGATGCATGCGGTGAAATCGCTCGAAGCCCGCTTCGCCCGGCAGGACGAAAACATGACCGCCCTGCCGGAGCAGGAGGACGCCATTTTCTTTAAATTGGAAGGCAAGGAACGCGTGATGCCCGCCGGCAAAACGGTCCTGGAATTCGAACTGCCCCGGCTCGAGACGCCGGACGGGCGGCTGCTGGCGCGCGATATCTTCCTGCGCGTGCGGGGGCCGGAACGCATCGGCCTCATTGGCCGCAACGGCGCGGGCAAAACCACCTTGCTCAAAAAAATCGCGGAGGAACTTCTCCCCCGCCCGGACATCCGCGCCCTGTACATGCCGCAGAATTACGCGGACCTGCTGCCCCCGGACACCACGCCCGTGGATTTCCTGAACCCCTCCGGCGACCTGGCGGAGGAGACCCGCGTCCGCACCTATCTGGGCTCCCTGCGCTTCACCCGCGATGAAACGGAGCACCCCCTGCGCGAACTCTCCGGCGGGCAGCGCGCTAAAGTCCTGCTGCTGCGCCTTTCCCTCTCCGACGCCAACGTCCTGCTGCTGGACGAGCCCACCCGCAATTTCTCGCCCCTTTCCGGCCCCGTGATCCGGCAGATCTTCAGCGAGTTCCCGGGCTGCATCCTCAGCATCTCGCACGACCGGAAGTATCTGGGGGAAGTGTGCGATAAGGTGTATGAGCTGACGGAGGAAGGATTGTCCACCCCGTAGAGACGGCCATCAGCCGCCCCTACTGCAGCAGCAGGGCCACTTGGGGACAGTCCTCAAATGGCCCTGTTTTGCTTTGCCTGCGGTCGCAGCCCGAACCTATTTGGTCCGTCGGACGTTGTCTATGATCCGGAAGGCTTCTTCTTTCGTGATATCGCCGGTCAGCCGGAAGTATACGCCGGTTTCGGAATCTACCCAGAAAGAATCAAAGAAACCAGTCCCTTTTTTGTTATAGACATAGACGTAGTATTCCCCGGAAAAGCTGCCCTCCTCGATGCTTCCGTTTTCCAGACGGGTATAATTCTGATTATCGAACATAAAATACACCTTGGGATCATCCCCTTCCAGGTACGCGTAGCCGATATCAAAACGCCCGCTCTCCGGCGCGGCATCCCACGCCGGGCCGGGGACCTCGTAGCGGTATTCCACATTGTAATCAAAACCCGTAATCTCTTTGTCGTGCACGGAAGCCATCTCTTCCCGCTGATCGAACCGTGCCGGAGCCCATCCGAACCGGTATTCGGCCGTTTTGTCACTGGTGCCGGGAAGTTCATAGTACATCATGGACTTCTGATCTCCTATCGGACCCGTTTTCTCCACGACTTCTCCTCTGATCCATGACACGACTGCCGCGTACGCCTTCGGATTCACGGCAAAAAACCCTGCGCAAAGTGCGGCCAATACCGCAGCGATCACCGCCGCTTTCTGCCATCGAACCCTTCCGCGTGTTTTGTTTCTCCCCGTCTCCGACAGCACGCTTTCACCGCCCGGCAGCGTGCGGATCTCCTCATCGCGCAGTTCCCTGAGCGCGTCTTTCATTTCTTTGTTGTGCAGGCCTCCCATCACTGAACCTCCTTTTTATTCCTCTTTTCCTTCCTGTGACAGCTTTTTCTTCAGATCCGCCTTCGCCCGGTGGATCGCGCGCCGGACCGCGTCCGGCGTCATCCCGTACAGCCGCGCGATCTCCCGCGTACTGATCCCGTCCGCATAGCGCAGCAGAAGCATCTGCCTCGCCCGTTCCGGTATCTGCCGCAGCGCTTCCGCCAGCGGCGATTCTTCCGGCATCTCATAAGCCGGTTCTTCTTCCTGAGGAATATCATCGCCCGCGAACCGTTTCAGTTCCCGGAGTCGGTCCAGGGCCTTGTGCTTCGCGATGATGGACAGATAGTGATACGTTTCCGCGCTCTCCGCTGTCCGTATGCTCTCCGGCCTCTGCGACACATACAGAAACACCTCCTGCACAACGTCCTCCGCATCCGCCTCATTTGGCAAAAAGCGCGACGCGTAGGCCATAAGCCTCCCGCGGTACATTTCATAAAGTTGTTCCAGTTTTTTCTTCATGATTCCCGCATGCCTGCATTTCATTCCTCTGTTAATATAGCGCAAAATGAGGGCAAAATCGGACAGGGTCGAATGATTTTTGCAAAAACAGTGCCAATTGGGGACTGTCCCCAAATGGCACTGTCCTCAGTCGGCCCGGAAATGAGGCCAGGAGGGACGGTGAGGCCATGGGGGACGGTTCCGGGTGGCAGTGCCGGGAAGAACCGTCCCTCAGTGGCAGTGCCAGGAAGAACCGTCCCCCAGTGGCCCTGTTCTGCTTGTCCTCCCGCGCGCCGTGTGGTAAAATCGGAGGCGGCCAAGTTAATGAAAGGGTATGGGTTTATTAATCGATCTTTAATCTTTCCTCAAAGATGATTTAAGAATGCTTCGGTATTCTTGCATCATCAAAGACAGGGCGGGTGCCCGGGAAAGGATGAATGAAATGGATATTTTTGAAAAGGTTGAAAAGTTAGTTCAGAAAAGCGGATGCACGTATGAGGAAGCGAAGAACGCGCTGGCGGAGACGGGCGGCGATCTGCTGGAGGCCATGATCCTGCTGGAGCAGCAGGGAAAGGCGGCGCCCCGGGGCGGGAGCTACTCCACGCGGTATGAGAGCCAGCCGCAGTACGTGCCGGTGATCGTGGAAGATAAAAAGAGCGAGCGCGAGCGCGCAGGCGCCGGCGCAAAGGGCGAGGGCGGACAGAAATTCAAAGAGTTCCTGAAGAAAGTCTGGCACGTGCTCTCCAGCAACTACCTGGTGATCAACCGCCGGGGCGAGCAGATGGCGAAGCTGCCGTTCTGGGTGGCGCTGCTGATCCTCTTCGGCTCCTGGTTCCTGATCCTCGTGCTGATCGTAGTGTCCCTGTTCTTCGGCTTCACGTACTCGTTCGAAGGTGAAAAAGAGCGGGAAATGAAGGCCGCCAACGAGGTAATGGACAAGTTCAGCCGCGCGGCGGAGTCCGCGAAGGAAGAATTCCGGAAGAAATAAAGTCATAAAACGAGGCGGCCGGTCCTCCGGGAAGGAAGGCCGGCTGCCCGCTGCGGGAGGCGTCATGCCGAAGATACTGATCGTTGAAGATGAAGAAAAACTTGCACGGTTCATCGAGCTGGAACTGATCCACGAGGGCTATGAAACGGAGAAGGCGTTCGACGGCCGGACCGGCCTGGAACTGGCCCGGCAGCAGGACTTCGACCTGATCCTGCTGGACATCATGCTGCCCGGCCTGAACGGGATGGAGGTGCTGCGGCGCCTGCGCCAGGAGAAGGCGACGCCGGTGATCCTGCTCACCGCGCGGGATTCCGTGATGGACAAGGTGGCGGGGCTGGACGCGGGGGCAATGGATTATATCACCAAGCCGTTCGCGATCGAGGAGCTGCTGGCGAGGATCCGGGTGAGTCTGAAGTACAGGAAGGCGGAAGCGGGCGACGGCGCGACTACAGCATCGGCAACCGCGGCGGGCCAGGCCGGGACGGCAAATTCCCCCGCCTCCGGCGTCCTCCGCTGGCGCTCTCTCGAACTTGACGACAGCCGCCACCGCGTCGCCTGGGACGGTCAGGAGATCGTCCTGACCAACCGCGAATTCCTGATGCTGAAGACCCTGCTGGAAAACCGCGACATCGTCCTCTCGCGCGACACGCTGCTGGAGCGGGTCTGCGGCTATGATTACATGGGCGAGACCAACATCGTGGACGTGTATGTACGCCATCTGCGGGCCAAGATCGACGAGGTCTACGGGGTGAAGATGCTCCAGACCATCCGGGGAGTGGGTTATGTCATCCGTTCCGAATAAAAGCATGAATTCCATCACGCAGAAACTCGCAGCGGGCCGCGCCGGGCGCGCCCTGGCCCGGCTGTTTTTCCGCGCCCTGTTTCTGCTGATCCTGATCCCGGCTGCATATCTGGCGGTGCGGGAACACACCGCGTTCGGACATCTGTCGTTCAAAACGGAGCGGGAGTTCGCGATCGAGCGGGACGCGGAGGGCAAGCCCGCGGAACTGCTTTACACCGCGAAAGACGCGGAAAGCAGCACGGAGCTGCAGGTCCGGATGTGGTCCGGCCTGCGCGTCTGGCTGATCGTCTGGGGCGTCCTGACGGGGCTGCGCTTCATCGGCCTTCTCTTCGCGTATCAAGCGGAAAAGGAACGCGTGCGGAAGATCCTGGCGCCGCTCAACGAGCTGGCCGCGCAGGCGGAAGCGCTCTCGCAGATGGAGTTCGGCGAGGACAAATACCGCCTGATCGAAGACGCTGTCTCACATCTGGACGCGGATGAGAACGCCAGCCTGCACCTGGACGACAGCGACCTGGCCGGCGTCGAGGCCGCCATCAACAACCTGCTCACCCGCATCCGCGAAAGCAACCGCCAGCAGGCCCGCTTCGTGAACGACGCATCGCACGAGCTGCGCACGCCCATCGCCGTCATCAGCGGCTACGCGGACATGCTCGCGCGCTGGGGCAAGGACGATGAGACCGTCCTGAACGAATCCATCGCCGCCATCCAGACCGAAACGCAGCGTATGAAGCACCTGGTGGAGCAGCTGCTCTTCCTGGCGCGCGGCGACGCCGGGCGCACGCAGCTGCAGAAGGAGGACGTTTCGCTGAACGCGCTGATGCGCGAGGCGTACGAGGAGTCGCTCATGATCGATGAAGCGCACGTCTACCGCTTCACCGAAGCGGACCCGGACATCACGGTCCAGGCTGATCCCGGTCTCCTCAAGCAGGCCGTCCGCATCCTGCTGGATAACGCCGCCAAATATACCGCCGCGGGCGATGAGATCCTGCTTAAGACCGGCCGGGACGACGCCGGCCGCCCCTTCCTCCAGGTCCAGGACAGCGGCATCGGCATGGCCCGCGCCGATGTGGAGCACATGTTCGAGCGCTTCTACCGCGCCGACGAAGCCCGCTCTGTCGAGGGCACCGGTCTCGGCCTCTCCATCGCCAAATGGATCATTGACAAGCACGGCGGACATTTCGAAGTCCTCTCCCGCGAGGACATCGGGACCCGCATCCGCATCGTATTATAAGCAGCATTGACGTTCAGCAACAGAAAAGACCGGCCCCTCGGGCCGGCCTTCTTCATTCTCTTTCTCTTCTTCCGAACAGCGGGATCCTCTCCGCCGCCCTGCACACCCCGACGACCAGCGCCGCCAGCGGCAAATGCGTCAGCAGCATGATCAGCGTATAGACCTGGCGCAGCCCCTTCTCCGCCAGCCGGGCCGCCAGCCCCTCATAAAGCGGGACGCCCGAGCCGCTGTAGAGCAGCATGTAATCCGTGCTCAGCGCGTAATCGACGGGCACCGCGATCACAGCCAGCACCACGACCGGTATAAACGAAAGCCGGACGTTTTTCCACTCCGGCCGCACAGTCCCGCTCGCCAGCAGGACCACGCCCGTCAGGAACATGGACGTGTGGAAATACAGCGAATAAAAGGCGCCGAACGTCCAGAACGGGTAGAAATTCAGCCCGTTGCAGTAGATCACGCCGACGGCGCCGAACAGCATGCCGATCGTGGTCAGAAAGGCCAGGGCGCAGTCCCGGGCCCGGCCCTTTCCCCAGGCGGCGAGCGGCAGCAGATAGATCAGCAGCGAACAGGTATAAAGCGGCAGCAGTCCCTCCGCGTTGAAGCCCCTTCCGGTCGTGATGTCGTAATAGCTTTCCCAGCCGATCTTGACCAGTTCCAGCACGGGCGTGATCACCGCCTGGATCTTCAGCCATTTCCCGATCCCCTGCCGGCCCGCGTTCCGGAAAATCCGGGCGGCCATAACATAAAGGAAAACAGAAAGACGATCCCGACATAGACCAGATGCGGAGCGGAAAACAGGTCGCTTTGAAAACCGCTGATGTTGTGTTTATAGTCAAAAAAATGATACGTCATGCTTTTTCTCCATAATTCTCCGGGTTTTATGACACTGACTCCGGATTTTGTCTATTATAGGCCAACGATTTTATTTTTCAACCCCTTCGCCCGCTTTTTTCTTCCGCAAGACGGACAACTGTGTCTTTTTTTCAGGCGCATAAATAAAAAACGTCCTTGCCCGCGCTTCTCTTTTTCTGCTATAATGATGCGGCAGCAAAACTGCTGCGGAAATCAAAAAGATCCGGAGGTATTTTATGGAACTCGTCTTTTTACGCTGCCCCCGCTGCGGGCAGATCGTCCTTACCATCAAGAATAAACCCTGCGACGTGCACTGCTGCGGCGTGCCCATGGAAGTCATCGTCCCCGGCACCAGCGACGGCGCGCATGAGAAGCACGTGCCGGTCTGGACCCAGGACGGCAATACCGTCACCGTAAAGGTCGGCGAAGTGACGCACCCCATGCTGGAGGCGCATTTCATCGAATGGATCGCGCTCCAGACGAAGCAGGGCTGCGAATTCAAGACCCTGCAGCCCGGAGAGGCGCCGGAAGCCGTCTTCACGCTGAGCGAAGGCGACGAAGTCGTCGCGGTCTTCGAGCATTGCAACCTGCACGGACTGTGGAAGGCCTGACGGGCCGGCGAACGTAAAAACAGCGGGGATGACCCGCTGTTTTTTATTGGAAAACCGGCAGGGGGACCGTCCCTCTGTCAGATTCCCGTCACGCTTTCGCGGCTTTCCGTTCCTGTTTGCGGCGATCCAGTGAGGATACGACGATAGCGCAGGAAGCGTCGCCGGTGATGTTGACGACGGTGCGGCCCATGTCGAAGAGGCGGTCCACGCCGACGACGAGGGCGATGCCTTCCACAGGCAGGCCGACGGACTGCAGCACCATGGCCAGCATGACCACGCCGGCGCCGGGCACGCCCGCGGTGCCGATGGAAGCCAGCGTCGCGGTCAGCACGATGGTCAGCATCTGGCTCAGAGTCAGTTCAATGCCGAAACAGCTGGCGATGAAGATCGCGCAGACGCCCTGATAGATCGCCGTCCCGTCCATGTTGATGGTCGCCCCCAGCGGCAGGACGAACGAAGAGATATCGCGGTCCGCTCCCAGTTTCTGGGAACATTCCATGTTGAGGGGCAGCGTGCCCACGGAAGACGCGGAAGAGAATGCCAGCATGATGGCGGGCATCATTTCCTTAAAGAAGCGGAGCGGGCTGACGTGCCCCAGCGTGGAGACCGTTGCGGAGTAGACGAGCACCATGTGCAGGATATACCCCAGGTAGGCCACCATCAGCACTAACGCCAGCGAACCCAGCACCTGCGGGCCGTTTTCCGCCACCACCGGCGCCATCAGGCAGAACACACCGATCGGGGACAGTTTCAGAATGATCTCCATCACTTTCATGAACAGGCCGTTCAGCGTGTCCACAGCGGAGAACGCCTTGAAATCCTCTCTGCCGCCGGAAAGGAGCAGCAGGGCAAAGCCCAGGAACAGCGCGCCGACGATGATCTGCAGCATCGCCGCGTTCACGAACGGCGCCAGGAAATTGGACGGGAAGGCATCCACCAGCGTCTGCATGAAATCGATCTTGGTGGTCTGGACCTCATAACTCAGGTCTGCGGTCGGCAGCACCGGGAAGAGTCCTTTCAGCAAATTGGCCAGCAACAGACCGATAATGACCGCGCAGGCCGTTGTGCACAGATAGTACACGACCGTTTTGCCGCCGATGGCACCGACTTTTTTGATATCCCGCATGGAGATCACGCCGCTTATGATCGAGAAGAACACCAGCGGCCCGACCACCCATTTGATCAGGTTCAGGAAAATGGTGCCGAAGGGCTTGATGTAGTTCTTGGCGATATCGGGATTGCCGGTCAGCAGAATGCCGACGAGGATTGCGAGAACAAGTGCAATAAAAATCTGGAGCGTCAGGGAAATCTTCTTTTTCATGGAGCTTCTCTTCCTTATCTGTTTATTGTACTGTTGTTGATGCTCATCCGCGGACTGATAAAGATGCAGATGCGTGTCTCAGATCTCCGCCACACACTCGATCTCCACCAGCGCATCCTTCGGCAGACGGCCGACCTGGACGGCGGCGCGGGCAGGGTAGGGCTCGGTGAAGTATTCGGCGTAGACGGCGTTCATGGCGGCGAAGTCGTTCATGTCTTTGAGGAAGACTGTAGTCTTGGCGACTTTGTCGAGGCCGGAGCCGGCTTCTTCAAGGATAGCGCGGAGGTTCTTCAGGCTCTGATGGGTCTGGGAGGTGATGTCGTCGCCCGCAAAGGCGCCGGTCGCGGGGTCCACGGGGATCTGGCCGGAGACGAAGATCAGATTGCCGACTTCGATGGCCTGGGAGTAGGGGCCGATAGCGGCCGGGGCGTGAGGGGTATGGATAGGGTGCTTCATGGAGGTCCTCCTTTTTCATATTTATTTGTTCGGCAAGATCCTTCGACTTTATATGCCTGCGGCATACTCCGCTCAGGATGACAGAGTCAATGACTCTGTCAGTTATCTGCCCGGTTATATCCGTTTTTCATCTTCTCGCTGGCAACCTGGAGCACCTTGTTCAGCGCATCGGCGGTCTCCTTCTTTGCCAGCGCAGCCAGTTTGTCATTGGCCTCCTGTGTCAGAGCAAGGTCGCCGGTCTCCGCGATCTTCTTATCGTATTCGACCAGGATGCGGCGGCTCTTCGCGGCCAGGGCGCGGTGATAGCGCTCGATCAGTTGCACGGTACTGCCGAAGTGCGGATCTGCGAGCGCTTCCAGCAAGCGGCTGGCCCAGTAGAAGTTGTCCGTGGACGTGTCCAGCGTGACTTTGCTGAGGTAGGCCGGCATGGCCGGGACGTTGGTGTAGACCGGCAGGAACGCGCCGAAGGTGGTGGAGCCGAAGCAGACCCATTCCACGCCGCGGACGTCCGCCGGCACGCCTTCGCGGATCTGACAGACTGCCGTGACGCCGGTGCGGTTGATGCCGATGGAGCGGTAAATGCCGCGCTTGCCGGTATCCTGTGCGGAGTACGGATCGTACGGCGTGCCCTGGTAATGCGTGGACAGCAGGTACGTCACGTCCTCCACCGCCAGTTTGCGCTCCGGGACGAAGCTCCACGGGATGCGGTCGCTTTCGGGCGTGAAGTCCGCGCCGGCGCCCTCCCAGCGGTACCGCGTCGGCGCCAGGAAGCGGCCCATGAGCCAGGCCCGCGGGGTATTGTACACGTGGTCCGAATCATAGTGGGAGCCGAAAATGTTCCGGGGATTGAACACGCCGCCTTGATTGGCGTCCAGGCGGTTTTCTTCGATGAATTCCTTCAGGTCTTTTGAGCAGAGATGGTTTTTCCCGGCGCCCAGCGCGTCATCCAGGTCAAAACTGTCCATGCCGAACTGGTTGGGCATCACGACCGCCGCGTCGTCCGGGACGCGCTTCGCCATCCAGTGATGGCCGCCGATGGTCTCCAGCCACCAGATCTCCTGCTCGTCGTTGAACGCGATGCCGTTGGACTCGTACGTACCGTACTCCTCCAGCAGCGCCGCCAGCCGCAGCACGCCTTCGCGCGCGCTCCGGATGTACGGAAGTACCAGCACGACGATGTCTTCCTCGCCGATGCCGCCGGGAACGTCCTTCTCCCCGCGTTTTTCCGCCTTTTTGTACACGACCATCGGGTCCGCCGCCAGCACGCGCGCGTTCGTGGTGATGGTCTCCGTCGCGGTCATGCCCACGCCGGCCTCGTTGATGCCCGTCGCAGCCCAGATGCCGTTCTTTTTGTCCACGCTGGGGCAGGCGGTGTAGCGCATCGGGGCCTCCGGCAGCGGGATCTCCACGTGCGAGATCACGCTTTTGTACTTTTTCGGCTGGTCTTTCGGTTCGACGACGACCAGTTTTTTGACGTCAAAACAGCCGTCGTCCGTGCGGGCGATCATGGTGGAACGGTCGTTGGAAGCGTTTTTGCCGACTAAAAGGGTAGTGCAGGACATGGTGATGTCTCCTTATGCTGTTATTTTACGGATTGCAGTTTTTGCAGGGATCATAACCCTGATTGATCAGTTCCTGCCGGTCTCCGTAGAAATACCACTTGTTCTTTTCTTTCATTTGTTCCACGGAATGACACCAGGGATAGTGGAACTTTTTCGTGCTGATGTTGGCGATATAATCCGGCTGCGATCGCACCGGCGCGGTGGTAGGCGGTTCCGTCTCCGCGGCGCGGCGCGATTCTTCTTCCGCCGCCCGGCGCGATTCCTCTTCAGCGGCGCGGCGCGATTCCTCTTCAGCGGCGCGGCGCGATTCTTCTTCCGCCGCCCGGCGCGATTCCTCTTCAGCGGCGCGGCGCGATTCTTCTTCAGCGGCGCGGCGCGATTCTTCTTCAGCGGCCTTGCGGGACTCTTCCTCCCGGCTTGCCGCTTCCGCTGCCTCAGCTGCCTGCCGCGAAGCTTCCGACGCCTGCTTTGATGCTTCCACCGCTTGCCGTGAGGCTTCCGCCGCCGATTCCGCGGCCGTATCCATGGCCGGTTCTGTTTGCTGAGCAGATGTGGTTATTTGTTCTGCCGTTGTCGTTTTCGGCGCTGTCTCAGGATTTTTCGTGACAGCGGCGATCTTGCTCGCGATCGTTTGCGAAGCCGCTGCTGCCTTGTCTTGAGACGAAGGGCTGTGGCCGCAGCCTGCCAGGCAGAGCAGCATGCTCAGGCAGACTGCTATTGCCAGGGCCGGAATTCGTCTGTTTCTCATCGGTTCATTTCCTCTCAACTGTTATCTGATAATGCGGTAAACTGAATATCCGGGGGTTGACAGGGCTTATTCCTTCATCGGAAGCCCGTATTTATCGGTGAATGAGCCGCTCAGGATCATGATGATGTCCACCAGCCAGCCGATGCCGCCGAAGCCCAGCGTGCACAGCCAGAGCAGGCCGGTGCCGATCTTGCCCGCGTAAAAGCGGTGGACGCCGAACGTGCCGAACAGGAAGCACAGGATGAACGCAGTCCACTTGCTGTATGTGCTGATGGGGCGGCCGTAGGCGTCTGTCGCCGCGCGGCCGTAAGGGGTCTGTGCCGCGTAGCCGGCCGCATAGGGAGCCTGCGAGCCGTAACCGTTGCCGTAGGCATTTTGCCGGCCCTGCTGACCGTAGGCGTTCTGCTGGCCGTAAGCGCCCTGCTGCCGCTGATTGCCGTACGTATCCCGGAATGGATCCGTCTCCGGCTGCCTGGCATACTGGTAAGGCCCCTGCTGCTGCGGCCCGGTATTCGGCCGCTGTCCCAGCGGGACTTTGTATCCGCAGTAATTACATTCTTTTCCGTCCACGGGCGCGCCGCAGATCGGGCATTGCATCGCCATGATTTTCTCCGTTTTCTAATCAGATGATTTGTTATATTATCGCACAACGGGTAGGAAATGTAAAGAAAAACCCCGGCCGGTCTGCTGACCGCCGGGGCTTTCCGAACCGCCCTGATCACTTGTTTACATAACTGAAAACGATAAACTTTCCTGAGATGAGACTAGTCTCATATTCCAGTTCGATCACGGTCGCGTCTTCCGGCACTTCAAATACCACGGAACCTTTGGTCTTCCTGCCGGAGGACAGCGTGGCACTCAGATCGTCGTCCCGCACCATCAAGTGGGATTCACAGTATTTACCGTCCGCATAGCAATTGAACAGCAGGCTGCTCACGGACTGTTCCCTGGAGCTGATGTTTTCAAATTCCAGTTCGAAATAGATGTACTTGTATCCTTCGGCAGGCTGGAGGAACTGGTTGTCGCTGACGGCGACGCCGCAGTCCAGGTAGGTGATTTTCAGTTCTTTTGTTTCCACGGTGCCGCCCGGGACCAGCGCGTCGGGATCCGCATCAATCTTCTTCTCCGGGACAAAGCCGCTGTTCTGCTCGCCTTCGTACACGAATTTGATTACTTCATCGGTAAACAGGTTGACGTCGTATTCGGCTTCGATCTTCGTCGCGTCCTGAGGGACCTCGAAATAGATGCGGCCCTGGTTCCAGCGGCCTGAGGAAATCGAACCGCTCAGCTCATTGTCGAAACTGTACTTTTTGTCCACAGAATAGCCGTCCGCATAGCCCTCAAAGTCGAAAGAGGATACGCTGGTATTGCCTTTCCCATTGTATTCCACATAGAATTCCAGGAAGATGTACTTGTTGCCGTCCGCGGGCTGGAGGAACTGGTTGTCCGATTCATACTCGCCGCTGGCAACGTAGACGAAGGTCAGGTCCTTGATCGAAACCGTGTCACCGACCTGAAAGGCTTCCTTGACCGGAACTACCGTGGTGGTGGGAGCGGGCGTAGTGGGCGCCTCCGTAGCGGCCGGCGTCGTTTCCGGAGCTGCCGTGGTTCCGGAGTCCGCTTTATCCGCGGTAGTCTCCTGCTGCCCGGCCTTTACGGAAGTCGGAGCAGCCGTGGTCTTTGCGGTACTGTCCTTGTCTTTAGGTGTGACGGTGCATGCTGACAGAGCGAGCGCCATCAGAATCGCTGCCGTGACGATAATGATCTTTTTCATGTTTTCTCCTCCTCGATAATATCAAAGACTATTATAGGATGTTCCCTGTGCCTCCGTTCCCCCTGTTGTGGGGCAACGGGAAGGATCTTCTGACATCTCCAAACCTTTTCGGATGAGAGTTTCCAGGATCTCACGCTGAGAAAATTGAGGATAAAAGAGCGTCTGAACTTCTTCCAGCTGTTTAGCCTGTTCCGCCGAGAGAGAAATGCTGAAGCGTTTCGGTTTATCTCTCATGTCGCTCCTCTCGTATGGTTCAGTGGTTCACTGAACCCAGTTTTGATTATATGCATCGATCCGGCTCTTTGTCAAGCCATTTTCCGACTTCCTCTTTACATCTCTGGTTCACTGGTGTAAAATCGGGACGGAGGATAAAAAAATGGCAACTGACAGACCCCGCTATACTGTTTCCGTGGATCCGGAACTGTTTCAGCGGATCGAGGACTTCCGCTTCGAACATCGGTATCAGACCCGGTCGGAAGCCACGGTGGAACTCATCCGTTTAGGACTGGAATCTCTGGAACAATCGGAAAACAACAAATCGGACTCTTCAAAAAAATAAGGCCGGCTCTCCGGTCTTATTTTATGGCTTGCCGATCCGGCGGGTTCCCCCTATTTTGGGGCAACGCCTTTTCTTAATCATTCTTTCCGCTTTTTCGTAGCGGTTCAAACCCGTAGGAAATCAGCAGTTCATTGACCTCATCCACCTTCATCCCTTCGTTCAGGGCTAGGATCAGGGCCGCGTCGCGTTTGATGCGGGGGTACAGTTCTTCCTGGCCCGCCAACCGCAGGGCACGCTGGGTCTCTTTTAAGGTGAAGCGGGCACCGAAGCAAAGGCGCAGGATGACGTCCCGCTGGCGGGTGTGACGTTCCTGGCTGATCAGACGGTAGCCGTAAGGTTCCGGGATGTCCGCGGCCAGGAAGACTTCCTGCTGGAGGAGGCCTTTTTCTTTTATAAGGCGGCGCATGTAATCCGAAAACGGCCTGTCACCGGTCAGGAGCGCCTCTTCATTGTCCCGGAAATAAGTCCCCAGATCGTCGGGCCGCGTCTGCTCCAGCGCATCCTCCAGACTCTCTGTGGGCAGGATTTCCATAGGGTTCTTTTTCATTGCTTTTTCCTCGCTTGTGATTTACTATAGGTTTATCAAACAAAGGAACCGTGTCCCGTGACTTTAGAAGAACGTACCCGTTTATCCTATTATCAGGAGCTCGCTCCGATAAATGCCGCGCACGGGGTCATGCTGGTCAGGCATGCCGAAAGCGGTTTATTGTTCGTGAAAAAGACGCTGAGCAATTATCAGTTTTCCATATTCGAGCGTCTCAAAGCGCAGCCGTTCGAGGGGATGCCGCAGATCATCGAAGCCATAGAGGATGAAGGGCGGCTGATCGTGATCGAGACCTATCTCAGCGGCCGCAACTTGCAGGAAATGCTGGACGAACAGGATGCTTTTACTGCGGCACAGGTCCGGGAGATCGGGATTGCCCTGTGTCATATCCTGGTTCCGCTGCACGCTGCGGGGATCGTTCACCGTGATATCAAGCCTTCCAATGTGATCCTCACCGCAGGCGGAGCGGTAAAACTGCTGGACCTGGATGCCGCCAAGATCTATAAGGCGGGAGAGAGCCGGGATACCCGGCTTATCGGGACAAAAGGCTACGCGGCGCCGGAGCAGTACGGGTTCGGATCGTCCGGACCCGCGACCGATATTTACGCGGTGGGCGTTCTGATGAACATGTTGCTCACCGGTATGTTCCCCTCGGAAAAGCTGACCGGTGACCCGCAGCTCAGGGTGATCATTCAGCGATGCATCCGGTTGGAGCCGACGGAGCGGTATCCATCAGCACGCCAGTTGGAACTGGCGCTGGCAGGAACGGATCAGCAGGTTCCGTACAGTATTGCGGGTGAGATCGCCCATTCCAATAATTACGTTAAACAGGTTCCTGGCAACAGTTCAGATGCATTTACCGAAATGTCCGGAAAAGCGTCCGGTGCCCGGCGTTTTCTTCCGCCGGGATTCCGAAGCGGGAATCTCAGGAACATGTTTTTAGCCGCGCCGTATTATATTTTGATGATTGCCGTAGTAATACGTGGTGCTCAGGACAATATCTCTTCCGGGGACAAAGTTACACTGCTGTTCTTTACCATTGCAGCATTTCTGGGGCTGCCCGCAATCGTGTATAATTATCTGGGACTCCGGGATAAACTCGGTATCAGCCGTCTGGAACCGAAAAGCAAGCGCATATGGGCCTGTATCGGCGCTTATGCGGTGTTTCTGGTCATTATCGTCGCTATTGGCAAAGTGATACAGATGGTCCTCGGCGGGAGTGTCTGACTCTTCACGGCCAGATCCATTCCTTTACCACCGCCATGCATTCCCGCAGGAAATACGCCGGGAGCAGGCGCAGCGGCGTATGGGCGGGGACGCTTTCCGCTTCCAGGCCCAGGCGGTTTGCCATATGGACTGCCCGGTACAGGTGGTATTCACTGCTGACCAGGATCAGGTGGGGGCTGAGGCCCTCTTCTTTGATAATGGCGGCGGAAAAGCAGAGGTTTTCTTCGGTATTGGAGGACCGGTCCTCAACCAGGAGGCGTTCCGGCGCGATGCCGCGGGCGGTGAGGACGCGGTAAATGCATTCGCCTTCGCTGATGTTTTCGCCGCGGCCCATGCCGCCGGAGCAGACCGCGCGGGCGTCCGGATGGGCTGTCAGATAGTCCGCGGCCGCGTCGATCCGGGTCTGCAGCATCAGCGACGGGACCGTGCCCCGCACGCCGCAGCCCAGGATCACGACGGTGCCTTCCTCCTGCCGCGGCGTCTGCGCGCTTTGGCGCACGATGGCGATACCGCTGACCAGCACCAGCAGGCCGCCCGCGGCAAGCAGGGACAGAAAGAGCCGCCTCAGCAGGGGCGGTATTTTTTTGCGGAAAAGGCCGTACAGAATCAGCAGGAGACCGACAGCCGTGCCGAGCACGTTTCCCGCATTGACGATGTTTACAGAAAATGTCCAGCCGAAAGCCGCCGTCAGGACGGCCCCGGCGATGATCCAGACCATGACCGCGTCCCTCAGCGGACGCTGATGCCGGAGGCTTCAAACTGCTTGATCAGCTGCTCCAACAGGTCGGGGTTGAGGATGTAATAGATCACCATGACCAGCATCACCGCGTTGAGGACGAGGCCGATGATCCCCGTCACGAGACCGGCGATGGCCGTGCCCCGCCTCTGTTCGGACTTTAAGCCAAGCGAGCCCAGCACGATGGCCGCGACGGCCAGGGCGAAGCCGATGAAAGGGAATACGGACAGGATCAGCGAGCCGATGCCGCAAAGCATGCCCCATAAAGCCATCCCGTCCCGTTTGGACGAGGGTGCGGAAGCGGGTCGCTGCGCGTTCCCGTACGGGCGGTAGGCGGTCCCGTTATAAGAGGATCCGTTGTAAGCGTCCCCGTTATAGGCCGTTCCGCCGCAAGAAGTTCCGCCGTAGGTTCCTTCGTATTCTTTATGTTCCGAATAGGCGCGGGCCGCGTCTTCATCCATTTCGGGCGGGTCGGACGGGTCCCGCCGGGCAAAGTCCTCCCGCAGGCCTGACTCGTCGTAAAAGATCTCGGCTCCGCAGCCCGGGCAGTGACGGGCTCCTCCTGCCAGGCGCTGGCCGCAGCGATAACAGTAAACAGACATGGGTCATTCCTCCTTGTCAGGTTTATTGTACCGCAAACGGCGCGCGCTGTCACCCTCTTTTCACGGCGGGGCGGCAGCGGCGCGCGTGTTCCTCAATAAATCAGTCCGTTCACCATATAGATGCGCACCGCGTCCTGTCCCGGATGGTAATACACCCGCAGGAAAAGGTAATGGCGCGCCGCAACGTTGGTCAGCTGGATGCGTTCCTTTGCCAGCGCCATGTCCCGGCCGGGGTACACGTAGCAGCGGGCGGAGAAGTCTCCCAGCGGGTGGAGAAGGCCGAGTTTGTCGCCGGGCCAGATAAAGCTTTTGCCTTTCAGTTTTTCTTTCAGTTCATCGGCCGTCAGGTTGCCGGCGGCGAAATCCTCCGCGAGCGTGTCCAGTTCGGTCTTCATGTCCGGGCTGATGCTGCGGAAAGGGTCGCCGGAATCCGTGTTGTTGGTCAGGTCGCCCGCGAAAAGTTCATACAGGCGGTCCGTCAGGTTCATGTCCAGCCAAAAGCCTTCCGCCTGCGGGTCTTCCGGCGGGCCGCCGCGGCCGGCGTTCCGGTCCAGGATGCGGGGCGAGAGGGTGATGTCGGAAGGCGGGTCCTCCCCGGTCCCCGCCGGTGCCGTGACGGGCCAGGAAGACTGCGTAGTCTCCGTCCCCGTTCCGTGTTGCATCTCTGTTGCCTGCGCGGTCCCCTCTGCAGGTTCCGTTCCCCGGCTGTCGGTCCGGGATACGGCGGCGGACGGGATGACGGACGGATCGCTTTCCCTGCCTTCCTGCGTTTTCCGCGGCAGGAGCAGGGTCAGGCACACGGCCAGGATCCCGACCGCCACCATCACGATACTGGCGATGAGGGCAAATCTGCTGTTTTTGTCCTGATTCCGGTCTGCGTTCCGATCGGACATGTCGTTTTCCTCCTTTTGATGAAATGTGCGGACCGAGACCGCCCCGTCCGCGGTCACGGACAGCGTCACGGCGCCCGCCTCATCGGTGCGCAGCACCTGACAGCCCGCGGCTTCCAGGCGCTCCAGCGTTTCCGGGGCCGGATGGCCGAAGCGGTTGTTCCTCCCGCAGGAGATCAGGGCCAGGCGGGGCTGCAGCTGCGCCAGGAATGCGGCGGACGTACTGAAGCGGGAACCGTGATGGCCCGCTTTCAGGGCGGTCACGGGCTGCAGCGCGTCTCCGTATGCGCGGAGCAGCATCGCTTCGCCCGTCTCCCCCAGGTCTCCGGGGAACAGGTAGGAAAAACCCGGCTGCTCCAGACGCAGTACCAGCGAGCTGTCGTTGTCGTCCACCTGCGTGGTCCGGCCGGGGTAGAGGACGGAAAAGGCGGCGGCCCCGTCCCGCCAGACGTCGCCCGCACGGACCGTGCGCACCGGAATGCCCGCCTCTTCCGCCGCCTGCAGCAGGGGTTCCGCTTTCTCCGCGTGCAGAAAGATCTCCGGCAGGATCAGGCTTTTGATCTGCAGTTCCGGCGCCTGTACGAACGTCAGCAGGCCATTGATATGGTCGCTGTCCGGGTGCGAGACGACGACCGCCTCCAGTTGCCGGATGCCCTGATACTTCAGGTACGGCAGGATCACGCGCTCTCCCACCGTGTCCGTGCTCCCGCCCCCGTCGATCAGGTAGCTGCGGCCGTTTTCCAGCGTGACCGCCTGGCAGTCGCCCTGGCCCACGTACAGGCCGGTGCAGCGCGTCGGCTCAGGGAAGCGGATCAGGAAGACGCACCCGGATGCCAGCAGCCAGAGCCACAGCAGCAGGGCGGTGCTCCGGGCGTCGCGGAAGGCTTTGCGGAAGCGGGATTCGCCGGCCCGGCGGATCTGCAGGACCAGGCTTTCCACTTCCCGGCGGCGGATATGGAAGACGGCCGCCGTCCCGAGCAGCGCCAGGCCGGTATAGGCCAGCATCTGCCAGAGTGCGGGCCGTCCCGTGACAAAACTGTGCAGAGGCAGCGAATCCACGGCCAGGCAAAGGCGGCGGATCAGTTCCAGCAGCAGCCGCACGCCGCCGGACAAGCCCAGGTCCGCCGGGTAAACGGCGGGAGCCAGCAGCGCGCTGAGAAAGCCGAATGCCAGGACCGGTCCCGCCAGCGGGACCGCCAGCAGATTGGCGGCCGGGGAATACGGGTGGAACGTGAAATAATGCCACAGCGTCAGGGGAAGCAGCCCCATCTGCAGCAATACGGGGACCAGCAGGGCGCGGGCGGGGCCGGTTTCCGCCAGCAGGCGGCGGGACAGCACGGGCAGCACGCAGCCCAGCAGGAAGACGCAGCCGAAAGACAGCTGGAACGATGGCTGGAAGAGGGCGGCCGGCGCGGGGATCAGCGCGGCCAGCGCCGCGGCGCCCCAGGCGGACGGCAGGTCGAAGGACAGCCCCAGACCCGCCGCCGCCTGAAACAGTACCGCCATAAGCCCGGCCCGCTGTACCGGGATCCGGGTCCCGCAGAGCAGCATGTAGAAAACGATGCCGCCCGCGGCGAAAACGGCGCGCAGCAGCCCGAAGCCCCGGCGCGACCGGAAGCCCCGGCCCCGGCTGAAGGGGAAAAAGGAAAGAAATAATCCTGTCAGCCGGCCCAGGACCATGGCCCAGAAACTCACGTGCAGACCGCTCACGGACAGCAGATGCGAGATCCCCGCCTGCTCATACAGCCGTTCCGTTTCTTCGTCCACGCCGCCGCGGTCGCCCAGCAGCATGGCCCCCAGCAGGGCCGCGTCTCCCGCGGGATAAAGTATGCCCAGGCCGCGACGGAGGTATCTCTTTAATCTGAAAGCGGCCTCCGCCAGCGGGGCGCGGCGGGGCGAGACGACGCGCATGGCGCTCCCGTCCATGCAGCAGGCGGCGCCGCGCGACAGGTAATAGGCCCGGGCATCGAATTCCCCGGGATTATCGGCCTCCGCAAACAGTTTCAGCGTCCCGCGGACTTCCAGGACCGGGCCGGGGACGAGGTCCGCGACCGGCGGGAAATAGACGAGAACTTCGCCTGCGGGAAGCGGGCCGGCCGGGTCTTCCGCCGGGGTGAAAACCGCCCCGGCCAGCGTCAGCACGTAGTTCCCGCTGCCGGTCAGACTGATCTCCGACAACGTGCCCAGCAGGCTTCCTTCCGCCTGCCCGGTCTCTTCCAGATACGACTCCGCCGCCGTCGGCCTGTGCAGGGGTACTCCCAACAGCCGCAGGACGATCAGCGCGACCATCCACAGCAGCGCCAGAAGGAAGACGGGGCGACGCAGCCCCCCCGGCCGGGGGACAGCGGCCGGACGTTTTTCCCGGTCCACGCCCCGCTCAGACCGTGACATACGCCTTGATTCTATTGAAAGTGCCCTCCTTGATCCCGGGGACTTTCATCACTTCCTCGATCGTCCGGAACGGGCCGTTTTCCGCGCGGTACGCCAGGATGGCGGCCGCCTTGGCCGGGCCGATCCCGGGCAGTTTTTCCAGTTCCTCCTGCCCCGCGGTATTGATATTGACCAGCAGGGGCTCCGTGGCAAAGATCCACTCCGGGGGCGGTTCCGTTTCTCCCAGCATAGTTTCCGGAGACGGTTCCATTTCCTCCGGCGGAGTTTCGGAAGGCGGTTCCGTTTCCTCCGGCGCAGTTTCCGGGGGCGGGTCCGTCTCCGCCCGCACAGTTTCCGGAGGCGCCGCGCGGCTTTCCGCCACACTCTCCGCCGTTTCTTTCGTCTTCATTTTTCCCGCCTCCGCCGCCGCAGCCGGCGTATTTTCCCGGACGACCGCCGGTCCCGCGCCGCCGTCCTGCTTCCGCCAGTAAAGGATCCCGCCCGCCAGCATCAGGCAGGCCAGGATCAGGAGCGCCCGTTTGGATCCCGGCATGGCACGCCTCCTTTCCGATTCATTCTTTCTGCTGAAATCGTATCACGAGCCGCGCCGCGCCGCCAATGAACTCTGCGTCGGGCGTGTGTCATTTTGACACATCAAAAAACGGGAAATCACCGTTCGGTCACATTTCCCGTTCCTTTTTCCTTCCCGCCTTCCGGGGATTGTTTTTCCCCGGCCGCTGGTTTATAATGAATTTATGAAACTGAAACACCATCCCCAGAACAAAGAAGTGCTGCTGACCGGCCGGCCCCTGCCGACCCTCCTGATGTTTGCCCTCCCCATCATCCTGGGCAATATCTTCCAGCAGCTCTACAATATCGTCGACGCCATGGTGGTCGGCAAATACCTCGGCGATCTCCCGCTTGCGGGCATCAGCATCGCCTCCCCCATCATGGACATCCTGTACGCCCTGCTGCTGGGAGCCAGCATCGGCATCGGCGTGCTGGTCGGACAGCTCTGCGGCGCCGAGGACTGGGAACGCCTGAAAAGGGTCCACGCCACGGCGCTGACCGGCGGCGGCCTCGTCACGCTGGCACTCTCCGCCGTCAGCCTGCTCGCGGCGCGTTCCATTCTTGTTGCACAGGGCCACGATCCGGAAGTCATCGCCTACGCGATGACCTACCTGGTCATCATCCTGAGCTGCCTCCTCTTCAACTACCTGTACAACTATTTCGCGGCCGTGCTGCGCGCCTGGGGCAATTCCCGGACGCCCTTTTACGTGCTGCTGGTCTCTTCCGTGCTGCACGCGCTGCTGGACCTGCTCCTGTGCGGCGTCCTGCAGCTGGGCATCCGGGGCGTGGCCTGCTCCACGGTGTTCTGCCAGATCCTTTCGACCCTGTGGCTGGCGCTTTACACCTCGAAACACTGCGAACCGCTTCGCCTGAAACGGGGCGAGCTCCGGATCGACCGGCGCGAGGCCGGCGCTATCCTCAGTTTCGCCTGGGCGGCCGCGCTGCAGCAGGCCGTTGTCATGGTGGGCCGCTTCCTGATCCAGGGCATGCTGACGCCGCTGGGCACGCACTCCGTCACCGGCTACAACATGAGCATGCGCGTGGAGCAGTTCCTCTTCTGCTTCTCGCAGGGCGTCAGCGCCGCGATGGTGGTCGGGATCTCGCTGAGCAAGGGCAAAAAAGACGGCGACCGCGAGCGCGCCTTCTATTACACCGCGATCCGCTGCGAAGTGATCCTGTGGGCCGTGCTGGGCGCCGTCCTGTGGCTGCTCGCGCCGCGTTTCATCGGGCTGTTTTCTTCGCATAAAGAGGTGATTGCCGCCGGCACTACCTACGCGCGGACCATGGCGCTGCCGTATCTGTTCGCCTTCCTGGGCGAAGTCATTCAGGGCTTCTTCCGCGGCATCGGGCGCCTGCGGCTGACCATGATCGCGTCTGTCTCGCAGATCGTCCTGCGCGTCATCCTCTCCGCGCTCCTCATCCCCCTGTGGAACATCCCCGGCATCTGCGCCGCCGTCACGATCGGCTGGATCCTGCTGGTCCTCATCGAAGGCGGCTACAGCCTGAAAGTCGCGCGCAGGGAATAAAGCAGGGCCGGCAAGGAAGAGGCGCCGCCTTATCTGGCACGCCGCACTTTCTGCTTTTTCTCTTCGCCGCGCGCCTCGTAATCCGCGCGGATCTCCTCCACGCAGCACTCCATCGCCGCCGAGGCTTCCGCCTTACTCTTCGCCCGCCGCACCGTCGACACCGCCCGGGACACGACCCGGAAATTCAGTTCCGTTCCCGCACTGTCGCACTCATACCGCACGGCCCGGTCCGCACCGATCCCGAAGCGCCGCGCTTCCGACACCGCATCGATATTCGCGCCCAGGAACAGGAATTCCCAGCCGTACTTCTCCTTTTCGTGCTCCACCATCTCCTTCACTTTCTGATAACTGTACTCCCGGCTGGCGTTCTCCATCCCGTCCGTCGTGATGACGAACAGCGTCTTCTCCGGCCGGTCCTCCTCCCGCGCGTACTTATGCACCTGCGAGATGTGATGGATCGCCCGGCCCACCGCATCCAGCAGCGCCGTGCAGCCGCGCACGTAATACTGGCGGTCCGTCATCGGCTCGATTTTGTCCACGGGCACGCGGTCGTACAGCACCTCGATCTTATCGTCGAACAGCACCGTCGAGATCAGGGCCTCGCCCTCTTCCTTTTTCTGCTTTTCGATCAGGGAGTTGAAGCCGCCGATCGTGTCCGCCTCCAGGCCGCTCATGGACCCGCTTCTGTCTAAGATGAAAACCACTTCCGTTAAACCTTTGCGCATCGTATATTCCTCCTTTTATGATTCCCCGCCGGGGAGGTTTTCTTTTCGGGGCCATTATACGGCAGCGCAAAATAAAACAGGTCGCCGCGCGGGCGACCCTGAAAGAATACACAAATAATTATTCAAACGGCCGGATGGACTTGAAAACCAGCGGCACGCGCCGGGACCGTCCCTCAGAACAGCCCCTTCCACTTCATTTTCAAATCGTCCAGATACCACGCAACATACTCCGGATCGGAAAACTCCCGCATCACGTAGTCTGCCGTCCGCGTAAGCGTCCCTTTTTCCGCCCGGTCCCGGACCTGCTGATTATACCCCTCCAGTTCCTGCAGATACGCACCGGCGTCTTCCCGCGAAAAGCCGCGTTTTTTAACCGCCCGTTCCGCCATCCGGAAACTGCTGCGCAGCATGAACAGGATCGTGACGTCATCCAGATGTCCGGCCCTGAGCGGGTAATACAGGCATTTCTCCCAAATACCGGCCCGCCCGTTTTTCCTCACCAGTTCCGTCACGGTCGAGTAAGCCCGCAGCGCTTCTTTTCCCTGCGTTTCCGATCTCAGGAAACCGGAAATAAACTCCTGCGCCCACAGTTCTTCCGTCTCTTTCGGAACGCGGTATGCGGCATATTCATGACCGACGCCGTCCAGGTCCATGAAGTACCCGTTTCCGCTGTATTTCAGAAACAATTCTTTTGCCCGTTCCATCTATTTCCTCGCCGTCCCGGCAAAGTCCGCCTCCTTTTGGCAGATTTCGTCTTACTCAATAATGCACGGCAGGCCGTGTTCCTCCAGCTGGATATCCAGTTCGATCATGTCATAGATCTCATTCTCGATGAAGTACGCAAAAATGATGTCCGTCTTGTCGCTCGGCGACAGCGCGTACCCGGCGCGCGCCAGCAGGTCGCGCGTCTCGTCCAGGTTCAGGCAGGCGCCGACGCACAGGCACAGGGCGGTGAGTTTCTGCGGGTGGTAGTCCGGATTGTTTTTGATCTTGGAGAAGACTTTTTTGTCCACGATGGCGCGCTTGTAGACCGCCGCGTTGTCCATGCCCTTCTCTTTGATCAGGTAGAGCAGATACTCCGAAAAGGTGTCCGACATGTGGCGGATGCGTTCCTGCAGTTTGCTTTCATGTTCCGAGGCAAAGTCGAGGACCTCCTCTTCCTTGACCACCGGGACCGGTTCCGATGACGGGGCAGGCGCCTCTTCTTTTTTCTTCGGTCTCCACAGGAACGTGCTCTTTTTTTTCGGGGCTTTCGCCTGATCCGCCGTTTCCGAAGCCGGAGCGAAGGCTGCCGGGCGGGGCGTCACCGGAGCCGCCGGCCGCATCTGGGAAGCCGCGGGCCGGGGCATCGCGCCTGCGGAAAGATCCGCCCGGAATCCGGACTCCCGCCGGTCTTCCTGTACGCTCCCGTACTCTTCCCGGGCCTTCTCCTGCGCGTAGTGGCTGTCGATATACGCTTCCAGGTGCGGTGTGATCTTCCGCCCCAGCGCAACCGATTCATCGCCGAACACCACCAGATACACCTGCATCTCGTGCCGCAGCAGGAACGCGTTGATCTCGTCCGCCGCGATCCGCAGGCCTTCTTCCTTCGGGTAGCCGAAGCTGCCCGTCGCGATCAGCGGGAACGCGACCGAACGGAAGCCCTGCGCCGCCGCCAGTTCCAGGCTTTTGCGGTAGCAGGACCGAAGCTTTTCCTCTTCGCCCTGCGAGCCGTCCCGGTACAGCGGGCTCACCGCGTGGATGATATGTTTCGCGGGCAGCGCAAAACCGGGGGTCAGGAATACTTCCCCCTCGGGCACGGTGCCGACGTGTTCCGTGCGGTACGCGAGCAGCTCGTCATAGCCCGCGGCCCGGTACACGGCGATATCGCAGCCGCGGCCGACACGCGGCTCGCTGCCGGCCGTGTTGACGATGGCATCCGCCGCCATTTTGGTGATGTCGTTGCGTATGATGGTGAGCGCCATACTTTAATCCTCTCCCACCAGGTGCACCGGGAAATAGTCGTGGCCGACGGCCGGCAGGAACTTTCCGATCACGTCTGCCGTCTTCATTTTCAGACTGGAGGTGTTCACGCAGGGATGGCAGCCGAATTCCTCCTCGTCCAGCACGTCCTCGTCGATCAGCAGCTGCACCGCGTGTTCCTTATCGTTCATCAGGCCCATGACGCTGACCGCGCCGGGCTCGATATCCAGGTATTTCAGCATGTCGTCCGCGTCCGCGAAGGACAGGCGCGCGGAATTGATCTGCTTCGACAGTTCCTTGGTCTTGAATTTCTTGTCTCCCGGCATCAGCAGCAGATAATAGCGCGTCTTCTGGTGATTGCACAGGAACAGGTTTTTGCAGATGACGACGCCCAGGACGGCGTCGATCGCGTTGCAGGCCTCCATCGTGCCCGCCGCCTCGTGGTCCGTGCGGCGGTAGGGGATGCCCAGGCTGTCCAGCAGGTCATAGGTCCGGATCTCCCGGGCCAGGCGGCCGGTCTCATCCGCCGGCCTTCCGTAGTATAATTCCATGTCTGCAATTTACTCCTCTGCGTTTTCCTGCGCGGCCGCCCGCGCTTTCTCTGCCTGCTTTTCCTCGTCCCGGCGCCGGACCTCGCTCACGTAGCCCGCGGTGATGATGCCGGCGGGCAGCGCCACGACGGCGATCCCGAACATCGCGGACACCATCGTGATGATCCGCCCGATCGTGGTCACCGGGTAGATGTCCCCGTACCCCACCGTCGTCAGCGAGACCGTAGCCCAGTAGACCGCGTCGAAAAAGTTGCCGAACGATTCCGGCTCCACGTTGAAAATGACCAGCGCGGAGATCAGGATATAGCCGATGGCCAGCGCGCCCACCGCGATCAGCGACCGCTTGGACTCGTGCAGCACGTCGCCGATGATCTCGAAACTCCGCGAATACCGCAGCGCCTTGAACACGCGCACCACGCGCAGCGCCCGCACCATACGCAGGATGCGCAGCGCCCGGAAGCTGTTGCTGATGATGCTGAGCGAGGGCAGGATCGCGATCAGGTCCACGATCGCGAAGAAACTGAACGGGTACCGCGCGAACGATTTCCAGCTGTGATCGCCGAATTTGTAATCCGCGGTGAACCACCGCAGCAGGTAGTCGATGATGAAGACGGTCACCGCCATCTTGTCCATGATCGTGAACACCGGGTTCTCGCCCTTGAACGCGAGCGGAATCAGGCTGATCAGGATCATGACGATCATAAAAATATCGTACGCCAGGCTCAGCTTATCGTTGTCGTCGTCCTTCTCAATGATCTCAAAAAGCCGTTTGCGGTCCATGGAAAACTCCTGTCGACGGCCGGGCGGCAGGGAACGTTCCTCTGTCATCTCCGGTCCCGTTCATTCCGCCTCATTGTACGATAAACGGCGGCAATATGCAAGACGGAGAACCGTCTCCCGTCTTCTCCTGTCCGCAAAAACCGCTTGAGAAATCGGCCCCGTTTTATTATCATCATAACAAAGGAATCCGCCGTTTTTCAGGAGGACAGACAGATGCAGGAATTTCAGTATACCGCGTTTATTTCCTACCGTCACGTGGAGCCGGACGAGGTGATCGCCCAGAAGCTCCATACGATGATCGAGAATTTCGGGATCCCGAGCGATATCCGGAAAAGCTCCGGACGGCGGAAAATGGGACGCGTTTTCCGTGACAAGGAAGAACTGCCGCTCTCCACGGACCTGGGGGCCGATATCCGCGCGGCGCTGTAAAGCTCCGAGTGGCTGATCGCCGTCTGCTCGCCGCGCTATCTGGAATCCCGCTGGTGCATGACCGAACTGGACTATTTTATTGAGCTCGGCCGGCGGGACCACATCCTGGCCATCCTGGTGGAAGGGGAGCCGGACGACAGTTTCCCGCTGCAGCTGCGCACGGCCGTCGTGGACGGGAAGACCGTGAACGTCGAGCCGCTGGCGGGCGACGTGCGCGCGGACCAGCTGTCCGCCTCGGTCAAAAAACTGGGCGATGAAAAGCTGCGCCTGCTCGCCCCGATGCTGGGCGTCCACTTCGACGACCTGCGCCAGCGCGCGCGGCGCCGGAAACGCCGCATCACCGCCGCCGCCCTCCTGTCCGCCTTCGCCGTGCTGGCGGGCTTCCTGACCTTCGCCCTGATCAAGAACCGGCAGATCAGCGCGCAGAACGAGCAGATCCTGCAGCAGAATGAAGAAATATCGCGGAAAAGCGATGAGATCTCCAAACAGAACGACGAGATCCTGCGCCAGAACGATGAAATATCCCAGCAGAACGAGGAGATCTCCCGCCAGAAAGACGAGGTCTCCCGCCAGCGCGACCTGGCTGTCAGCAACGAAATGAAGGTCATGATCGAACAGGCCAATATCTCTGTCGGCAGCGGCAACAAGATCCCCGCCAAAAAGGTCCTCGCGCAGGCGGCGGCCATGCGGGAGACGGTCGGGGAAGGCAATGACGAAGACCTCTACACCGCGCTGGAATATGCGGTCTACACCGGCTCCTTCGAGACCGTGCAGACCATCGACAACGACAACCGCCAGTTTGATTCTCTCGTCTTCTCCCACAACGACAAATACCTGCTCGGGATCACCAACCTGAACTCCGCCACGCTGATCGATGCGGAGAACGGCGGCCTGCTGCACACGGTGTCGCGGGCGGAAAACGCCACGCTCAGCAGCGTCGGCTTCACGCAGGACGACCGGTATTTCTACACGGTGGATTCGTGGTACAATTTCATCAACGTGTACGATACGGAGACCGGCGAACATGTCGGGGAGTTCAACCGGAGCGACGGCATGGCCTGGAACATCGGGGAGCGGATCTTCGCCCTGGAGGACGGGCAGCTGCTGATCCCGCTGCGGTCGGCGATGGCCGTCTGGGACCCGGAGACCGGCGCCGAAGAGGAGATCCTAGCCACGGAAGGCGGCCTGGACAGCTATCTCCAGCCGTTCCTGGTGGACCTGTCCCCGGACGGACAGTCCGTCGTCATGGGCTCGCCCGGCTATGGCATCGGCATGAAGATCATGTCATTGGACGGGACCGTGAAGGCCCGGCTGGCGGACAGCTTCGATGGTGAGCTCGTCACGACGCCGCGCTACACCGACCCCTCGCAGAATATCATGCTGGGCGAACTGCGCCACGTCTGCAGCGATTACTATTCCACGCCGCCCGGCAACGCAAACCGCAAGGCGGCCATCTATACCGATCCGGAGACCAAATACGCCGTGTACACGCATTACGACGGCTTTATCGAGGCATTTGACATCCGCGACCCGGACAACGTGAAGTACTCCTGGTGTGTCGCCGAGCACTGCTACAATTCCGTCACTGACCTGGTCTTCCACGGCGACCTGATGGCCTCCTGCGGCGGCTTCGACCCGCGCTGCGCTGTCTTTGACCTTTCGACCGGGAAGATGGTCCACGTGCTGCGCGGCACCGGCTACACGCACCAGTGCGAATTCAGCCCCGACGGCTCCAAACTGATCCTGCTCTCGGGCCTTACCCGCAACATCATCCACGTCTACGCCGTCCAGACCGGTACCCTGCTCTACCACTATACCGCCCCGGAAGGCCTCCGCTTCACGGACATCGGCTTCACCGCCGACAGCTCCGCCTCCGTCGCCCTCCTCGAAGACGGCCGCGCCCTGATCGGCACGCTCTACGGCACGCTGGACGAACTCATCGGCCAGACCGCGGAATGATGCATGGGGGGGACGGTCCCCCGGCGGCCCTGCTCCGGCTGAATAAAAAAGCCGCGCACCTACGCGATATGCGTACATGCGCGGTTTTTTCAGCTATGGAGCTGAGGGGAGTCGAACCCCTGTCCGAAAGCCTATTCACACCAGGCCCTACCATCATAGTCTGCGGTTTATCATTCCCTCCGCCGGGCGCCCGCAGACGGGCTCAGGGCTTTAGTAGCTTCATTGTACTAACTGTCCCGCAAAGCTTAAGGACAGCAGTGCCCCGCCGTTCATGATGCCGGTGTACCGGGGGGGCAGGCAGCCCCGGGCCGACAAGCCGCTTAAGCGGCTAACGCGTAATTGTCGTTAGCGTTTATATTTAAGTCCGTTTTTTTACGCAGCCACGGTCTGCGGATGGCTCCCGGGGCTTCAAAACCCCCGTCGAAACCGGTACAACCCCGGTTTTCGGGCTTTTCAACCCGGTAGAAGGTCAGTGTAGCAGAAAACGGACGGTTTGTAAAGGGGAAATTGATAAAAAATTGACAGAGGTGAGGGCCTTCACCGAAAAGAAAAGAGGCGGGTCGCCCCGCCCCTTTCCGCATCAGTCCGTCCGGAAGGATCAGACATCCACGCCGCCGTCCACGCGGATCAGCTGGCCGTCCACGAAGGAGGAATCGGTGGTCGCCAGGAACAGCGCGACCTTCGCGATCTCTTCGCCTTCGCCCAGACGGTGCAGGCAGGTGCGGTCGATCATGGGCTGGAACACGTCCTCGCCGCCGACGGAAGCCAGCATGGCGGTCTTGATCGCGCCGGGGCAGATGCCGTTGACGTGGATCGTGGGAGCCAGCTCGTTGGCCATGGCCTTGGTCAGGCCGACCATCGCGTGCTTGCTGGTGACGTAGGCCACGAAGCCCCAGTGGGCCGCCCAGCCGACGATGGAAGCCACGTTGATGATGTGGCCGTCGCCCTTGGCCTGCATGACCGGAGCGACCTTCTGGCTCAGCATCAGCGCGCTGGTGACGTTGATATAGATGTCATCCATGAATTCCTTTTCGGTGATGGTGGCGAACTGGGCCAGAGACAGCATGCCGGCGTTGTTCATCAGGACGTCGATGGTGCCGTAGGCTTCCATGGTCTTGTCAAAGATGACCTGCGCGAAATTGCTGTCGGCCGCATCGGCCAGGACGTAGATGGCTTCGCCGCCGTCGGCCTTGATCTGGTCCACGACCGCTTTGGCGCGGGCTTCGTTGCGGCCGGTCACGACGACCTTAGCGCCTTCCTTCGCGAACAGGAAAGCCGTCTCACGACCCATACCGGAAGTGGAACCGGTAACGATTGCTACTTTTCCGTCTAATTTTCCCATTTTTTGCCTCCTGAGGGAATTAATCATTTGCGGGAACATTGTAACGCTTTAATCGTCTTTCGTCAATAAAAACATGGGATCCCGCCCATTTTTTAATGAGCAGGATCCCATTTATCAAAGATACGGGACGTTTCTTATCTCCCGATCAGTTCCTTTGCCGTCCGGGCGATATTTTCCGCCGTGATGCCGTTCTTCTCCAGCAGCCGCTCGTACGGGGCGCTCTCCCCGAAACGGTCCTGCACGCCGATGCGCCGCACCTTGCCGCAGCCCAGTTCCGCCGCGACTTCGCAGACCGCGCTGCCCAGGCCGCCGATGATGTTGTGGTCCTCCACGGTCACGACCCGGCCGGTCTCCCGAAGAGCCGCCGTCACCGCTTCCGCGTCCAGCGGTTTGATGGTGTGGACGTCCAGCACACGGGCGTGAATGCCCTCCGCCGCCAGCAGGTCCGCTGCTTCGATGGCCTTGCGCACCGTGTCGCCGTTGGCCAGGATGGCCGCGTCGCTGCCCTCGCGGACCGGGTGCGCCCTGCCGATCGTGAACTCCTCGTCCTCGCCGTACAGCACCGGGATCGCGTCCCGGGTCAGGCGCAGGTACAGAGGGCCTTCGTATCCGGCCGACGCAGTCACGAGCTTCTTCGCGGAAACGTAATCCGACGGCATGACGACGGTCATGTTCGGGATCGTGCGCAGGATGCCCATATCCTCGATCGCCTGGTGGCTCGCACCGTCGTAGGCGGGCGTGAAGCCGCCGTGCGCGCCGATGATGCGGACGTTCAGGTTCGTGTAGCAGATCTCCTGGCGGATCATCTCCAGCATGCGCATGGAGCTGAAGGCCGCATAGGTCACCACGTAGGGGATCTTGCCGCAGGATGCCAGGCCGGCGGCCAGGCCGGCGCCGTTCTGCTCCGCGATGCCCACGTCGACGTACTGCTCCGGGCAGGCCTTCATGAACTGGCCGGTCTTGCAGGATTTGCCCAGGTCCATGTCGATCACGACGATATTTTTATCCGCCTGTCCCAGGGCTGTGATGGCTTCGCCGAAGCCGTCCCGTGTCGCTTTTTTCAATGTTTCGCTCATTTCCGGCACCCCCTTATTTGACGTACTGCTGATCCAGTTCGGCCAGCGCCTGATCGCGTTCCGCCGGGCTCGGCGCCGTGCCGTGCCAGCCGACCGCGTTCTCCATGAAGGAAACGCCCTTGCCCTTGACCGTGTGGCCGAGGATGCATTTGGGCTTCCCGTTCTTCACCGCGCGGGCCAGGTCGAGGGCCGCGACCATCTGCTCCATGTCGTTGCCGTCGATCTCATAGACGTCGAAGCCGAACGCGCGGAATTTCGCGCCGAGGTCGCCGTTTGGCATGACTTCGTCGCAGGGGCCGTCGATCTGCAGGCCGTTGTGGTCCAGGAAGACCACGAGGTTGTCCAGTTTATATTTATGCGCCGTGTTGGCGGCCTCCCAGATCTCGCCTTCCTGGGCTTCGCCGTCGCCCACCGCGCAGTAGACGCGGTAGGAGGCGCCGTCCATCTTCGCCGCCAGCGCCATGCCGACGGCACAGGCCAGACCCTGGCCCAGCGAGCCGGTCGAGATGTCGATGCCGGGGCACTTGGTCATGGACGGATGGCCCTGCAGCGGAGAGCCTTCCTTGCGAAGCGTATCCAGCAGTTCCTCCGGGAAAAAGCCCTTCATGGCCAGCGCCGCGTACTGGGCCGGCGCCACGTGGCCTTTCGACAGCACGAAGCGGTCGCGCCCGGGCCATTGAGGATCCTGCGGATCCACGTCCAGTTCATGCCAGTAGCACGCTGTGACAAATTCCGCCACCGACAGCGATCCGCCGGGGTGTCCCGACCCCGCCTTGCAGATCATATCCACCACTTTTTTCCTCAGGTCCACACATTTGTTCTGCAGTTCCTGAACGGAAAGAATTTCTCTCATAAGCCATCCGCTCCTTTACCGAAATCATCCGGCGCCCGAACGCCGCCATCTTAAGCATACCCTTCCCCCTCCCCCTTGTCAATGCCGAAAACCCGGAACAGAGCCATAGGGAGACGGTTTTGCCGCACGAAAAAAGGCGGCCGGAGCCGCCTCGGAACGGGTATCAGTCCTGAGGGAAGGTCAGTCAGGGAGGGAAGTGCCTTCGATCAGGACGTTGATGAATTCGATGCCGGTGCCGACGAGGGATCGGTTGGCTTTTTCTTTTACGAGGCCGGAGATCTCGCCGGGGTGGTTGATGATCTCCAGGACGGGGAGGCTCATTTCGCTCACGGTGGCGGTGAAAGCGCCGGCCACGCGGGTGTTCAGGAAGTTCACCACTTCATAAGTGTTCTTCAGGCCCCGGTCGGTGAAAACGTCCAGGATGAAGCTGAACACGTCGTGGACGCGGAAATCGTAGGTGCCGTAGGCGCGGACCCGGTAGACCTGCCCCGCTTCCTGCACCAGGGCCGGCGTGCGCGTGGCCCACTTCCGCTCCGTGATCGGTTCGGTGCTGACATAATAGAGGTCCGCCTCCAGCGGGCTGTTGGGGCGATCCCGGAAAGCGCCGGTATCCGCCAGGCGGGGGAACATTTCCGGGCTCAGGCGGTAGGAGCCCTGATCCCATACGTCCGCCAGTTCGTTGCCCTTCATCAGGAAGATGTGCTGGCCGGGCGCCACCAGGATCAGGCTGCCGGACGTTAAGGGCAGGTCTTCCGTGGCCGAGCCGTAGCGGTACAGCACCAGGCCGCGGTCATTGTCCTGAAAACTGATCGGGCGGTTATTCCTGCGTCTGCTGAATAACATGGTCTACCTCGCAAAACGTGACAAAGGGGTCTGCCCCCCCTGCCACCTGTCATCTTGTCTTCACAGGGGGCGGACGGTGCGTCCGCTCCCTGTCCGGTCGTTGTTTACTTTCTCAGCGGGCGGCCTTCACCGTCCGTAAAGTTGTTCGTCAGGATCAGGATCAGGTCCATCACGACGCCTGCAAAGCCGAATCCCTTCGTGGCCATGTACAGAAGGCCGGTCCCGATCTTGCCTGCATAGAGGCGGTGGATCCCCCAGCGGCCCAGCAGCAGGCAAAGCACAAAGGCGATCCATTTGCTGCGGGTGCTGACGCGGGCGGTCTCGGAGGCGGCCGTTCCGGGTTCCGCGGTCCGCTGCGTGAAGCGGCCCTTCATGTCCCGGCCCCAGTCACGGGCTTCGCGGCCCCATTCCTGGGCCTGCTGTCCGGCCTGGCGGCCCCAGTCCTGAGCCTTGCGGCCCCACTCCCGGGCTTCCGTCTGAAACGCCCCTTCGGATCCGGTGCCCTGCGCTTTGGTGCCACAGTACTCACATACCCGGCCGCTCAGGGGCGCTCCGCAAATGCTGCATCTGGTCATCATGTTCAGCCTCCTCCTTTCTTTTGATGGCTTCATTATAGCACTTCCTCGCCGTCAATAAAGGGTCGGAGGGGCAAAATAAGGGGCAATATTTCCCCTGCTGCGGGGAAATGGGGGCCGGAGGGGCCGTCAGATCTGCGCCAGGCCCTGCTCCAGGTCCGCGATAATGTCCTCGGGGCTCTCCAGGCCCACGGACAGGCGGATCAGGCCGGGGGCGATCCCGGACTCCGCCAGCTCCTCGTCCGTGTACGGCGAGTGGGTCATGGAGGCGGGGTGCTCGATCAGGGTCTCCGCGTCGCCCAGGGACACCGCGATGGTGATGAGTTTCAGGCTGTCCACCAGCTTCATCCCGGCTTCGCGGCCGCCGCGGACCTCGAAGGCGATGATGCCGCCGAAGCGCTTCATCTGCCGCGCCGCGATCTCGTGGCCGGGGGCGTCCGGCAGGCCGGGGTAGTATACGCGCTCCACCGCCGGGTGCGCCGCCAGGAAGGCCGCGACCTTCTCCGCGTTGTCGCAGTGGCGCTCCATGCGGATCTCCAGCGTTTTCACGCCGCGCAGGATCAGGTAGGCCGCGAACGGATCCATCACCGCGCCGGTCATGTCTTTCAGGCCGAACAGGCGGACTTCATTGATGAAATCGGCGGAGCCCACCACGAAGCCGGCGATCACGTCGCCGTGGCCGTTTAAATATTTGGTGGCGGAATGCACGATCACGTCCGCGCCCAGGGCCAGCGGGCTCTGCAGCGCCGGGGAGGCGAAGGTGTTGTCGCACACCACTTTGATGTCAGGGTTGTAATTATGGGCGATCTTCGCGACCGCCTCGATGTCCGCGATCTTCAGCGTGGGGTTGGCGGGGGTCTCCAGATAGACCGCCACGGTGTTGGGCTTTAAGTGCGTGCGCACTTCGTCCAGGTTCGAGGTGTTGATAAAGTCCACCTCCACGCCGTAGCGGCGCATGCCGTGGTTCAGCAGGGCGAACGTGCAGCCGTACAAGGTCCTGTCCGCGAGGATGTGCTTGCCCACGCCCGCGATCGTCCACAGGCAGGACGCGACGGCGCCCATCCCGGAACCCGCCGCCACGCAGGCCTCGGCCCCCTCCAGCGCCGCGATGCGGTTCTCCAGCACCGTGACCGTGGGGTTGCCCAGACGGGTGTAGATATAGCCCGGCTCCGTTCCGGCGAAACGCCGGCCCCCCTGCTCGCAGCTGTCGAACACGAACGTCGACGTCTGATAAATCGGCGTGGCCAGCGCGCCGTACTGCTCATCCTTCACGCTCCCCGCATGGACGGCCCTGGTACCGAACCCCTGCTGACTGTGTTCCATCATTTTCTTCCTCCTTGGAAAATCGGGGCCTTCCGGCGCCGCAAAAAAGCGCCCTTCCCTCTTCCGGGCCCCTGTATACCGAACCATTTCACGAACTGCGGCAGTCTCCTGCCGATCCGCGTTTTATTATACACCTTCTTTCCCGTAAAAACAAGTAGGGACGGGCATTGCCCGTCCGAATGATGCGAGTTAGGGATCGTCCCCTTTTGGCTCTCATGAGGCCAGTTGGGGACGGTTCCGAGGCCAGTTGGGGACGGTTCCTTCCGGCAGTGCCACCTGGAACCGTCCCTCAATGGTCCTGTCCCAGGGTATTATTCGCCCCAGTGGAGGAGGGAGCGGCCGGAGGGGTCGAAGACCTCGGTGTCGCCGCAATGGAGGACGGGAGCGCCGCCGTCGGAAGGATCGATGCTGATAAGGAGGGTGCGGACGGTGTGGCCGGCCGAAGTCGCGGTCTCGAGGAGGAGGCGAAGAGTGCCGTCAGCGCCGAAACCGGCGAAGGTCTCGTCCAGGGTCAGGGTCGCCATGCCGCCGTCCAGGGTGACGGGGACGCGTCCGGTGACGGTACCGTTCACTTCTTTGATCAGTTCCGCTTTCGTGACCTGCACGTTGGATTCCTTGCCGTACGGCGCGAGGACCAGGTCGCCGGTCAGGGTCAGGGCATCGCCCTTGCGGGCGGCTTTCAGCGTGGAGGCTTCGGCCATCCAGACGGGCAGGAAATGGACGAACAGGTAACCGGTGGGCAGATCGTCCAGGACCTGCGTGCGGGACGCGGAGCCGTCGGTCATGGTGAGGACGGCGGGGTCTTCGACGACGCGGAAAATGTCGATCGAAGCGGTGCCTTTGAAAACGCCGGCGCTCTGCTGCGTAAAGCTGACGGTCTCGCCGCCGTACGACAGGCTCAGTTTCGACGTTTCCGTGTACGACGCCGGGTACAGCGTGAAATCGAGCGCGGCGCGGTTCGTCTGCGGATCCAGGTCACCGAAGGACCACTCGCAGTCCCGCAGGATATCAGTCTCGGACTTCAGCATCTCCTCCAGGTGCGCGATGCGGGCGTTCATGACCTGCATCTGGCTCTGCATGTTCATGCTCAGGTTGTCCAGCTGCTGGCCCACGGAGGAGACCTTCCCCAGCGTGACGCCGTTCCAGATGACCAGCAGGGCGATCAGGAGCCACGGGACGAATTCCGCGGGCGAAGCGCTGCGGTGCTCGCGGGCGGAGGCGTCGGCGGAATCGGACAGCGCTGCGTCCAGCCGGCGGCGGTAGCGGATATAGGCGGCCGCGCCCAGCAGGACCGCGGCGGCGGCGGTGATCAGAAGAATGACGATACTGGTTCTCATATTTACCTCCTTCGGCCCGGGGGCCGTCTGACTGTTGTAACGATCGGTCCGGCAAACGCCTCAAATGTTGAAAAACTCGCGGAACGCGCCGTAATAGCTGCGGGTCACGTCCACCAGCGTTCCGTCGGACAGGGTCAGGACGAATTTCATGGACAGCGACGGGCGGATCTTCTTCACGTGCTTCCGCGCGATGATCACCGAATTGCTGATGCGCAGGAACTGCGCCGGATCCAGCGCCGCTGCCAGCTGATACAGCGGTTCCGTTCCGGCGTACGTCCCCTCCGTGGTGTGCACGTCCACGTTGTGACCGTAGCTTTCGATGAAAATGATCCCGTCCGCGGCGACCCGCTCGCGCGACCCGTCCGTGCCGCGCACCGTCAGGAACGCCCCGGCCCCGGCCGCCTCGCTCAGCACGTACGGCGCCTTCTCGTCGATCACGATCCCGGCGTCTTCCAGCTCGCGCCGCACCTCATCGGCCTGCGGTTTTCTGATCTGAAGTCGGATCCTCACCTTTTCGCTCCTCTCTTTCTTCGTCCTGACGCCACTCTATAAAAAACCGTCCGGAAATGCAATACCCTCTGCACAGACTGCACCGCAGCGCCGCACAGTTTGCATAAAAAAGATGACAGGGGACGTACCTCTGTCATCTGATCGACCGGCGGGCCGCTGAGGCAGTGCCGCCGGGGACGGTTCTTCCCGGCAGTGCCGCTTAGGGACGGTTCTTCCCGGCAGTGCCACCCGGAACCGTCCCCAAATGGCCCTGTTTACAGGCCCTGTTCGCGGACGAAGGCGTAGAAGGCGTCTTCCTGCGGTTTGTCGGAGGGGCGGACGGTGCCGACGGGCATGGCGTAGAAGACGGTCTCTTCGAGGCCGTCCAGGGAGAAGGCGGCGTTGGAGGCAGCGGGGTCGACGGCGGCGATGGCGCAGCCGCCGAGGCCGAGGGAGGTAGCGGCCAGGTAGAGGTTTTCAGTCACGTGGCCGCTGTCCATCAGGACCGGGGCGTGGGCCCAGATGCCGTAGCGCCATTCCGCGCGGTAGAAGACGCAGCTGAAATAGAACACGGCGTTCGCTTTCGCGGCCCATGCCTGGCCGGACAGGGAGTTGGTGATGAACTCCGGCAGATCGTCCCGGGCGCCCAGGAATTCGAGCGCGTGGGTCAGGGGCAGATAGTGGTACAGCCCGTCAGCCAGCCGCTCCACCCGCTGCAATGCCAGGTAACACTCGAACGGATGGCGCGCGCCGCCGCTCGGCACCGTGCGCAGGGTGGCGTAGGACCTGCCGCGCAGGGCTTTGACGCCCTGGCAACACCAGAGCAGGAACGACAGCTGCAGCAGGCTCATCGGCTCCTGCGTATAGACCCGGCGGCTGGCGCGGCTGTTGATGACGTGCAGGAAATCGTTATCGATGTCCAGCTCGGAGAAGTTTACGGGCAGCGCGAGCGCCTGCTCCGGGCCGCGCATCGGCGCCTTCGCCAGCGGCGGCTGCGGCTTCTTCAGATTCTGGTCGGTCTCGTAATCTTCGTCCACGCCCTCATCATCGGCAAATTTGGTGATGAACGAGCGTCCCAGCAGGATGCGGCGGCGAATCAGGTCCTCATTCATGGCAGGCCCTCCGATGCTTTATTCCCCGTGCTTCGCGACCCATTTCGAGCCGGGATCCAGTTTATTCATGAGCAGGTAGCAGCCGAGCGCGATGAGGAGGCCGCCGGGGATGTCGATGAAGTAATGCTGTTTGGTGAAGACGGTGGAGGCGCAGATGAGGACCGTCATGACCGCGGAATAAATGCGGAAGCCCCGCGAAACCTCCGGCTGCTTGCGGATGCCCAGGTAGCAGTACAGGCTGATCAGGCAGTGGTAGGACGGGAAGAGGTTGAAGCCGTAGCGGCTCCCGTCCGCGCCGTAGATGATGGACAGCAGCCAGTTGAAAAAGCCCGGCCGGGCCGCCGCGTCCAGCAGGCCCTCACGCACGCGGTCCATGCAGGTCGGCATGAACACAAAGAACAGGAAGCCGATGATGTAAGCCAGCGAAAGGCCGGCGATATAGTTCACGAAATTGCGTTTTTTGGTGAGCGACGCGACCATCGGCCCGCGGATCCAGAACACGTACGAAAACAGGTAGATGACCGCGAACGCCGGAATGAGCGGGATCGCGTCGTCGATGAACGGGATCTTCGGCTCGAAGGCCCGGTCGATGGTCCCGATCAGGCGGCTGATCCAGTCGCCCAGCCGGTACATCCCGTACTGCAGCCCGAAATACACGAAGGCCAGGATCCAGCCGTAGCGCGGGATCTTTTTGGCCTTCTCGATCGTCATGGTGATGAGTTTCTTCATGGAGTTGTCCTCGTCCGGGTTTTGTTGTCACATATTATAACCCAAAGCCAGACAAATGAAAAGCCTCATTTTGGGACGCCGGGGACGGTTCTTTCCGTCCCAAAACAAAAGGCGGCCGGCGGCCGCCCTGTAGATTTGTTTTCAAAACCTGACAAAGGAACCGTCCCCCTGTCAGCTCCCGTCATTCGGGGACCTGGATATCCGTCCCGGTGGTGGCGGTGACGGTCCCCGAGTTGTCCGGAACGTCCAGCGTGCCGCGGTCCTCGATCAGGCGAATCAGGTCCGAGGCATCGGAGCGGCTGATCCGGAACGTCTGATCAGCAGCGCCCCACAGGTTGTCCGGATGGAAAGACAGATAGCCGCTGCTCAGAAGGTTCACCCGGCCGGAAAGGCCGTTACTCATCTTCACCCAGAAGGAAGCGCGTTTTTCGCAGGAGGAGAACATCTGCTCTTCTGTGTCCTGCGACGCGGTTCCGTCCAGCGTCAGGAGCTTATCGCGCAGGGCGGCCGTCGCTTCCGCGTTCAGGGAGTAGTGACCGATCTGAATACTGGTCAGTTTCAGGTCTTCCACGAGGACGCCCGCGGCCGCACCGTCCGGCAGCAGGGTCTCCGCCGCGTTGAAGGCGGTCCAAAATGCCGCGGGGCTGTCAAAAACGGCGGCGGTATTGATAAAAGTGTAATAATGGTCCAGCGTCAGCGCCTCGCTTTTATCCAGGTATTTCACGCAGACAGCGGTCTCCGACGCGATGTTCCGCAGGGTATAGACTTCCGCCCGCAGAGTCTCCTTCTCGTTGTCGAACGGCTCGCGCAGCGGTTTTCCTTCCATCGATACGTAGAGCCATGCCGCATTGACCGTCACTTCGCCGATCTTTTCCCCCACCTGGTTTTCCTCACAGACCCGGACGGGACGGAAGCCGGCATAGGGGCTGTCCGAGACGCCCACGACCCGGTATTCCCGAATCAGGGCCTGCGGCTGCTCGTCGACGGGCGGATGCAGATAGGAATTCCACTGCTTCCAGGTGTTCCCGGCCAGCCGGCTGAACAGCCCGCCGGCGATGCCCCAGATCAGGACGCCCAGAATCAGGCAGGCGGCAGGAAGCAGCCATTTTTTCAGGCGGCGGCCCGTGTTCTTATCGTCGCGGCGTTCTTCTGCCGCATCGGCACGGCGTTCTTCCGCCGCGCGTTCTTCTTCCAGCATTTCCGACACGAATGCTTCGTCGGTCGCGTTTAATACATTATCCCAAAGATTCACGGTGTATATCCCTCGCTTTCCAGTTTTTCCCGGAGACCGTCGCGCACACGCTTCAGGGTCTTGTCCACGGTGGAGCGGGACAGACCGAAGAGGCGGGCGATCTCAGAGAGGGAGCGGGAACCGTAATAACGTTCCAGAAAAATGACGCGGTCGCGGCGAGGCAGGTCCGCCAGGTAGGCGTTCATGAGGCGCGCAAGCTCCGCAGCCGCAGCTTCGCTTTCGGTGTCGTTGGCGGCGCCGAGCACTTCCTCGAGCTCCTGCTGCGCCTCCAGATGGCTCTGCGGCACTTCGCTTTTGCGGGTGAGGTGGCGCAGGCGGCTGACGGCGGCGCGGCGGGTGAGGGTCATCAGGAACGCCTCCAGGTTCTCCGGCTGCGCCGGCGGGATGGCCTGCCACGCCTTGAGAAGCGCGTCGTTCACCACCTCTTCCTGATCGCGGCCGTCGCTCAGGAAACGCGCCGCGAACGCCTTGAGGCGCGGGCCGTAGCGCCGCAGCATCGCGTCGGCGCCCGCCTCGTCCCGCGCGTTCAGCAGGGCGAGGATCTCCCCGTCGCCGGGCCGCTTTTCCGCCGTTTTCGGCTCAGTTCTTTCCGTGTTCATACGATTCTCCGTTCCGGTCATTGCTGTCATGAAGGTCCTTCACCCCTCCAGTCGCAAAAAACCGGAAAGTGCGTAATACTAAAACTCCAGGCGCAGGTTCAGGCAGTCCGGCGCGTCAGGATCGATATAGCCCGTGTCGCGGAAGCCGCATTTTTCGTAGAGACGGAGGGCGGGAGCGTCCGTGTTTTTGACACAGACTTCCACGCAGTCATATTTCCGCTCGGCGGCCAGTTCCGCAGTGATCAGGCGGAGGGCCTGCGTGCCGAAGCCGCGGTTCTGGAAACGGCGGTCGATCATAAATTGCTGCAGGTCGTAGCACGCCGGTTCCTCGTCCAGGTCCTTCACCAGTGCCACGCCGACCGCCGTCTCCCCGTCCGCGATCCCGATGACCCGCGCGCGGGCGGCGCGGTACACGTACCCCCGGGCCAGGATGCCTTCCGCGGTATCCAGATATCCTTTCTGATCGTCCGCAACGGAAAGGCGCCGGACGGCGAGCCAGTTGTCTTCATCGATGTCAAAAAGTCTGATCATAATGTCCTCCTGTCAGAAAAATATACCCCACCCCGGGCCGCGGCGTCAAGGGAAACGGTGCTTCTGCGATTGACTAGCGGCGCGGTTTTTGGTATTCTTTATAAGATTTAGCGATGCTGTTTCACGGAGAGGGCTGTGGAAAAGGAAGGGAAGCGGCAAATGAAGACGAAAACTAAACAAAGGGTGTTCCTGATCCTGGTCGCAGCGGTGACGCTGGGACTGCTGGTGTTTTTCTTTTCGCGGCTCATCATCCCGTTCCTGACGCATCAGATCCGGGGCGATTACGACGGCGCGCGGCAGATCCTGTCGGAGATGGGATGGCGCGGCGCGGCGGCGGTCCCGCTGATCGAGGCGCTGCAGATGGTGGTGGTCTTCATCCCCGCCGAATTCATCCAGATCTCTTCCGGCCTGGCGTTCCCCTGGTACGCGGCGGTCCCGCTCTGCGCGCTGGGCGTTTTTCTGGGCTGCTCGCTCATTTTCCTGCTCGTCAAGCTCTGGAATTTCCGCATCGACCGCAATCAGGATTCCATCGAGCGCATGCAGAAAAAGAGCCGCATCGGCATCTATCCGTTCCTGACGCTTCTTTTCTTCATGCCCGTCATTCCGTTCGGGGCGATCTGCTATTTCGGCGCGTCGCGCCGCGACATCAAATACGGTAAATTCGCGCTGACCTGCGTGCTTTCCACGCTGCCCAGTATCATCACCAGCAACGTGATGGGGCTCGGCGTGCGGCTGTTCCTGCAGGACGTGATCCCGCTCTGGGCGCTGATCCTGCTGATCATCGGCGGCATGGTCCTGCTGTTCATCCTGGTCGGCCTGGTCCTGAGCCGCCTGTATTTCAAGCCCGCCGCCGGCACGCCGGACAGCCCGTGGTACGACATTATGGCGCACAGCATGAAAGCCTTCCTGCGCTTCACGGTCCGCACTCGCTACGAGATGAACGGCTTCACACTGCCGGAAGGCCCCGCGCTGTACGTCAGCAACCACCCTTCTTCCATCGATTATCCGCAGGTCGTGCGCCTGCTCTGGCCGCGGCGTGTGATCTCGATCGCCAATGAATACTACATGCGGAAGGGCTTCGTGAAAAAGGTGCTCACCGCCATCGGCATGATTCCCAAAAAACTGTTCGTGGACGAAGGCGGCGTGATCCTGAAGGCGCGGCGCACGGTGAAGGGCGGCTGGTCCGTCTATCTGGCACCGGAAGGCCGGCTCTCCGTGGACGGCGAAACGTACCCGATCCTTCCCTCAACCGGCGGCTTCGCGCGCTTCCTGAACGTCCCGCTGGTCATCCTGCACCTGTCCGGGGCGTACCTGAACAAACCGAAGTGGCGCAAGGGTTTCCGGCGCCAGCGCGTCCGTCTGGAAGTGAAGGCTGTGATCCCGCCGGAGGAACTGAAGGCGATGACGCCGGAGGAAGTGAACGCGCGCATCCGCGAAGGGATCGCGGCGGACGATGACGCCCGTGCTTACGAGCAGACCCTGCGCTGGCCGCGCGGCAAAAAAGCCGCGGGCCTTCCTAACCTGATCTACCGCTGCCCGGCGTGCGGCGAACTGTACGCGATGGAGGCGGCCGGCAACGACATCCGCTGCCGCAGCTGCGGCCTCTCCCTGCGCTTCAACGACCGTTACCGCTTTGAAGAAACCCCGGCCGGCTATGAGACCGTCGCCGACCTCTACCGCGCCCTCACGGAACGCGAGCGGGCGGAGCGGCCGTCCCTCTCCTGCGCCGTCACGGTGCGCCGTTTCCGCGGCGAAGAGGAGGACGCCGGGAAAGGCGAGACCCGCCTGACGCCCGAAGACTTTTCCTTCACCGGGACCGTGGCCGGCGAACCCGTTTCCTTTACTCTCACAACGGAAACGCTCAAGGCACTGCCCTTCTCCTGCGGCCTGGAATTCGAAACCTATTATCAGAACGAACTGTACTATTTCTATCCGGATGAACACCGGGAGCAGTGCGCGCGGTGGGCTTTGCTGGCGGATCTGTACTGCGGGGGATATTATGAAGAAAAGTAAAGTGATCGATATCTCGAAGGCCACGTTCATCAGCGTGTGCGTGATCCTGCTGGCGCTGATCGGGCTGTCCGTCCTGCTGACGTACCTGATCCCGCGCGGCGAATTCGCGGTCGTGGGCGGCGTGCCGGATTACAGCAGCTACATCAGCCGCCCGGACCTGTCCGGCATCCCGGTCTGGAAGGGGCTGCTCGCGCCGGTCCTGATCCTGGGGAGCGGGGACGGGCTGTCGCTGATCATGCTGTGCGTCTTCCTGCTGGTCGTTTCCGGCAGTTTCCAGGTGCTGATCGATTCGCGCGGCATCAGCCAGCTCGTGCGGCGCCTGGCGGCCCGGCTGGGGAAAAAGCGGCGCGTGATGGTGCTCGCGCTGGCCCTGGTCTTCATGATCTTCGGCTCCTTTTTCGGCCTGTTTGAGGAAACGCTGCCGATGGTCCCGCTGGTCCTGATGTTCTGCCTCGGCGTGGGCTATGACGGCTTCACCGGCTTCCTGGCCAGCGTGGGCTCCGCCTGCATGGGCTTCGCGGCCGGCATCACCAACCCGTTCACGGTCGTGCTCGCGTCCGACCTGATCGGCACGTCCGTGGCCGGCGGCATCCTGTTCCGCTGCCTGGTCTTTGCGGTGATGTTCGGGCTGGACGCCGCGTTCATCGTCTGGCACCTGAAGCGGATCGAGCGCGACCCCGCACTCTCGCCGACGTTCGCATCGGACGAATTAAAGCGCGCGGAACTGCAGGAACTCCCCGAGGAGTCCGGCAGCCGGTGCCTGATGGCCTGCACGCTGGGCTTGCTGTTCGCGGCTTTCGCGGTCACGGTCCTCTTCTCCCTGACCGACGCACTGCGCGGCTATACCGTGCCGGCGGTCGCGGGCGTGTACCTGATCGGCATCCTGGCGTTCGGCGCGCTGTCCGGGTACGGGTTCGGGGCAACGCTGAAGAGTTTCGGGCAGGGGATCGTGTCCGCGCTGCCCGCCATCCTGTTCATCCTGCTGGCGTCCTCCGTCAAGTACATCCTGACCGAAGGGCACGTGCTCGCGACCATCGCGCACGGCATCAACGGCGCCGTGGCCGGCAGCAGCCGCCTCGTGATCGTCTACATCCTGCTCGCCATCATTCTGGTGCTGGAGTTCTTCATCTCCTCCTCCACCGCGAAGGCCATCTTCGTGATGGGGATCCTCTCCTGCCTCACCGTCCCGCTTTCCAAGCCGCTGCTGGTCCTGATCTACCTCTTCGGCGACGGCTATACCAACCTGTTCTTCCCGACCTCCCCGGTCCTGTGGATCGGCCTTTCCATGATCGGCCTCAGCTACGGCAAGTGGCTGAAAAAATCCGCGCGCCTCTGGGCGGGCATCCTCGTCCTCACCGCCGCGCTCCTGGCGCTGGCCGTCCTGCTGGAACCGATCCGGTAGGGCCGCCGGGGACGGTTCTTTCCGGCCCTGTTTTCCGGGCGGCTCCGGCCGTCCGTTTTTGTTTTCTGTTGATTTTGCCGGGTTCCGGTTTTATAATCAAGGAAACATCTGATCTATCAGGAGGTGTCCCATGAATTGCCGTTTCTGCGGCGCTCCTTTGGAAGAAGGCGCGCGATTCTGTTCCAACTGCGGGGCGAAGACCGACTCCGCCGCCCCCGCGTCCTCTCAGAACGATCCCGAGCCGGCGGTTTCTCCGGCACAGTCCCAGCCCGCGTCCGCCGCTTCTTACGCATCCCGGCCGCAGGAGCCGCTGCCCCTGACTGAATCCCCCGTCTGGCGCGCCCTGCGCAGCGCGCTGAGTTCTCCGCTGTTCCTGCTCCTGGCCCTTCTGCTGACCTGCGAGCTGGCTTCGATGGTGTACTCCGGCTTCACGGGCGCCCGCGCGGCCGATCCCAACGCCAACAACGTGATCCTGCTGCTCAGCACGCTGACCGCCGCCCTCCCCCTGCTCCTGTATACCGTCGGCACCTGGCTGATGTGGGGCAGCAGCAAAGGAGAAGACCGGCTGAAGGGCCCCGGCGCGGTCCGGGCCGCCTCCGTCATCATGATCGTCCTGATCAGCATCGCTGTCGCGTTCTATGCGATCGTTCTGATCCCCATCATCCAGCTTTGGAGCGAAGGCCGCCTGGCCGAACTCAAGAGCAGCCAGGAGATCAAGGACCTGCTGAAACTGTTCGACGGCAGCCTCGGCTTATTCCTTTTCGTGATCGGCCTGTCCCTTCTGATGCTGATCCTGGTCCTGCTCTACTTTGCGAAAATGGCGAGCCTGGCCCGGACGATCCGCGAAGCGGACGAAACCGGCCTCCTGCGCCGCCGCATCCCCTCTTACCTGAATTTCGTTCACGGCCTGATGATCCTTACGGTCCTGGGCTCGCTGATCGTCGTTTTCACCGCCTCCGGCGGACTGAAAAAATACCTGGAGAAATACGGCCTGGCTTCCGGCGTTTCCCTGCTGACCGTCCTGCAGACGGCTGTGGGCATCGCCCTGCCGCTGGTCCTGTTCCTGTGCATCCGCAAACTGAAGACTGAACTGAAAAAAGCCGTATAAAACGGAGAACTGTTTATGACGCTGAAAGAACTGGAGATCGGGAAAAGCGCCGTGATCACCGTCGTGGGCGGTGAGGGTGCGCTGCGCCAGCATTTCCTGGATATGGGCATGATCCCGGGCACGGAAGTGACCGTGGTGAAGTACGCCCCGCTGGGCGACCCGATGGAACTGAAACTGCACGGCTATGAGCTGACACTGCGGCTGGCGGATGCGGAGCAGGTCCTGGTGGAGCCGTCGCCGGAGAAGAAACCGGAGGCGCCCGCCGCGGAGAAGGACGAGGCCTCCGCCCCGCCGAAATCCGCGCACGCCGAGCACCCGGGCCTGGGCGAAGGCGGCCGCTTCCACCCCAAGGGCTCCGGCGAGCCGCTCCCGGAAGGCACGCTGCTGACCTTCGCCCTGGTCGGCAACCAGAACAGCGGCAAGACTACGCTTTTCAACCAGCTGACCGGCTCGAACCAGCACGTCGGCAACTTCCCCGGCGTCACGGTCAGCCGCAAGGACGGCGCGATCCGCGGATATCCCAACACCCGCATCACAGACCTGCCCGGCATCTACTCCATGTCGCCGTATTCGAGCGAGGAGCTCGTATCGCGCAGCTTCGTGCTGGATCAGAAACCGAAGGCCATCATCAACATCGTGGACGCGACGAACATCGAGCGCAACCTCTACCTGACCATGCAGCTGCTGGAGATGGACATCCCGATGGTGGTGGCGCTGAACATGATGGACGAAGTCTCCGCCAACGGCGGCTCCGTAGACGTCAACCGCATGGAATCCCTGCTCGGCGTCCCCGTCGTCCCGATCTCCGCCGCGAAGAATTCCGGCGTGGATGAGCTGGTGGAGCACGCGGTCCACATCGCGACCTACCAGGAAAAGCCGCTGCGCCAGGACTTCTGTGACGAAAACGACCGGGGCGGCGCGGTCCACCGCTGCCTGCACGGCATCATCCACCTGATCGAGGACCACGCGGCGCGCAGCGGCCTGCCCGTGCGCTTCGCGGCATCCAAGGTCGTCGAGGGTGACGAGCTGGTGCTGAAGCAGCTGGGGCTGGATCAGAATGAGAGCGAGATGCTGGAGCACATCATCCTGCAGATGGAAGCCGAGCGCGGGCTGGACCGCAGCGCGGCCATCGCAGACATGCGCTTCGCGTACATCGGCAAAGTCTGCGAACAGACCGTGAAAAAGCCCCGGGAAAGCCGCGAGCGCATCCGCAGCGAAAAGATCGACCGCGTCCTGACCGGCAAATATACGGCGATCCCGCTGTTCATCCTGATCATGGGACTCGTCTTCTTCCTGACTTTCAACGTGATCGGCGCCTGGCTGCAGGATCTGCTGGCGTCCGGCATCGGCGCGCTGACGGAACTGACGGACCGCGCGCTCACCGCCGGCGGGATCAATCCGGTGGTGCACGACCTGATCATCAAAGGCATTTTTGAGGGCGTCGGGAGCGTCGTGAGCTTCCTGCCCATTATCGTGACGCTGTTCTTCTTTCTGTCGCTGCTGGAGGACAGCGGGTATATCGCGCGCGTCGCGTTTTTCATGGACAAGCTGCTGCGGCGGATCGGGCTGTCCGGACGGAGCATCGTCCCACTGCTGATCGGCTTCGGCTGCACGGTCCCGGCCGTGATGAGCACGCGGACGCTGCCCAGCGAGCGCGACCGGCGGATGACCATCCTGCTCACGCCGTTCATGAGCTGCACGGCCAAACTGCCGATCTACGGCTTCTTCGTCCAGGCGTTCTTCCCGCAGGTCAGCGGCCTGATCATGGTCGGCCTGTACCTGCTGGGGATCGTGCTGGGCATCCTGGCCGCGTTCCTGTACCGCAAAACGCTGTTCCGCGGCGAGGCGGCGCCGTTCGTCATGGAGCTGCCCAACTACCGCATGCCCGGCGCCCGCAACGTGCTGCAGCTGCTCTGGGAGAAGGCGAAGGATTTCCTGCAGCGCGCGTTTTCAATCATCCTGGTGGCCACGGTCGTGGTCTGGTTCCTGCAGAGCTTCGACCTGCACCTCAACCTGGTGAGCGACCAGGCGGACAGCATCCTGGCCCGCGTGGCCGGGATCGTCACGCCGGTCCTGATCCCGCTCGGGCTCGGCGACTGGCGCATCACGACCTCGCTGATCAGCGGCTTTCTGGCGAAGGAAAGCGTCGTTTCCACGATGCAGCTGCTCTTCGGCAGCGCGATCACCTCGCTGCTCACTCCTGCCGCGGCCGCGTCCATGCTGGTCTTCTCCCTGCTGTACACGCCCTGCGTGGCCGCCATCGCCTCGATCCGCCGTGAACTGGGCCGCAAATACGCCCTCGGCGTCGTCCTCTGGCAATGCCTCGTTGCCTGGCTCGCCGCCCTCGCGGTGCGCGGGATCTTCCTTCTGACAGGAGGACTGTGACATGGGCCCGCTGGACATTATCCTGATCGTCATCATCGCCGTGGTCTTCGCCCTTGCCCTCCGCCGCACTATCAAAAAAAAGGGTTCCTGCAGCTGCGGCGCAGGCGCCTGCGACGGCTGCTCCGGCTGCAGCGCCTGCAGCAAGCGGGATACCTGCGACCACTGTCAAACCTGACAAAGGCACGGTCATTTTTCGTAGGGGCCGTCCAGCCAACGGCCCGAAGACAAAAAACAGGAAAAAGGAACGGTGGTTACCGTCCCTTTTTTGTTCTCGATCGACAGGCCGTTGAAACAACGGCCCTTCTTGACACTTTGCATTACACCTGGAATATCCCGTGGTCCGGCGGCCAGCCGTGCAGGATCTCGTAGTCCGCGCGTGGTTCCCGGAGGTCCCGGCGGGATGTTTCGGTCTCGAGGTACAGGCAGTCCATGCCGACGGCGCGGGCGACGGCAACGTCCGTGAGGCGGTCGTTGCCGATCATAACCGAACCGAGTACCGAGAGGCTGTTCTCCTCCAGCAGTTTCCGCATGATGCGCGGATCCGGCTTCCGGACTTCCGCGTCCGAGGAAAGCACGATCCCGTCGAACGCATCCGCCAGTCCCAGCAGCCGCAGTTCCGGCCGCGTGAAGCACGCCTGCGCATTGCTGAGCAGGTACAGTCCCGCACCGCCCGCGCGCAGCCGCTCAAACAGCCCGTTCACCCAGGGATATACCCCCAGTTTCCGCGTGGAGCAGGTCCGGAAATAGACCGCCGTCTTATCGGTCAGCCCCGCATCCGGACACACGCCTTTTTCCTCGAACAACTCCTTAAACACCCGCCGCAGCTCGATCTCGTAAAACGGATCCGGCCGGCTCTCTTGCCGCTTCCGGCAATGCGCCAGGTACGCGGTCCGCAGTTCCAGCCCTGTCCAGTCAGCGCCGAGCGCCGCATACCACGCCGCGGTCTTCTCCCAGAGCGCCGGATCTTCTTCGTCGGTCCGGATATCGACCAGCGTTCCGTAAAGATCAAAAATGTAATTCCGGTATTTCATGATGTCAAACCCCCGGTCTCCGCTCCCGGAGCCGTTCTTCCGCGCCTTGTCTTTTCCGCCCCGGTAACGTACTCCATTCCATACGTCCGGTCGTTGACCGTCCCGCTCAGATAATCAAATCCCTCTCCGGACACGATCCGGAACCCGCAGCGTTCATGCGTGCGCACGGACGCGGTGTTCCGCTTGCTCACGCAGTCGCAGATCCGGACCGGCCCCTGTTTTTCCAGCTCCGCCGTCACCGCCCGGATCAGCCGCGCCGCGCAGCCCTTCCGCCGGTAGTCCGGCCGCGTCTCCAGTGCCTCCAGATAGTAAAAGCCCGGTTCAACGCGCGACAGCCGCAGCGCGCTGACCCACGCGCCGTCCTCCTCCAGGATCCAATACGTATTCCCCGGCTTCGCGAAGAACTCATCCAGGAATGCGGAAAAACTCTCTTCTTCCCTCCGCACGGCCTCTTCCGCCGGCTCGTCTGGGTAGAATTCCGCCGCGTTTTCGCGGATGCCCTCCTCATAAATATCCAGGAAGGCCCGCAGGTCCAGACCGGTTTTATTCTCTGCCCTGATCAGCATATCCACCTCTTGTCATCTCTGAAAACGGCCGCCCTCCGGGATCGGAGAAGCGGCCGTATCCGGAGCCGGGAGCAAAGCCCCCGGGAAGCGCCGGGATTAATTGATGGTCAGTGTCGCCGCCTTTGAATTCACCGAATTCCCCGCGGAATCCTTCACAACGCAGCGGTACTGGTATCCGTTCCGGTGGGCTTGCGCCACGACCTTCAGCGTCGCCTTATTGTATCCTTCGGTCGCGCTGCTGCAGTCCGTCCATTCCGCCGACGAGGAACTCCGGAACTGCCACTGGTATGTCAGGCCCTTGCCGACGGCTTCGACCTTGAATGAGACGGTCTTCCCTTTCGTCGTGGTGACCGACGCAGGCTGGGTCTTGATTCCCAGCACGTTCAGTGTCACGATTTTGGACCTCACGGTGAGTCCGGCGGAATTCGTGATCTCGCAGCGGTACTGATACCCGTTTCTGCCGGTCGCCGCCGCGACCTTCAGGGTCGTGGTGTTATAACCTGTCGTTGCGCTGGTGCAGTTTTTCCAGGTCCCCGAAGAAGAGGTCCGGAACTGCCACTGATACTTCAGGCCGGTGCCGTATCCGACGGCCTTGAAGGTGGCCGTCTTCCCGGCTGTCGTGCTGACCGACGCAGGCTGGGTCTTCAGTACGAAAAGATTTGCCACATTGGTATACAGGAAATTGCCATTCGCGTCCGTGACCTTGCACTGGTACTGATAACCGTTTCTGCCCTCTGTCGCATTGACCTTCAGCGTCGCTTTGTTGTATCCTTCGGTCGCGCTGGTGCAGTCCGCCCACTCGCCGCCGTTTTTCCGCCAGCGCCACTGATATTTCAGGCCGCCGCCGACCGCGGTCACCTTAAAGCTGGCCGTCTTCCCGGCTGTCGTGCTGACGTCGGAAGGCTGGCCGTTGATCCCGATCACGTACAGCGTGGCCGCCGGCGAATAACCGTACCAGCCGTCCGTATTGGTGATCTTACAGCGGTACTGATAGCCGCTCCGAAAGATCTCCGGCTTGACTTTCAGCGTGTCGGTATTGTATCCTTCCGTCGCGCTGGTGCAGTTCTTCCAACTGCCGGAGGAAGATGTCCGGTACTGCCACCGGTAAGTCAGCCCCAGGCCGGACTCCGCTTTCACGGCAAACGTCTTCTTCGTGCCGGTATAGGTATAGACGGCTGTCGGCTTCTGATAGATCAGGATCGTCCCGATGTCCGCGTCGATGCATCTTGAGGCATAACCGGCCTCGTCATAGATGCCGTACTGGCGGAACGTGTAGCCGTCCTCCGTCACGTTCTTGCGGCTCCCGCTCGCGATCACGGTCTTCAGCTGGCTGCAGCCGCTGATGTTCACGGCGGTCAGATTCGGGGAATCGAAGAAACGGAGCCGCTTCAGGTTTGAATTGTTGCCGAGCGACAGGGCCTTCAGGGAGTCGCTGCAGCTGCAGTCAAGCGCGTACAGCGCCGTGTTTTTGCTGACGTTCAGTGTGGTCAGGCAGCTGTTGTTGCACGACAGCCACCCCAGCGCCGTGTTCTTGGTCAGGTTCAGCGTCGTGAACAGGTTGCCGCCGCAGGTAAGATCCGTCAATTCCGTCAGATTGGTAATGTCCAGCGATTCCAGCTTGTTATTCTGACAGTACAGGAACCGCAGTTTGGTATTCCAGCTCACGTCCAGGGTCTGCAGCAGGTTTTCCCCGACATCCAGATAGTCCAGGTTCGGGAGGACGGACACGGTGATGTTCGTGAGCAGATTGTTGTACAGCAGCAGATCCGTCAGCGACGTCAGACCGGAGAGCGTTGGCCCGTGAAGGGCGTTATTCGTGCAGTCCAGCCAGGTCAGTTTTGACAGATAGCTGACGTACAGTTCCCGCAGGCGTGTGCTCCGCACGGTGACCCGCTTCAGTTCTTTATTGGAACGCAGGTCCAGTTCGAGCAGGTTGCCGCGCACGGAATTCAGATCGTTGGAATCCGGATCCCAGGTCAGTTGCGTAAGATTCGTAAAATTCTCGATCCCCACCAGACTGTAGGCGTCATTATACAGGCGGCCGTCCTCGTCATCTTCCACCGTGATCGTTTTGATATACAGGCGCTCCGACTCGGAAAGCTTCCCGTCGCTGTTTGTATCGTATTTGTTCCTTACGTATGAGCGGAACGAGGGATCGGGGAAGATGGCGCCGACGATGGGAAGCGCATCCGAGGTGGAATACTGCAGCAGCAGTCCTTCGGTGACGCCGGTCTGCTTCACAGTCTTCTCCAGGTTATAGTACGTGCTGTCCAAAACGGTCGACCGGTTGCTGACCTTCGCGTGATAGCCCACCGCGGAAAGGGAAACATACGGGAAATTCTTGGGAGAGCAGTTCAGACAGCCCGAATTTCTGCCGCTGTAGAAAGCATAGCCGTAACCGCTGTGCTGGTGCAGATCCCGCGCGGTGCTGGCGATCGAAACGCTGCCGGAGGTGCTCACGTCCAGATTGCCGTCCTTGGAATAAACCGCCGCGCTGAACGAATAGTTCGCGTTCTTGTTGTATCTCGCCTCGATATCCGCGCTGGCCTGCTCCAGAATGCCGACCGTACCGCCGGCCCTGATGCCGATGCCGCTCTTTCCGGTCGCCAGGACCGTCAGGCTGGCGTTGCCCTGCACATAGACCCCTTCCCCGGCACTTCCCGAAGTGAAGTTATTGATGCCGTAGCATTCATCGTCCATGCTGCAGACGTTGATCATGAGCGAGCCGTAATCATCGGAAAAAATGAGTAAGTTCGTGTCATCAGGATTGACCTGCATCCCGATGGTATCATTCGTCTCCGTAATAAAGTTGATTCCGTGCAGTTCCACGTCAAAGTTTGCCTTATTATTATTGGTCAGGCAGACGATCTTGCCGCCCCGGTAATTGCGCAGGATCAGCCGGCCCGATGACGGGATATACCGGGCATTCCAGTCGGAGGACGAGTCGGTGGTGACGTAGCCGGTGGTGTCGCTCGTCCCCACGTAATACAGGCCGTAGGTTCCCTCGCCTTCCCCCAGATAATAGCCGTTGATGTACACATAATAGACGGGGCCGTTAGATTCCTCCGCCTGAACTTTGCCGGGGCTCCCAAAGACCAGCAGTCCCAGCGTCAGGGCAAAACACAGGAAAAACGCTTTCCAAAACGCTCTTCTCTTCATGGAGTGCCTCCTTTCAGTTGTCACGTTCCATACTAAATAAATAAACTCGTCCGGGTCGAACACGCTTTTATGTCAGTATAATCATAGCAAATTTTTACAAAGCAATCAAGACTCTGCTGCTTTTCTTCCGGTGTTTCCTCGGAGTCCTCTGTAAAAAAACGGGACGGAAAGAACCGTCCCCATGTCCTGTCAGACCTCTGCTTCCGCCGTTTTCTCTTTCCTTTTTTCGAACCCGTGCACCCAGTCCGACTTGTTGTAATAGATCAGATAGATCACCGAACTGATCATCCACGTGATCGGGTACGCCCAGTACAGCAGGACGATGTTGTGGTCGATCCGCATCGCCACCGTGATGTACACGATGCGCAGCAGGCACCAGACCGCCAGCATGACGATCATGGACACGAGCGCCTTGCCCGCGCCGCGCAGCACGCCCGCGATGCAGTTGGAATACGCCAATACGAAATAGAACAGCGAGACCGTCCGGCAGTGTTCAATGCCCCACGCGATAGCCTCCCCGCCGCTTAGGAAGAAGCGGATGAACGGCCCCGCGCAAAGGAAAATGACGAGCCCGATCAGCTCCGCGATCAGCAGCGACGTGATCAGCCCAAAGCGCGCGCCGCGCCGGGCCCGCGCGTGCTCCCCGGCCCCCAGGTTCTGCCCGATAAACGTCGAAAGCGCCATGGAAAAACTCGTGATGGGCAGGAACGCGAAGCCCTCGATCTTCGAATACGCGCCCCACGACGCCATGCCGACCTCCCCGAACGTGTTGACGTTCGACTGCACCAGCAGGTTCGCGAACGCGATGACCGAATTCTGCACGGCCGTGGGCAGGCCGTACCGCAGGATCTCCTTCAGGATCTCCCAGTGGATCCGCAGTTTCCGGAACGACAGGCGGTACACCGTCCCCTTCCGTGTGAGCTGGCGCAGACACAGGAGCGCGCTGGCCCCCTGCGACATCGCGGTCGCGATGGCGGCCCACTCGACCCCGCCGCCCAGGACGCCCACGAAGAGCCAGTCCAGGAAAATGTTGAGCAGCGACGAAAAGATCAGATAATACAGCGGCCGGCGGCTGTCGCCCACCGCGTTCATGATCCCTTTGAGGGAGTTGTACATGATCATCGCCAGCGCGCCGGAGAAATAGTAGCGGAAATAGACGGTGGACAGAGGCAGGACGGCCTCGTCCACGTGGATCCACCGCAGCAGCGTGGGTGTCATCAGCACGCCGAACACCGTCATCGCCAGTCCGCAGAGGAACGACAGCACCACGTTGGTATGTACCGCCCGCGACACCTTTTCCATGTCACCGGCGCCGAAATACCGGCTGATGACCACACCGGCCCCCATCGACGCGCCGACAAAGAAACTGATCGTCAGGAAGATCAGGCTCCCCGACGAACTCACCGCCGCGAACGCATCGTCCCCCAGAAAGCGGCTCACGATCCACGCATCCGCGGTATTGTACAGCTGCTGGAACAGCTGGCTCAGAAAAATCGGCGCGGCAAAGGTAAGGATCACCTTTTTGGGATCCCCTTCCGTCATCAGCACCGACGAGCGTTTATTCTGAAGCATAAAGTACCTGCTTTCCGAAACATCTGCCGTTTACCCGTTTTTCACCGAAAACAGCCACTCCAGTATTTCGATCTGATGATACAGCCCGTCTACCTCTGCAGGATCGACCTTATTGGCGTAGCACTCATAAACCATACAGCACTGCACATCGTACTTTCCCTGATATGGTTCCGCAACTCTTACGGAGAGCCGTGTATTCTCTTTCCGGTATACTGCTCTTTTCTGCTTAAAATCTGCTTCGATCACCGCGCCGTCGGCAAAACGGATCCGGGCGGTCTGTTCCTCCCGGTCATTATGGTCTCCGTTTTTTTCAAGCGATAGCCGGATATCGGCGCCGCCGGGCGTTTTCGCCGTCATTTTTATCAAATCGCTGCCGTTTCCGGTGAAAACGACGGTTTCCCAGTGCTGCGGCGTTCCCGTAAACAACGAAGCCACCAGACAAAGATGCACAAAAGTCTCGACCAGCTGTCCGCCGGGGGGCAGTTTTCTGTTGTCTTCGCCTTCTTTGATCGCCATTTCAAACGCGGTCACGCCGGAGGCGATGCTCTCCCGACCGCTCTGGTAGTATTCACCGACGGAACGGCCGTCCTCTCCGGCCAGGTATTTCAGATACAATTCCCGGGGCCTGCAAAGAAAAGTCAGCGGCAGCGCCTTTTCCAGAAGATAATAACTCAGGAAAAAGGTATGCTGTCTGTTTTCCGTCTGGATATATGACTTGAAGCATTCCAGATCGTTTCTGTCAGAAGCGAGCGGTTTTTCAACAGCGATAAAATCTGCCTTGTCCTGCAGCATGTCCACATAGTACCAATGCGCATCGGACGGCGTACAGATCCATGCGATCAGATCGTCGCTGGACCTTTTCGTTTCGATCAGGGCATAGACCGGGAGCGTATCGGTCTCTTTCTGTTTCAGCCGCTCCCACGTGCGCCGGCCCTCCTCATCCAGAATGTCACGGATGATGCTTTTTGACGCCAGATCATAGATCCTGATCCTGCCCCGCCTGTTTTCCGGCAGGGATGATTCCCGTTTCAGGATGGCGGGCAGCAGTCTGTTCTTCACTACATCGCCGGCTCCTACGATGATCGTATGGGGATTGCCCCGTTTTACCGCCTCGGCAGGGAAGATCGAAAGGATCATGCTGATCACGATCGCAGAATACAGAAAACCGATGAAGCTGAACAGGATCTGGTTCTCCTGCGCTTCTCCCAGCAGTACGGTGAGCACGTTCTTCCATCCCAGCGGCGCGGCATCGGATGAGAGCGCAAGGGCGCAGGCAATCGCCTGAAGAGGGATCAGCAAAATGACCAGGGGCAGATGCTCCAGCACATGATATATGGAGTAGTTTTCTTCAAAAAACCTCCGGAACACCGAATAATAAAAGATCCAGGTCAGCGACTCAATGATAAAATAGATGTCGGCCCCGCGCAGAAAATCGCCGGTGCCGCAGTGGAGCTGCAAAATCAGGACGACCGCCCAGATCAGGAAATAAATCTCCTGCATCAGCGGTGAAACATTCGGTCTTTTGGAACGGATATCCCTGCCGGAAGAAAGCAGTCTTCTGTACACCTGCTTGCACAATTGAAGGCAGGAAACAGCCCGCAGCAGCATGACCAGATGCAGCAGGCCAAAGGTCAGAACAGAGTAACCGCCCTGCCAGTTATAATTATGCTTCCCGGGAAATGTTGCCAGCCGCTTGACGAACTCCGTCTTTCCCGTATGGTTTTTCCAACCGAAGAAAACAGAAAACAGCAGGACGACCGTCAGGAAGACAAGGATCAGCAGGAGGGCAACCAGCCCCGGTGAAATGACCCGGCCCGTTGCTTTTGACAGCAGAAGGACCGCTTCGATCACGATTCCCAGAAAAGCAAAAGCGCCCAGATACGTTAAAAAATAGATTTCAATCTTACGGAGCATTTTATCCCTCTTCAGCATCACTGTTCCCTGCATACTGTCTTTGTGGCCGTATATTTATTTTAGCTGACGGCACACATGATTGCAAGTACTGCGGGAGAAAGTGTTCCGGGCAGATATAAACAGGCAGTTGATATTCTAACAACAAATTGATAATTGATTCTTTCCCGGCCGTTTCCTATAATGAAACTGCACCGGTGAAATACAGGCAAAGGAGTATGACCATGATCCGGTTAGGTGAAAATATCAGGACGCTGCGGCTGCGCGACGGCAGGACGCAGGAAACGCTGGCGGGCGCGCTGGGCGTGACGGCGCAGGCGGTATCGCGCTGGGAGAAGGGGATCTGTTATCCGGACATGGAGATGATCGCGCCGCTCGCCAATTATTTCGGCGTCTCGATCGACGAGCTGTTCGGGTATGACAATGAACGCGGGAAAAAGGTGGAGGCACTGGCGGAGAAGATCCGCGAAATGAACCGGCAGAACAACGGAGAGGACGTCTGTCTGGATGCGTGCATCGCCCTGGCACGGGAAGCGCTGATCGAGTTCCCCGGCAACGAAACGCTCACGCTGGCGCTGGCTTCCGTACTGATTAACGCCGGCTATGTGCGCCGCGGCGAGCACCATATCGACGGCGGCGACGGCTTCAGCGTTTACGATACTGAGCGTCACAAGACGTATCCCGAGTGGCGGGAAGCTATCAAACTCTATGAAAAGCTGCTGCTCTCCCTCCCCGCCGGCGCCGCGCGCGAGCAGGCGGTGACCGAGTTGGCACAACTGTACAAAAATACGGGCGAGCACGAAAAGGCCCTGCTCCTGGCGGAGTCCGCTCCGGAGCTGACGGCGTCCCGGCCGTTCCTGCGGATCCGGGCTTTCGACGGCCGGGAGGCGGTGGCTGCGTGTGGCGAGGCGCTGCTGGAGACGGTGCAGAAAAGCGCAGAGCTGATCGTGCAGATCGTTCTGGCGGACCGCACCATCGCCCCGCAGGACGCAGCGGTATTTCTGCAGAACGCGGAGGGTTTCTACGCCGCCATCTGCCCCGACCGCCGCTGGGGCCGCAATTCCGGTCTCCTGGCCTGCCTGCAGATGCTCCGTTCCTACTATCTGTGGCTGGCCGGCGACCGTGACGCCGCCTTCGCAGCCCTGGACAGCGCCCTGGCCCACGCGGCCGACCTGGACACTCTGCCCAACACCTCCGGCGAGTACTTCTCCTCCCCGCTCCTCCGCCACGTGCGGATCCGCGCGGAAAAAGTCCCGGAGAACAGCGCATTCCGCAAAGAACTTCCTGAGCTCTGGCCCTGGTGGGACGTCCCGGAATACGACCGCGTGCAGGCGGAACTGCAGGCCGACCCCCGCTGGGCGGACTGGGTGCGACGCACGCAGGAATAACGGGACCCGGGGATGGTTCTTTCCGTCCCCTACGGCCAACTCCAGACGTACCGGGCCGGCTTCTCAAAGAACCCGTGATCCGTCAGGCTCTGCGGGAAAAGATAAACGTCCGTCCGCTGCCAGAAAGCCGGCTCGCTGTTTTCGTCTTTCGCAATATATTTCGTAAAAGATCCGTCGCTGTTGAATTTCTCATCGATCATTGGATCATACATCGTTTTCCAGCTGTACACCGAGTACCAGAACGCCCGCCACTTGACCGTGCCTCCGTCCTTCAGAAACGAAGGCCACGGGATAAACGACAGGATGAGCAGGATCACCAGAACGACGCATAAAACCTTTTTGATCTTCTTCACAGGCATCCGCCCTCCTTCCGCTCATCAGCCGTACCCGCTCGTCAGAACGGTCCAGGGGCCGTCGCCGGTCCTGACCAGGATCCAGCCCCAATGATACAGGGAATTGGCGTCCCAGGCGCCGCCGCCGAATATCGGCGAGCGAAACTTGGAATTCAGTACGATGCAGTCCGTATACGGCCCGCCCGTCTTCAGCGCCCGGTTATAATAATCCAGTTCTTCCCGGCTCTTCTCGTCGCCGGCATAACTGAGGGATATCAGCCGGCAGCCTTTCATCTCTGCAAATCTCGCCTTGACGACCTCGACCGCCCGGTCGATCTCCTCATCCGAATACAGCGCGGAAGCCCCGCGGTCCACCGTCACCGGCCTGGTTATCATCCAGACATGGAGCAGCACCGCAGCCGCGGCCGTACAAAGTACGACGACCAGGACCATCTTCCCCGGAGATCTATTTCTGCGCTTTTTCATTGTCTCCTCCTTTCGCCGTATTCCCTGTCATGATTCGTTGTTTCCTGAAAATAAGTATATGGCAGAGGGCATATTTTTGCAAGAGAGAGCGGTTTCTGACAAAGGGGCCGTCCTCCTGCACCCGCACGGTTTACAATCGAAGGTCCGTGTGGTAGAATCAGGGCTATCCACAGCCCTCGGGAGGTGTTATATGGTGAAAAAACTGATGACAGCCATTCTTGTGACAGCGCTCCTGCTGTCCGCGGCTTTATGCGGCTGCGCCGGCAGTCAGCCGGCCGCGCCGGTAACGGATCCCGCGACCGCGGCGCCGGAAACGGCCACGGAACGGCCGGAGACCACCGCGGCGCCGGCTACCACGGCGGCGCCGGAAACGACGCCCGCGCCGGTGACCGCTGAGCCGGAGACTACGACAGAAGCAGAAACCACAGCCGATCCGACCACTCCGGAACCGGAGACCACGCCCGAACCGGAAACCACTTCCGAGCCGGAGACCACGCCCGAGCCTGAAACCACTCCGGAACCCGAGACCGACCCCGCTCCCGAAACCGAAACGCCGGCCCCCTCCACGGAAGCCCCCGGTCCCATCGCGCAGGAGTCCCCGGAGCCGCTCAGCATCTTCCTTCTCCGCACTAATTACTATGACCGCTCGGATACCGACGGCCGGACCCTGTACATGCTCCTGAGCCTGACCGCTCTTCCGGAAGAGGCCGCACAGTCTGTGTCGGCTCTTTCGGACGCCCTGGCAGGCCGCCGGAAGGCCTCCCTGCGCGATTTTGCGGAGCTGCACGAAGAATTCGCGGCCGCCATGGAGGATCCTTCCTCCGAAACGGCGGACCTGACCCGTTTCCTCCGGAGCGCCGCCCCGCAGCGCACGGATTCCCGCATCCTGAGCCTTGTCTTCCTGGACGAATACTATTATGCGGACGCGGAGCCGGTCCGCAGCGTCTCCTCCGCGGTCAACCTGGACCCCAAAACAGGCGCTGAACTGCCTCTGTCGGCGGTGATCCGGGACGAAGAGGCCCTGAAGGAAGTACTGCTGAAAGCGGCCGGCAGCCGCCTCCCCTACGCTGCGGATGACCTGGATTCCGGCAACTTCCTCTGGGCGGCCGGCCTCAGCGGGATCACGTTCTGGTTCGAAGACGGGGAATACCTGCCCGCCGGGCCTTCCTATGTCCCGCTGACCGTCTCCTTTGCGGAGCATGAGGACCTCTTTACCGACCTGGCCCTGAACGTGCCGGAGCGCTACGTTATTTCCGTTCCGCTGAACGAGGAAACGACGCTTCCCGGCGGCCAGGAAGTCCTGATCAGCCTGCAGGAGACCGAAAGCGATTACGGCCCGTATACGGTCGGCATGACAGTCACCGTCAACGGCGTGTTCCTCACGGAAACTATCTCCCACGGCATGGAAGGCGCTCCCGAAGCCGCCTATCTGCTGCATGAAGACGGCCTGCCGGACCTGCTGGCCGTCACGATCCCCGGCCTGAACGGCTTTGCGCGCACCTGCGTGTACCGCATTGACGGAGATGCTCCCGAACGCCTCGGCGAATCCCCGGAGTCGCTCGGCCGCGCGTATGAATCCGCGGCGGAAGACGGCGCCTCGCCGCTCTATTTCCGCGAGATCCCGGCGGATCCGCACTGTTTCCCGATGGAGGTTCCCATGCACCTGCTGAGTTCCTGCACCGCGCACCGCTATTACGAACGCGGCGCGAACGGCCTGCCGCAGCCGCTCAGCCCCTGGTACGATATGTCCCCGGAGCGCACGCTGACCCTGCTGCAGGATCTGGAACTGCCCTCCTATGACCCGGATTCCGACACCGCGGGCGACCCCGTCTCCCTGCACACCGGCGACCCCCTGCGGCTTACCGCCGCGGACGGTGACTCCCGCGTGCTGGCCGTTACGGAAGACGGCACCGTCGTCCTGATCGAACTGGAATACGACCGGGAGATCTGGCAGTACCGGGTAAACGGAATCGATATCGAAGACCTGTTTGACGGGATGATGTTCGCCGGGTAAACCGGCGGCCGCCGCCCTCTTCCCACAAAAAAAGCTCCGGCCCCCGCGGACCGGAGTTTTTTCTATACATCCCGGATCATTTGAACAGGTGATCGATCGCCTTGTTCAGTTCCTCTATCGCCTCCTGGTCGTGCGATTCCACCGCGTCCACCACGCAGTGCTCGATGTGGTCCTTCAGGATGATGCGGCTGACGGACCCCAGCGCGGAGCGCACGGCGGCCAGCTGGATCAGGACCTCCGAGCAGTCGCGGCCGTCTTCCACCATGCGGCGGACGGACTCCAGGTGGCCGATGGCCTTGGAGAGGCGGTTGAGGACGGCCGGAGTGTTTTCGTGGTGATGGGGATGGGGGTGATCATGGTTATGTTCGTGATCATGGCTGTGAACGTGTTCGTGCCCCTGTTCGTGATTGTGATCGTGGTCGTGCATAACAGACCTCCCTGCAGCGCGCCGTACAGGCGGAAAAACAAATCTTTCTCAATTATAAAGGGCAAAACCGCAAAAAACAACCCCCCACGGGGCTTGTACGGAAACCGGGGCGCGCTATACTGGAATTACAAATCCGATTCGTTATCCAAGGAGGTCTCCCCATGCATATGGCAGACGCCCTGCTGGCTCCGGCGGTCGCGGCGACGATGTACGTCGCGTCCGGCACCGTGGCCGGCGTATCCATCCACCAGCTGAAAAAGGACAATGAGCCGCAGAAACTGCCCACGATGGCGGTGGCGGCCGCGCTGGTCTTTGCGGGCCAGATGATCAACTACACCATCCCCGGCACCGGTTCTTCCGGCCACATGTGCGGCGGCATGCTGCTCTCCGCGCTGCTGGGGCCGCAGGCGGGATTCCTGTCAATGATTGTAATTCTGACCGTCCAATGCCTGTTCTTTGCCGACGGAGGACTGATGGCATTGGGCGCGAACATCTGGAACATGGCCTTTTACGGCTGTTTCGTCGGCTATTATCTCATCTGGCGGCCCATTATGCACAGCAGATGGTTCGGCGGGGAGACCCGGAAGGCGGAAAGGCTGCGGATCATCGCCGCATCCGTCATCGGCTGTATCGTCACGCTGCAGCTGGGCGCGTTCTCCGTGGTACTGGAGACTACGCTGTCCGGGATCACCGAGCTGCCGTTCGGCGCGTTCGTGGCGCTGATGCAGCCCATCCATCTGGCCATCGGCCTGGTCGAAGGCCTGGTGACGGCGGCGGTGCTCGTCTTCGTCTTTGAGTCCCGGCCCGCGCTGCTGATGGACGTTGACCCCGCGACGGGTCCCGGCACGCAGCGTTCCCTGCAGACCACGCTGGTCATCCTGGCCGCGGTGGTGGTCCTGGTGGGCGGCGGCCTTTCCCTGCTGGCGAGCTCCCATCCGGACGGCCTGGAATGGGCCCTGTTCGGCAATGAGGAGGCCGGCTACAGCAAAAACATGGGGCTGGACGAAGAGAATTTCGGCGTGAAGAGCGGCGTGGCCGACACGGCGTCCTCCATCCAGGAAGCGACGTCCTTCCTGCCGGATTACGCCTTCCCGGACAGCGACAGCCCGGTCGGGACCACGGTCTCCGGCCTGGTCGGCTCCGCCATCGTGGCAGGTCTGGCCGTGCTGATCTGCATGGCCGGCGGCTTCTTCCGGCGAAGGAAGAAACAGCAGCAGCCCGCATAATTTCGGAGAAACACGGAACAGGGGCGTCTGCGGATGCCTCTGTTCCATACTGAGAGGTTTTTTATGAACAGGATGGACCGGTCGCTCCTGGAACTGCGGGAGATGGATACGCTGGCCGCCGGGGATTCCCCGGTGCACCGCCTCCATGCCCTGGCCAAGCTGCTGACCACCGTCGCCTATATCATCGTCACGGTATCGTTCGGGAAATATCAGTTAGACGGCCTGCTGATCATGGTCCTCTGGCCGGCGCTGCTGTTTTCCCTCAGCGGCATCCCCGTCGGGACCTGTTTCCGCAAGCTCCGCTTCGTGCTGCCGCTGGTGATGGCTGTGGGGCTGTTCAATCCGTTCTTTGACCGCGCGCCGCTCCTGACGGTGGGCGGTCTGACCGTTTCCGGCGGCGTGGTCAGCATGATCACGCTGATGCTGAAAGGACTCTTCTGCCTGGCCGCGTCGTTCCTGCTCATGGCCACGACCTCCATCGACGACCTGTGTGCCGCGCTCCGCCGCCTCCATCTGCCGTCCATCCTGGTCACTCTCCTGCTCCTTACCTACCGCTACGTGGGCGTGATGACGGAGGAACTGTCCGTGATGACCGACGCCTACCACCTGCGCGCGCCCGGCCAGCGGGGCATCCGCTTCGCCGCCTGGGGTTCCTTCCTCGGCCAGCTGCTTCTGCGGAGCATGGACCGCGCGGAGGAACTGTACGGCAGCATGCAGCTCCGCGGCTTTTCCGGCAATTTCGCCTACGCGGAAGACCGGCGCTTCACCGGCCGGGACGCGCTCTGGCTGATCCTCTGGACGGCCGCCTTCGTCCTGTGCCGCCTTTACAACATCCCCGGCCTGCTGGGCCGTCTGCTGACGGGAGGGATCCGATGATCCGGCTGGAAAACGTATCGGTCTATTATACCAAGGACGCCCCGGTGCTCCGGAACGTCTCCTTTACCGTGGAAAAAGGCGAGGCGGTCGGCCTGATCGGCGCGAACGGCGCAGGCAAGACCACGCTGATGCGCGCCCTGCTGGGCCTCCTGCCCCACGAGGGCCTGATTACCGTGGACGGTACGGAAGTGACGCCGAAGACCCTGCCGGAGATCCGCCGGAAAATGGGTTTCGTCCTCCAGAACTCCGACAACCAGATGTTCATGCCCACAGTTTATGAGGACATGATCTTCGGCCCGATGAACTACGGCGCCAGCCGCGAAGAAGCCGACGCCCGCGTGGACGCCGTACTGGCCCGCCTGGATCTCGCGGACCTGAAGCACCGCCACAACCACAAACTCTCCGGCGGCGAAAAGCGCATGGCCGCCATCGCCACCGTACTGGCCATGGAGCCGGAGGTCCTCCTGATGGACGAGCCCACCTCCGCCCTGGACCCCCGCAACCGCCGCCTGATCATCCGCACCATCCGCGAACTGCCCGAGACCAAACTGATCACCTCCCACGACCTGGACATGATCTGGGACACCTGTGACCGCGTGATCGTCCTCGGCCGGGGCTCGGTGGCCGCCGACGGCCCCGCGCAGGAGATCCTGCAGGACCGCGCGCTGCTCGAAGCCAACCGTCTGGAGCTGCCGCTCCGCCTGGCCGGCCCGGACGGAGCGTGACGGGGCGATTGCCTTTTTCCGGCGGAACTGCTATGATGACAGGGAATATACCTCTGTCATTTTTTATTGGCGGGACCGGGAGGAACCATCATGGACAAACAGCTCACAGTCGTATTAGTCGGCGCCGGCGACCGCGGCCAGACATATACGGACATCATGCGGGATATGCCGGAGCGGTATAAAGTCGTCGCCGTGGCGGAGCCGATCGAGAGCCGCCGCGAATACGTCCGCGCCAGACACGATATCCCGGCGGAGCGATGCTTCGCCGACTGGCGGGACATGTTCAAACTGGGCAAGATCGCGGATCTGGCGCTCGTGTGCACTCTGGACGCGTACCATTTCCAGCCGGCGATGGCGGCCATCGCGCTGCATTACGACGTGCTGCTGGAAAAGCCGGTGTCGCCGGACCCGGTCAGCTGCGAAGCCGTCGCGCAGGCGGCCGAGAAGGCCGGAGTAAAGGTGGTCGTCTGCCACGTGCTCCGGTACACGCCGCTGTTTACGACCGTCAAGCGGCTGATCGACGAAGGCCGGCTGGGCGAAGTCATTTCAGTCAATCATGAAGAAAACGTCGGCAACCGCCACCAGAGCCACAGCTTCGTGCGCGGCAACTGGGGCAACACCGGCCGCTCCTCCAACATGCTGCTGCAGAAATCCTGCCACGACCTGGACATCCTCCAGTGGCTGATCGGGAAGCAGTGCCGGAAGATCCAGTCCTTCGGCTCCCTGCGGTATTTCACGCGGGCGAACGCGCCGGCCGACGCGCCGGAGCGCTGCCTCGACGGCTGCCCGCACGGTGAGACCTGCCCGTACAATGCCATTAAACTTTACCTGGACGACAAGAAAAACGCCTGGTTCCGCGAGGCCTGCACCCGCATGCCCTCCCCCTCCGACGCCGACGTGGAGCGCGCCCTGCGCACCACCCAATACGGCAAATGCGTGTTCAAATGCGACAATGACGCGGTGGATCACCAGACCGTCAACATGCTCTTCGACGACGGCGTGACCGCCGCGTTCACGATGTGCGCCTTCAACCGCGGCGGCCGCCGCATCCACGTCATGGGCACGAAAGGCGAGCTGTTCGCCTCCCTGACCGCGGATGAGGAGCCCATCCGCCTGTACGATTTTGAGACCAAAACCATCTCCGAGATCCCCGTGACCGGCAAAGACGGCCTCCCCAGCGGCCACGGCGGCGGGGACCGCGGAATCATCGAATCGCTGTACGGTTACCTGACCGGCCAGTCCGTCAGCCCGTCCATCTCCGGCATCCGCATCTCCGTAGACAACCACCTGCTCGCCTTCGCGGCCGAAGAATCGCGCCGCACCGGCGCCGTCGTCGACGTGGACGCCTACCGCGCGTCCCTCCTCTATGAAGGCCCGCAGACCGCCTGCAAAGCGGACGCCGTGCGCCATTTCTGCCCGAACAGCACGCTGCTCTCCCTGGCCCGCCTCGGCAGCGGCCACATCCACGACACGTACCTCGCGGAGGTGCAGTGCGAAGACGGGACGGAACGGAAGCTGGTCCTGCAGCGGATCAATAAAAACGTCTTCCGGGAACCCGAAAAACTGATGGAAAACATCGTGCGCGTCACGGCGTATCTGCGGCAGCGGATCGCGGAGACCGGCGGCGATCCCGCGCGGGAAACGCTGCGTTTCCTGACGGACGGCGAAGGAAAACCGTACTATCTGGATCCGGTCGGCGAATACTGGCGCTGCTCCGATCATATCGAAGGGGCCGACAGTTACGACACCGTCGCCGACCCGGAGCTCTTCCGCCAGGGCGGCCTCGCCTTCGGCCGTTTCCACCGCCTGATGGCGGACTTCCCGGCGGAGTCGCTGTACATCCCCATCCGGGGATTCCATGATACGGCCGGCCGCCTGGAAGCCTTCCAACAGGCCGTGGCGGAGGACCGCGCCGGCCGCGCCGCCGCCGTACAGGAGGAGATCCAATTCTTCCTCTCCAATCAGAATTACGCCACCGCCTTTTCCGCCCTCCTGCAGGACAAAAAAACGCTCCGCGTCACCCACAATGACACGAAGCTCAACAACGTCCTCTTCGACCGCGCCACCCGACGCGGCCTCTGCGTGATCGACCTGGACACCGTCGGTCCCGGCCTCGCCATGCACGATTTCGGCGACGCCGTCCGCTCCGGCTGCAACCCCGCCGGCGAATCCCCCGCGGACCTCAGTCTGGTCCGTTTCGATCTCGCCCTGTTCGTATCCTTCGCCCAGGGCTACCTCTCCGGCGCCGCCGGTGCCCTGTCCGAAGACGAGATCCGCCTCTTCCCCATGGGCGCCCTCGTCATGACCTACGAATGCGGCCTCCGCTTCCTCACCGACTACCTGCAGGGCGACGTCTACTTCCGCATCGCCCACCCTTACCACAACCTGCTCCGCGCCCGCACGCAGATCGCACTGTTCCGCGACATGCAAAGCAAGTGGGCGCCGATGAATGCGATCATCAGCAGGATCCTGGCAGACCTGAGCGGTTCCCCTGCCGGAGAAAAGGAGGTCCCCCGTGGCTGACCTGATCGTGATCTGCGGCCCCCAGGCGGTCGGCAAAATGACGGTCGCGGAAGCGCTCCGCGACAGACTGCATTGCAGCATGATGATGAATCACGACAGCATCGAAGTGTCGGACCGCATCTTCGGCTTCGGCACGCCCGCTCAGCGGGAATTCAACGAAGCCTTCCGCGAAAAGGCCTTCGAAGTGGCCATCCAATACGACCTGGACCTGATCTTCACCTACGTCTGCGCCTTCGACCTGCAGGAAGAACGCGACTACCTGACCGGCCTGCACGACCTCTTCACCCAGAGCGGCGGCCGCTTCTTCTTCGCCGAATTAAACGCGAGCCTGGAGACCAGACTCGCGAGAAATGAAACGCCCCACCGGATGGAGCGCAAGCCCTCCAAGCGGAACGTCGCCTGGAGCCGGGCCAATCTTCTGAAAGACGCGGCGGAGCACCGGCTGAACTCCGCGGACGGCGAGACCTGGTTTGATAACCATGTGAAGATCGACAACACCGATCTGACGCCTGAGCAAGCGGCGGACCGCATCATCGAGGCTTTTCAGCTGACACCCCGCGCCGGCCTCACCCCAGATACTCTTCCCTCGTGATCTCCAGCTGGACGTTCCCGTCCTCCACGCCGGCTTCCCGGAAGCCGGCTTTTTTATGGATGCGGTACGCCGCCCCGCGCGCCGTCTCAAAATCATTATGCAGCCGCGCGATCCCGTCGGTCTGGAAAGCCCGCTCCATCAGCAGGCGCAGCCCCTGCTCACCGTATCCCTTCCCGCGCTCCGGGGCATAGATCACGATCCCCATGTCCCACCAGCCGCGTTCCGGGTTGTAATGATAATTCACGTCGCCCACAAAAGCGCCGTCCGACTTCCGCTGCAAGAACGCGTAAAACCGCTCCGGCGCCCCGCCGATCCACTTCTCCTGCAAACGCTCCCACTCTTCCTCCGCGTCCGGAATGCATCCGTCCGGCGGGAACCACGGCGCGTTGTAGGCCATCGTGGCGGGGTCGGACATCATTTTCAGGTAAAGCCAGCCGTCTTCGGGGCGGGGGATGTATAACTGCAGATCTTCTTCAGGCTTTTCTGTCTTCCCTGTTTCCGGAGAATCGCCAAACCATTCCAGGATATCCTCCGGCCTTTCCGCAATATAGTCTGCGCCGGCCTCCTCCAGTTCCTCCCGGCTTCCGTACCCCCACAGCACACCGACTGACCTGAACTCGAACTCTTTCGCGGCCCGGATATCATAATGCCGGTCGCCAATCATGACCGCGCTCTCCGAACTGATCCCGCAACAGTCACAGGCGTACTGCAGCACGTCCTCCTTGGTGATCCGGTCCGTTTCATCCGCCGCCGCGACCAGGTCGAAGTACTTCCGGAGCCCGAACTGCTCCAGCACCGCCTCCGCCCCGTCGACGCTTTTTGACGTGGCCACCACCAGCGTTTTTCCCCTTTGCCGGAGACCCGCCAGCAGTTCTTCCACGCCCGGATAGACCGTATTCTCCCGGATCCCGCCGCAGCTGAAATAATACTCCCGGTACAGGGCGATCGCCCTCCCCGTGTCTTCCTCCGAATATCCGAGCATCTGCCCGAACGATTCCTGCAGCGGCGGCCCCATGAACCGCCTGAGCATCGCCTCGTCCGGCACTTCCCGGCCCATCTTCCGGATCGCATATTCAAATCCGTGCATGACACCGGGGCCCGAATCGGTCAGCGTGCCGTCCAGGTCGAACAGGAACACGGAATACTGCTTTTTCATCAAGGCTTATCCCCTTTCAGGTACTCTCCGTTCTCCTCCAGCTCGATCCCCCCGTCCCGGGTCACGATCCGGTAAAGGTGCGTCTGCGCCGAGTCCCCCTGCCCGGTGACTCCCTGCACGCAGAGTTTGCCGTCCTCCGCCCGGGCGAAACTCAGTTCCATGAAATCCGTACAGTAGGTCCGGGTATAGCGCAGTCCGTCCTTCCGTCCGTAAATGGACAGAAAGAACGTGAAAAGGCCGGAAGTGCGGCCGCGGCACAGGTAGCAGCGTTCCTCCGTGCCGTCCCCGTCCACGTCGTACGTCTCGATGCCGTAAACGGAAGTGTACTGTCCCGGCGGAACTGAATTGTTTTGGCGGAAGAGGACCGCGATATTGTCGTACCGAGGATCCGGTGAAAGGGGGATGGAGGAGACCATGCGCGCGATATATTCCTCATATTCCGCCGTCATGTCGTCCGTCAGCATATAGACCAGGTCCGTGTTCTCATATAATGTAAAGGTCTCTTCTTTCAGGTATCGATAGCGGCCGGTGCTCAGGAACCATTCGTGAGTGTCGCCGGTGCGGCCGTAAAAGGTCAGTTCATATTCCGCGCCGGTGTATTCCAGTTCAAAGAGGGTGTAGTCGTTTTCCGGCGTCCGCCACCCCTGATAAACGCGGATGACGGCAGGTTCCCCGGCCCGCGTCTGCTGCAGGAATTCGTTCCACAGCAGCTGGCCGTGCAGGAGATCAAAGCCGTCCAGGACCACGCAGTCGTCCCGCTCCGCCTGCTCCGGGGTGTAGTTTTCGCGCAGCTCCGCCAGAGGACGGCGGACGGGTGCAGGGGCGGAAGTCACCGGAGAAACGGTCGTGCTCTCTTCCGGACCTGTACCTGTCGTCTCCTGTGCCGGCGGATCCGCCTGCTTTTTCGGCAGGACCAGGGTCAGGAAGCCGGCGATGCCCAGGCCGAGCACAAGGCCGGCCAGGAGGAATATCAGGTCGCGGCGTTTCCGGTTTTCAGTTTTTTCACTGTGTTCTGTCATATTCTTAATATACCAGACGAATCATCAATAGTAAACACGAAAACGACCGCGCTGCCCGCCATGGTATTACCCTTTTACCGTGAATGCCTCCGTGATCTCCTTCCCTCCGACATACAGGTGCAGCTGCGGATCCGCTCCGCTCTCGCCCAGATCGCAGTTCAGATGGATGTTGCAGCAGTACAGCGCTTCATTCCCCGGAATGTGCTCCAGTCTTTCATCCCTCACCACCTCCACCGGCGTCCCCGGGATCAGTTCGCCGGTCAGTCCCACCTCGTGCTTTTCGTGCACGATCCTGACCCGGCTCCATTCTTCTCTGCTGCCCTCATAATAAATATCCTCCAGCTCCCGGCAATTGCCGAAAGCCGCTTCCGGGATACACGTCACCTTTTTCGGGATCGTGATCCGTTTAAGATGAGTGCAGTTGGCAAAAGCCCCTGTTCCGATACTGGACACACTTGGCGGAAGGATAATATCCGTAACGGTCTCATTTCCCCGAAAAGCACTCCCCGAAACAGCCGTTACAGGCGGCTTGCAGTTGTACTGTGTCTCAACTTCGGCCGGAACACGGATAACGGGATCCTTATTGTCTCCTAAAGAAACCAATATCCTCGGATATCGCCACATATTATGCCAGAAATACCGGGACTTAAACTCCAATCCTTCCGATTCCGGCGTACTGTCGAGGATCTTCTTATACTCCGAAAATTTAATCATGATCCCTCCCGTCGATATTCATTCCGCGTAAAACTCCTCTCCCGTATCCAGGCAGATGCAGCCGAGCGGACCTCCGAAAACGGCGCCGCAATCCACCGCGATATGATTGTTCTTCTTCCAGATCCGGCCCGCCGACGCTTCATCGATCAGGCCCGTCGGGGTATGCCCCGTCACCAGGATCTTGTCCGGGAAATAGACCTTGTCATATTCCGGGCGCCCGAACAGGAAATCGCTCAGGTCCCAGTGCTCCGTGTCCAGCAGTTTTTCCCGGCCCGGGACGGAATGAGACAGATGGTAAGTCTGTCCGTTCACCGTGATTTCCTCAAAAACAGGCTGTCTGCCCAGGAAACGCCGGATCACGTCCCTGACCTGTCTGGGCTGCCGCATGATCTCGGCCCGGGTGGCTTCGCCGCCGTCGGAAAGCCACATCTCCCGGATGTCCCACAGTTCGGGGGCTTTCGCCCGGAGCGTTTCCGGATCCTCCGGGCCGTCATCCATGCAGAATTTTTGGATCATCAGGGAAGCCAGATAATCGTGATTTCCCATCAAAACACGGATATTTTTCCGGGAAGCCGCGGCAATGACCGTGTCCGCGTTTTCCGGCCCCCGGTCGACCAGATCGCCCAGAATGTAGAGCGTATCGTCCGCTTTCAGGCCGATCATTTTCAGCAGGCGCATGAATTTGTCATAACAGCCGTGCAGGTCCGATGTCACATAAATCATTATTCCACCGCTCTCATTTTTAAATCTTTCTCCGGCCCGCGCTCGCGATGGCGTCCGTCACCGTCGGAAGCACCACCGCCTGTGACCAGAGATACCGGCAATTCTCCGCATCTGCCCGCACAGTCTCCGGTATGGGGAACGCATCCAGATATTTCTGCCACTCTTCCCGGCGCGCCGGATCCGCCGCCCGGCCTTTCCGGACAAATTCCGCGATCCGGAAAGCATCCGGCCCCGGTATCCCGTTCCGGACAAGCAGGTGGTAAAGCCCTTCTCGCGAGGAAAAGACGGGCCCGTCATCGGCCGGGTACGGCAGCCTCCATGTACTGTGCGAATAGCACACCGCTTCTGTCAGTTCATAGAACGACTCCGGCGTCTCTTCCTGCATGCGCTGCCAGGCCCGGCGCATCCGTGTCGCATTGCCGCCCCAGGACAGCACTTCGCCATGGGGCAGAAGATCCGGGATCCCGACCCGGCCTCTCAGTTTCTCCATCAGCTCCGGCATGGGCATGACGCCGCGCAGCGACATGTTCGCATGGCCTCCCAGGGGATAATTCATCCAGCGGACAAACGTCCATCTCCGTGTCCCCAGCCGGTCCAGTTCCTCCGGCGGCGCGCAGACCGCCTTTTCCCTGCCGCACCGGACCGCAAGATCCGGATAGTCTTTGACCGTTTTCCCCTCCGGGAAAATGACGAAGCGGCGGACGCAGTCTTCCAGGGTGCAGACAGGCCTGCCCTGCCCGTCGGCCGCGTATTCCGCCAGTTTGGCCGCCCTGTTTCCGTAATGCCTTTTCAGTTCCGACAGGATGGAGGCCGCCGGCATGCGGGCCGTTATTTCGAACAGGTCCACCCCTTTTCCGTCCCGCCAGGCAAACTCTTCCGGGAGAGAAAACCCCTGTCCCGTCATCACGGTCCCGCAGCGGGGGCACGGCCTGTCTTCTGCGTCCAGGCCGAAGAGAACGTCCGGTATTTCTTCATAATACCCGCAGTTTTTGCAGTAATAATATGCCGGCATGGGGTCGACGGCAGAGTCATGCAAAAGAAAAACCAGCAGGGACGCGTTCCCGGGGCCGCGAAGATTGAACGGGCTTCCCGTGCGCCGCGCCGCCTCCGCCAGCGCCTGGAACACATAAAAGTCTTCCGTCTGCCCGCATTCCCGCATCCGTTGCCATTCCCGCTCCAGACGCTCATGGACCGCGTCCGGCGTTCCCGCCGGATACAGAGTTTTCAGTTTGATGATACCGGCCAGCTGCAGGCCGCGCAGCATGGCGGATTCCGATTTTATCATTACAGTTGTCCTTTCCATTCTTCTTCCGGAAGTCAGTGCAGCACGGAGGATGTGCGAAATCTAATCATCGAACAGGTCGGAGAGATATTCCTTTTCTTCCTCGCATTCATCGCTGAAAGCGCGCAGGTCAGCCATCGTCGTCTCGGACGTCACCGCCATCTCGGGAGCGCCCAGGGAGCAGACCAGCCTGTAGGTCACCCCCGGCGCCGGCCGCTTGCCGTGCTCGTCCATGAACAGGCTGATGCGCGCGATATACTGCCGTTCAGCCAGGAATTTTCCGTTCTCGTCCAGCAAAATGTAGGTCATGCAGCACCTTCCTTTCTCGTGTGCGGTCCCTCACGCAGGAAGGATCATAACACTTCGGGAGGGGGAAATTCAAATTAATTACGAGCAAAAAAAAACTCAGGGTCTGACAGTCGACTGAAAAAGCCTTCCGTTCTGACAGAAGGCTTTTGTTTTTCGTCTTTTTAGAAATGACGTCGTCGACCGCCATGCTATTACTCTCCCAGCACTTTCTTCCCGAGCATTGCAATTCCCTCATTCAGCACTGCGAACGTCACCTGCATCCCCGCCTCCGGATGTTTATCGAAGAAATCCCGGCAGGCTCTGACCGCCACTTCCCAGGCCTGCTTTTTCGGATAGCCGAAGATCCCGGACGAGATCAGCGGGAACGCGACGGACCGGCAGCCGTTTTCCAGCGCCAGTTCCAGCGACCGGAAGTACGCACCGTACAGTTTCTCCTCCTCATGGTCCTCTCCGCCGCGCCAGACGGGGCCGACGGCGTGGATGACGTATTTCGCCTTCAGGGCAAACCCGGAGGTGATCACGGCGGAACCGGTGTCGCAGTGGCCGATGGCGCTGCAGGCTTTCTGCAGTTTTTCGTGCCCCGCAGCACAGAAGATGGCGCCGCAGACACCGCCGCCGGCCCAGAGGCCTTCATTCGCGGCATTGACGATCGCATCCGTGTTCAGAGCCGTAATATCTGCTATTTTGATATCGATCCCATTGTTCTGTTTCTGATCCATACTCTTGTCCTCCATGATCTTCCGAATCAGCGGAACGATGTCCTCCCGCATGTTTGCCGCGCTGACGCGGTGCTCCCCTTCCATACGAAACGCGTGATCCGGCCGGAACAGGCGGCAGAAGTCGTCGTAATGCGCCAGCAGTTCGTCACTGCGCGCAAAGATGGCCCAGGTGTTTTCCACCTGCTCCGGGGCCGGTGCACCGGGTCGCAGCGGGTCGGAATCAAAGATTTTGGTGCGGATCGCAGCCAGCCCCCGGATAAAGGCCTGATCGATCACATAAGTCTTCGCACCGTTCTCTCTCTCGCTCAGAAACTCCTGCACGCCAAGACCGATCCCGCGCTCAATGTCTTCGTCCGCAAACAGTGCCGGATTGGCCAGCATTTTTTTGTGATGCTTCAGAAGCAGGCTGTAAAAGCCGCCCAGGGAAGAACCGACCACCAGATCGATACCCGTGTCGTTCAGGAAGTTTTCTTCCAGGAACCGCATGGCTTCTGCCGGATCGATCGGGATCTCCGGGGAGAGGACCTCCGCCTCCGGGAGCGCATTCCGCAGCCGTTTCGGTGTTTCGCTGTTCTTGCCGGACCCAAGTCCGTGGATATAAAGAATCTTCATGGCATTCCCTTTCTTTGGGCTTTTTAATATTATAGCATACTATCGCGCTTATACGTATTCATCCTTTTTACGATCCTCACGTTTTTCCTGCGCAGGATAACACGGGGGCGGCAGAAATAAAACCGCCGCCCCTTCTCTTCCGCTGTCAGGCAGCCTTCCCGCAGTCCTTCCGGATGGCCGCGATATCTTCCGCCGTCAGGATGCCTTTCCGCATCAGACCCTGCGCGATGCCTTCCAGCAGGTCCCTGTTCTGCGTCAGGATTTCCTTGGCCTTGCGGTAATAGCGTTCCACTTCCGCCGCGGCCGCCTGTTCCTGCCTTGCGCGCAAGTCCTCGGAGTCCCGGCCGTTGTTGTGCAGGTGGAAGCCGCAGGTGCAGTTGTCCGTGACCAGGCGCCAGACCACATTGAATGCCTGGTCCAGGTCCCGGGCGCAGCCGGGGTCAAAGCAGCCGAAGACCTGCTCGCTGGCCGCCGCGCCGCCCAGCGCCCGGATGATGCGGTGTTCCATGCGGTCCATGGCCCGTACCCGGTTATCCGTCCAGCAGCGGGTGAAGCCCCTGTTTTCCCCGTCCTGTGCAAAAGCAGAGACCATCGTCACACTGCCCGGTTCCAGGACTTCGCTGACCACAGCGTGCCCGGCCTCGTGGTAGGCCACCTGGACAAAGTCCTGCCGCTCGTTCCCGCCCCGGCCGAATGCTGTGATTTCCTCGTTCGGCACGTCGAAGACCGTGTGGAGAATCGCTTTCATGAAATGGTCCATCGTGATTTCCGGAGACCGTTCGTAGCCCGCGTAGAGCCCCGCCTCATTGATGAGGGTCTCGAGTTCCGCACAGGAATGACCGTCCATCAGGCGGGCCACGGTCCGCGCATCGATGTCGCCCACGAATTTCTTCCCGGCGATATAGTGCGCGATGATTTTTTCCGCGTCCTCCCCGGACGGGTTTCTGACCTCAATAATGCGGTCAAAGCGGCCCGCGCGGCAGAGCGAATCCGGCAGGTTGTCGATGTTATTGACGGTGGCCAGGACAAAAACGTCTGCGCCTTTGCACCCGTCGATGCAGGACTGGACCGTAACGTATTCTTCCGCGTCCGGGTGCTTCTTGTCCCCGTTCGCGAACTTGTCCATGTCGTCCAGAAAGACGATGGACGGCGCGGCCGCTTTCGCCGCCTCAAAGGTCGCGGTGATTTGCCCCACGAATTCCCCGTCCGGCTTGTCCTTGCGGCAGGTGAACGCCTTCCGGCCGCCGGCTTCGATAAGGGCGGCGGCCATCATGCTCTTGCCCACGCCGGGCTCGCCGTAAAGCATCAGGCCGCGGGGCGGCTGCACGCCGAGCTGCGTGTAGGCGTCCGCGTTTTTCAGGGCGTCGCTGATTTGCATAAGTTCCTGCTTGATGGCGTCGTAACCGATGATTGAGTCAAATTCGTGCATATCGTTTCCTTTCTTTCGTGAGATTTGAGGGTGTCCGCGGGGCACGCGGATATATTTTTAGCAGATCCACGGGTAGAATATCAAATTAATTTCTGCAAGATTGACAAACTGTTGTCGCGGCGATAAGATGAGGTCAGAAAGCAGGGAGGCCGGCTGATATGGAGATTCCGGGAAGACGCAAAAAGGACGGGCCGAGCAAGACCGTCATGGAATTGTTTCTGTATTTCCTCTTATATCGGGAGGAGGCGTTTCTGTGCGAAAACGTCATGGAGATGCTTCACGTATCCGAAAGAACTCTTTTCCGGTATGTAAGCGATATCCGGGAGATCTTCTCCGAAAGCGAGATCCACCATTCCGGGCGGGAAGGGCGGAGCGAATTCTGCACGGAGGGGCTGATCGACAGCGTGGAACTGTCCATTTTCCCGAGAGGGTCTCATCTGAACCATCTGACGAGGCTGATCAGGCTGTCGCAGCTGCTGGAGGAGAAGGAGCCGTGGTTTTTTGAGGAGGAGGATGATGATGATGATGAGCCGGTGGCGGCGGCGCATTATAAGGAGTTGGCGGAGAAAGCGAGGATGAGGAAGTATACGTTGAGGACGATGCAGAGGGATTTGAGGGAGATCAAAGAGGCGTCGGGGTTGTATGATGGGTACAGCAGCTAATGATGGCGATGCTACTCTTGCACATCGCGCCAAAAGTATTGCCCGAGCATCTTTTTTCCTCTCTTTCCTACCCATACGACCATTATTCACCCAGTGTCACTTTTCACCCCAGTCCAACTGTGGAGCAGGAAGGCGGAAACACCGTGCTTCGTTTCGATGCCCGGAAAGGAACCGATGCTCTGACTATTGCCCGGATGGTAGCTTCCTGGGGCGATTTTGCGGCAAAATACCGCGCAGGATCGATTTCCAAGGACGAATATGACCGGTGGCGCTATAACTACCCCGCATTCGACGAATCACAGCATTATGCCAAGATGCCGTCTGAAGAGTTGAGCGATGCGCTTGTAAATGCAGTGCTCAAAAACCGGAAATAGATCTCGCAGGCACAACCTCTCCTCACGCAAAAAGGGCTAACTGACTTACAAAAAATCAGTTAGCCCTTTTGAGTTTATTCTGGGAATGAAGAATCAGATGTTGCCAGAATGTTGCCAATCAGCCTTTCGGCCCTTCAAAAACCGCGTAATTACGTGCTTTTTGAAGCTTTGTCAATCATTCCCACTCGACAGGACTTAACTGATTTCGTTTAGGAAATATTGTTCGTCCTGTTCGTGGTCCTTTTGATTATTTGATGTGTCCATATTATCCAGCCTGTCATCCCTTCTGTTATCATTTTGTTATCAGCGTTGATAACAGAGGGGTGGAATTGCCATGGATAATAGCACTGTTATTATACCAGAACAAAAGTCAATTTCAAGATGCCTTTCTTTGACAGTGTGAATATAAATGCAGTGTTAATGTGACAATTCTGTCATTCGCATTTAGCGGTCCGGGATGATATAATAAAATTGTTTCTATTTCCTGTTATTCGTAAGAAAAGAGGACTCTCATGGAAAAACTGCTGCTGGTTGAAGACGATTCCGCCCTGGTGCGGCGTTTAACGGAATATTTGAGTACGGAGGGCTTCCATTGCCTGTCTGCCGGCGGTCAGACGCAGGCTGTTGCAGCAATCGATACGGAACGGCCGGATCTGGCGCTGGTCGATATTACGCTGGCGGAAGGCAACGGCTTTGCTGTCTGTGCCTATGCCAGGGGGAAAGGTGTTCCCGTCATCTTCCTCACGGCTTCCGGAGATGAACTGAGTACTGTGACCGGGCTGGATATGGGAGCCGATGACTATATTGCCAAGCCTTTCCGGCCGAAGGAACTGGTCTCCCGGATCCGCAGCGTTCTGCGGCGGACTTCGGGAAATCACGGCGAGATCACGCTGGGCGAACTGAGAGTCGATACGGGGAAGGGGCTGGTATTCCGCGGTGACCGGCAGATCTTCCTGTCTGCGCTGGAGTACCGCCTTTTCATGTTTTTCCTGAATCACCGGGGGCAGGTCCTGACCCGTGAACAGTTGCTGGATGAGATATGGGACAGTGCCGGCGAATACGTGAGCGACAATACGCTGACCGTTTATATCAAGCGCCTGCGGGAGAAGCTGGAAGAAGATTCTCAGGATCCCCGTCTGATCCTGACGGTCCGCGGGATTGGCTATCAGCTGAAGGAGTAAGCCATGATCCGGAACAATAAAGAACTGAAACGGAGCCTCATTCTGCTTTCGTGCATCTGTCTGGCGCTTACTGTCTGCGGATTTCTGCACTCTTCCCTGACCGGTCTGCTGGTACTGGCGGGCTGTCTTGCCGTATGCCTGGTTTTCTTTTTCACGGAGATCTCCCGCTACAAAAAACTGCAGTCGTTCAGTGAACATCTGAATGAACTGCTGCAGCGCGGTACGCCGCTGCCGATCCGCGACTACGAAGAAGGCGAACTGTCGCTCCTGGCCGGCGATATTGAAAAGATCACTCTGCTGCTGAAGGAACGGGCAGACGCCCTGCAGAAGGATAAGACATTCCTGGCTGATGCTCTGGCGGACATTTCCCATCAGCTTCGCACGCCGCTCACCACCATGAATCTGACCATCGGTCTGCTGCAGGAAAAAGATCTGTCCGAAGAACGCCGGGCCGCGCTGACCCGTGAACTGAACACGCTCCTTGCCCGCACGGAATGGCTGGTAGAAGCGCTCCTCAAACTGTCCCGCCTGGATGCCGATGCGGTCGTCATGACGAAAGAAAACATCTCAGTCCGGGAACTGACGGAAAAGGCCGCCGAACCGCTGCTGATCCCACTGGAACTGCGGGGGATCAGCCTGACGGTTGGAGGCGGCGATGCACATTTTTCCGGAGACCTGAACTGGACGGCGGAAGCGCTCGGCAATCTTCTCCGGAACTCAGTGAATTACATGCCGGAAGGCGGCAGCATCCGGATCAAGGCGGAAGAAAATGCCCTGTTTACCGTGATCACCGTGACGGACTCCGGTCCCGGGATCGCGCCGGAAGACCTTCCGCATCTGTTTGACCGCTTTTATAAAGGCCGTGGTTCTTCGGAAAACAGCTACGGGATCGGCCTGTCGCTCGCGCAGAAGATCATTCATACCCAGGGCGGCACCTTGCGCGCTTTCAACACTACGGAGGGAGCCTGCTTCGAGATCAAGTTCTATAAGCAGGTATTGTGACAGATCTTTTAGGGAAAACTCACCGGATCGTCACCTTAAGAAGGTATGATCGGAACTGAAAAACTACCGAAGGAGTTCGTATGGAAATACTGAAAGTCGAAAACTTATCCAAAGTCTACGGTTCCGGTGAGGGAGAAGTGCGGGCGCTGGACGGCGTGTCTTTCAGCGTCGAAAAAGGACAGTTTCTGGCGATCATCGGACCGTCAGGTTCCGGAAAATCCACGCTGCTGCATATCTTGGGCGGCGTCGACCGCCCCACTTCCGGCAAAGTCTTTCTGGAAGATCAGGACGTGTTTGCGCAGGATGAAGATCATCTAGCTGTTTTCCGGCGCCGCCAGGTCGGCCTGATCTACCAGTTTTACAATCTGATCCCCGTGCTGAACGTCACAGAAAATATCACCCTTCCAGTCCTGCTGGACGGCAGAAAAGTCGATCAGAACCGTCTGGAGGAACTGATCCGGGAACTGAATCTGACCGGCCGGGAAAAACATCTTCCCAACCAGCTTTCCGGCGGCCAGCAGCAGCGGGTCTCCATCGGCCGAGCGCTCATGAATGCACCGGCGCTTCTTCTGGCAGACGAGCCAACGGGCAACCTGGATTCGCAGAACTCGCAGGAGATTGTCTCGCTCCTCAAAAAGGCGAACCGGCAGTACGGCCAGACCCTGATCGTCATCACGCACGACGAATCGATCGCCCTGCAGGCGGACCGCATCATCAGTCTGGAAGACGGCAGGATCACAAAGGACGAGGTGCTGCGATGAATATTCTCTCGCAGCTTACCAGGCAGAACATCCGGCAGAACCGGACACGGAGCCTTGCCGCGTTCGGCGGCATTTTTCTGGCGGCTGCCATGTTTACCATCCTGACGACGGCAGTCTTCAGCCTCTGGGACTATGTGCGCCGGGGGACGGAATACGAGACCGGCGATTACTTTGTGAGCGCTGATTTCGTAGATGAAGCCGGGCTGGAAGCCGCTGAAAACGATCCGCTGATCCGCCGGATAACCGATATGAAAATCACCGGCTGTTATAGTCAGTTTGAGCGGATTGCACCGGGCAGTACGTATCCGGTGGCGGCAGTGGATACGGCTTTCTTTGACGACATGGCCGTCCCCTTAAAAGAAGGGCGCCTTCCGGAAAACAGTTCGGAGATCATCATTCCCAATAATATCAATCTTGTGTGCCTTCAGATGGGCTGGAAGACCTGGGAAATTGGCGAGACGATCGAACTGGACCTGTTTGATCTGCGCAGCGCCCGGGTGGAGGAGCGGACTGACCGTCAGAAAGACGATCTGTACCGACCCGAGGAAGGCTGGAAGCGAGAATACCGCATTGTCGGAATCACCGATAATAAAGCCTACAGCGACGATGAAAATGACTGGGGCAACTACTGCATGCTCACGCTGTCAGACGGCGCGGAGGGCGAAATACTGTGGCACCGGCTTTTCCTGCGTACGGCGCCAAAGGATGCGGCTGCCGTCCTGGCTAAGCATTACGGCCAGAAATCTTTCCAGAACAGCGACCTTCTCCGGGTATATGGGATGGGCGGAATAGAACAGGGAACAGCGATCATGCTGGTCATTATTCTGGCGGCACTCCTGATCGTCGCAGCGCTCTCCGTGGTCCTTATCCGCAGCATTTTCTCCGTATCTGTGACGGAACGGACCCGGGAATTCGGTTTACTTGCCAGTATCGGGACAACACCGAAACAGATCCGCTCCCTCGTGCGCCGTGAAGCCTTGTTCTTCCTGGTGACGGCGCTGCCGTTAGGCCTCGCAGCCGGCGTACTCGGCGCAGGAGGGCTGCTTGCCCGCTACCGCGGGATCCTGATCAACCAGTTTACCTTCGGTGAAAGCGTACCGGTGTGTGTCTGCCTGTCACCGGCTGCCCTGATCGCCGCCTCATTGATCTGTGCTTTAACGGTTTTCCTCTCCGTGAGCAGTCCTGCCCGGCGGGCCTCCCGCATCATTCCGTTAGAAGCGATCCGGCAGAACCGGGACGTTCGGATCCGAGAGAACAAACGGAGCGGCAACGGACGGATCTCCCGCCTCATGGGCATACCCGGATGGATCGGCACGCGATATGAATGCGTTGCCGGAAAGAAATACCGGGCAGTCACGGCAGCGCTGGCTTTCAGTTTGATTTTGTTCCTGCCGGCCGTTTTCCTGGCAGGTCTTGCGGAAAAACAGGCTGACGCTTATACGGAAGATTTTGATTTTTCGCTATATTCGGCAGGCGGACGCATCGATCTGGCGATACTTGAAAAACTGCGTGCCGAACCGGAGATTTCATTTTCAGTCCTGCGCAGCGCGGAGCAGTATTATTCATCATTCCCGACTTCCGATCTGCCGGAGGAATACAGGGCTGTACATATGGGAACCGCAGAGCAGAAGGATTATTCTTCACTGTACAGCTATGAAGAAGTGCATGTTACTTATATTGAGGACAGCGTGTTTGCGGCTGCGCTGAAGGCGGAGGGAATTGATCCTAAACCGTATCTCACCGGAGACGCTTACTTTGCCGTGATCGTGCCG
>JAFZRY010000020.1 GCA_017619615.1 Lachnospiraceae bacterium | reverse complement strand
TTCATCGAGATCATGATCGAAGGCGACGCCAACGGCCGGGGCTTCCAGTACCCGATCCCGACCTACTCCATCACCCGCGACTTTGACTGGTCCGAGACCGAAAACAACAAGCTCCTGTTCGAAATGACCGCGAAGTACGGCACGCCGTATTTCTCCAACTACATCAACTCCGACATGGAGCCCAGCGACGTGCGCTCCATGTGCTGCCGGCTGCGTCTGGACCTGCGCGAGCTGCGCCGCAAGGGCGGCGGCTTCTTCGGCTCCGGCGAGTCCACCGGCTCCATCGGCGTCGTGACCATCAACCTGCCGCGCCTGGCCTATCAGTCCTCGGACGAGGCGGATTTCTACAAGCGCCTGGACAAGCTGATGGACATCGCGGCCCGCTCCCTGAAGACCAAGCGCACCGTCATCACCAAGCTGCTGGACAACGGCCTGTATCCGTACACCAAACGCTACCTGGGCACGTTCGAGAACCACTTCTCCACCATCGGCCTGGTCGGCATGAACGAAGCCGCGCTGAACGCGAACTGGCTCCGCAAGGATCTGACCACCCCCGAAGCCCAGCAGTTCGCGAAGGACGTGCTGAACCACATGCGCGAGCGCCTGTCCGATTACCAGGAGCAGTACGGCGACCTCTACAACCTGGAGGCCACGCCGGCGGAATCCACCTCCTACCGCTTCGCGAAGCATGACCGCGAGGACTTCCCGGACATCATCACCGCCAACATGAACGGCACGCCGTACTACACCAACTCCAGCCACCTGCCCGTGGGCTTCACGGAGGACATCTACACCGCGCTGGAGATCCAGGACGACCTGCAGACCCTCTACACCTCCGGCACCGTCTTCCACGCCTTCCTGGGCGAAAAGCTGCCCGACTGGAAGGCCGCGGCCACGCTGGTGCGTAAGATCGCGGAAAACTTCCGCCTGCCGTACTACACCATGAGCCCGACCTATTCCATCTGCCGTGACCACGGCTACCTGGTGGGCGAGCAAAGCATCTGCCCGTACTGCGGCAAACCCACGGAGATATACAGCCGCATCACCGGTTACTACCGGCCGGTGCAGAACTGGAACGACGGCAAGGCGCAGGAGTTCAAGGACAGACGGCTGTATGACATCGGCCGCAGCACGCTGCGCGTCTCCCACGCCCTGCAGCACCAAGCCGAGCCGCAGCAGGTCCTGGAGCCCACGGTCGTGGATATCAAGGCCGATCCGGCTCTGACCCGCGCCGCCCTTAAGAACGGCAAGGAGATCCTGATGGTCGCCACCCGCACCTGCCCGAACTGTGTGCAGGCCGGCGCCCTGCTGGACGCCGCCGGCATCCCCTACACCAAGCTCCTGGCCGAGGAAAACCCGGACCTGGTGAAGGAATACGGCATCCGCCTCTCTCCCACCCTGATCATCCGGGGCGGCGATGAGGAGACCGTGAAGCTGGCCGGGCTGGGCCCGATCCGCCGGTACATCAACGAGCAGTAATAACACGCAACAAACCCTCTTTCCGGGGCGGACGCCAACGTCCGCCCTTTTCTGAACAAAAGACAAGCGAAAGGAAGTTTCCGCCATGTACGATATCCTCATCATCGGCGCCGGCCCCGCCGGCATGACCGCCGCCCTCTACGCCGCCCGCGCCGGCAAGCAGGTCCTGCTGCTGGAGAAGGAATTCCCCGGCGGCCAGATCGTCAACTCTCCCCTGGTGGAGAACTACCCGGCCATCCCCGGCGTCAGCGGCGCGGACTTCGCGATGCAGCTGCAGGAGCAGGTGACCGCGCTGGGCGTGAAGCTCAGCTACGTGGAGGTGGATAAACTGGAAAAGACCGCTGACGGCTTCCGCGTCAACGGGGACGAAGACCTGACCGCGCGCGCCGCGATCCTGGCGACCGGCGTCAGCCACCGCGGTCTGGGTCTGCCCGGCGAGGAAGACCTGGTCGGCGCCGGCCTCTCCTTCTGCGCGGTCTGCGACGGCGCGTTCTACCGCGGCCGCACCGCCGTGGTCGTCGGCGGCGGCGACACCGCCCTGCAGGATGCGGTCTACCTGTCCGCGCTATGCAAAAAAGTGTACGTCGTGCACCGCCGTGACGCGTTCCGTGCCGCGGAAGCGCTGGTGCGGAAGGCCCGCAGCAAGGAAAACATCGAATTCGTGACGCCTTACGTCCCGGTCGCGTACCTGACCGAAGACGACATGATCAGCGGCCTGGAGCTGGAAAGCCGCGCCGACGGGAGCCGCCGCGTGCTGGAGACCGAGGGCATCTTCCTGGCGGTCGGCCAGGCGCCGCAGTGCGGTTTTGCCGCGGGTCTCGCGGAACTGACCCCGGACGGCTATGTCCGCGCCGGCGAGGACTGCCTGACCAATATTCCCGGCCTCTTCACCGCCGGCGACTGCCGCGTCAAGAAGGTGCGCCAGCTGACCACCGCGGTCGGGGACGGCGCCGTAGCCGCGACGGCTGCATGCGAATATCTTGATAATTCGACAGGAATGTAGTATACTGTCGGTATCAGGCGGCCCGCCGGCCGCGTTCCCGAAAACCGAATCCCCGAAAAGGAGGACCTCCCCATGTCCATGCGAGGCATCTACACGTCCGTCAACGACATCCGCCACCGCGTTTTTGCCGAAGTGGCCCGCCTTTCCTACGAGTATCAGGAGCCGGAAGATCTGAAAAAGATGGCTTCCATCCCCTACCGCATCATTCCGGGCGAAGTCTCCACCTACCGGGACAGCGTCTTCCTGGAGCGCGCCATCGTGCGCGAACGCCTGCGCCTGGCCATGGGCCTGACGCTGCGTACAGCGGCGGAGCACGGCCCGGTGTATGAAGGCGCCGAAGAAGCCGCGTCGCCGGAGAAATACTACCAGCCGCCGCTCATCAACATCATCAAATTCGCGTGCCATTCCTGCGTGGAGAACCAGGTGGTCGTGACGGACCAGTGCCAGGGATGCCTGGCGCAGCCCTGCCGCGAAAGCTGCCCGAAAAACGCGATCTCGATCAAGAACGGCCACGCGTTCATCGACCAGAACCTCTGCATCAAATGCGAGCGCTGCATGTCCGCGTGCCAGTATTCGGCCATCCTGCACCTGCAGCGGCCCTGCGCGAAGGCCTGCGGCATGCATGCGATCCGGAGCGACGAATACGGCCGCGCCGACATCGACCAGGAAAAATGCGTCAGCTGCGGCATGTGCCTTGTGAACTGCCCGTTCGGCGCGATCACCGACAAGGCGCAGATCTTCCAGGTGATCCAGGCCATCCGGAGCGAAACGCCGGTGTACGCCGCCATCGCCCCCGCCGTGATCGGCCAGCTGGGCGCCGGCAACACGCTGGGCAAGCTGCGCGCCGCGCTGAAGGCGCTGGGCTTTAAGGACATGGTGGAAGTCGCCATCGGCGCGGACCTGTGCACGATCGAGGAAGCGCGCGACTTTATGGAAGAAGTCCCGGAGAAACTGCCGTTCATGGGCACCTCCTGCTGCCCGGCCTGGTCCGTCATGGCGAAGCGGGAATTCCCGGAATACGCGCACTGCATCTCCATGGCGCTCACGCCCATGGTGCTGACCGGCCGCCTGCTCAAGAAGAAATACCCGGGCTGCAAGGTCGCGTTCATCGGCCCCTGCGCGGCGAAGAAGCTGGAAGCCAGCCGCCGCACCATCCGCAGCGACGTGGACTTCGTGCTGACGTTTGAGGAAGTGCTGGGCATCATGGAGGCGAAGGACGTCAAACTGGCCGACATGCCCGACGACCGCGCCGTGATCGAGGCCAGCAGCGACGGCCGCGCCTTCGGCATCGGCGGCGGCGTCGCCAACGCGGTGAAAAACGCGATCCATGACATCGACCCGGACCGCACGGTTCTGATGGAGCGTGCCGAAGGCCTGGACGAATGCCGCAAAATGATGCAGAAAGCCAAGGCCGGCAAGTTTAACGGCTACCTGCTGGAAGGCATGGCCTGCCCCGGCGGCTGTGTGGGCGGCGCCGGCACGCTGGCCCCCATCCAGAAAGCGACCGTGGCCGTGCAGATGAGCACGCGCGAAGGGACCACCGCGCATTCCACCGGCAGCAAGTACAGCGACATGCTTCCGAAGCTGGAGGAATGACAGGGATCGCCGGAATGTTTTCCGGGTACGGCATTTCCGGGCAATAACGTTCCGGACACATCAAAAAAGACAGCCTCTGCGGCTGTCTTTTTGATTGCCCTGACTTTCCGGTTCAGGGCTCCGTCTCCGGCTCCGTTTCCTCTCCGGAGTCCTCCGAAGACTCTTCCGTCGGCTCTTCGGTCCCCGGTTCTTCCGTTGGGCTTTCGGTCGGATCCTCCGTGCCGGGCTCCTCCGTCGGTTCTTCCGTCTCCGGTGCTTCGGTGGTGGGTTCCTCCTCCGTCGGTTCCTCGGTCACGGGCTCCTCTGTGGTCGGCTCTTCCGTCGGTTCCTCAGTGGGAGGATCGGTCGGATAAGGTTCCGTAGCGCCGCTGCCGCTCTGGTCCAGACGCAGGAATGTGTAGCCCTGGCTCCTCGCGTAATCGATGAACTCCGGCAGCGCGTTGATGTTGCACGGCGTCACGTGCAGGTAGTACACGGCGCCGGGCTGCAGGCCGCTCTTCAGCGCCTGCAAGGTTTCCCAGTAGCCGGGCTGGGCGCCCAGGTCGAAATCCCGGTAGTAGAACGAGAACATGACTGTGGTCAGGCCGAGCTTCTGCGCCAGGTACATGTCGCGTTCCGTGACGAAACCGTAGGCCGGGCGGTAATACTGCAGGTAATACCCCAGCGTGTTCGCGAACAGGCGGCGGGACAGGACCAGGTCGTTGATCAGCGTCACGTCGTCCAGTTCCGAAGTGTAGCGGTGCCGGTAGCTGTGCGACCCCAGGATGTGGCCGCGGCTTAAGATCGCGCGGGCCATGTCCGGTCGGTTAGACAGATAGGTCCCGGTGATGAAGAACGCGGCGCTGACGCCTTTAGAAGCCAGCGTGTCCATCATCTGGTTCGTGTAGCCGTTCTCATAGTCCATGCAGAAGGTCAGGTAGACGACCTTCGCCCAGGAATCCTTGGTGTAATAACCGCCGTACTGCATGGCGAGGGAGCCGGGCGCGGCGCCGCGGCCGACCCATGACGGGACGGGCAGGTAGCTGTCGTAGTCGACGCCGGCCAGACGTTCGCCTGTCAGTTCGGGGGTCTCGCCGGTCGGCAGAGTAGGCGTAGGCGGTGCGACCGTGGTCTCCGGCGGGGCGGTCGGTTCGGCCGTCGTGGGCTCGGGGATCGTCGTGGGTTCGGGCTCCGTCTGCGGTTCTTCCGTGACGGGCGGCGTGGCCGGCTCCGTTTCTTCGGTGTCCGGTTCCGTCGGCTCCGTGGTTTCGGAAGGCGCTTCGGTCGTTTCAGACGGGTCTTCGGTCGTCTCCGGAGGATCCGTCGGTTCGGCCGTCGTCCAGATCTCCTCTGTCGGCTCGCCGCGGGTGTTCTGATCCGGATCCGGGACCCGCTTCCGGGTCTCGGCGGAAGAAGGATCGGTCTCCGTTTCGCTTTCCGGAGGGACGGTCAGGGGTTCGGTCTGCCCGGTCGGTTCTTCCGTTTCGATCGATTCTCCCGCGGAGGGAAGCGTCTGCGCAGGCGAAGGGACCGAGGAGATATCTCCCCGGTTGTCCGTCGAAATCTCTACGGCAGGCACGCCGCTGCATCCCGCCGCCGCCAGCAGCAGGCACAGGAGCAGCACTCCGGTCAGGAAAACTTTTTTCATACGCAATGATTACTGATCGATCCGGCGGATCTCGTAGCCCTGGCCCTGGATGAAGTCGATCAGGTCGCCCAGCATGGCCGCGTTCGTGGAAGAGACCGCGTGGAGCAGGTAGACGCATCCGTCGTGCAGGCCTTTTTCAGCCAGTTCCAGCGCCACCGGGACTTCCTTCTGGTTCTGTGTGTCATAGTCGCCGTACGCGAAGCTCCAGAACACCGTGGTGATGTCCATCTTCCGCGCCAGGTACAGGTCGCGCTCGCTGCAGGAGCCCTGCGGCGGGCGGTAGTAATGGATCTGGTAATCCACGCCCAGGATGTTGTTGACCTTGCGCTGCAGTTCATTCAGTTCCTGGATGAACTCGCCGTCGGACAGGGTCGGCATGACCTTATGATGGTCCGTGTGGGAGCCGATCACGTGCCCTTCGTCGTACATCCGCTTCAGAAGGTCATAGTTTTCGGGATCGTTGACGAAATCCCCGGCCACGAAGAAGACCGCCTTGACGTTCTTGTCTTTCAGGGTGTCCAGGATCTTGCCCGTATAACCGTATTCATAGCCGCAGTCGAAGGTCAGGTAGGTCACCTTCTGATCCGCGTTTTTCCGGTAAATGGCGCCGTATTTGTCCAGCAGATCCAGCGTTTCCGCGTGACGTTCGTAGAGCTGCGTCACTTCGCCGGTCTCCAGGTCGCGCTCCATGCCGCCGAACCACCAGCTGCCGTTCTCGTCGTCGCCGTTGATGTCGCTGAAGAAGTCATAGCTGATGTCTTCGGGGACCGGGAGGAGTTCCGCGGGCGTGTACAGGTGGAAGGCCTCCGCGACGGGTGAGCCGGTGGTCTCCGCGGCTTCCGTCGTGTCAAGCGCCTGCGCTTCCGTGGTATCCGCCGCTTCCGTTGTGTCCGGGGCTTCCGTGGCGGGTTCCGTGGTCACAGGCTCCGTCGCCTCCGGCGTCTGCGGCTCGGTCTCGGCCGGCGTCGTATCCTGCTGCGCCTCGGTGGTCGTCGCCGGCTCGGTCGGTTTCGTGCCGCCCCATTTTTTGATGGCGTGGCGCACGGCAAAGAACAGCGCTGCCGCGATCAGCAGCACCAGGATCGCGAGCGGGACCGCCAGCCAGGGTCTCTGCCGCTTGACGCGCCGGCGGCTCCTGCTGGAAGTCTGGAAGGCCGTGTTTTTATTCTCACTCATAAAAATCTCCTCATATCAAAAGAACAGTTGTATCAACCGTAAGGTGATTATAGCATCATTTCCGCGGTAAAGCAATCCTTTCCGCTATTCTTCTTTCACGAGGGAAACAGCCCATTTTCCCTGCCGGACGAACAGCAGGCCCGCGATCCCCTTCACGACGATCAGGGACTGGATGAGCGCGTAGAACGGGACGATGGGCATCTCCGTGAAGCGGCTGATGATGAACGCCGTGCTCACCTGCACGCCCCACAGCATGCCGCTGTCCGTCAGCATCGTGATCAGGGTCCGGCCGCCTGCGCGCACGATGAAATAGCAGCAGTTCAGGATGCCTTCCATCGGGAAGAACACGGCGGAGCAGATCATCAGCGACGTCGCGAGCCGGTGCACGTCGTCTGTCGTATTGTACAGATAGGGCAGGAAATGCGCGGCGGCGAAATAAACGGCGCCGATCACTACGCCCAGCAGGGCGGAGAACACGACCAGCTTCGGCGCGCTTTCCCGCGCCTCCCGGATCCGCCCGGCGCCGAGCTCCTGGCCCGTGATGATCCCGACCGCGACGCCCGCGGAGATGAACCCGACCGTGAACACGTCAAAGAACGTGTTGTTGATATTGCAGGCCGCCACCACGTGCAGGCCGCGCAGCGAATAGCACTGCTCCAGGAACGCGATCCCGCCGGCCCACAGCGTCTCGTTCAGCATCAGCGGCAGACCCTTTTTCAGGATCCGCACGGCCAGTTCGCCGGGCACGCGGAAATGGCGGAACACGCCGACGATGAACGGGTTCAGCGCTTTATGCCGCAGCGTCCAGACCGCGACCACCGCGAATTCCACGAAACGCGACACCACCGTCGCCACCGCAGCGCCGGTCACGCCCAGGCGCGGCGCGCCGAAGTGCCCGAAGATCAGCACGTAGTTCAGGATCAGGTTGACCGTGAATGCCGAAACGCCCGCCGCCATGGGCGGGATCCCCTTGTCCGTCTCCCGCAGCGTGCTGGACAGCGACTGCGTCAGACAGTGCGGGACCAGCCCGATCAGGATCAGTTTCAGATACCCGTACGACAGCTCCAGGATCCGCGCCGCTTCCGCCGCGTCGCCCTTCCCCTTCAGATACAGCGCCAGGATGCTCTGTCCGTCCAGCAGCACCAGCGCGATCGCGCACGCGGTCAGCCCCGCCGCGACCAGCAGCTTGAAGCGGAAGGTATTGCGGACGCCTTCGTGGTCCTTCTTTCCGTAATACTGGGCCGTGAAGATGCCCGCGCCGGAGACCGCGCCGAAAATGGCCAGATTGTACACGAAGACCAGCAGATTCGCCACGGAGACCGCCGTCATTTCCGCCGTGCCCAGGCGTCCCACCATCAGGTTGTCCAGCATGCTGACAAAGTTGGTGATCGCGCTCTGGATCACGATGGGGAGCATCACCGTGAAGATCCGCTTGTAGAACTGTTTATCGCCGAAATATCTGCTTCGTGTGGCTGTCATTTTCTTCCTCCGCCAAGGCGACAGTATAGCAAGGTGAGGAGGAATAATCAAGGAGTATCGGAGCGCGGCGCGGGAATAACAGCATTTTTTCCTGTTAGACTGGCTTTTTCGCCGCGAAACCGCTACAATGGAAGCATCACAAGCAAAGGACTCCGTCATGTCTGAAAAAAGCATGATACGCGACCTGACCGAGGGGCCTGTGGTCCCCCAGCTGGTCGGCTTCGCGTTCCCCCTCTTTTTATCGAACGCCCTGCAGGCGGTCTACAACCTGGTGGACCTGATGGTCGTGGGGCGGTATATCGGCGGCGCCGGCATGAGCGCGGTCTCCATCGGCGGCGACATCCTGCACCTGCTGACGTTCATCGCGATGGGCTTCTCTTCCGCCGGGCAGGTGATCATCGCGCGCTCGGTCGGGGCCGGGCGGCGCGACGAGATCAAAAAGACGATCGGCGCGCTGTTCACGTTCCTCCTCAGCGCCGCGCTGGTGATGGCCGCGGTGTGCTTCGCGCTGCGCCACCACATCCTCCGCTGGCTGAATACGCCGGCGGAATCGCTGGCGTACAGTCTGGATTATACGGTGACCTGCGTCTTCGGCCTGGTCTTCATCTATGGCTACAACGTGGTCAGCGCGATTTTGCGCGGGATGGGGGATTCGCGGCGGCCCTTCGTGTTCATCGCAATCGCCGCGGTGCTGAACATGGTCCTGGACGTGCTGTTCGTGAAGTATCTGGGCATGGCGGTGTTCGGCGCGGCCCTGGCCACGGTCATCGGGCAGGGCACGAGCTTCATCATCGCGTTGATCTATCTGTACCGGCGGCGGGAAAGCTTCGGCTTCGACTTCAAGCCGGCCAGTTTCCGCATTGAAAAAGCAGCCTTCCGCCGCCTGGTTTCGCTGGGCATCCCCATGGCCATCCAGTCCGCTGCCATCAGTTTTTCCAAGATCGTGCTGATGGCCTGGATCAATATGTTCGGCGTCGCGTACTCCGCGCTGGCCGGCGTGTTCAACAAGATCAACACAATGAGCGGCGTCATCTCGCAGTCCTTCACCACCGCCGGCAGTTCCATGACCGGCCAGAACCTCGGCGCCGCCAAATACAAGCGGGTGACTCATATCCTGCTCACGGTGCTCGGCTTCGGCCTGGGCTTCGCCATGCTGGCTTCTGCCGTCATGCTGCTCGCGCCGGACTTTGTGTACGGCCTGTTCACGCACGACACGTCCGTTCTGGCGCTGGCCGGCGTGCTGACGCTCCCCATCATCCTGAACTTCTTCGGCGCGGCCACACGCAGCGCCGCCTTCTCCCTGATCAACGGCTCCGGCCGCCCGGGCCTGAACCTCGCCATCGCCATCATCGACGGCGTCTTCGCCCGCATCGGCCTCGCCGCCCTCCTCGGCTTCGCCCTCGGCCTCGACTGCTACGGCTTCTGGATGGGCGACGCGCTGGCCGGCTTCATGCCCCTCCTCATCGGCGGCACGTTCTACCTGTCGGGAAGGTGGCGGAAATAATCTGACAGGGGGACTGTTCCTTTGTCAGATTTTGATGACAAAGGGACGGTTATTTTGTCATCCTCCGCAAACAACGCAAGGGCGGACGCCATCGTCCGCCCTTCTGTTATATGTTTCCGAATACCTCTTTCAGTTTTGCAGCATTGATTCCGTCTGCTGCATGCCATCTGTTGACAGGATATGCAAAATCATTTTTATGCTCTGCAGGAGACCTCTCATACTCATTTGCAAAACAGATGTCATAAGATGGATAATCTTTTCCGGCCAATATCCCGCATATCCCCAGTATTCCCAGAAGGATGGATACTTCATCCTTGTTTGTGCTGAAAATTCCGGCTTTCAGGATCGTATCTCTGAGTTTTCCTGCTTTATCCGAACGGTTTAACCAGCCGGCACAGGCCAGTATCTCTTTCAGGATCCGCTTATCTTCTTCCGTCGGAATCACCTTCGGCAGTTCCAGAAACTGCTCCAGGTCAAAGATGACATAATTCAGATTGGGGCTCAGGAATTGGCCGCCGTATTTATATCTGCAATAATGATAGTAATTGACCCCATATGATATGTCAAACAGCCCCGGGTCCTTCTTCCAGGCATACCACCCGCAAAGATAGCAATGATAAAGGGGATCGGCAGGAGTATCATTAAAGCCGCGCATGATCTCATGCTCAGGAATCGCTTTTGCATAAAAATAGCTTCCCAGAGCAGACCGGTATTCCAGTCTGCGGGTCGATAAACTGAACAGGAACGCATTCGCAACATCTTTCGGATCGATCCGAGCTAACAGGGAAGATACTCCGGCCAGGGTCTCTTCATGTGTTTTATACGCAGGGTAATCAAACAGATATCCTTCCTTCTTAGCCAGGGCTATCTGTTCCTCCGTAATCCCGCCTTCATATCCTCGAACTCTTTGATAGAAGGCAAAAAGAGTTTTCTGGCCGTCTTCCATCGTTTTACACGTCCCTCTTGCTGACCACCAGATAACTCAGCCCCGTGAACACCGCCGTATACACCGCCCCCAGCAGCCCCGCACGCCACAGGTCCTTGCTTTTGACCGTGATGTCAGAAGCCGTCGTCATCGCGCGCGCCAGCCAGTATTTGGACATGGTGTCGCCGTCCTTGAAGATCAGATAATCCAGGATCGTCAGGAGCAGGCCCAGGAGCAGCGGGACGATCAGGTTCAGCGCGATCGCGCCGCCGCTGCTGCGCAGCAGGACGCTCCAGAACACGAACAGCGCGGTATAGCCGAGCATGATCAACACCTGCACGAGGAGCAGCGTGATATCCCGGCTGTTGACCTCGCCTGCTTTCCAGAAGGCGGTGCCGGCGATGTAAGACACGGCCATGGCAGCGGCGCAGAACAGCAGGCAGGCGGTGCCCGCACCCGCGAGTTTGGCGCTGAGCCAGCCCGTGCGGGAATAGCCGCGGCCGATGATGTTCTTGGCGGTCTTCATGTTGTAATCCGAACAGATGAACAGCGCGGTGAAAATGCCCAGGAGCAGCGTCACGTTGTCCGAGGACAGCGCCGTGACCAGCTGGCCGCGGCCGCTCGCCTGCGTGAAGCCGGCCAGCATGGCGAGTTCCGAGGGGGACAGGTCCGCGACGGAGGAGAAGTCCTCCATTACTACCTGCGACATGGAATACAGAGCGTAGACGGATAAAAAGGCCAGCAGCGCCGTGACGCCCAGGCAGACGTAAAAACTGGGCTGGCGGAACAGCTTCCGGAATTCAAATCGCAGCAGTCTTCCCATGTCAGCGGCCCATCCTTTCGATGAAATAGTTCTCCCAGTCGCCGGCTTCCCGGACGATGGAGCTCACGTCCACGCCGGCCTCCACCAGGCGCCGGTTGATGGCGGCCGCAGGCTGCGCGCCTTCCTGCACCAGGATCGCGTAATCGCGCTGTTCGATGCCGGCCGGGTCCATGATCTCCCGCAGGACGGTCAGCGCCGTCTCCGGATCGTTCACCACAAAACGCAGCTTGCCGCCGCAGCGGGCCCGCAGTTCGCCCACGGTCAGTTCCTCCACGAGGCGGCCGTTGCTGATGATGCCATAGCGCGTGGCGATCTTGCCCAGCTCGTCCAGCAGGTGGCTGGAGATCAGGAACGTGATCCCCTGCTCGCGGTTGAGCCGCAGGATCAGGTTGCGAATCTCCTGGATGCCAGCGGGATCCAGCCCGTTGATCGGCTCGTCCAGCACGATGAATTCCGGGTGGCCCAGCAGCGCGATGCCGATACCCAGCCGCTGTTTCATGCCCAGCGAGAACTGACCGGCGTGCTTGTTTCCGACGCCCGCCAGGCCTATCAGGTTCAGAATATTGTCCGCTTCGCGCGCTTCCGCCCCGGCCAGGATGCCGAAGCGCAGCAGATTTTCCCTCGCGGAGCAGTTATTGTACAGGCCGGGCGTTTCCACCAGCGAGCCGATCCGCCGCTGCAGTTCCGGCGAAGGCTTCTGCCCGAACAGTTCGAAATGCCCTTCCGTCGGCAGCGCCTGCGTCAGCACCGTCCGCATCAGCGTCGTCTTGCCGGCGCCGTTCCGGCCGATAAACCCATAGATATCCCCGCGGTCGATCCGCATGTCGACGTGATCCACTGCGGCGCGGCTGCCGAAGCGCTTCGTCAGCCCGAATGTCTGCATAACAGTATCCATATCTGTTCAACTTCCTTTCTTCGGCCGATGATAGCACGTTTCGGGGGAAAAGTCCACCCGCAAAAAGATGACAGGGGTGCGTCCCCTGTCATCTCTCGTTTTCTGTGCTGATCCGGTTTATTCCGCTTTCAGGAATGCTTCGTACCCTTTCACGGCTTCGAAAATGTCCGCTTTGCTGGCAAGCTCCCAGGGAGCGTGCATGCTGAGGACGGCGATGCCGGCGTCGACGACGTTCATGCCGTAGTTGCCGGCAATGTAGGCGATGGTGCCGCCGCCGCCTTCGTCGACTTTGCCGAGTTCGGCGGTCTGCCAGAAGACGCCGGCGTCATCCATGACGCGGCGGACGTAGGCCATGTATTCGGCGGAGCAGTCGTTGGAGCCGCCCTTGCCGCGGGAGCCGGTGTATTTGTTGAAGACGAGGCCGCGGCCGAAGTAGGCGGTATTCTTCTTCTCGTTTACGCCGGGATAGTTGGGATCGTACGCGGCGCTGACGTCGGAGGACAGTATGCGGGAGTTGGCGATGGCGCGGCGCACGACCAGGCCGGAGGTCTCGCCGCACAGGGCCAGGATCTCCGCCACGGTGTTCTCGAAGAACAGGCTCTGCATGCCGGTGGCGCCGACGGAGCCGATCTCCTCCTTATCCACCAGCAGGCAGCAGGAGGTGCGCTTCGGGGCGGGCACGTTCAGCATCGCGACCAGGGAGGTGTAGGCGCAGATCCGATCGTCGTGGCCGTAGCCCAGGATCATGCTGCGGTCCAGGCCGAAATCGCGGGCGGGGCCGGCGGGGACGACTTCGATCTCCGCGGAGATGAAATCCTCTTCCTCGATACCGTACTTGTCCTTCAGGATGGCCTTGATGTTCTTCATCACGCTGGCCTTGGGATCGTCGCCGGGCTTCTTGGCCTTCTCTTCCACCACTTTTTCACTGCCGATCAGGACGTTCAGGTCTTCGCCTTCCACGACCTTGCCGGCGGGCTTGCTCATCTGGGACGCAGCCAGGTGCGGCAGCAGGTCCGTGATGCCCACGACGGGGTCCTTCGGGTCCTCTCCGATGCAGACCTTGACCACGCTGCCGTCTTTCTTGGCGACGACGCCGTGCAGCGCCAGCGGCAGCGCGACCCACTGGTATTTCTTGATGCCGCCGTAATAATGCGTATCCAGCAGCACCTGGTCCGTGTCCTCATACAGGGGATTCTGCTTCAAATCCAGGCGCGGGGAGTCGATGTGCGCGCCCAGGATGTTCATGCCCTTCTCCAGCGGCTCCGTGCCGATAGTGAAGAGGGCCATGCTCTTGCCCATGATGGTGGCGTAGACTTTGTCACCGGGCTGCAGCTTTTTGCCGGCGGCAACGGCCGCTTCCAGGCTGATGTAGCCGGCCTTTTCGGCTTCGGCCACGGCCAGTTCCACGCATTCGCGCTCGGTCTTGCCGGCGCTCAGGAATCTGCGGTAGTTCTCGCACAGGGCGGTGAGTTCTTTTTTCTGTTTTTTGTCATAAGACAGCCATGCGTTTTTGCGTTCCACGGGTGATGCTCCTTGTTTCTTTATTCGGGCCGTTGAAACAACGACCCCTACGAATTGAACCGACATGCGGGCCGTTGGGACGACAGCCCCATTAATTATACCCGGCAGACTTCCTCGACCCAGCCTTCCGGTCCGGGGATGCGGCCCCACTGGATGCCGGTCAGGGTGTCGTAGGCGTACTGCGCGATCGGGCCGATCTCGCCGTTGTTGATGGTCATGACCTTGTCGCCCCACTTCAGTTCGCCGACGGGGCTGATGACGGCGGCGGTGCCGCTGCCGAAGGCCTCCTGCAGTTTGCCGGCGTCGGCGGCGTCCGCGATCTCCTGGATGGCCAGTTTCCGCTCAGTGACTTTCATGCCCTTCTTCCGCAGCAGTTCGATGATGGACTTGCGGGTGATGCCGGCCAGGATGCTGCCGTCCAGTTCGGGCGTCACCACTTCGCCGTCGATCACGAAGAACATGTTCATGGCGCCGACTTCGCCCACGTACTTCCGCTCCACGCCGTCCAGCCACAGCACCTGCGAATAGCCTTTTTCGTGTGCCGTATGCTGCGCCAGCATGCTGGCCGCGTAGTTGCCGCCGGTCTTGGCGAAGCCCATGCCGCCGCGGACCGCACGGACGTACTCTTCTTCCACATAGATCTTGACCGGCTTCAGTCCTTCCGGATAGTACGCGCCGCTGGGGCTGAGCAGGACGATGTAGAGATAATTGTCCGCGTCCTTCACGCCCAGACGGGACTCATTGCCGATCACGAAGGGGCGGATGTACAGAGAAGAACCGTCCTCGCGCGGGACCCAGTCCTTATCCAGCTTCACCAGTTCCTTCAGGCTCTCCACGCAGAAATCCACATCCACGTTCGGGATGCAGATCCGGTCGTTGGACAGATTCAGGCGCTTGAAGTTCTCCTCCGGCCGAAACAGCAGGATGCGGCCGTCTTTGGAACGGTAAGCTTTCAGCCCTTCAAAGGTCTCCTGCGCATAGTGCAGGCAGGTGCTGGCCGGGCTCATGGTGATGGGGCCGTAGGGGACGATGCGGGCGTCGTGCCAGCCCTGTCCCTTATCATATTCCATGATCATCATGTGATCCGTGAAAATACGGCCGAAGCCCAGCGCGGTTCCGGGAGCCGGCTTCGGCATGGGGTTCTTGGTCTTCTCGATCGTTAAGTTCATGACTCTTCTTCTCCTTATCAAGAAAATATTGTCTAACTGCTGATTTGCCGTTATAATTCATGTCGGAGGATCCGACTATGCCTGCTAACAATGTGCTGTCCGTCCGGGCGGCGGACCAGATCACCGAAATGCTGACCCAGGGGCGTTTCCAGCCCGGCGACAAACTGCCGGGCGAGCCCGAGCTGTCCCGCGAGCTGGGGGTCAGCCGCACCACGCTCCGCGAAGCCATCCGGGTGCTGACCACCCGGGGGATCCTGGAGGTCCGCCGCGGCGTCGGGACGTTTGTGACCCGCAGCGAGCACATCCATGCGGATTATGAGCTCCTGAAGATCCAGAACACGCGGGTCAGTCTAAAGGACCTGTACGAGATGCGTCTCATGTTCGAGCCGCAGGCGGCTTACTATGCGTGCCTGCGCGCCACGGACGAAGAGATCGATACGATCATCCGCCACGGGCAGGAGCTGGAAGCCATCGTACTGGCGCGGGATCCGCGCTGGGACGAGTATGAGCAGAAGTTCCACAATTCCATTGCGGCCGCGGCCCATAACCAGTTCATCACCGGCCTTTTCCCGACGTTCAACCGGGCGATCCGGCAGGGGGTCATCCTGGCCAACGAGTCGCCGCAGATCGCGGAGCACACGCTGGCGGACCACCGGCGGATCATGGAATACCTGCGCGACCGGAATCCGGTGGGGGCGCGGGCGGCCATGCATCTGCACATGCTCAATACGATGCGGGATTTCCAGATCGAGATCGACTGAGCGGGGCCGCATGCACGGGGCGGGCGAACGCGTCCGCCCCTACAGGTCCACCTCCACCTCGAACGGCAGCTGGTCCAGGACGTCCTTCCGCACGTCGATGCCGGGGACGACCTCCGTCAGGACCAGACCCTTTTCGCCCAGGCGGAATACGCAGCGCTCGGTCACGTACAGGACTTCCTGCCCGTTCGCGTGGGCGTTCTCCGCGCTGAAGCTGAGAGCCGTCACTTCTTTGACGAACTTGGGGAATCTCCCCTCTTTTTTTATGTGCAGGCCGTTCCCGTCTTCCTCCAGTTCCAGGCCGCCGGCCGAGAAGCTGGTGCAGAAAACGACCTTGTGCGTGAACTGCGTGATGTTGATGAAGCCGCCGATGCCGGAGAGCTTCTTCGGGTGGTAATGGCCGTTCACGTTGCCCTGCGCGTCGATCTCCAGCGCGCCGATGAAGCAGATGTCCAGGCCGCCCCCGTCGTAGAGGTCAAACTGTTCCGCGCTGGTGCAGATCGCGTGCGGGCTGATGGCGGCGCCGAAAGGGGTCCCGCCGGCGGGCAGGCCGCGCATGGGGCCGGACTCCACGGTCAGGTTCACCTGCGACAGGATCCCGGTCCGCGCCGCTTCCCGCGCCACGTATTCCGGGGCGCCCACGCCGATGTTCACGACATGGCCGGGCTTTAATTCCCGCACCGCGCGCCGCGCGATCAGCAGCTTGGCCGGGTCTTCGGCGGCGCCGGCGGACTGCTCCTTCACGTAATCCCCCAGCGCTTCGTCGCTCATCTGCGCCCGGCCGGACAGCAGAGGATCGACGCCCGGCAGGCCCTGGACCTGCGTCTGCTCCGGGCAGATGCAGATATAACTCACGAGCGCCGCCGGGATCACGATCTCCATCGGGTGGCGGGCTTCCGCCGCATCCAGCATCCGCGCGACCTGCACGATCACGAGGCCGCCGCGGCGTTTGGTCGCCTGCGCGACGGACAGGGCGTCACCCATCGCGACTTCGTCCTCCATGCTGATATTGCCTTCGGCGTCGCAGGAGGAGGCCTTGATGAAGGCCACGTCCGGGCGGGGCACGGCGTATTTGAGGCGGCGTTTGCCGTCGATGACGATCTCCTCCACCATCACGCGCCGGCTCTTCTCATTCAGCTGGTACCCGTTGTACTTCGGGTCCACGAACAGGTTCAGGCCGCAGTCCGAAATGATATAATCCTGGCCGCCCGCCGCCGCGCGGATCGCGTGCGACATGGCGCCGAAGGGCAGGTTGTACGCCTCCAGCTTATTTTCCAGGATCATCCGCGCGATCTCCGGCGTCGTCCCGAAATGGCTCAGCACTACGGACTTCACCGCACCCAGACAGGCGATCTCCTCGCACACGCTGCCCGGCTTCCAGCCGCCCAGGCCGGCGCTGCAGTACAGTTCCAGATCCTTCGGATGGCCGGTGGCTTTATAGCGCTCGTTCAGGGCCGCGGAGAGCTGCTCCGCGTTGATGACGCTGAGGAAGTTGTTGTAGATGATGCAGGCGCCGTCTTTGATATGGGCGACCGCTTCCGCAGGGGTGACAAATTGAGGCATTATTTCACGCACTCCGCGCCTTTTAACAGCGCTTCCCGGTTCAGCGGGATGAGTTTGGCTTTCTTCTGGCCGAGCTTCTCCAGCAGCGCGTCCAGGATCGTTTCGATCTCCACGCATTTGGACTTGCCCAGGTAGGCGCCCAGCATGATCATGTTGGCGACCTTGTCGTTGCCGAGTTCCGCGGCGATCTCATTGCAGGGCACGTAGTACGCGTTCACGTCGGTGCGCTGCACTTTGATGTCCACGATGGAGCTGTTGACGAAGATGCTGCCGCCGGGGGCGACGGTCTTCTCGAATTTTTCCAGGGACGGGCGGTTCATGGCCACCAGCGCCGTGGGGACAGTCACTAACGGGGAATCGATCTCCTGGTCCGACAGCGTCACGCTGCAGTTCGCGGTGCCGCCGCGCATTTCCGGGCCGTAGGAAGGGACCCACGTGGTGTTCTTGCCTTCCATCATGCCGGCCTGCGCCAGCAGCTGTCCCATCAGCAGCACGCCCTGTCCGCCGAAGCCTGCGAATAAGTTTCTCTCTACCATGTCATACCTCCTTGAAGGTCCCCAGCGGGTAGTAGGGGATCATGGCGTCCGCGATCCAGTCCATGGCCTCGGCCGGGGATTTGCCCCAGTTGGTCGGGCAGGGGGACAGGATCTCCACCATGGAGAAGCCCTTGCCGGCGATCTGCGTCTCGAACGCCTTCTTGATGGCCGCCTTGGTCTTGATCAGGTTCGGCGTGCTGTTCAGCGCGCAGCGGGCGATGAAAGCGGAGCCGTTGATGGTGGCCAGCATCTCCGCCATGCGGATGGGCTCGCCGCAGTGATCCTTGTCGCGGCCCAGCGGGCTGGTGGTGGTCTTCTGGCCGACCAGCGTGGTGGGGGCCATCTGGCCGCCGGTCATGCCGTAAATGGCGTTGTTGATGAAGATCGTGGTGATCTTCTCGCCGCGGTGGGCGGCATGCACGATTTCGGCCGTCCCGATGGAGGCCAGGTCGCCGTCGCCCTGGTACGTGAAGATATAGTGATCCGGGTGGACCCGCTTGAAGCCGGTGGCCACCGCCGGAGCGCGGCCGTGCGCCGCTTCGTACATATCCACTTCGAAATAGTTATAGGCAAACACCGCGCATCCGACCGGCGCGACGCCGGCGCACTTATCCTGGATGCCCAGTTCTTCGATCACTTCCGACACCATGCGGTGCACGATCCCGTGGCCGCAGCCGGGGCAGTAATGCAGCGGCACGTCCCGCAGCACGGGCGTTTTCTTGAATACGACTGTCATGTCTCAACCCCTCCTCATCTGTAAAATGCGTTCCGCGATCTCTTCGGCCGTCGGGATGTAGCTGCCGGCCTTGCCCATGAACTGCACGGGTCTTTCGCCGTTCACGGCCAGGCGGACGTCCTCCACCATCTGGCCGGAGCTGACTTCCACGGTCAGGGCTTCCTTCACGCTGTCCTGCACGATCGCGTCATGCACCGCTTTGCTCGGGAAGGGCCACAGGCTGATGGGACGGACCAGGCCGGCCTTGACGCCCTGTTCGCCCAGGATGCGGATGGCGGCCTTGCAGACGCGGGCCACGGTGCCGTACGCGCACAGGATGTACTCGGCGCCTTCGGTATTGTAGGTCTCCCACATCTGCTCGTTGGCTTCGATCACCGCGTAGCGCGCGAAGAGGCGCTCCAGCAGCTGGTCGAGGTCTTCGGTCTCGATATACAGGGAGTTCAGCACGGAACGGGGCTTCTTGCCGCCGGGCGTATAGCCGGTGGCCGCCCACGGCTTCTCCGGAAGCACCAGGTCGGGGTTCGTCTTCAGTTCCACGGGCTCCATCATCTGGCCGATCAGGCCGTCCGCAAGGATCATGACGGGAGTCCGGTACTGGTCCGCCACGTCAAAGGCCTTCTGCATCATGTCACAGGCTTCCTGGATGGAGGAAGGGGCGTACACGATCAGGTGGTAGTCGCCGTGGCCGCCGCCCTTGACGGCCTGGAAATAGTCGCCCTGGGAGGCCTGGATATTGCCCAGACCGGGGCCGCCGCGCATCATGTTCACGACGACGCAGGGGATCTCAGCCGCCGCGCAGGTGGAAATGCCTTCCTGCTTTAAGCTGATGCCCGGGCTGGAGGAGGAGGTCATAACGCGGGCGCCCGCGCCGCCGGCGCCGTACACCATGTTGATGGCGGCCAGCTCGCTCTCCGCCTGCAGGAAGCAGCCCCCGACCTGAGGCAGGCGCAGGGACATATATTCCGGAATATCATTCTGGGGCGTAATGGGATACCCGAAGAAATAGCGGCAGCCCGCCTGGATGGCGGCTTCCGCGATGGCTTCGCATCCCTTCATCAGTTTCTTTGCCATAGTCCTTCTCCTTATTTTTCGATTTCGATGGCGGTATCCGGGCAGGTGCGGGCGCAGGCCGCGCAGGCGATGCACGCCTCCGGATTCGCCACTTCCGCCGGGTAGTACCCCTTCTTGTTCAGATGCGTGGTCGATATGGCCAGCACCGCCTTGGGACAGGCGCGCACGCACAGGCCGCAGCCCTTGCACCAGTCCTCTAAGATCGTGACCTTGTTCATACTGATTCCTCCTTGATATGGTTCCGATAATGATTATTCTTTATGATCAGGGCCGTTACACAGCCCTTATTATCGTATTCAGCTTCACTCCTGTCGTAGGGGCCGATGTTTCATCGGCCCGGGTCTTTTATAACCCTTCCTTCAAATACTTCGCCCAGCTCCTGTGCATCAATATCTCAATGGGATACAGTTTCCCGATATACTTCTCCTCCAGCCCGTGCTCCTTCGCGTACGCCTCGTACTCCTTCAGGATCCTCTCCTGCCCGCACGTCCCCCACACCGGCACGCCGGTCTTTTCCGACAGTTCCTTCACCAGGTCGTACCCCGCCAGCAGATGGCTCAGATCGCTCTCCTCCGCCATGTTGCCGTTGTTCACGATCCCAGTGAATCTCAGGCGGGACACACCTTCCACCTTCTCCATCAGCGACCAGGCGCTCTGCAGATCCGCCGCCACCGGCCGCATGGGATTGACGATGAACAGGATCTCCAGATTTTCCGGCGGGATGCGGCTGAAATTCGGCTTGTACTGGCCCAGCGCCGCCGCGCCGACGTGGTCGCCGCCCACGTCGAAGATCACGGTCCCGTCCCCCGGCGTGAACGCCGCGTAGACGCGGGGCGAGATCGACATGATCTCGATTTTCTTCATGGAATAAGGCGGGGAGATCAGCTCCACCCCCGCCTTGTCCAACATGTCTTCCCGTTCACTGACGCGGAAGTACGGATTGATCACGTCCAGGTCGACCAGCATGCAGCTGCCCTGCGCCGCCTTCTCCAACGCCAAATTCAGCGCCATTTCGCTCTTTCCGCTGCCAAAGCCGCCCAGCAGCACATAGTAATCCCGCACAATGAACCTCCCGGAAAACTCGGTATATTCGTGATCGGCACGTTCCACTTGTCTGACAACGTGTTTCCGTTGTCTGATGTTATCTGTATCGTAGCAAAAAAATGTAGGAATGTCAACAAAAAAATGACTTTTACCTGTGCCCGAAACGGGACACGCGGACGGCTCATTCCGTCCCATTTTGTGACACGGGGACGCTTCTTACCATCCCATTTTTGTCTTGATTATTCTCCGCAATATGGTATGATTTCATCATACAAATCATTATGAAAACGCACTGAAGGTCCGCCCCATGAACAAGAAAACCATCGGCTATATCCTCATCATCCTCTCCGCCGTCATTTTCAGCACGGTGGAGCTCAGCCTGAAAGCGGTCTCCGGCATTTTCCTGCCGATGCAGATCACGACGATCCGCTTTCTGGGCGGCGGCCTGTTTCTGATCCCGTTCGCGGCGCATGCGCTGAAGAAGAACGGACGGCGGCTGAAAGGGAACGATCTGGCGTTCTTTCTGCTGGTCGGTCTGCTGTTCGCGGTGCTGGGCATGTTCATCCATCAGCTCGCGCTGCAGCGGGCGCCGGCGTCCGCGGTCGCCGTGCTCTTCTCCTGCAACGCGCTGTTTGCCACGCTGCTGGCGGGCCTGCTGCTGAAGGAGCCGCTGGGCCCGAACCATTTCATCGCGCTGTTCTTTGAGATCGCCGCGGTGGTCGTGATCATCCGGCCCTGGGAGCAGCATCTGGATCCGGTCGGGGTCCTGCTGGCGCTGCTCAGCGCTTTCTTCTACGGATTGTACGTGGTGGTCGGGAAAAAGCGGAGCGCCGAGATGGGTGGGATCGTGATCACCTGCGGAGGCCTGCTGGCAGGTTCGCTGGAGCTTGCCGCGCTGATCCTGCTGGGCAATATCCCCGCGGTCTCCGCATTTTTCCGGAAGGCCGGCCTCACGCCGCTGGCGGACGTGCCGCTGATCCCGCAGCTGACCTGGGCCGTCGTGCCCGCGCTGCTGGCCATCTGCGTGATCGTCACGGGCGCCGGCAACGTCTTCCATATGATCGCCGTGGAGCTCACCTCCGCGCGCGAGGCCGCCGTGGTCTTCTTCCTGAAGCCCATGCTGGCGCCGGTCTTCGCCCTGGTTTTCCTGCACGAGGAGATCGGCCTGAACATGGCGATCGGCATCGTGCTGTTCCTGATCGGCTCCGCGATGGCGCTGTGGGGCGGCGGCCTGTTCAAAAAGAAGGCCGCCGCATAGCAGTCTCCGGTTTTTGAAAAAAACACTTGAAACGCGTCCCCACTCGTGATATACTTTCTCACGTTCAGGCGGAAGTGCTGGAACTGGCAGACAGGCATGACTAAGGATCATGTGCTCGACGAGCGTGAGGGTTCAAGTCCCTTCTTCCGCATCTGTTCAGCGGATATAGTTCATTGGTAGAACACCAGCTTCCCAAGCTGGATAGGCGGGTTCGATTCCCGTTATCCGCTACCTGACAAAACCGCGCGGAAGCGCGGTTTTTTTACAGCGAGGTATCTATGCTCGGCTTATACGTTAAAACCATCCGCGACTTCTCCCGCCTCCTTTTCCTGGAGCCCGCTTTCGATGACTTCCTCCTCGCGGAAGGCCGCTTCGTTACGTCCTTCACCACGGATTTCGACGGGAGCGCGACGGCGGAGGACGCGGCCCCTTACATCCGCTGGGAACAGGTCAAACCTCTGGCGTTCCAGCTGATCAAAGGCAAAGTACCTCCCAAGAGCTTTTTCCTCGCCCTGATTTATCCTTCAAATAAAACAAAAGCCCTGCTCGCGCAGGGCGGGGAGCCGGCGGAGGAGGCGCTTCCGCTGCTCTTTCTGAATATCCGGTACCGGGAAGAAAAACTGATGCTGACCACCGGAGTCAGTGAAAAAACGTTCCGGCCGCACTCCGGGACCGCGGCGCTGTGGGATAAGCAGGTTCTGCGGCTGCTGGAGGATCTGGGGCTGGGCGACGCTATATCCGGGCTGTAAAGCAGACGCCGCCGTCGAGGTTTTCGACGCCGCAGCTGCCGCCGAGCAGTTCCGCCGCGGCTTTCACTACGGAAAGGCCGATGCCGCTGCCGCCGTAGGTGCGGGTGCGGGCCTTATCCACTTTGTAAAACTTGTTCCAGACCTGTTCGAGAGCCTCCTCCGGGATCGGCTCTCCTTCATTGTATACGGAGATCAGCGCGCCGCCCTCCTGCGGCTCCGCGCTCACGCGGACCAGGCCGCCGTCCTTCACGTAATGGAAAGCGTTGCTGAGGTAATTCTGCAGGATCTGCTCCAGCAGGAGCTCGTCGGAAACGACGGGCAGGCGCTCCGGCACGTCCACTTCCAGGCGGGCGCCGCTTTCCGCCGCCTTCACCTGGTAGGGAGCGGTCATTTCGCGGATGAGGACGCTCAGGTCCAGATCGGTCTTGTCCACTCTCATGCCGCCGGATTCCATCTCGTTCAGGCTCAGGAGCTGGCGGACCAGGCGATTCATGCGGTTCGCCTCGTCCAGGATGATATCGGAGTAGCGGGTGCGGGTGTCCTCGTCTTCGCACATGCCGTCGCGCAGGCCTTCGGCGTAGCCCTGGATCAGGGCGATAGGAGTTTTAAGTTCATGCGAGATATTCGCCAGCAGTTCGGTGCGGCGGCGGTTCTCTTCTTCCTTCTCCCGCACGTCTTCTTCCAGCGTCAGATTCGCCTGCGTCAGGTCCGAAATGGTGGTCTCCAGGCGGTCGGACAGGTGGTTGATGTTCTCACCCAGGGTCTGGATCTCGTCGCCGGAACGGCCTTCAAAGCGCTCCGAAAAGTCCAGGTCCGCCATTTTCTGGGACAGGCGGTCCAGGACGAGAATGGGTTCCGTCATGCGGCGCGTGAACAGGAAGACCAGCACCGCGCCGAGGGCCAGGATGCCCGCGCCGATCATCAGCAGGAAGCGGTTGGAGATCTCCGCGCTTTCCTCGATGCGGGCCATGGGCAGCGAGAGCAGGTACAGGTATTCCCCGCTGTCCGCGGTCACCGTACCGGTGCATTCTATTTTGTCCGAGCGGGTGACGGGGTCCGCCGCCTGCGTGATGACATAATGTTCCGTTTTTTTAAATACGGTCTGCGGGCGGTTCGGTTCGTTCTCCCGACCCCACATCTGCCAGGGGCCGCGTTCGCCGCCGGCCGTGAATACGATCAGGTAATACCCCTGGCGGCTCTCCTGCGCGAGCACGGCGGCGATGCCGCTGCTTTCACACTGCAGGGTCAGCTGGAGCTCCAGGTCCTCGTTGTCCGGGTCCTTCGCCAGCTCCTCCACCTGCCGGCGCGTGTCCTCCAGGCGGGCCAGCTGCTGGCGCAAATAGTATTTCTGCAGATAGATGGAGTTGATCAGCCAGAGGGCGGCGATGAGCAGCGCGAACAGACCCACGAAGATCAGGGTGCTCTTCGCGCGGAAACTCAGGCCGCGGCGGGTCTTTGCTTCGCTGTTTTCCTCAGGATTCTTCATGGTCCGGCGCCTCTGCTTCCAGTTTGTAGCCGACGCCCCACAGCGTCTTGATGCGGTCGCCGTACGGGCCGAGTTTGCTGCGGAGCTTCTTTACATGCGTGTCGATGGTGCGGGCGTCCCCGTAGTAATTATAATTCCATACGTGGTTCAAGATGGATTCGCGGGACAGGGCGACGCCGGGGTTTTCCAGGAAATACTGCATCAGCTCGTATTCCTTCAGGGACAGATCCACGGGCTTGCCGTCCACGGTCAGTTCGCGCGCGACGCGGTCCAGCTTCAGGCCGCCCATCACGAGGGGCGCGGCGCTGCTCTCCTCCTGGCGGCGCAGGATCGCGGCCACGCGGGCCATCAGGACGCGCGGGCTGAAGGGCTTGGTCACGTATTCGTCCGCGTCGAGTTCGAAGCCCTTGATCTCGTCGCGGTCCTCGCCCAGCGCGGTGAGCATGATGACCGGGACCTTGCTGTAGCGGCGGATCTCCGCCAGCACCTGCCAGCCGTCCAGTTTGGGCATCATCACGTCCAGCAGGATCAGGCTGATGTCCTTGGTATCAAAAAACTTCTCCAGGGCTTCCTCGCCGTTCGCCGCCTCGATGACGGTATAGCGTTCCCGGACCAGGAAATCCCGGATCAGGCTTCTCATGCGTTCTTCGTCGTCAACTACTAAAATCTTTGCCTGCGTCATGGTCTGCCGCCTCCTTTTGACACTATCATAACAAAAACCGGGCAAAAATGTCCGGTTTCACAGAAATTTCACAGGCGGGGTCATCCCTGGAGCGTGATAAGCTCTTTTTCCACGCCTTCCAGCTGTTTCCGGCAGCGCTCCGCCAGCACCGCGCCCTGGCGGTACAGTTCCAGCGCCTCGTTCAGGGGGATGTTCTCCTCCGCGAGACGCTTGTTGATGGCTTCGAGGCGGTCCAGCGCTTCGTCGACGTTGAACGGTTCCCGGTTATTGATCGTTTCGTTAGGCATCGTTTTCCCTCCTGATATGCGTGACGCCGGCTTCCAGCGCGCCGTCGTGGATGCGGATCTCTACGGTATCGCCGGGCTGCGCCTGTTCCACACTGACGAGCGGCGCGCCGGCCAGGCTGATATAGCCGAAACCTTTCACGAGCTTCGCCGTCGGGGACAGCCCGTGCAGGCGGGCGACGGTCAGCTCGAAGCGGTGTTTTTTTCGGTCGAATACGGCGCCGATACCCGCACGCAGCGCCGCTTCCTGCAGTTCAAAACGGTTTTTGTCCCGCTGCAGGACGGCCTGCACGGCGGCGTCCATTTTTTCCTTCAGATACGCGTACAGGGTCTTCCGTTCCTCCAGCAGGCGGCGCGGATGGCGGGCCTCCAGCGCGGTGCGCTGCACTTCCAGGCGCTTCTTTTTCTGCAGCAGCTGGCCCAGGAAGACCGCCTGCAGCTCGCGGGTCAGCGTTTTCAGGCGGCGCATTTCCGCCATCACGTCCGGGACGGCTTCTTCCGCCGCTTCGGTGGGCGTGGCTACACGCTTGTCCGAGACGAAGTCGATCAGCGTCCAGTTGCCGGCGTGGCCGACCGCGGAAATGACGGGCGTTTTAGCAGCGAACACTGCGCGGACAACGGCTTCATCGTTGTACGAATACAGTTCCTCCTCCGAACCGCCGCCGCGGCCCACGATGATGGTATCCACCCCATAGGCGTCCAGCGCCTGAATGCCCTTCACGATGCTCTCCGCCGCCTGCTTTCCCTGCACCGTCACCGGATACAGCACGAGCTGCACATACGGATCGCGCTTGGCCGCCACTTTGCAGATGTCCTGGATGGCCTGGCCGCTGCGCGAGGTCACGATCCCCACCGCCTGCGGATGCTTCGGGATCGGCTTCTTCCACTCCGGGCTGAACAGCCCCTCCTGCTCCAGTTTTTTATGCAGCTGCAGCAGGGCCAGGCTTGCGTTGCCCACGCCGAGTTCCGTAATGCGCTCCGCTTTGAGCTGCGTTCTGCCCTGGCCGGTGAAATAGTCCAGCGAGCCTTTGACGGACACCATCTGGCCGTTTTTGAGCGGCGCCGCCAGCGCGCTTTTCACTTCGTCCTTCCACAGGATGCAGCCGATCAGCGCGTCCGGGTCCTTCAGCGAGAAATACAGGTGCGCGCTGCCGTCCTGGCGGATCTTCTCGTTCAGGTTGGTCACTTCGCCGCGTACCAGGAGGCTGCGGAAGGCGGGTTCCCGGTAATAATGGGTGCGGATGAGTTCGCTGAGCTGGGAGACGGTGAGGAAGGGTTCAGGGGACGTTTCCTGCGTGCTGAACAGGCCGGCCTCGGCCGCGGTGAACAGGCCGGCTTCGGCCGCGGAAAGTCCGTTCGTTTTCGAGACCGCCGGCGTTTCAAGGGGCTTCGCCGCCGCATCCGCCTGCGTCCCCTTCAGCGCCCATTTCCGCAGTTCCGCCGGCAGTTCGCCGCCCGGATAATACCAGAACTTCCCGTTGGGATTCCAGCGGGCTCCGTATTTCTTCACTTCGTCTTTTTCCGTAAACGGAACGCTCAGTCTGATCATGCTTCTTCCTGTCCGGCGCCCGCGCCGTCCCGCAGATGCATCATGCGCGGCGGGATGTGGCAGTAGCCGCCGGGGTTCTTTTCCAGGTACTTCTGGTGATACTCTTCCGCGGAGAAAAAGTTCTGCAGGGGCTTCAGTTCCACGGCCAGCGGCGCGCCGGCTTTCTTCTCTTTGCGCTCATACACGGTGCGGATCTCCGGGAGGTCCGCTTCATCCGTGTAATAGATCCCGGTCCGGTACTGCACGCCGGTATCGCCGCCCTGGCGGTTATAGGACAGCGGGTCGATCACGAGGAAATAGAAGTCCAGCAGCTGCGTCAGGCTGATTTTTTTTGGGTCGTACCCGATGCGCAGCGTCTCCGCGTGCCCGCTGCTGGCGCAGACTTCCTGATAGGACGGTGCTTCCGCAGGGCCGTTGGCGTAGCCCACTTCGGTCTCCGCCACGCCGTCGAACTGGTCGAAATACTTCTGCATGCCCCAGAAGCATCCGCCCGCGAGATAGATTTCTTTCATAAACGTCTCCCCCGATACTGCAAGGATTCCGACTTGTATTTTAGCACCTTCCGCGCGCGGGGGCAAGCGGAAGCGGCCTGAAATAGGGATTGAACATCCCTGTCGTTTCCTGTATAATAATTGCGGCAAAATTCAATAAAGCAAAGGATCATTGACATGAATCAGTATCTGGATATCAAAGAGGAAGTGGCGCAGGCGCTGCGGGAGGGACGTCCCGTGGTCGCGCTGGAGTCCACGATCATTTCGCACGGGATGCCGTACCCGCAGAACGTGGAGACGGCGCTGGCTGTGGAGCAGGCCGTACGCGACGGCGGCGCAGTGCCGGCGACGGTCGCGGTGATCGGCGGTCGCCTGAAGGCGGGTCTGACGCCTGACGAGATCGAGTATTTCGGGAAGAAGGGGCCGCAGATCGCCAAGGCTTCGCGGCGCGATCTGGCCGTGCTCGTTGCCCGCGGACAGGACGGCGCCACCACCGTCACCACGACGATGATGATCGCGTACATGGCGGGCATTAAGATCTTCGCCACCGGCGGCATCGGCGGCGTGCACCGCGGCGCGGAAACGACGATGGACATCTCCGCGGACCTGGAGGAACTGGCCCAGACGCCGGTCATGGTCGTCTGCGCAGGCGCGAAAAGCATCCTGGACCTCGGCCTCACCCTGGAATACCTGGAGACCAAAGGCGTTCCCGTGCTGGGCTATCAGACGAATGAACTGCCCGCGTTTTACACGCGCCGGAGCGGCTTTTCCGTGGATTACCGGGTCGATTCGCCGCGCGAACTGGCCGACGCCTTCCGCGTCCAGCAGCAGCTGGGCCTGAAAGGCGGCATGCTGGTCACGAACCCCATCCCGGAGGAATACTCGATGCCCAAGGAACTCATCGACGCCGCCATCGAGCAGGCTCTCGCCGAGAGCCGCGCGCAGGGTATCCACGGCAAGGAGACCACGCCTTTCCTGCTCGCCCGCGTCGCGGAGATCACCGGCGGCGACAGCCTGGCGTCCAACATCAAACTCGTGCTGAACAATGCCCGCCTGGCCGCGGAAACGGCGGCGGAATTCTGTAAAATCAATCATTGAGGAGGAACCATGAAAGTCTGCGAACTGCCCTACGAACGGGTCACCATTGAAGAAGTACAGGAAAAAGTCCCTGCCATCGTGAAAGCCATCCGTGAAGCCGGATCCGTGGATGAGATCCTCGCCGCCCGCGAAGAACTCCGCGCCCTCGTCAAGCGCTTCTACACCAACGCGTCCCTGGCCAGCATGCGCTACACCATCAACACCGTCGACGAATTCTACGTCGCAGAGAACGAATACTACGACGAAGTCGGCCCGCAGGCCTACGCCCTGCTGCAGGGATACTACAAGGCCATGCTCGAGTCCCCCTTCCGCCCGCAGCTGGAGGAAAAACTCGGCAAGCTGGTCTTCCGTCAGTGGGAGGTCGAACTCAAATCCATGTCCCCCGCCATCATTGAGGACATGCAGGAAGAAAACAAGGTCGTCATGGAATACAGCAAGCTGATGGCCGGCATGGAATTTGAATTCCGCGGCGAAAAGATGCCCCGCACGCTGCTCATGAAATACGCCAAGGACGATGACCGCGCCACCCGTAAAGAGTGCTACGAAGCGCTGGGCAAGGGCCTGGAAGCGCACGCGGCCGAGCTGGACGACATCTACGACCGCCTGGTCCACATCCGCGACCGCATGGCCAAGAAGATGGGCTATAAGAACTTCGTGGAGCTGGGTTATTACCGCATGGGCCGTCTCTGCTACGATCAGGAGACCATCGCCGTCTTCCGTCAGAACATTCTGAAGGACATCGTGCCCGTCGTGGCGCGCCTGCGGCTGGAGAACGCAAAGAAGCTGGGCATCGACGGCGATTACATGCTGTACGATAACGACGTCGTCATCGCCGGCGGCGATCCCAAGCCCTTCGGCAAGGCCGAGATCTTCGCGGCGGCCAAGGAAATGTACCACGCCATGGGCGAAGAGACCGGCGCTTTCATCGACCTGATGATGGACAACGAGGCCTTCGACGTGGATTCCCGCCAAAACAAGTGGGGCGGCGGCTACTGCACCGAGTTCGAACTCTACAAGCAGCCCTTCATTCTGGCCAACTTCAACGGCACCGCGGGCGACGTGGACGTCATGACCCACGAAGCCGGCCACGCGCTGAATGCCTGGTTCTGCTTCGACAACGAGCCGTTCGAACTGAGCCTGGGCATGGAGACCGCGGAAACACACTCCATGAGCATGGAATTCTTCGCCTGGCCCTACATGGGCAAGTTCTTCGGCGATAAGGAAAAGGATTACCGCTACATGCACGCGCTGGACGCGCTGACGTTCCTGCCCTACGGCACCATCGTGGACTATTTCCAGCACATCGTGTATGAAAACCCGGACATGACGCCGGCCGAGCGGAAAGCCGCCTGGAACAAGCTGGAAGCCGAGTTCCGTCCGTGGATCTCCACCAAGGGCATGCCGTACCTGGAGGAAGGCACGCGCTGGCAGTACCAGATGCACATCTACGAAAGTCCCTTCTACTACATCGACTACGTGCTGGCCCAGACCGCGGCGTTCGCGTTCCTGCTGGCCTCGCAGGAGGATTATGAAGGCGCGTTCAAGCGCTACATCGCCCTGTCCAAGAAAGGCGCGACCGAGCTGTGGCCCGATCTGCTGAAGGACGCGGGGCTGCCCTCTCCTTTCGAGCCCGGGGCGCTGAAAGAGATGGCGGAGAAGGTGGAAAAGCTGCTGAAGATGCTGGCGTAAAACTGTTTCCGTTGCACAGAAAGACCCGGCCGGGATCGATCCGGCCGGGCCTTTTTAATGGGAAAGCGGGATGGAAAGAACCGTCCCCGTGTCCCGTTATTGGCCGAACAGCCCCGCCAGCGGGTTGTTTTCCGCGGCGATGGTGGTGAGGGGCGCGCCCTTCAGGACGTTCGCGTACGCGTCCGGGAAGAAGTGCTTCCAGGCGAGCAGGGCGGCGAAGATGAAAAGCAGGGTGACGACCAGGCCGAACGCGGCGCCGAGGATCTGGTTCAGGCCGCCGACGACGGGGATCTTGTTCAGGGTAGTGGAAATGCCCTTGCCCAGGAGTTTCACGAGCACGCCGATGATCAGCGCGCAGACGAGGGCGATGGCGACCTGCACGACCTTGCGGCCGGTGGTGTTGTCAAACTGGCCGATGCCGGAATCGCCGCCGAAAAAAAGTTTGGCGACGGGATCCACCAGAATGGCGGAAATGAGCCAGCCGCCGATGATGGCGATCACGACCGTGACCAGGCCGACCAGGGAATACACGAAACCGCTCTTGGCGCCGCGGATCGTGGAAAGCAGCAGCCAGACCAGCAGGACGGCGTCCAGGATGAGGCCGACGGCGCTCCAGGTGTTAAAGATAGTGATTTCCATTTTGTTCCCTCCTCAAATATCCTTCATGTATATCATCTGAGCCCGTCTGCCTTTGGCAATGCCGGCTCCTTCGAAACGGTAAACAGTCTCCGACGCCCAGATTTCTCCCGGCTGCAGGAGGCAGGACGGGAAGTCCGCATGGTTCACAGCATCCGGGAAGGCCTGCGTCTCCAGACAGACCGCGTGATGCGGGCCGTAAACGGCGCCTTCCTTTCCCGGCGCCTGCGCCAGGAATCCGGCGGTGTAGATCTGGATGGCGGGGCGGTCCGTGTATACTTCCAGGGACAGGCCGCCGGCCGGCTCAGAGAGGACTGCGGCGGGGCCGTCGCCGGGCTGCAAAACGAAGTTGTGGTCCAGGCCGCGGGTGCGCGCCAGTTCCGGGTGGTCCCACAGTGTGCCAAGGGCGGCCGGCTGCCGCAGGTCCAGGGCTGTTCCTTCCACGGGACAGATCTCCCCGGTGGGAATCATTTCAGCGTCCGTGGGCGTGTAATGATCCGCCCGCACCGTGAGCCGGTGGTCATCTACCGGGCCGGCCGCGTGGCCTGCGAGGTTGAAATAACTGTGGTTCGTCAGCGAAAACGGCGTCGCTTCGGTGCAGGATGCGCGGTACGAGATCCGCAGCGCGTTCCCTTCCAGGCGGTAACAGACCTCCGTTTCGACCTGTCCGGGGAAGCCCATATCCCCGTCCGGGGAGGTCAGGCGGAACAGCGCTTCCGTCCCGCTTTTGACGATGGGGGTCCACAGGCGGCGGAAAAAGCCGTCCGGGCCGCCGTGGAGCTGGTTTTTGCCCTCATTGGCGGTCAGCCGGTATTCCTTCCCGTTCAGGGTAAACGCGGCGCCGCCGATTCGGTTGGCGAAGCGGCCCACCGTAGCGCCGAGATAACAGTCACCGCGGTAATATTCTTCCGCCGTGTCGTAGCCGAGAACCACGTCCCGCAGATTGCCTTCCGCGTCCGGGACCTGCAGGTTGCGGAGCGTCGCGCCTAAGGTCAGGATCGAGGCTCGCATCCCGCGGCGGTTTTCCAGCACTACCTCATAAACGTCCCCTTCCGGGACCTGTCCGAAAAATCGCATGTTCACGGCAGTGCCACTCCTGTTCCGCCCACCGGGCTGATCGACAGCGGGATCACGCAGCCGGGCCCCAGCAGGCGCTCCAGCCGCTCCCGGAATTCTTCCGTTTTGTCCTGCGGGACGAACGCTTCGACCGTGCCGCCGAAGCCGCCGCCATGCACGCGCACCGCGCCGCGGCCGCGCAGGATATTCTCGCAGACAGCGAGGGTCAGCAGCATCTCCTGATGCCGGATCTCGCCGCTGGGGACGATGTTCTGCAAATACATGGCCGAGGAACGGCCGGATTCGCGCACCAGATGCAGGAACCCCTCCATGTTTCCGCGCAGCAGGCACATGGCTTCCGCCAGCGCGCGGCGGTTCTCCTCATAGACGTGGATGGCGCGCAGGCAGGCGCGGTCGCCCAGTTCTTTGCGGATGGCGGGCAGAGCGTCGTAAAAGTCCGATTCCGGGACCTGCGCCAGGCGCTTCTCCCCGAAATACGCCGCCACCAAGCAGCATTCGGCCGGGATCGCCGCGTATTCCGCGGTCAAGTTCTCGTGACCGGCGCCGCACAGGACGATGAACAGGCGGTAGTCCGTCTCTTCCATCGCCAGGGAGAGGCGGCGGATCCACGGCGCTTCCCCGGAGAAATCCACGGAGATGACGCCGCCGTGCGCGCAGCTGAGCTGGTCCAGCAGACCGCAGGGCTTGCCGAAGTACTCGTTTTCCGTTTTCTGCGCCAGGCGGGCCAGGTCGGCGGCTTCGGGCACGGGACAGCCGGTCATATCGTTTAGAATAGTTCCGATCAGGATCTCAAAAGCCGCCGAAGACGACAGGCCGCTGCCCTGCGGGACACGGCTCGCCATATAGATGTCCAGGCCTCCGCGGCCGGCGGGCGGCAGCGCGCCCCGTTCCGCGAAACCGGCCAGCATACCTCGCACGAGCGCCGGGGTGGTCCCCTTCTCTTCCGGGCGCAGGGCCGTGTCCGTCAGAGACAGGCTGATCAGGGGATAGCCTTCGGACAGCAGATTCAGCTGTCCGTCGTCCCGGGATGCCATGGCCGCGATCATGTCCAGGTCCACCGCTGCGGACAGCGTCACGCCGCCCTGGTGGTCCGTATGGTTGCCGCCCAGTTCCACGCGGCCCGGCGCGCGGTAAAAACGCTCCGCCGGACGGCCGAACTGCAGGGCAAACGCTTCGCGCAGCTGCCCGAACCGGGCCCGCGCCGCGGCGGCGCTTTCACCGTATATCTCTTCCGGAGTCCAAAGTCCGTTTTTCATAGTCCGTAACCCTCCGCTCCGTATTCTAACACATATTTCCGCAAAGCGCTATGCTTTGGTGCTTCCAGTGAGGGATCTTCTTCCTGGATCCGGCCCGCGACGGACGCCGCCTGCAGCAGCAGGGCGTGGTCGCTGTAGATGTCGCCCAGCGCGAAGTGCATCTCGCCGCTCTGGCGCACGCCGAACAGGTCGCCCGGACCGCGGAGTTTGAGGTCTTCTTCCGCGATGCGGAAGCCGTCGTTGGTGCTGCGCATGACTTCCAGGCGCCTGTTTTGTTCGCCGCGGCCGGAGCCGTCCACGAAGATCGCGTACGACTGCGCGTTCCCGCGTCCCACGCGCCCGCGCAGCTGGTGCAGCTGGGCCAGCCCGAAGCGCTCCGCGTTCTCCACCATCATGACCGTGGCCATGGGAACGTCGACCCCCACCTCCACAACGGTGGTCGCCACCAGGACCTGCAGGCGGCCGGCGGCGAATTCGCGCATCACGCGGTTTTTCTCTTCCGATTTCATCCGCCCGTGCAATTTACCCACGCGGATCTCCGGTCCCAGGGCCTCCTGCACCTGCGCGCTGTAATCCTCCACGTTTTCCGCGTCCAGCCCTTCAGATTCTTCCACGAGCGGACAGATGATGTAGGACTGATGGCCCGCGGCGGCTTCGCGTTTGATCAGGCGGTACGCGTTTTCACGGTATGACGGCGGCACCACCGCATTCTTGATCGGGATGCGGCCGCCGGGCAGTTCGTCCAGCACGGAGATGTCCAGGTCGCCGTACAGGATGATGGCCAGGGTGCGGGGGATGGGCGTGGCGCTCATGACCAGCATGTGGGGCGAAACGCCCTTGTCCGCCAGCACGTTCCGCTGCCGCACGCCGAAGCGGTGCTGCTCGTCCGTGATGATCAGGCCCAGGCGGCTGAAAATCACGCCTTCCTGGATCAGCGCGTGCGTGCCGATGACCAGATCCGCCTCTCCGGCGGCGATCATCCGCAGCGTTTCCCGCTTCTCCGCCGCCTTCCGCGACGAAGTCAGCAGCATGGCTTTCACCGGCATGCCCCACTCCGCGAGCAGCGCGGAGATCTTTGCGTAATGCTGTTCTGCCAGCACTTCCGTCGGTGCCATCAGCGCGCCCTGGTAGCCGTTGCCCACCGCGCGCAGCAGCGCCAGCAGGGCCACCGCCGTCTTGCCGGAGCCCACGTCGCCCTGGAGCAGGCGGTTCATGCGTTTATTACCGGCCAGGTCCGCGGAGATCTCCCGCAGGGCCCGTTTCTGCGCGCCCGTCAGGTCATAGGGCAGTTTCGCCAGCGCTTCCTCCGGCAAAGCCCCGTCCGGCATGGGACAGGGGTTTTCCGCGTTCTTCTCCTCCTGCCGCATGAGCCGCACGCGCAGGATGAAAGCCGTGAATTCCTCCAGCACCAGGCGGCTGCGCGCCTGTTCCAGCGCGCGCACGGAGTCCGGGAAATGGATCTGCCGGATGGCTTCCGCGCTGCCGGGCAGGCCCGCGGGCAGGTATTCCGGAGGCAGCACCTCCGGCCAGTGGTCCGCATAGCGCAGCGCCTGCTCCATCGCTTTCCGGAAGCGTTTGCGGGAGAGACCGGCGGGCAGGCTGTAGACCGGGCGGATCGAGCCCTGCAGGGTCTCGTAATCCGCCGGGGCGAACATCTCCGGCTGGTCCATGCTGAGGCCGTATTTCCCGCCGTTGCGCACGCGGCCGCGGAACACGCGCTCGTCATATTTATGAATGCTGCTCTTCAGGTACGGCGCATGAAAATAACTGACGCGCAAAGCGCCGCTGCGGTCCCGCACGCGGAAGGACAGGATCGCGTTTTTGCCGAAGCCGTAAGTGGACGGGGCCGTGTCAATGGACGCGCGGATCACGCAGGTCTTCCCGGGCACGGCGTCCCGCACCGGGACCGGCGCGTGGAATTCCTCGTAGTCCGCGGGATAACAGCGCAGCAGGTCCCCCAGCCGCCCGATGCCCATCTTTTCCAGGGCCAGGGCGGTCTGCGGGCCTATCCCGTCCAGTTGTTTCACGGGGATCTGCTCCCAGTCCATGCGCCTCTCCTTTTTTGCAAAATACGGACAAAGGCTCCCCCTTGTCCGTATTGTCCTCTGTCTATGGGTTCCGGTGTTACTCCACCGAAATGATGTAGTAGTAGATCGGCTGGTCGCCGCGGTAGAGTTCCACGTCGCAGCCCGTGTACTGGCGGGTCAGGGCGTCGGCCAGCTTGCCGGCGTCCACGTCGGAGACGTCCGCGCCGGAATAGATCGAGATCACGCTGGCGTCCTCATGCATCATGGCTTCCACCGTTTCCAGCGTCACGTCGTGCAGCTTGCGGCCCACCGCGTAGAGGCCGTCCGGGCCGCCCAGGCCCATCACGTCGCCCTTGCGGATCTTCTTGCCGCCGATGGTCGTGGCGCGCACGGAGTAGGTCATTTCGCCGCTGCGGACGGTCTGGCGGACTTCCAGCATCTGCTGTTCGTTCTCTTCGGGCGAGGCGGTCTGGTCGTAGCTCACCAGGCAGCTGATGCCTTCGGGGATCGTGGCCGTCGGGATCACGATCACGCGCTTGTCCGTGGTCAGTTCCCGGGCCTGCTGTGCCGCGAGGACGATGTTTTTGTTGTTCGGGAAGACGAACACGGTATGGGCCGGCACTTTGCCGATGGCCTCCAGCAGGTCCTCCGTGCTGGGATTCATGGTCTGGCCGCCTTCCACTACCACGTCCGTGCCCAGGCTCTTGAAGATCTCTTCCAGGCCCTTGCCGGCGGCGGTGACCACAAAGCCGACTTCCTTCCAGTTTTCTTCGCTGATTTCCTGCGCCTCGGCCTTCTTGACGTCCGCCTTGGCCGCGGCCGCGATGCGGGAAGCGTCGCGGATCAGCTTTTCCTCATGCTCGAAGCGCATGTTGTCGATCTTCATGTTGGTCAGGCCGCCGAAGGTCAGCGCCTTCTGGATGGCCAGGCCGGGATCGTTCGTATGGACGTGGACCTTGCAGATCTCCTCATCCGCCACCATGACGATGGAATCGCCCAGGCTTTCCAGGTAGCCCCGGAAGCTGCTTTCTTCCTCTTCGGTCATGGGTCTGGTCAGGTTGATGAGGAACTCCGTGCAGTAGCCGAAGGTGATCTCGCCGAGGTTCTCGTTGTTGACGATCACTTCCTCGTGGCTCATGGTGCCGTCGGACGCCACGCCGGCCGGAGCCGCCGCCGCGATCTCCTGGCCCATCAGGCAGGAATACGCGCCTTTCAGGAATACGACCAGGCCCTGGCCGCCGGAGTCCACCACGCCGGCTTCCTTCAGCACGGGCAGCAGTTCCGGCGTCTGGGCCAGCACTTCTTCGCCGTGCTTCACGGTATTGGCGAGCAGCATTTCCAGGTCGGTCTCTTCCGGCGCGTGCTCCGTCCAGTAGTCCGCCATGCCGCGGGCCACGGTCAGGATGGTGCCCTCCTTGGGCTTCATGACCGCCTTGTACGCGGTCTCCACGGCCTTGTTCACGGCTTCGGAGATGTTGTTGACGTCCAGGAAGGACTGTTCCTGCACCACTTTGCAGAAACCGCGGAACAGCTGGGACAGGATCACGCCGCTGTTGCCGCGCGCGCCGCGCAGGGAGCCGAAGGAGATCGCCTTCGCCACGGCCTGCAGGTCCGGGTCGCTCAGTTTGCCCAGTTCCTTCACCGCGGAAGAAACCGTCATGGTCATATTCGTCCCCGTATCGCCGTCCGGCACCGGGAACACGTTCAAATCATTGATCCAGCTCTTGTTGGCTTCCAGCGTAGCCGCTCCGGACAGGAACAGGCTCATCAGACGGGAAGCATTCAGTTGATAGGTAGCCACACCCGTACTCCTCCAGGTATTAATCGATCAGGCGAACGCCTTCCACAAAAACATTCACCTTTTCCACCGGGATCCCGGTAAAGGCTTCCACTTTGTACTTCACGTTTTCGACCAGGTTGTCCGAGACGGCCGCGATGCTGACGCCGTAGGCCACGATGACGTGGAACTCCAGCAGGAGCTTGCCCTCGTTCACCTGGACGCTGATGCCCTGTGCCAGGTTTTCCTTCTTCAGCAGCTGGGCGATGCCGTCCTTCATGTTCATGGCGGCCATGCCTACCACGCCGAAGCATTCCACCGCGACGGCGCCGGCATATTTCGCGATCACTTCGGTATCGATGATCACTTCGCCTTTTTCTGTCTTGATATTTGCTTTCATGAGCAGTCTCCTTTCACATAAATGCAAATCAAGGAATAATTATACTCATTTTGCCGTAAAAATGCAAGTTATTTCAGCCCGCGGATGCTCTTATCAAAGGCGATCACGCTGTTGGCGATCTTCTCCGGGGAGATTTTCATGCCGTCATTGATCCACGCTTCCACGAGCCCGATCACCGCACTGTTGCAGTAGGTCACGCGGATCCAGGTCTCTTCGTTCATGGTGGCGCCGAATTTCGGGGCGTAATAGTATTTCCAGAGCATCTCGAAGAAATCTTCATGCTTGTTCATGCTGCGCTCCAGCATGAACATGCTGCGGACCTTCTTGTCGCGGTAGATCGCAGTGATGAGGCGGGAAACCAGTTCGTAGAGGTCGGAACGGTCCTCCGGGATCGTTTCCTGCATCAGTTTTTCCAGATACTCGTTCATGCCGGCGCGGACGACCTCGCCCAGCTGGTCCGCGTCCTGGTAATACTTATAGAACGTGGTGCGGTTCACCTGCGCCTTTTCGCAGATCTCCTTCACCGTGACTTTCTTTTCGGGGTTACTGGTCAGTACTTCAAAGTAAGCGGATTCAATGGCTTCTTTCGTGACGGCGACTCTCTTGCTTTGTTTTCTCATGGTGTTTCAGCCTTTCGTAGTGCAAACTGACAGCATCATTCCTTCCCGGTCCTTCCGCCCGGTCGGTTTCAGTGGTTTCTATTCTACAGAGGGACGGTGAAAAAATCAACCGTCATGTTGAGAAATTTACGCAGGAAAAACGATAAAAATCTCACAGAAAAGCCCCGGCCGTCTCTATTCCGGGACTACCGGGGCTTTGTCGATTCCGCAGAAACAGGGATCAGGCTCTTTCCACTTTGCCGGATCTCAGGCAGGAAGTGCAAACATACATCTTTTGCGTTCCCTCACCGACTTTCACGCGAACAGACTTCACATTGGGCTTCCAGATATGATTGGAACGTCTATGAGAATGGCTCACATTGTTTCCAAAATGCACGCCCTTTCCGCAAACAGCACATTTCGCCATGACAGCACCTCCTTACTATTATCTGAAACGGCCAAAGCCGCAACAGCGATACTATAGCAAAGCCTCCGGAAAAAAGCAAGAGGCAATTTTCAAAAAATCACGAAATTTCCGCAAAAATCAGATCTCCAGGTCGTCAAACGCGCTTTCCACCGCCGCGTCGACCTTCTTGTTCTTCTTGTGGAACGCGGACAGCACGCGGTTTACGGTGTCCGGGGCCGACTCGATCAGGTGGACCAGCTTGTCCTGCTCCTGGATATTGATGATGCGGGCGTTGCCGTCCTGCACCACCAGCACCGCGCTGGGCGAGAATTTGGCGCCCAGGCCGCCGCCGCCCAGATTCCGGCCGGAGTTCTCGCTCACGTTCGCGCCGGCGCCGACGCCCACCGAAACGTCCATCAGCGGCAGGATGAAGGTATCCTCATTGATGATGACCGGCTCTCCGACCACCGTCTTGGAGCTGATCAGGCCTTTCATGCTCTCGAACATGGATTCCATGGTCGCGCTGAATTTGTTTTTTGCTTCCGCCATCGTTATTACCTCCCGCTTTTCTTGTTCGGTTTCTTTTTCGTTTTCTTTCCCGGTTTTTCTTCCGGTTTCTTCTCCGGTGTTTCTCCGGTGTTCTCTTCCGGCGTTTCTCCGCTTTTAGCCGGTTTGTCCTTATGCAGCAGCTGCTTCAGCCAGGTCCGGCAGCGCTTGTTGAGCAGCAGGCGCAGCGCGATCTCCACGAAGATCCCCAGCCGCAGCCGGCCTTTCAGTTCCGTATACAGGTTGACCGTCTGGCGGTCGAACACGCCGTCCACCCGGATATGGCTGCCGTACAACGGGTAAAAGCGGTAGATCTTCCCGATCAGCCGGCCGGTGGCCCCAGGATCTTTCAGGCCGATCTCACCTTCCAGCAGGAAGTGCGTCGGCACGACGTGCTTTCCCAGGCGCAGGAGCTGGCGCTCGATGAGGGCCACCGCGTCCCGGTTCTTTTCGTCGTCCCAGAAGGCGGAGACTTTGTCGATGAGTTCCTGCAGTTTTTCGGACGTTTTCCTCGAAGGATCGTCCGAAGAAGCCGCTTCCTCTTCCCCGTTCTGCGCCTTCGCGCGGGCTTCTTCTTTTTTCTTTTCCCGCTCGTCGAGGGCCTTGAACAGGGCTTCGTATTTGTCTTTCTTCCGGGAGGAAGCTTTTTCCTCTTCGCCGGAACCGGCGTCCTCTGCTTCCTCTTCTCCGCCGTCCTTTTTGTCGTCTTTCTTCTCGGCCTGTTTCTCTGCTTCTTTATCAGTTTCGGCTTTTTCGGATCTCTCGGAGTCTTCGAGACCGCTTCCGGTCTCCTCTTTTTCCTCTTCGCCCCACTTCCCGAGATGCAGTTTTTTCAGGCAGATGCCCAGGGCCTTGATCTTGCACAGGATCTGCGCGTTGATGGCCGCCAGCGTCACGTGGATCAGATGCAGCAGCCAGGTGATGTCGCCTTTGGCTTTGACGCCTTCCGAGACGCGGGCTTTGATCTGATAGCGGATGGGCACCAGGCAGATCAGGAGCACGATCAGCAGGACCAGGGCGAGCAGGCCGCCGAGGAGGATGCCCAGCCATTTCAGGATCCCCAGCAGGATGGTGAGTACGGTACCTATACGCTCACCCCCCTCCACGCGGTGACGGGCTGCGCGGCGAAATACGCTTTCAGCGCGACGCCGCCGCCCGCTTTCAGGCAGTCATTCGCCATCTGTTCCAGCAGGCCGAGCGCTTCCGCGCGGTCGCCCGCCAGCCCGAGGACGACCATTTCCTCCGGCTTGAACAGTCTGCTCTTTAAGTCCGAAAACTTGAACAGGTCCAGCTGGCCGTCCGGGTAGCCGGAGAGCGTGATAAGGTAGAAGGAATCGAATTTGCCCTTCTTCCCGCTTTCCGCCGCGTGCACCAGCTTTTTGCCTTTTTCACGCGCCTTTTCTCCCCAGTACAGTTCCTTCAGCCAGATCATTGCTGTTCCCTGAAAATGTCTTTATTCTTGATGACGTAATCGATAAGCGATATGATGGTCAGGAGCACGGCCGCGGCCATCAGGATCACGGCGACCGGCGTCTTGATCTTCCAGTCCGGGCAGGCGGCCATCAGCCAGATGACCCAGAACACCTGCACGTTGGTCTTGATCTTCGCGATCTTGCTGGCGGCCAGGACGATGCCTTTTTCCGCCGCGATCAGCCGGATGCCGCTGATGGCGAATTCCCGGGCCACGATCACGATCACGGCCCAGACCGGCGCCAGCCCCCATTCGGTGAGGCAGATCAGCACGGAGCAGACCAGCAGTTTGTCCGCCAGCGGGTCCATGAACTTGCCGAAATTGGTGACCTGGTTGTTCTTCCGCGCCAGATGGCCGTCCAGCAGGTCCGTCAGCGAAGCGATCACGAACAGGGCGCAGGCGATGTACAGCCACAGCGTTCCGGGCCGTCCCAGGCACAGGACCGCCACGATCACCGGCACCAGGGCCATCCGCAGGACCGTCAGTTTGTTGGGCGTATTCATAAGACTTCCCCCACGAGGTCGTACTCCCGGGCTTCCGTGACGCGCACCCGGACGAAGCGGCCGCTTTCCAGGTCGCGGTCATCCGCGAAAAACACCAGGCCGTCCACTTCAGGCGCGTCCCTGTAACTGCGGCCCGCGTAAACGCCGTCTTCCGGCAGATACCCTTCCACCATCACGTCCAGCGTGCGGCCTTTCATGGCGCGGGCTTTCTCAAAAGCGATCTCCTGCTGCGCCAGCATGATTTCTTTCCGGCGGCGCTCCTTCGTGCGTTTCGGGACCTGGTCGGGCATTTTGTACGCGGCCGTGCCCTCTTCGCGGGAATAGCAGAAGACGCCGAGGCGGTCGAAACCGATCTCCCGGATGAAGGCCAGGTTCTCCTGATGCTCTTCTTCCGTTTCGCCCGGGAAGCCCGCGATCAGCGTGGTCCGCAGGGCGATGTCCGGGATGCGTTCACGCAGGCGGCGGATCAGTTCCGTCACTTCCCGGCGGTCCGTGTGCCGTCCCATCCGGGCCAGCACCGTGTCCGCGGCGTGCTGGATGGGCAGGTCGAGGTAATGGCAGATTTTGGAGGACGCGCCGATGGTATCGATCATTTCCTCCGTCAGCTCTTCCGGATAGCCGTACAGCAGGCGGATCCATTCGATGCCGGGGATCTCCTCCAGCGCTTTCAGCAGGTCCGGCAGCGCTTTCCGGCCGTACAGGTCCGTCCCGTACAGCGTGGTCTCCTGCGCCACCAGGATCAGTTCCCGCACGCCTTTTTCCGCGAGCGCGCGCGCCTGGAGCAGCAGTTCCTCCATCGGGATACTGCGGTAGCGGCCCCGCACGAACGGGATCGCGCAGTAAGTGCAGAATTTGTCGCAGCCTTCTGCGATCTTCAGATACGCGTAATGACCGCCGGTGGTCAGGATCCGTTCCCGCACGAGCGGCAGCCCGTTCTTATCTTCAAAACAGGCGAACGGCGCGGCGCCTGTTTTTCCCAGGACCGCTTCCACCGCCTCGGTGATGTGCGGGTACGAGGCCGTCCCCAGCACGGCGTCCAGTTCCGGCAGTTCCTGCAGGATCTGGTCCTGGTACCGTTCCGCCAGGCAGCCGGCTGCGATCAGCGCGCGGCACTTTCCGTTTTCCTTATACGCGGCCATGTCCAGGATGGCGCGGATGCTTTCTTCCTTGGCGTCCCCGATGAAGGAGCAGGTGTTCACGATGATGACGTCGGCCTCCGACGGATCATCCGTGAAGCGGTGGCCCGCTTTCTGCAGCAGGCCCAGCATGGCTTCGGAATCCGTCAGGTTCTTATCACATCCCAGGGACAGAAAATGGACGGCGGCCATCAGACCTCTCCGTTATCCTCTTTTTCGTCGGCGAAAAAGGCGTCGGCCGCGGCGGCCAGGGCGGCGTCATCGAGGTATTCTTCTTCCTCGTCTTCCTCTTCGTCGTCCTCATCGTCTTCTTCGTTCTTCATGGCTTTCAGGTCGGCCAGGCGCATGGCTTCCTCCTCGGCGCGGCGGGCGGCTTCCTCTGCGGCGCGGCGGGCGGCTTCCTCGGCCAGTTTGGAGGCGAAGCGCTCCTTGTATTCCGCATCTTCCTCTTCGGTCAAAATACGGATGTCGCCGTCATACAGTTCCTCCACCGCGATGGAAAGCGGCTTCCGGTTGTGATCCGGCAGGGCGTGGTAGCCTTTGTCCACCAGCTGGCGGGCCCGCTTGGCGGTGCTCATCACGATGGTATAGCGGCTCTGCACCAGGGGATGCCCGGCGTCCTCGTTGACCTTGGTCATCAGCTCAGAATAAGAAGGATGCAGCATATTTCAAACTCCTTTGTTGTGTTCAGAATACATCAATTTATATTATCACAGTTCTCTTCTTCTTGCAAGAATTTCCTTAAATCCGCCTGGATCTGCTTCGTCATCTCCAGCGCTTCCTCCCGCGGTACCCGGGTCTTTTTGCGGCGGTGCAGCAGGCCGTGGATCTCGTCGGCCGCGTCCTGCACCGAGTCGTTCACGATCAGGTGGCGGTATTCCGGGACCACGTCCGCTTCGTTCAGCGCCTTCTCCATGCGGGCGCGGATCTGCTCCTTCGTCTCCGTCCCGCGGCCTTCGATGCGGCGTTTGAGTTCCGCGGCGCTGGGCGGGATGATGTAGACCGAGACCGCTTCCGGGCAGGCCTTCATGACGTTGCGGGCGCCTTCCACCTCGATGTCCAGGATCACGGTCTTGCCCTGGTTCCGGAGCTCCTCCACGTGGTCTTTCAGCGTCCCGTAAGCCTTCTCGAAGAAGCGGGCGTATTCCAGGAATTTGTCTTCCTGCACCCACTGCTCGAAGGTGTCGCGGTCCACGAAGAAATAGTCCCTGCCGTGCACTTCCCCGGGACGGGGCGGCCGCGTGGTGGCCGACACGGAAAAGGCGTAGTCCGGGTGGGATTCCATCAGATGACGGATCACGGTCCCCTTGCCTACGCCGGAAAACCCGGAAATCACTAACAGAGCACCTTTTTTTACCCGTTTTTTAGCCATTGCGCCTCCCCGCTTTCGTTGACAATCGGATTTTAATTTATTATAATCCGTCTGAAAACTTTCGTCAATGAAAGAGAGAAAACCCATGAAAAATTTCCGGCGGATCGGAGCCATCGTCGTCATCGTCCTTTTGCTGTCCATGTACGTGGTCTGCTTTATCGCGGCCCTCAGCGGCGGGGAAGCGGCGCAGACCATCTTCAAGGCGACGCTGGGCATGACCATCGCGCTCCCCGTCCTGCTTTATATCTTCATCCTGTTCCTGAGAGCGGCGAAAAAGCGGCAGGAAAACACCCTGGACGCCCCGCCGGAAGAATTGCCGGAAGAGCCGGAGGAAGACGCCGGCTCCAGGCCGGAAGAGTCCTGATTTCTCTCCGAAATCCCTCTTTTTCTGTTTACAATCGGAAGGCTTTGTCCTATAATAAAAAAGATGAGCCGCGGCTCATGCAGATTTTTATTGTTTCCGGCCGGCCCCGCCGCCGGAACATCCGAAACGGAGCACCTGTTTTATGCATTCTGTAGATATCATCGTTCCCTGCTATAACGAGGCGGAGGTCCTGGAAAGCTTTCTCGCGGAAAGCGAACGGGTCCTGTCCGCGGTGCAGGGCTACCGCTTTTCCTATATCTTCGTCAACGACGGTTCCCGGGACGCGACGCTGGAGATCCTGCGCCGCATGAGCCGGGAAAACGAACGCGTCCACTACCTCTCCTTCTCCCGCAACTTCGGCAAAGAAGCCGCGATGTATGCCGGCCTGAAGCACAGCACCGGGGACTACGTGATCGTGATGGACGCGGACCTGCAGCATCCGCCCGCGCTGATCCCGGAAATGATCAAAGAGATCGAAGCCGGCCACGACTGCGCGGCGGCTTGCCGCAAGAGCCGCAAGGGCGAAAAGGGCCTGACCACCCGCATCTCCGGCCTGTTCTACCGCTTCAGCAACGCTCTCTCGGACGTGAAAATGCCGCAGAACGCCGTGGATTTCCGCATGATGAGCCGCCCCATGGTGGACGCCATCCTGCGTCTCTCCGAAGTGGAGCGCTTCTCCAAGGGCATCTTCGTCTGGGTCGGCTTCGACACCGCCTGGATCCCGTATGAAAACGTGGAACGCACGATGGGGACCAGCAAGTGGAGCTTCCGCAGCCTGCTGAAATACGCCATCGACGGCATCACGTCCTTCACCGTGAAACCGCTGAAACTGATCCGGAATTCCGGCATCATCCTGTTCATCGCCGCCATCATCTACCTGCTCGTCACGCTGATCAAGACGCTGGTGATGGGCAAGGACGTGCCCGGCTACGCGTCGCTGCTCTGTGTGATGCTGTTCCTGGGCGGTACGCTGCAGCTGTCCCTGGGCATCGTGGGCGAATACATTTCCCACATCTACCTGGAGGCGAAGGACCAGCCCATCTACATCCTGCAGGAAAGCGACCTGGCCAGCCCGGAGATCACGCCCGATCCCCGCGCGAAGGAGCAGGCATGAAGAAGCTCCTGAAGCGCCTCCTGAACAGGGAGACCGTCAGCTACCTGATCTTCGGCGTACTGACCACCGCGGTCAATTTCGTCGTTTATGACGGGCTGCTCCGGCTCGGCGTCAATTACCTGATCGCCAACGTGATCGCGTGGATCGCCGCCGTACTGTTCGCCTACTTCACGAACAAGCATTTCGTGTTCCGGAGCCGCGATTACCACCTGCGCACGGTGCTGCCGGAAATGGCCCGCTTCGCCGCCGGCCGGCTCGTCACCCTGGGCATCGAACAGGCCCTGCTCTATACCGGGGTGGACCTGCTGGGCGGAAACGAGCGGGTGATCAAACTGCTGGCCGCCGTGATCGTCGTCATCCTGAACTACGTGTTCAGCAAACTGTTTATCTTTAAGAACCAAAAGGACGAAAAGGAGGACCCCGATGAAAACTAAGCGGAGTTTCCAGGAAAAACTGCCACTGATACTGGCCTTTGTGATCCCCATCCTGATCATGCTGGGGATTTTCGCGGGCAAGGAGATCTGGCCCTTCGGGGACAATTGCTTCCTGCGCACGGACCTGTATCACCAGTACGTCGCTTTTTTTGAGGACATGGCGGACCGCGTGCGGGAGGGCAGGAGCCTGCTGTACGCGTTCGATATCGGCCTGGGCAGCAATTATTCCGCGCTCTTCGCCTATTATCTGTGCGGTCCCATCCATTTCCTGGCGGTGCTCGTCCCGACGGAATACATGATCGAGTTCATCACGTTCCTGATCGTGCTGAAGATCGGCCTGTGCGGCTGGGCGATGGCCTGGTACTTGTCCAAGCGCTTCAACACCCGCCACATCGGCATCACGATCTGCGGCATCTGCTACGCGCTGAGCGGCTATCTGGCGGCCTACAGCTGGAACGTCATGTGGCTGGACGTGCTGTGGCTGTCCGTCATCGTCATCTACGGGCTGGAAAAACTGATCAAGGAAGACAGTCCGTTCGTCTACTGCATCTCGCTGGCACTGGCCATCCTGTGCAACTATTACATCAGCATCATGCTCTGCATCTTCCTGGTGCTGTATTTCATCAACCGGCTGATCGCGCTGTCGCCGTTCACCGGGCGCCAGGTGCTGAAGAAGATCCTGAATTTCGCGCTGTTTTCCCTGCTGGGCGGCGCCATCGCGGCCATCCTGGTCCTGCCCGCGGCGTACGCGCTGGCGGGGACGGCGTCCTCCGGTTCCGTATTTCCCAAAGTCCTTTCCAACTATTTCTCCGTCTTTGAGATGCTCTCCCGCCACCTGGTGGTCGTGGAATGCGAGATCGGCCTGGACCACTGGCCCAATATTTATTCGGGCGTGCTGGTCTTCCTGCTGATCCCGCTCTATTACATGAACAAGAAGGTCAGCTTCCGTGAAAAGATCGCCAACACGGTGCTGCTCGGCTTCCTGCTGCTGAGCTTCAACATGAACATGCTGGACTTCATGTGGCACGGCTTCCATTATCCCAACTCCCTGCCGTGCCGCTTCTCCTACCTGTACACGTTCCTGCTGACGGCCATGTGCTTTGAGGGCATCCGGAAAGGCGAAGAGGTGCGCAAGGAGACGCTGGTCCGCATCATGTGGGCCGCCATCGCGGTGATCCTGATCGCGGAAGTCGTCACGGATTCCGCGGAGATCCCGTATTACGCCTGCTATGCCAGCATCGCGTTCATCGCGCTGTACACGCTGTTCTCCTACCTGCACAAGTCCGGATATCTGGAGAAAGCCACCGCCTGGGCGCTGATCCTCTGCGTCCTGATCGTGGAAATGGGGCTGAACACGGCGGTCACCAGCGTTTCCTACGTGAAGCGCTCCGACTTCATGGTCTTCAACGACTGCTTCGACGAACTGGTGGCGCAGGCCGAGGAAGGCAAGATCTTCACGCGCGTCGAGCGCCAGCGCATCCGCACCAAGAACGACGGCGCGTATTTCGGCTACAACAGCGCCTCCATCTTCTCTTCCACCACCAACAAGGCGATCTCCGACTTCTACTGCAAGGTCGGCCTGGAAGGGAACACCAACGCCTACGCCATCACCGGCGCCACGCCGTTCATGTACTCGTTCCTGGGCGTTGAATACACATTGACGGATTCCCGCCTGCCCAGCGCCCCGGTCTATGAGCTGGTAAGCTCCGCCACGGACCGCAAAGGCAACGCGCACTACCTGTACCACAACCTGTACACGCTTCCGCTGGGCTACCTGATCCCGCAGGATATGGCGCAGCTGTGGAAGCCGACCACCGCGGACCCGGTCAAGAGCCAGAACAGCTATGCCAACCTGACCGTCGGCGTGGCCAATGTGTTTGACAAAGTGACGCCTTCCACCTCCGGCAGCGAAATGACGTACACGGCGGACCAGTCCGGCTTCTACTACGTGCACGTCACGGGCTCCGTCCGTAAGGTGACCGCCACGGTCAACGGCGAAAAATCCCGCGTCTGGGACAGCCTGAACCGCAACTACCTGGTCGATTTCGGCTACGTGGAGGAGGGCGACGTCCTGAAGCTGGTCGCCTCCGAATCCGGTTCCAACATCAGCGGCACCATGCACCGCCTGAACATCGGCAACTTCATCGAATACTACGACAAGATCACCGAACATCCGCTGGAGATCACGGAATTCACGGACAAGACGTTCAAGACGCAGATCACCGGTACGGTCGAGGCGGAAAAGGATTCCCTGCTGGTCTATTCCATTCCTGTTGACAAGGGCTGGAGTGCCACGGTGGACGGCCAGGAAGTGGAGATCAAGCCGCTGGCCGACGCCTTCATCGGCGTTCCGGTCTCCGCCGGCAAGCACACGGTGGTCATCAGTTATGTGCCCGAAGGCGTGAAGACCGGGCTGCTGATCTCCCTGGCCGGCCTGGCCGTGCTCCTGATCGCGCTGGCGGTCTCGCTGATCCTGAAGGCGAACCGTAAAAAGGCCGCGGAGGAAGACGAGCGGAACGGCAGCGTGCCGATCGGCCTTCCGGAGAACGCGGAGGAAGGGGAAAATGCCCCGCTGAGCGCCAAAGACCGCATCGCCGCGCTGCACCGCCTGGACGAGGAGGAACGGCTCCGCGAGGAGGGCAACTCCGCCGTCATCTTTGAAAACGGCGAGGCGCACGCGCGTGTCATTTCCCCGGCGGAAATGCAGGAAGACGAAAAACTGCTGAGCCTGCCGCCGAAAGAAGAGGCGGAGCCGGCCGTTCCGGAAGCCGGGGAGGAACCGCAGGCGGAACCGGATGCGGAAGAACCGCAGGTGACCGGGCCGGAAGAAGCTGTTCCGGAGGAAAAGGCGGAGGATGCGAAGGAAGAACCGGCCGCGAAGGAGCAGGCTCCTGAGGTCAAAGAGGAACCTGCTGTGAGAGAGCAGGCCCCTGAGATCAAAGACGAACCGGCCGTGAAGGAAGCAGCCCCTGTAGTCAAGGAAGAAACGACCGTTCCGGAAAAAGCTCCCGAAGATCAGTTCTCCGGTCTGGAAGACAAGATCCAGCAGGCGGAAAGCATCCTGGACAATCTGTTCAAGAACAATTAATAGAAAGCAGGTCATTGCCATGCAATTAGGTATCGTAGGGCTCCCCAATGTGGGCAAAAGCACCTTATTCAACAGTCTGACCCGGGCCGGCGCGGAAGCCGCCAATTACCCGTTCTGCACCATCGACCCCAACGTGGGCGTCGTGGAGGTGCCGGACGAGCGACTGGGCCTGCTGGGTGACTTCTATAAAAGCAAAAAGATCACCCCGGCGGTGATCGAATTCGTGGATATCGCAGGCCTGGTCAAGGGCGCCAGCAAGGGCGAGGGCCTTGGCAACCAGTTCCTGGCCGCCATCCGCGAGGTGGACGCCATCGTACATGTGGTGCGCTGCTTCGAGGACGGCAATGTCGTGCACGTGGACGGCAGCGTGGATCCGGTACGGGACATCGAGACCATCGAACTGGAACTGATCCTGGCGGACCTCGAAGTGCTGGAGCGCCGCATCGCCAAGACCGGCCGTGCCGCCATGATGGACAAGAGCGCCGCCGCAGAGGTGAAGATCCTGAAGAAGCTGGAAGCCGTCCTGAGCGACGGCAAACAGGCCAAGACCTACGAGCCGGAGGATGAAGACGAAGCCGCCTTCATCGCGACGCTGGGCCTCCTCTCCTCCAAGCCCGTGATCTATGCCGCCAACGTCGGCGAAGACGACCTGGCGGACGACGGCGCCTCCAACGCCTACGTGCAGGCGCTGCGCGAGTTCGCCGCCGCGGAAGGCAGCGAAAGTTTCGTGATCTGCGCCAAGCTTGAGGAAGAACTCAGCGAGCTGGAGCCGGAGGACCGCGCTGAGTTTCTAGCGGACCTGGGTCTGGAAGAAGCCGGCCTGGAAAAACTGATTGCCGCCAGCTACCGCCTGCTGGGCCTGATGAGTTTCCTGACGGCCGGTGAAAAAGAGACCCGCGCCTGGACCATCAAGCTGGGCACCAAGGCGCCGCAGGCCGCCGGCAAGATCCACACGGACTTCGAACGCGGCTTTATCCGCGCTGAAGTGGTCAATTACAAGGACCTGCTGGCTGCCGGCTCCTACGCCGCCGCCAAGGAAAAAGGCCAGGTCCGCGTGGAAGGCAAAGAGTACGTCATGCAGGACGGGGACGTAGTCCTCTTCCGCTTTAATGTATAAGGAGGGACAACATGGAAATGGATCTGAGAGAAGAAGGCATCATTGAGGACAGCTACGAAGACGAACTGCTGATGACCCTGGAACTGGAAGACGGCACCCGCATGGAATGCATCGTGCTGGCGATCTTCCCGCTGGATGATGCGCAGTACATCGCCTTAACGCCGGTGGACCAGGCGGACGACGAGGACGGCGACATCTTCCTGTACGCGTACAGCGAGGATGACAACGGCCAGCCGATCCTGGGCGACATCGAGGACGACGATCTGTTCGACGCGGTATGCGACCGCTTCGACGAGATCTGCGACGAAGAGGATTTTGACGAGCTGGTGCCCACGACGGAGGCGTAAAGCTTTCATGACGCACCGGTCACATCGATCCCCCTGATCTCTTTCAGGAAACGCGAGGGGCGGCTCCGGCCGCCTCTTTTTTTGGTGGTGCAGCTCAGGTACAGGCCAGTCCTGGCCCGTGTCATGGCCACGTACAGCAGGCGCCGCTCTTCCTCCAGCTGTTCCGCGCTGACAGAGCGGCTCCCGGGGATCTCCTCCTCGTTCAGGAACGGCAGATACACGCGGTCGAACTCCAGGCCCTTGGCGCCGTGCATGGTCATCAGGCTGATCCCGGCGCGGTCCTCCGTCTTTTCCCGGCCCCTCGCCAGAAGTGCCTCCCGCGCGCTCTCCCACTCTTTTACAGAGGAGAAGGCCGCGCTCTCCTCCTGCAGGCGGTCCAGCAGTTCCAGGAACGGCTCGGCCGGAAGATTCCGGCTGTCCGCGTAATCCTTCAGATATTTCTCATACCCGATCTCCCGGCGGATGTATTCGACCGCGGCGTATGGCAGCAGGCCGTGCAGGCGGTCCAGCTGCCGGAAGAAATCCATCAGGTTCCGCGCGGTCTGCGGCCTTTCCCAAAGCGTTGCGAGCAGGGCGTTCCGGTCGATGCTCTCCTGCTGAAACAGCTGGCGGCTGAGATACCGCGGCGGCTTGCCCAGGATCTGCAGATAGTCTTCCCTCCGCGCGCTCCCGCGGCCCAGGCGCAGGTAGGCGAACAGGTCTTCCGCGATCCAGTGCGCGTGGTCGCTTTCCGGCCCCTCATCGCAGGTAAACGGCAGGCCCGCACCGGCCAGTGCCGCCGCCACGCGCCGCAGGGAAAAACGGGAACGGCTAAGGACGGCCAGGGAACCGGGGGCCGGGCTTCTCTCCCACTCTTTCCGCAGCAATCCGGTCAGGGCTATCAGTTCCGCGCCGCTTTCCCTGAAACCGGTCAGGACGGGGAGCGGCCCGTCCGCGGCCCGGCTCTTTAAGACTTTGGCGTACCTTTTTTTGTTGTGGCGGATCAGGCTCCCGGCGGCGGACAGGATCTGCGGACTGCAGCGGTAGCAGTCGGATAAGCGGTACAGCTTAGCACCCGGGAAATCCTGCGGGAAGCGGAGCATCAGCGAACTGTCCGCGCCGCGGAAACCGTAAATGCTCTGGTCGTCGTCCCCCACCGCGAACAGGTTGGCGGAGTCTCCCGCCAGCAGTTTCAGCAGCTGCAGTTGGAGCGGGCTGGTATCCTGGTATTCGTCGATCAGGATATAGCGGAACTGCTCCCGCCAGCGGGCCAGCATGTCCGGGTCGTTCTCCAGCATCCGGCGGCTCTCCTCCAGGATGTCCTCAAAATCCAGCAGGCCGGCCTCCGTCTTTCTTCGCGCGTACTCGTCCTTCATCCGCGTCTGCTCCTCTTCCGTCAGGAACAGGCCCTTCTCCGGCGGTTTTTCCCGGCCGGCCAGCAGCAGGTCCTCGGCCTGGCGGAGCCGCTCCGGCGCCGCCTGCGTCCCGCCGGACAGATCGGTCAGCATCTCGCGGATCCATCCCCGGCGCGTGGCCGGAGAGATCACGGAAAACGCCGCCCCGGGGCGGCTGATGCGCAATATGCGGTAAAAAACGGCGTGAATGGTTCCGAAACGGACGGGGGCTTCCTCGCGGACCTGCTCCCGGAAACGGTCTTCGATCTCCCGGGAGGCGGCCCGGGTAAAACTGAGAACTAAAATTTGTGAGGCGGGGATGTGATAAACAGAAATCAGAGTTTGGATGCGTCCGGTGATGACCGTCGTTTTTCCGGAACCGGGGCCGGCCAGTACGAGGGCCGGCCCGTCTTTGTGCAGGATCGCGTCCTGCTGTTCCGTATTGAATTGCATGGATCGGTGAATTAAGCCTCCAGCTTTTCGATGCCCCTGCGGATGCGCGCCAGGCTCTCCTCTTTGCCGAGGATCTCCATGATCTCGTACGCGCCGCCGGGCGTGTTCGCCAGCCCGGAGACCGCGATGCGGAGCGGCCACAGCACCTGGCCAGTCTTGCGGCCCGTTTCCGCAATGTAGGCGGTCAGGTATTCCTTCAGGCCTTCCAGCGACCAGTCTTCGTGCGCTTCCAGACGCGGCAGCAGGTCGCGCAGGATCTCCAGCGATACGGCGGCGTCCGTCTTCATCTTCTTGTGCGTGTACAGGTCGATGTCGTATTCCGGCAGTTCCTCAAAGAAGCGGATGGGCTCCGTGATATCCGGGAAGACTTCGATGCGGGTCTTCATCAGGTCCGCGATCTTCTCCAGATCCAGCGGCTTCGTAATGGCCTTTTTCACTTCCGGGATAGCGCGCTCGTAATACTTTTCATCCGGCAGGCGCTTGATGTATTCGCTGTTGAGCCAGCGGAGCTTCGTCATGTCGAAGACCGCAGGGGATTTGTTGATCTTGTGGTAATCGAACTTTTTGACGAGTTCTTCCAGGCTGAAGATCTCCTCGTTATCCTCGGGGCTCCAGCCGAGCAGCGCCACGTAGTTCACGATGGCTTCGTCCACGAAGCCCTGCTCCACGAGGTCCTCATAGGAGGAATGGCCGCTGCGCTTGCTGAGTTTCTTCTTGTGCTCGTCCGTGATCAGCGGGCAGTGCACATACACGGGTTCTTCCCAGCCGAAGGCATGGTACAGGCGGGTGTACTTCGGCGCGGAACTCAGGTATTCGTTGCCGCGCACGACGTGCGAGATGCCCATCAGATGGTCGTCCACCACGTTGGCGAAGTTATAGGTAGGGAAGCCGTCGGACTTTAAGAGGATCATGTCATCCAGTTCCGCGTTGGGCACGGTGATGTCGCCGTACAGGACGTCGGTGAAGGTGGTGGTGCCTTCATTGGGCGTGTTCTGGCGCACCACGAAAGGCATGCCCGCAGCCAGATTGGCTTCGATCTCCTCTTTGGGCAGGTGCAGGCAGTGCTTGTCATACACCGTGATCTCCTTGGTCTCGCCGTCGACGGTCAGGGTCTGGCGCAGGCCTTCCAGACGCTCCTTGGAGCAGAAGCAGTAATACGCCTCGCCTTTCTCGATCAGTTTTTTGGCATATTCCATGTAGATCCCGGCGGCCACGCGCTCGCTCTGCACGTAAGGGCCTACGCCGCCGTCTTTATCCGGGCCTTCGTCCCAGAGCAGGCCGGTCTTCTCCAGCGTGCGGTTGATGATCTCCACGGCGCCTTCGACCTGGCGTTCCTGGTCGGTATCCTCGATGCGGAGCAGAAAATCGCCGTCTTCGTGCTTCGCGATGAGGTAAGCGTATAAAGCGGTCCGCAGATTGCCCACGTGCATGCGGCCGGTGGGGCTGGGAGCGTATCGGGTTCTGATTCTTTGCAGCATAGCAAACACCTGCCTTCATTTTTTCAACAGAGATATTTTAGAACAAACAGGGGGAAAATACAAGAAAAACTTGCGTTTTTTGATCATACTCCCGTCACGCTTTCAAATCCCTTTACATCACGGGCGAAAAGTCTTATATTGAAATCTATCATACTATGAAAGGATCCGTTATGCAGTACTCTTTTGATCCTCTCCGTCAGCAATACCCGTCCCAGCGCTTCCCGATCTATGCGTGCGGCGGGATGGTAAACGCGTCCAGCCCCCAGGCGGCCGCCGCCGGGCTGGAGATCCTGCGGCAGGGCGGCAATGCGATGGACGCGGCCGTGGCCGCTGCCGCCGCGCTCACAGTTACGGAACCGACCGCCAACGGCATCGGCAGCGACGCCTTCGCGATCCTCTGGTCCGAAAAAGACAAAAAACTGTACGGGCTCAATTCGAGCGGTCCGGCACCGCGTCTGGCCTCACGCGAACGCGTGCTGGAGGAAGGCCGGGACGAAAGCGGCGCGATGCCGACCTTCGGCTGGACGCCGGTCACGGTGCCCGGTGCCCCGGCCGCCTGGGCCACGGTCGTCTCCCGCTTCGGCCGTCTGTCCCTGAAAGAATGCCTGGCGCCGGCGGTCCGCTACGCGCGCGACGGGTATCCCTGCTCGCCGAATCTGGCGCAGATGTGGAATATCTCCCTGGAACGCTTCCGGAAAGAACTGAAAGCCCCTTGTTTTCAGGCCTGGTTTGACACTTTCTCGCCATCCGGCGACGGCGCCGTCTGGTACGCAGGTGACATGATCCGCCTCCCGGACCACGCAGACACGCTGGAAGCCATCGGAGAAACGAACGCCGAGGCCTTCTACCGCGGCGCGCTGGCCGAGAAGACCGACGCCGCGAGCCGCGCACAGGGCGGTCTCCTGCGATACGAAGACCTGGCCGCCTATCATCCCGTCTGGATAGAGCCGCTGCGCGTGAACTACCGCGGGTATGAAGTCTGCGAGATCCCGCCCAACGGCCAGGGCATCACGGCCCTCATGGCGCTGAACATCCTGAAAGAATTCGATTTCACCGATAAAGAGGATCCGCTCACGTACCATCGCCAGATCGAAGCCATTAAGATGGCCTTCTCGGACTCCCTGCACTACGTGACGGATCCTGCTTACATGGAACTCGACCCGCACCGCCTTATCGATCCCGCTTACGGCGCGCAGCGCGCGGCGGAAATGACAGACCGGGCGCAGGTCTGGACGCACCGCACTCCGCCGGACGGCGGCACCGTGTACCTCTGCACGGCCGACGGGGAGGGCAACATGGTCTCCTTCATCCAGTCCAACTACAAGGGCTTCGGCTCCGGCATTGTGGTCCCCGGGACCGGGATCTCGCTGCAGAACCGCGGGAAGGATTTCTCGCTGGATCCGTCCGCCGCGAACTGCCTGATGCCCGGAAAACGCAGTTATCACACCATCATTCCCGGCTTCCTGATGAAAGACGGCGCGCCGGCGGGCCCGTTCGGCGTGATGGGCGCCTACATGCAGCCGCAGGGGCACGTACAGGTCGTCACGAATTTCATCGACTTCTGCCTGGATCCCCAGCAGGCGCTTGACGCGCCGCGCTGGCAGTGGGTCCGCGGGAACGAACTGCTCGTCGAAAAGCGTTTCGATCCGGCCATGGCGGCGGAACTCGCCCGGCTGGGCCATCAGGTCCGCCTTGAGCCGTCTACCCCCGCTTTCGGCCGCGGCCAGATGATCCTGCGGACGGACAGCGGCGTGCTGATCGGCGGCACGGAATCCCGCACGGACAGCAACATCGCGTGTTTCTGAATCCTTGCCCGCGCCGCGCTTTTTGTGCTATACTGTTTATGTTATGCAAATATCCCCCGGAGATGAACCCGAGTCATGAATGAAAACGGCCTGACGACTGCGGAAGTCAAACGACTGACGTCAGAAGGAAAGATCAACCGGATGCCCGAAAAGAGCGGGCATTCCGTCCCCTCGATCTTCTTCCACCAGATCTTCACCTATTTCAACGCGATCTTCGCCCTGCTGGCCCTGCTGCTGATCCTGACCGGATCGTTCCGCAGCCTAACCTTCCTGCCGGTGGTGATCGCCAATACCTGCATCGGGATCTTCCAGCAGCTGCGGTCCAAGAAAGAGCTGGACAAGCTCGCGCTGCTGGATATGTCGGAATACACCGCGATCCGCGACGGTGCGGACGTGAAAGTGCCTGCGGACAAACTGGTCCTCGGCGACGTGATCCGGCTTTCGATCGGCCAGCAGGTCCCGGCGGACGCGGTCGTGATCTCCGGCGAGGCCGGCGTGAACGAATCGCTGCTGACCGGCGAATCCGACGAGGTGGAGAAAAAGCCGGGCAGCGAGTTGAAATCCGGCAGTTTCCTGACGGCAGGCACGCTGACCGCCCGGCTCACGCACGTCGGCGCGGAATCCTACGCCGCGCAGCTGACCGCGCGCGCCAAGGAGATCAAGGACAAGAAGTCCGAGATGATCCGCGACATCGAGACGATCATCAAGACCGCGGGCATCATCATCATTCCGATCGGCGCGGTCCTGATGTACCAGTCCATGGCCGTGAACGGCCGGAGCCTCAAGGAATCCATCGTCTCCATGGTCGGCGCCGTCATCGGCATGATCCCCGAAGGCATGTACCTGCTGCTGACCATGGCCCTGGCGCTCTCCGCCATGCGCCTGGCCAAGAGCAAGGTGCTGCTGCACGACATGCGCAGCATCGAAACGCTGGCCCGCGTGGACGTGCTGTGCCTGGACAAGACCGGCACCATCACCTGCGAGGACATGAACGTGAGCGAGCTCTTCGCGCCGTATGACCACACGGTCGGCCAGGCGGAGGAAGCCAAAGCGCTGCTGGCGTCCTACATCCACACCATGCCGGACAGCAACATCACGATGGAAGCCATGCGGAAATATCTGCCCGAGGGCGAGCCGCTGGCGGACGCCTTGATCACGCCCTTCAATTCCAAATACAAGTATTCCATGATCGGGACGCCCCGCGGCACCTGGCGGCTGGGCGCGCCGGAATTCATTCTGCCGCAGGCGGAAATGGAGAAGAACCGCCCCATCATCGACGCCCGCGCATCCGAAGGCAAGCGCGTTTTGGTCTTGGCGGAGGGCGAAGGCGAAAATACCGCCGCAATTCTCTTCGTCGCCCTGCACAACGCGATCCGTGAAAACGCCGTGGAAACCTTCCGGGGCTTCGCGGACCAGGGCGTTATCGTCAAAGTCATCTCCGGCGACAACCCGCTGACCGTCTCGCGCGTCGCCGCGCAGGCGCAGATCGCGAACGCGGACAAATACGTGGACGCCACCACACTGGACACGCCGGAAAAACTGGCGGAAGCCGCCCTGACCTGCACCGTATTCGGGCGCGTCAATCCGGAGCAGAAAAAAGACCTGGTCCTGGCCATGAAGGCGAAGGGCCTGAAAGTCGCCATGTCCGGCGACGGCGTCAACGACATCCTGGCCATGAAGGAGGCCGACTGCTCCGTCGCCATGGGCGGCGGCTCCGACGCGGCGCGCCAGGCGGCCCAGGTGGTCCTGCTGGACTCCGACTTCTCGCACATGCGCGAGATCGTATCCGAAGGCCGGCGCGACATCAACAACATCACGCGCTCCGCTACGCTGTTCCTGTACAAAAACATGTTCTCCCTGCTGATGGCGCTCTTCTCCATCCTGCTGGCCATGACCTACCCGCTGCGGCCGGCGCAGGTCTCGCTGGTCTCCGCCTTCAACATCGGCATCCCGGCCTTCCTGCTCGCGCTGGAGCCCAATGAAAAGAAGCAGCAGGGGCGCTTCATCCGCAACACGCTGGTGCGGTCCATCCCGGCGGCGCTCACGTCCTTCATTGCGATCGCCGTGCTGGTGCGGCTGGCGCCGAATTTGGGAATCCCTGATGGAGAGGTCGGGACAGCCTGCACCTATCTGCTGTCCCTGGTCGGCTTCCTGATCCTGATCAACATCTCCCGGCCGCTCAATAAATACCGGGTCGGCGTGATCGTCCTCTCCATCGTCGGCTTCGGCGTCTGCGCCATGCAGTTCAACTGGCTCTTCGAAATGATCCGCGTCTCCGGCCACACCGCCCTCGTCTGCCTGCTCTTCGCCGGCGCCGAGATCCTGTGCATGGTCGGCCTCACAGCCCTGTTGGAGCGCATTGGAAAGAAATAACGGGACACGGGGACGGTTCTTTCCGTCCCGCTTTCCCTGTCCACGGGCCGATGTTTATCGGCCCTTTTTATTCCGCTATTGAATTCGGCACTTCTATCGATTCTTTTCCGCAAGGTGCAAAATTCACACTGGCAGTATAGAAAGTTATATCTAATTGATATGACCCGTCTGTTTACTTTCCCTTTTTGACGGAATATAATGATGTCAGATCCAAAAAGGATCTTCCCCTGACTATGACACACAGGAGGTGGCACATGAAGACGAAACTGGCGGAAAACATCCGCAGATTCCGCAAAGAGCGGTCTCTGACGCAGGAACAGCTTTCCGAGGCATTAGGAGTGACAGCCGGCGCGGTATATAAATGGGAAGCGAAGCTGTCGATCCCGGATATTGAGCTGATCATTCAGATGGCTGACTTTTTCGACACTTCGGTAGACGTACTGCTCGGCTACGAATTAAAGGACAACCGCCCGGAAGCGACGGTAAAGCGTTTGCAGGAATACCGCCGCAGCAAGGATTGGGACGGGCTGGCCGAGGCCGAAAAGGCGCTCAAAAAGTATCCTCACTCCTTCCGGATCGTCCGCGAAAGCGCCGCGTTGTACAGCGCCTTCGGCTTCGAAACCGGAAACAAGGACGCGCTGCGGCGCTCCCTGGAGCTTCTACGGCAGTCTCTTTTACTGCTCGGCCAGAACGATGACCCGCAGATCAGCGAACAGACCCTGAACGCCAAGATGGCGGAGATCTATCTGGGTCTGGAGGAAGAAGAAAAGGGCATCGAGCTCCTCAAAAAGCATAACGCGGGCGGCCTGTACAACGCGAAGATCGGTCATGTGCTGGCCGCAGGCGAACGCACGGAAGAAGCGGTCCCCTTCCTGTCGGAGGCCCTGGCAAAGATCCTCTCCGATCTGTGTGACACCATCAGCGGTTATGCCAACCTCTTCCTTTCCCGCGGCGACCACGCTTCCGCCCAGGCGATCCTGCGCTGGGGCATCGGCCTCTTTTCCGGCCTTAGGAAGGACGGGAAGCCGAACTTCCTCGACAAGGTCAATTGCGTGATGCTTGCCTCGCTGGCCGGCTCGCAACTGATGTCCGGACAGGAGGAGGCGGCCCGCGCATCCCTGCACGAAGCCGAACAGCTTGCCGAGTTTTTCGACGCCTCCCCCAGCTATGATGAAAGCGATATCCGCTTTATCACCCGCATCGAAGGCGCCAGCGCGCACGATGACATGGGCGCGACGGCCATGGAAGCCATCCGTCATACAGTAAGCGAATTTGACAACGAGGCGTTTTCCGCTCTTTGGAACGAAATCGCCGCAGAAGAATAACAGTGTAAATAAAGAGACAAGGAATCAAACCATTATGACTAAGAAAGAAATCAAGGCGCTGCGCCGCCCGTTCATCAAAGAACTGTTCCGCAGCAATAAGTTCAACCTCGCCATGACCGTGCTCGCCGCCCTGCTGGGCTCTGCGACGGAGTTGGTGATCTCGTGGCTCATCAAAGAGATCGCCGACCTGATCTCCGGAGAATGCCCCTACGGCTTCGCTACGCTCCTGATCGTCGCGGGAGGCGCTTTCGCGCTGCTGATACTGGGAGGAGTGCTCGACCGGGCTTTCCTCTCCGAGTTCCGCGCGAAGGCAATGAAGCAGTACCGGGAATATGTCTTTGACCGGCTCATGGAAAAAGGCATCCAGGCTTTCTCCGGCGAGAACAGCTCGCTCTATATCTCCGCGCTTTCCAACGACGTGAACACGATCGAAACGGACTTTATCGGGAAGCTGCAGCATACCATTCAGGTCGGGATCACGTTTCTCGGCGCGCTGGGCCTCATGATCTGGTACAGCCCGCTTTTGACGCTGATTGCCATCGGCTTCGCCCTGCTGCCGGTCATGGTCTCCGTGGTTCTGGGAAACAAGGCGGCCAAGGCGGAGAAGGAAGTCTCCGATCAGAAAGAACGTTACACGGGCATGCTGAAGGATGCGCTCACGGGCTTCTCTGTGATCAAGAGTTTTAAGGCGGAGACCAGCATTGCCAATTTGCACGGTCACAGCAATAGGAACGTAGCGGAAGCCGCGAAAAAGCGTACGAAGGTAACCGTGCTGGTAAACTATTCCTCCGGCATTGCCGGCGGGCTTCTGCAGTTCGGCGTATTCTTTGTCGCGGCCGCGCTGGCCCTCTCCGGCAAAGGCATCACGGCCGGTACCGCGATCGTATTCGTACAGCTTATGAACTACGTGCTGGGCCCGATCCAGGCGTTCCCGGACTTCTTCGCAGGGACGAAGGCCTCGTTCAGCCTGATCGATAAAGCGGCGCAGGCGCTGAATAAAAACGTCCCCGACGAGGGGGAAAAGGTCGAGCCGCACCTCACCGAGGGGATCTCGATCAGAGACCTTGGATTTGCCTATGAGGAAGGAAAGCCGGTTCTCTCCGACGTGGACATGGAGCTGCGCGCCGGCGGCTGCTACGCGCTGGTTGGCGGCTCCGGCAGCGGCAAGTCGACGATCCTGAACCTGCTGATGGCGTCCTCCCGCGACTATCAGGGCGAGATCCTCTATGACGGAAAAGAGCTCAGAACAGTCTCCGCGGATTCGCTCTATGATCTTGTGTCGATCATTCAGCAGAATGTATTCGTCTTCAACAGCTCGATCCGCGACAATATCACCATGTTTTCCGAGTTCCCGGAGGAAGAGATTGACCGCGCCGTGCGGCTTTCCGGCCTGAAAAAACTCATCGATGAAAAAGGCGCGGACTATCTCTGCGGCGAAAACGGCTCCGGCCTCTCCGGCGGCGAGCGCCAGCGGATCTCCATTGCCCGGGCCCTGCTTCGCAAGACTCCTGTCCTCTTCGTAGATGAAGCCACGGCCTCTCTGGACGCCGAAACCTCCTTCGAGGTGCTGGACGCGATCCTGAAACTGGACGGCTATACGCGCGTCATCGTCACCCACGACCTGGATGAGAACATTCTCCGCCGCTGCACCGGCCTGTTCGCTCTGAAAAACGGCGGGGTTTCGGAACAGGGAACGTTCGACGAACTTATGGATCAGAAAGGGTACTTCTATTCCCTGTTCACTGTCTCCCAAGGATGACCGTTCCCATGTTTTATTCTTTAGCCGGGCCGATGTTTCATCGGCCCGTTTTTGTTGTTATTAATCTCTTGACAATTATCTACTACACTTGTAGAATGTATCGTACTACAACTGTAAAGGAGTTTTGCCATGCCCCCCATCCGCCGTTTGCCCGATACCGAACTCGAAGTCATGCAGGCTCTCTGGGACTGCGGCGCCCCGGCGAGCCGCGCGCAATTGGAAGAAGTATTATATAAGACCCATCCCATGGCTCTGACTACGCTGCTGACCCTGCTCTCCCGCCTGGCGGAGAAGGGCTTCGTCCGCATCGAAAAACAGGGCCGCGCCAGCTGCTACACGCCCCTCGTCTCCCGCCCGGATTATCTGGCGTCCCAAAGCAAATCTCTCTTCGATAAACTCTTCGGCGGCAGCATGCCTGCCTTCGCCGCCGCTCTCTGCGACAGCGGCATCAGCGGGGAGGACCTGAAAGAACTGCGGGAACTGCTGGAAAGGAGGGAATTGTGATGTATTATGTGATGCTTGCGATCTTTGCCGTCGTTATCTCCTGTATCGTCTTATATCACCTTTTATGCCAGATCGACGCCGCATCCCTGAAGCCGGAAGACCCCCGGGCCGACCTTTCCGCCTACCGGCCGGCGATCGCCCCGGACTTCGTTCTGCAGATGTTCATACTCTGCTTTGTCTTTCTGATTTTCGGCCGGCTTCTGTTGTTCCCTGGCAGCAGGCAATCTGGGTATTACGCCATTTCTGCCGTTTGCGGCGGTTTCCTGGTCAACGCCCTGATCCTGATGCTGATCTACTACAGTGCGATGCTTCCTCTGTTTCCTCTCCTGAAACGCAAGCTGAGTCCGGCGTCCTGCGCAGTCCTGTGGATCCTGCCCAACGTGCTCTATGTGATGTGTTATCTGACGCAGTTTTTGAGAGAAAACGGCACTCCCCGCCTGGTCCTGCGCCTGAAAGGCACCTGGCCGCTCTGGCTGCTGGGGATCTGGCTGGCCGGCTTTATGGCCGTGATGGGATACAGCATCATTTCCCATCTGCGCTTCCGCCGGCAGCTGCTGGCTGACGCGGTCTCCCGGGAGGATCCGCTCGTGCAGAAAAAATGGACCGCGCTGAAGCGGGAATACAAATTGAACGGGAAGAAATACCCCCGGCCGTTGTACCGCTCCGCTTCTCTCGCCACGCCGCTGTCCGTCGGGCTGCTGAATTCAACGACCTGCGTGATCCTCCCGGAAAAGGAGTACACGGAAGACGAACTGGACCTGATCCTGCGCCACGAGCTGCTGCATCTGATCCACCGGGATCCGCAGGCCAAACTGTTCATCCGCTTCAGCCAGGCGCTTTTCTGGTTCAACCCCCTCATCTGGCTCAGCGGACGCTCCCTGAGCGAAGACCTGGAACGCACCTGCGACGAACTGGTGTTAGGCGACGCTCCGGAAGAAATGCGTCAGCAATATGCGGGCCTGCTGCTGCAAAACGCCGCCGACCCCTGCGGTTTTACGACCTGTCTCTCCGCCTCCGCCCGGTCCCTGAAAGACCGCCTGACGGAGGTCCTGCATCCGGTGCGGCGCCGGAAGGGCGTCCTGCTGATCCTCTTGATGATCATCGCCCTGATTGTGTCCTCGGGCCGCTTCGTTCTGGCATACGGTGACGGAAAGACCGTTAAAAGCGAGCTGCTTGACGGGGAATCTTTCTATCCGGACACCTGGAAAACCGTATATTTCTACGAGAACAGTGCCGCGCGGTCGGCCGGCGAATACAAAATATATGTCTGCCGGGATCCCGAAGCCTTTTCCCGCGCCGTAGAGGATCTTCCCGTTTACCGCACACTCGGCATGCCCTCCCCCGGGACCGGGCCGAGGATCGTGACCGATCCGGTCCGCACCGGCAGCGTGATGTACTCGTCTTACCGTGTCATGGAGATCAGTAAGAACTATCTTCTGTACACGGCATCCGGGTCTTATTACGTGGAAACGGAGGACTGGGAGCGGCTGTTCGCTCTGTTTGAAGAGTTGTCGGAAGAAAAAGCGGAATAAAAATAATCAACGCCATCCGGCACTTTGCCGTTTTCAATCGTATTCCCTGTGAAAGGAACTTCAAGCCATGCTGTCCCCGCGGTCAAACAATGAGGTCGAAGCAATCTACCTGCGGCAGCGGATGACCGTCTACCGTGTGTGTTTTGCGTACCTGAAAAATCCCGCGGATACCGAAGACGCGGTCCAGGAGACCTTTTTCCGCCTGATCCGCAAGGTCCCGGCGTTCGCGTCTGAAGAGCATGAAAAAGCATGGCTGATCCGGACGGCGGCCAACGTCTGCAAAGACGAACTGAAGCGCCGGTACCGCACGCACGAGAGCCTTGACGTTCACCCGGAACTGCAGTCGGAGGACGGATCCCGCACTTCGGACGTCTTCCGCGCCGTGACGGAACTCCCCGATAAATACAAGGCCGTGATCTACCTGTATTACTACGAGGGGTACGACAGCGCGGAGATCGCGCGCATGCTCCGGAAGCCGAAATCGACGGTGCGGAATTATCTGCATGAAGCCCGGAAGCTCCTGAAAAAACGCCTGGGGGAAGACTTTTATGAAGGATGAAACGATTCGAGAATCATGGGACCGGATCCGGCCTGACGAAGCCGCGGATGCGCGGATGCACGGCGCGGTCATGGAGTATCAGCACTCACACAGGGGGAGACCGGCCGTCTGGAAATGGGCTGTCCCGGCTCTCTGCCTGCTTCTCACAGCCGCTATACTGCTGTTTACCTCCACGCCGCGCGTGCAGTTCAAGGAAAACAGATACACGGTTAAACCCGGCGGCGGCAATACCCTCGAGTATGTCACGGGGGAGCCTGCCGGCAGTGCCAAGTTTGCGTATGATTACGAGGTCAATGACCGCGAACTGACAGCACAGGAAATACTTACGCTGTTCCCTTCTTTCAGCCGGACATCGGAGGAGAATTATTTCAGCGGCGTATTCAAGACTGGGACCGGGGAAATGGTGCGGGCGGAAGGCCGGATCGACGGAATCATGTTTTTCCTGGCACAGGCGGGTCTGGCGCCTTCCGATTGTATCATCACAGGCGCGCCGGAAAGGGAAAATCTGATCGGCGGCGTGCCTGTTAAGGCCGGCTACGCCCTATTTGCCGCCAATAGCAAAGGGGTGCGGAATACGGTCTTTTTTGCGGAATTTGAGATCAACAGAACGACAGTGTACGCGGAGATCGCCGGTAACGAGAAGGACAGCCTGCAGCTTTGTGAGAAGCTGTCAGAAGCGGTTTATGAGATGATCAGAAGGAATGCGCCGGATATTAGCGCTGTCAGATTTGAATAATACAGAGGTACATTTTGATAAAAACAAATGGGCCGTTGTCTCAACGGCCCGCGTTTTGTCATAAATGATCGGATCAGTCGGATGATTTATTCCTCATCCTCATAAAACTCGAACACGTGCCCGTACAGCCGCACCGTGTCGCCTTCTTTCAGCCCCAGTTCCTTCAGTTGATCCAGAATGCCGCGCTCGCGGAGGAAGCGCTGGAAGAACAGGAAACCTTTTTCGGACATCAGGTTGGTGTAGCCCAGCATTTTTTCGATGGCGGGGCCTTCGACGACGTACTCTTCCGCTTTTTCGTCATAGCTGACGGTATACGGCAGGTCGGCGCCGGCCAGGTCGTCAAAGCTGAATTCGCGCTCGAAGACCAGCGGCTTCTTTCCGATCTCCCGCAGCATTTCCGAGGCTTTGTAGAGCAGGGGCTTCACGCCTTCGCCGCTGACCGCGGAGATTTCGAAGTACGGCATCTGATGCGCCTCGGCGTAGGCGCGCAGGCGGGCGAGGTTGTCGCTATCCGGATCCACGATATCGATCTTGTTGGCGACCAGGATCTGGGGCAGTTCAGCCAGGACCGCGCTGTATTTCGCGAGCTCGCCGTTGATGTTTTCGATGTCCTCCACCGGGTCGCGGCCCTCGAAGCCGGACGCATCCACCAGGTGCAGCAGCAGGCGCGTACGCTCTACGTGCTTGAGGAAATCGTGGCCCAGGCCGACGCCTTCCGCGGCGCCGTCGATCAGGCCGGGGATGTCCGCGATCACGAAGCCGGCCCCGCCGGGCAGGTCCACGACACCCAGGTTCGGGGTGATGGTCGTGAACGCGTAGTCCGCGATCTTCGGGCGCGCGTTGGTGGTCGCCGCCAGAAACGTGGATTTGCCCACGTTGGGATAGCCCAGCAGGCCCACGTCTGCGATGACTTTCAGTTCCAGGAGGACGTGCAGTTCCCGGCCAGGACGGCCCGGTTTCGCGTACAGGGGCGCCTGCATGGTGGGCGTGGCGTAATTCATGTTGCCGGTGCCGCCGCGGCCGCCCTTCAGGACGATCTCCCGGCGGTTGTCGCCGGACATGTCGGTCACGACCTTGCCGGTCTCCAGTTCGCGGATCACGGTGCCCTCCGGGACGCGAATGACCAGGTCTTTGCCGTCCTTCCCGCTGCGGCGTTTGCTGCGGCCTTCCTCGCCGTCCTCCGCGATGAAGCGGCGGACGCTGCGGAATTCGCCGAGGGTGTTCAGGCCGGTGTCGACTTCAAAGATGATGTCGCCGCCCCGGCCACCGTTGCCGCCGTCGGGACCGCCCGCGGGCACGTAAAGTTCGCGGCGGAAGCTCACGTGGCCGTCGCCGCCTTTGCCGGATTTGATGAAGATTTTGGCGCTGTCAACAAACATGGAATTCCTCAAATACAAAGGCCGGCGCCCGGCGCCGGCCCTTCGGACTTGCTTACTCGCTGATCGTCTTGGGATAGACGGAAACCTGCTTCCGGTCTCTGCCCAGGCGTTCGAAACGAACTACGCCGTCCACTTTGGCAAACAGGGTGTCATCCCCGCCGCGGCCCACGTTCTCACCGGGGTGGATCTTGGTGCCGCGCTGACGGTAAAGGATGTTGCCCGCCAGAACGAACTGGCCATCGGCCCGCTTTGCGCCGAGACGTTTTGATTCGGAATCCCGGCCGTTTTTAGTAGAACCTACACCTTTTTTATGTGCCATGATAATTCCTCCTCTCTCTTACGCGTTGATCTTCTCGATCTTGAACTCGGTGAAGAGCTGTCTGTGGCCCTGTTTCTTGTGGTAACCGGATTTTCTCTTGTACTTGTAGACGATGACCTTTTTGCCCTTGCCCTGCGCCGTGCAGGTGGCTTCTACGGAAGCGCCGTCCACCGTGGGGTTGCCGACTACCATCTTCTCGTCCTTGACAGCCAGAACGCTGTCAAAGGTGTAGGAAGCGCCTTCTTCCACATCGATCTTCTCGACACGGATCACGTCGCCTTCCTGAACCTTGTACTGCTTGCCGCCGTTGGCAATGATTGCGTACATTATATTACCTCCAGATGAGAGACTCGCCGGCTGTGGTGGCTCTGCGGCACTTGGGACCTCGCCGAGCGGCATGCGGAAAACCGCAATCCTGTATAAAATAACGTAAAATCAACAAATTGTCAAGGGGGAAACGAAGATTTTTTCTTCAATTTCCGTGCGCATCAGGGGCTTCCGGAACAATACTTTCGAACGTCCCTTTTCCGGGGCTGAGAAAGTTTTCGTTCCGGAACGCCGTCACTTCAGCAGGACTTTATTCCCCGTACTTGATCAGTTCTACGGTATACCCCATGTTCCGCAGGCTGTTCACGATGCCTTCCTCGCCCATCAGGTGGGCCAGGCCGACCGCGAAGAAAACGGTATCCTCGGAAGCCATGTAATCCTGCGCCGTTTCGATCATCTTGGCGTTGCGGATGGCCATCATGCCCTGGTTGTATTCCTCCAGCAGGGCTTTCTCTTCCTCGGTCAGATCCTCGTCTTCCTCCTCTTCTTCCTCGAAGGCCTTCGTGATCTCCTCCTCATCGCCGCGGCACCAGACCTCAAAGAGCTCCGCCGCGCCCAGGTTGCCGCCGTAACGGCCGCCGTCGATGGTCTCCTCCAGGATCAGCGCCTGCAGCTTCTCCGAAAAGCTGGACAGCAGCGAGATATGCTCCACAAAATCCTCCACGTCCCGGATGGGGATATCGTTTTTCTTCGCCATGTCCACGAGCTGGTTGTCCACGCCGTGGTCGTAGCTGTGGCTGCGGCTCAGAGGAAGCATCTCCTGCTCCAGGACGCTGGACAGCGTGGCTACGTTGTAATTCAGGAGCGAAGCAAGCATGTCGCCGCCGTACAGTTTCAGAGCCCTTTCCAGTTTGTCGCCCTGCTCGTCGGTCAGATGGTCGTAGGCGTTGCTTCCGTCCATGTAGATGATGGCCTCCTGATAGGCCTCCAGCAGGTCATCGTCCTCGTCCAGCCGTTCTTCCATGTTGGTCACGTCGATCTCCACGGCCAGCGCGTCGGAGCTGAGCAGGGCGTCGTAGATCTCCTGCGGCAGATAGGAGGTGCGGATGTCGCCGATGTGGATGGTGCCCAGCAGCCACATGGAGCCGCCTTCCGGGTCAGTGACTTTATAGAACAGCGGGGTGGCCGGATCTTCCGGCACGCCGGTATCTTCCCACTCTTCGGTGATCACATGATGCGCGTCCGGATCGGCCGGGAGGTAGTTCCACTCCAGCTGGGCGACCAGGCCGAGTTTCTGGCCCTGGTAGCGGTGTTCGCCTTCGAAATCGACCATGGAATGGATGGGGAATCCGCTGCCTTTGTCGATCGATACGTAGAAGGTCCCGGAGACAGGGTTGAACGAGATGCCCAGATCGTCCATGTGGCCGCGTTCGCCGAACATGAAATACTCCGTGTTCGCATGGAACCACTTCATGCCTTCCGGATTCAGTTCGGCCTCCACCAGCCAGCAGTCATCCTCTTCGGAAAGAGAGATATCCTTCAGATAGACCGGATCCGGCCAGAAATCGTACAGGAAATCGACCATGGCGTCCTCGACGTCTTCCGGATCCGCGGTGAACTCCTGCTCCTCGCCGCCGACCGTATACGTGGTCTTGCCGTCATAGGAACGGAATTCGCTCTCATATGACTGCGAGCTTATGGAATAGGTGGTCTTGCTGATCTTCTCGTACAGCATCGGGCCGTCCTGATCCGCGTCGATTCCGAGCCATCCCTGCTGCAGCAGCACGGAGCCGGCGGCATAGGACTGGATGAAGGACACATAATTGCCGGTGAAGCCGTCCGTCAGGAAGCCGAAGGAAGCCAGGTCCAGAAGCGGGATGGCGTCGACGCTCCTCACGGGAGTCATCGCGTCGGACGCGATGTTGAGGAAGGTGATGGGTTCGCTCCAGTCTTCCAGTTCCGCACTGACGTGGACGGCAATGTCGATGCCTTCCAGGGCGAAGACCGCGTCGTACACGGTGCGGGCGATGCGGCCCTGCTCATCCAGTTCCACGGTGCCGGCCGCGTCGGTGATGTCCGTGCAGTTCATGCCCAGCCACTCCCACTCGGTGTCGAGAGGGTCTGAAAAGCGGATGGCGGTATGGCTGTCGTCCGTCCATTCCACACTGTTATACTTTTCGGGCGTGAACATATCCAGAGGGGGACGGACCGCCAGAAAACCCTCCGCGGTCTGGGACGCGCTGTAGCAGCGGTCTTCGAACAGCGTTGCCGCCTTGCCGCGGGCAAACCAGGTCTGGTAATTGGATTTCCACGTAAACGCGTTGCCTTCTGTCACACGGTCCCATTTCTCGTAAGCAGTCATAGCGTCGGGATCATCCGCTTTAAGCACGGTGATGACCCGGTCGTCGGTAGTGATGATCATCTCCCCGGCCATGCTGCGGCTCATTTCCCAATGCAGGGTCACGCGGTAATCCGTGCGCTCGCCGGCGTTCAGGTAGGCGGCCAGGGCGGAGCCTTCGGGAGGCGCTTCGGTCGTGGATGGCTCGGTGGCGGGCTCTTCGGTGGTGGGGGCCTCGGTCGGAGGGACCTCGGTGGTCGGGGCCTCCGTGGGCGGGACTTCTGTGGTCGGCGCTTCGGTAGCAGGCGCTTCCGTGGACGGCGCCTCGGTGGACGGAGCCGTTGTCGGGGCTTCTGTCACGACGCTCTCGGCGGTGGCCGGGGCGGCCGTCGTCGGGGTCTTCTGTCCGCCGCAGCCGGCCGTCAGGCCCAGGATCATCGCAAGGGTCAGGATGAGGCACAGTGTTTTTTTCATGGACATTCTCCTTTTCCGGGAAATGTACTGTTTGGGTCAGGGCGTTTTCCCGCCCTGTTTATCCGATATGTTTCCGGCAGAGCGCGAGCACTGCGCGGAACAGTTCTTCTTCGTTATCGTAGCGGCTTTTGTCGATCCACACCGCTTCTTTTTCGCGCCGGAACCAGGTCAGCTGGCGCTTCGCGTAATGGCGCGATCCCAGTTTGATGCGGTCCGCCGCCTCTTCCCGCGTGCAGCGGCCTTCCAGGTATTCGCGCATCTCCTTGTATCCCAGGGCCTGCATGGCCGTGGAGCCGGCCGGGACGCCCTGTGCAAGCAGCGAGCGGACTTCCTCCTCCAGGCCCTGCGCCAGCATCTGATCCACGCGCTGGTCGATGCGGCGGTACAGCTGCTCCCGGGGCAGGTCCAGGACCAGGTACAGTACGCGGTAAGGGCTTTCCTGCGTCTGCTGCGCCTGATTGAGGTCGGAGATGCGCCGGCCGGTCTCCTGATAGTATTCAAGCGCGCGGATCACGCGTTTCCGGTTGTTGGGATGGATCGCGGCGGCCGCGGCGGGATCGACCGCCGCCAGTTCGCGGTGCAGGGCTTCAGGACCTTCCTGTTCCATCCGCTCCCGCAGGCGTTCCCGCAGGCTGCTCTCCCGCTCTTCGGAGAAATCCAGGCCTTTGAGCAGTGCCTGGATGTAGAAGCCGGTGCCGCCGCAGATCAGCGGGAGTCTGCCGCGGGACAGGATATCGCGCAGCGCGGCTTCCGCCAGCGGGACGTATTCCGCCACGCTGAAATCCTGAGAGGGGTCCGCCACGTCGATCAGGTGATGCGGCACGCGGGCACGCTCCTCAGGCGTAGCTTTGGCCGTACCGACGTCCATGCCGCGGTAGACCTGCATGGAATCCGCCCCGACGATCTCTCCGTCCAGCGTTTCCGCCAGCCGTAAGGACAGCGCGGTCTTGCCCACCGCGGTGGGCCCGGTCAGCACGATGACAGCAGGCTTTTCACTCATACGATGCGTTTGAATTTCTTTTCCAGATCCGTTTTGCTCATGCGGATCATCGTGGGCCGCCCGTGCGGGCAGGTGTACGGGTTCTCCAGTTTCAGGAGTTCTTTGAGCAGGGCTTCCGCTTCCTCATGCGCCAGCGGATCGTTGCCCTTGACCGCCGCCTTGCAGCTCATCAGGGCCACTTTTTCGTCAATCATGGACGGGGCGGTGACGCGCTCCTCCGAGAGCTCGTCGAGCATGTCCAGGAAGAGGTCCTTCGCGGACAGGGAGAACAGGTTATCCGGCACGCCGTCCAGGCGGATCTCGCGGCCGCCCAGGGATTCGATTTCAAAGCCCAGCGCGGTGAAGGAGCTTTCGAAGCGCCGCAGGACCTCCTGCTGCGCCGCGCTCAGGGACAGCACCAGCGGCGGCATCAGCTGCTGCGTGGTGGCCTGTTTATCTTTGAGGGAACGCATGGTGCGCTCGTACAGGATCTTTTCATGCACCGCGTGCTGGTCCGCGAGGAGGAACCAGTCGCCGTATTCCATGAGCCAGTAGGTGTCGAAGACCTGGCCGATGAGGCGGAAGGAGGATTCTTTCTCCGGGGAAAGGATCTTTTCTTCGAACAGGGTGGCCTGGACGGGGGATTCCACGGGGACGGGCGCCGGGGTCGCGGACAGGTCCGTGGTCCGGTTTCCCGGCGAGGCCGGCGGTGTGAGCGGCGCGGCCGGGGAAGCGTCGGGGGAGATGGCGGACACAGACGGGCCGGGAGCCGCCAGGATCTGATCCAGGAGGCGGCGGTCGGCGTCAACGCGGTAATCGACGGTCTCGCGGAAGGTATCAGGACGGGGCGGGGCGTAGGAAACGGCCGGTTTGGGGGCTTCGGGACGAACGGGGATATCCGCCGCCGCGGTCCTCTTCTCCTGCTTCGCTTCCTCATCCTTCTCCGGTTCCGGGATCAGGTCGCGGGCAAACAGCGCATCGCGCACGCCGCGGTAGACCAGGTCGAAGACGATCTTTTCGTCGCGGAAGCGGACCTCGGTTTTCTGGGGATGCACGTTCACGTCGACCAGTTCCGGCGGCATGGTGAGACGGAGGACCGCAACGGGGAATTTATGCTGCATGGCGAGGCCGTGATAGGCCTGCTCGATAGCTTTCATCAGCAGCGGGCTCTTGACGAAGCGGCCGTTCACGAAGAGCAGCTCGCCGCCCCTGTTGCCGCGGTTGATCGACGGCTCGCCCGCATAACCTTCCACGCGCATGCCGTCCTTTTCCAGGTCCACGGGCCGCAGGTGCGACGCGACTTCGCGGCCGAACAGCGAATAAATGATGTCCTTCAGGCTGTAGCTGCCGCTGGTCTGGAGCCGCAGCTTGCCCTCCACGGTCAGCCGCATGGCGACGCCGGGACGGCTCAGCGAAAGGTGCTCCATCAGCGTGACGATGTACGACGCTTCGGTCTGGGGCGATTTCATGAAGCCCCGGCGGACCGGGGTGTTGTAGAACAGGTCGCGCACGGTGAAGCAGGTTCCCAGCGGGGCGCCGGCCTCTTCGGAGATCAGTTCCGTGCCGCCTTCGATCACGTAGTGCCAGCCGCTCAGCGAGTCCGCCGTGCGGGTCACGACGTCCACTTTGGCCACGGACGAGATGCTGGACAGCGCCTCGCCGCGGAAGCCCAGGGACGTGATCGAGAACAGGTCGCGGGCGGTCTCGATCTTGCTGGTGGCGTGGCGGAAGAAGGCGAGCTGCACCTGGTCGGCGGGGATGCCCCGGCCGTTGTCCGTGATGCGGATCAGGTCCATGCCGCCGCCTTCGATCTCCACGGAAATGCTGTCCGCCCCGGCGTCCAGGGCGTTCTCCACCAGTTCCTTGACCACGGAGACCGGGCGCTCGACGACTTCGCCGGCCGCGATCTGGTCGATGGTCTGTTCATCCAAGATGTGGATATGCGAAAGGATCACAGTCTTACCTCGTTCCCCCGGAAGCTCACGCGGGCTTCGTAGGAGGCTTTTATCGCTTTATAGAAATGCTCCGCGTCGCAGCTGCCCATGGTCTCGAAGCTGGAATGCATCGCGAGCTGGGCCATGCCGATGTCGACGGTGTACACGGGCGTATCCTGGTTGGCGATCAGGCCGAGCGTGCCGCCGCCGGGCATGTCCGGACGGTTGGAATAATGCTGGACCGGGACGCCGGCGCGGCGGCAGATCTCGCTGAAAACGGCGCAGGACACTGCGTCCGTCGCGTAGCGGGGCGAGTGCTTGATCACGACGCCGCCGTTCAGGACGGGGGCCTCGTTCGTGTCCGCCAGTTCCGGGTGGTTCGGATGCTTCGCGTGGCCGTTGTCGCAGGACAGCATCCAGCTGTTGTCCAGCAGGCTCAGGTGCTGCGCGGGGCTCAGGAACAGGGATTCCGAGATCAGTTTCAGCACGCGGGGCAGGAAATCGGACGCGGCGCCCTGCTTGGTGCCCGAGCCGATCTCTTCGTTGTCGAATACGCAGAGCACCGGGACGCGGTCCGTTTCCGCCGCGGCCAGGAAGCCCTCCGTGCAGGTGTAGACGCAGCCCAGGTCGTCCAGGCGGGGGCTGGACGCGAATTCCTTGTCCGGGCCCCAGACCGTACCGGGCTGGTTGTTGTACAGGTACAGGTCCCAGGAGACGATGTCGTCTTCGTCCTCGCCGAGGGCCTGCGCGATCTCCCACTTGAAGGTGCCGGCATTGTCCGGTTCACAGAACAGGGCCACGAGGTCCTTTGCGGGATCGTATTTCGCGCCGTCATTGATGCCCTTCTGCATATGGATGGCGACGTTCGGGATGATGGCGCAGTCTTTCTTCAGGTTGACCAGGCGCGCCTCCAGGCCATTTTCGCGGCGCACCAACACGCGGCCGGCGATGCTTAAGGGGCGGTCCACCCAGGTCAGGTTGATCATGCCGCCGTAGCGCTCGGTCTCCAGGCGGACGGCCGGGCCCTTCAGTTCCGCGTGGTCGCGGATCTTCAGGCAGGGGCTGTCGGAATGGCTGGCGGAGATCACGAAGCCTTTCACCGTGCCGTGCGGCACTTTGAACGCGATCAGGGACGACCCGTTCCGGGTGATGTAATACTTGCCTCCGGGCACCAGTTCCCAGTCGGAGCCGGGCAGGGCCACGAAGCCCTCCTGCTCCAGGCGCGTCCGGACGTTTTCGACGGCGTGGAAGCACACCGGGCTCTGTTCGATGAATTGCAGCAGTTCTTTGATCATGATCTTCCTCCTGATGGCGGGCCGGATCTCTTATTTCCGGTTCCGGATGTCGTCCTGCAGACGGTACAATATGTTCAGGGCCTGTTTCGGGGTGACCTCCTCCAGGTCCAGGGTCTCAAGTTCGCGGATGACGTCGTCGTCCGTGGCGGGGCCGAACAGGGTCAGCTGGCCGCGGTCGACTTCGTCGGGGCGTTTGACGAGGGGGGCGGCTTCGGGATGCTTCTTCCCGGGGCCGGCGGAGGCGATCTCCGCGGCGCGGCGGGAAATGTCCGCGTCGGAAAGCTCCTCCACGAGTTCACGGGCGCGCTTCAGGACGCTTTCGGGCAGGCCGGCCAGGCGGGCGACCTGGATGCCGTAGCTTTTGTCCGCGCCGCCGGGGATGATCTTGCGCAGGAAGATCACGGAATCGCCCTGCTCCTTCACGGCCACGCAGTAGTTCTTGACTCCGGCCACGCTGCCTTCCAGTTCGGTCAGTTCGTGATAATGCGTCGCGAACAGCGTCTTGGCGCCCAGGAGCCGCAGGCTGGCGACGTGCTCCGCCACCGCCCAGGCGATGGACAGGCCGTCGAAAGTGCTCGTGCCGCGGCCGATCTCGTCCAGGATGATCAGACTGTTTTTGGTGGCGTGGCGCAGGATGTTCGACACCTCCGTCATTTCCACCATGAACGTGCTCTGGCCCGACGCCAGGTCGTCCGAGGCGCCTACGCGCGTGAATATGCGGTCGCAGAGGCAGATGTCCGCCTCCGCCGCCGGCACGAACGAGCCGATCTGCGCCATCAATACGATCAGTGCCGTCTGCCGCATGTACGTGGATTTACCGGCCATGTTCGGGCCGGTGATGATCGCGAGCCGGTGCTCCGCGCCGTCCAGATACGTGTCGTTGGCGATAAAGCGCTCGCCCTCCAGCATCTGCTCCACGACCGGGTGGCGGCCGTCTTTGATGCGGATCACACCCTTATCGTTGACGGCGGGCTTCACGTACCCGTAGCGGTCCGCCGCCACGGCCAGCGAGATCAGCGCGTCCAGGAACGCCACTGCCTCCGCGGTCTCCTTCAGGCGCGAGATCTGCCCGACCAGCGTGTCGCGCACGCCGCAGAACAGTTCGTATTCGAGCGCGGTGCTCTTGTCCTGCGCGCCGACGATGATGTCCTCCAGTTCCTTCAGGCGCGGCGTGGTGTAGCGCTCAGCGCCGACCAGGGTCTGCTTGCGGATGAAATCCGCGGGAACGAGGTCCTTGAAGGAATTGGTGACTTCGAAATAATAGCCGAATACTTTGTTGTATTTGATCTTCAGGTTTTTGATGCCCGTGCGTTCGCGCTCCTGCGTTTCGAGGTCCAGGAGCCAGGATTTGCCCTCCGTGGAGGCCAGGTGCAGGCGGTCGTTCTCCTCGCTGTAGCCGGGCTTGATGATGCCGCCTTCGCGCACGGTGAGGGGCGGATCCTCCGCGATCGCGCGCTCAAGCAGGTCCGTCATGTCCTCCAGCGGATCCAGCGAGGCGTCCAGCTGCTTGAGGCGCGCCGACTGCTTCGCGGCCAGAACGGATTTGAGCGGCGGGATCATCTGCAGGGACTGCTTCAGGGCGATCATGTCGCGCGGCGAGGCGCTGCCGAAAGCCAGGCGGCCGATGAGGCGTTCCAGGTCGTAGATCGGCCCCAGGTATTCGCGAAGTTCCTCGCGGTCGATGATGGCGCCGTTCAGTTCTTCGATGGCCTCCTGCCGGGCCATAATCTCCTCCTTGTCAAGCAGCGGCTGCTCCAGAAAACTGCGCAGGCGGCGGGCGCCCATCGCGGTCTTCGTCTTGTCCAGCACCCAGAGCAGGGAGCCGCGGCGGTTCTTGTCGCGGATGGTCTCCGTGAGTTCCAGGTTGCGGCGCGCCGCGGAATCCAGGATCATGTAGCGGGACGGGTTGTAGATCTGCAGGCGGTCGATGTGCTGCAGCGAATTCTTCTGCGTTTCTTCCAGGTACCCGAGCAGCGCGCCGGCCGCCAGCAGGGCCGCCGGATAATCGTCCAGGCCCAGTGCGTGGACATTCGCCACGGAGAAGTGCTTCGTCAGCAGGCGCACCGCTTCGGATTCCCGGAAATACCGGCCGGGCAGCGCGTTGAAGGTGAGTCCGCCGGGGCGGCCAACGCCGCCTAAGTCCAGGCCGCTGATCAGCAGCGCTTCATTGCCTACCACTTCCGACGGGGCGAACTTGACCAGTTCGTCCTGCAGCGCGCGGCGGGAGCCCAGTTCAGTGACCAGGAATTCGCCGGTGCTCACGTCCGTGATGGCTACGCCGAAGTTCTTCTCGTCCGCGGCGACCGCCATCATATAGTTGTTTTTCCGTTCGTCCAGCGCTTCCGCGCTGATGTTGGTGCCGGGCGTGACGATGCGGATCACTTCGCGCTTCACCAGGCCCTTGGCCAGCTTCGGGTCCTCCATCTGCTCCGCGATGGCGACCTTGTAGCCCTTCTCCACCAGCCTGTTCACGTACGCGTCCACTGCATGATAAGGGACCCCGCACATGGGGGCGCGCTCGGGCAGGCCGCAGTCCTTGCCGGTCAGCACCAGCTCCAGTTCGCGCGAGGCGGTCTGGGCGTCCTCGAAAAACATCTCGTAAAAATCTCCCAGGCGGTAAAACAGGATGCAATCCGGGTTTTCCGCCTTGGTAGCCAGATAATGCTGCATCATGGGAGATAACATAAATAACCTCTTTGTGTGAAAATGTTCCGCCTGAACGGTCCTGCGGGCAGGCGTCAGGCCCTGTGTCCGATGTAGTAAAAGCCGTGCGCCTCGTCCAGCGAGACGTCCACGATCCGGCCGATGAGTTCCGGGCCGCCGTCAAAATGCACCATCACGTTGTTGCCCAGGCGGCCGGTCACGCGGCCGGGATGGGCGCCGTCCACGTCCTCCACCAGCGCGGGAAGCGTCTGGCCCAGTTCGCGCAGGCTCTCTTCGCTGCCGATGGTCTGGACCAGGTCCAGCAGGCGAGCGAAGCGGCCCTTTACGACCTCAGGCGCCACCTGGTCCGGCATGGACGCGGCCGGCGTGCCGGTGCGGGGGCTGTAGATGAAGGTGAAGGCGCTGTCGAAGCGCACGCGGCGCACGACGTCCAGCGTTTCCTGAAAGTCCTCCTCGGTCTCGCCGGGGAAGCCCACGATGATATCCGTGGTCAGGTGGAGGTCCGGGATCGCGGCCTTGATCTTCCCCGCGAGCGCCAGATAGCCCTCCTTGGTGTAGCGGCGGTTCATCGCCTTCAGGATGCGGGTGGAACCGCTCTGCATGGGCAGGTGCAGGTGGCGGCAGACCTTGGGTTCGCGCGCCATCACCGCGATCAAATCGTCCGACAGGTCCTTCGGATGCGACGTCATAAAGCGCACGCGCTCGATGCCCGGGACTGCGCAGACCTGCTCCAGCAGCTGCGCGAAGGTGATCGGTTCTGCCAGCCCCTTGCCGTAGGAATTGACGTTCTGGCCCAGCAGCATGATCTCGATGACGCCGTCCGCGGCCAGACGCCGCACTTCCTCCAGGATGTCCTCCGGCCGGCGGCTGCGCTCGCGTCCGCGCACATAAGGGACGATGCAGTAGCTGCAGAAGTTGTCGCAGCCGAAGCTGATGTTCACGCCGGACTTATACGGCACTTCGCGCTTTTTCGGCAGTTCCTCCACCATTTCCTGCGGGGCCTCCCAGACTTCGAAGACCCGCTTTTCGCCGCCCAGGCGGCGCGCCAGAAGTTCGGGGAAGCGGTACAGGTTGTGGGTGCCGAAGACGACGTCCACGAAGGAATAGGTGCGGCGGACGCGCGCGACCTCGTCCGGTTCCTGCATCATGCAGCCGCAGAGCACGATCAGCTTGTCCGGGTGCTCCCGCTTCATGCTGTTCAGGTGGCCCAGGTGGCCGTAGAGGCGCTCGTTGGCGTTCTCGCGCACGGTGCAGGTGTTGATGACCACGACGTCCGCGGTCTCGTCCGCGCCTTCCGCGAAGCCGGCGTCCTGCAGGATGCCCCGCAGTTTTTCCGAATCGCGGGCGTTCATCTGACAGCCGAAGGTCTGCACGAACGCCGTGGGGACACGCCCCAGACGCGCCGCGTAGGCCGCCGTCATCTCCACCAGGTGTTCCATATCCCGTTGTGTGAACTGGTATTTTTCCATAACGATTTATTTTACCGCATTTCGCGCCAAAACACAAGCAGGGGCGGCTCGCAGGCCGCCCGTTCCTATCATTTTTCTTTACCGTTTCAGCATCGGCAGCATCGCCAGCCAGGTGTCGGTGATGTCCTTCTGCATCGCCAGCGCTTCATGGATCTCGTAATCCACGAGGCCGTCGCGCCGGTAGGCGACCACCCGGTTCAGTTTGCCGGCCGCGATCAGCTCCACGGCCTTCACGCCCATGCGGGTCGCCATGATGCGGTCCCGGCAGGTGGGCGAGCCGCCGCGCTGCAGGTAGCCCAGGATCGTGGCCCGGGACTCCACGCCCGTGGCCGCCTCGATCCGCTCCGCGAGTTCCTCGGAATGGCCCACGCCCTCCGCGTTGATGATCAGGTGGTGCTTCTTGCCGGCCTTGCGCCCTTCGATCACGCTGCGGATCAGATCCTGGATGTCCTCTTCTTTCCAGCGCTCGGGCAGCAGGATGTCCTCCGCGCCCGTGGAAATGCCGCAGCACAGCGCGATATAGCCCGCGGAACGCCCCATGACCTCCACGATGCTGCAGCGTTCGTGCGAGGAGGAGGTGTCGCGGATCTTGTCGATCGCTTCCATCGCCGTGTTGATCGCGGTATCGAAACCGATGGTGTAGTCCGTGCAGGCGATGTCCAGGTCGATGGTCCCGGGGACCCCGATGACCGGAATGCCCAGGTCCGCCAGCGCGCACGCGCCGCGGTACGAGCCGTCGCCGCCGATCACGACCAGCGCGTCCAGGCCCATTTCCCGGCAGTTGGCCGCCGCCCGCGCCTGGCCGCCCAGCGTCATCAGTTCCTCGCTGCGGGCGGTATACAGGATCGTGCCGCCGCGCTGGATCACCTCGGAGACGCTTTTGGAAGTCATTTCGCGGGTATCACCGCTTAAAAGGCCCGCATAGCCCCGTTCGATCCCCACGACACGCCAGCCCTGGGAAAGGCCGGCCCGCACGATGGCCCGGATGGCCGCATTCATGCCCGGGGCATCCCCGCCGCTCGTCAAAACACCGATCGTCATTTCATTTCTCCTTCTGTTGCTTCTTTTCCGTTTATTTCAGTTCCTGGGCCCGCTCCAGCGCGGCGTAAGCCCCGTTCAATGCCAGTAATTCGTCGCGGCTGCCTTCTTCCGCGATCCGGTGCCCTTCCACCACGGCGATGCGGTTCGCCCGCCGCACGGTGGACAGCCGGTGTGCGATCACGAGACAGGTCTTGCCCTCGCTCAGCCGGTCCAGGCTCTCCTGGATCTTCACCTCCGTCACGCTGTCCAGCGCCGAGGTCGCCTCGTCCAGGATGATGATGGGCGGGTTCTTTAAAATGACCCGTGCGATGGACAGGCGCTGCTTCTGTCCGCCGGACAGCTGCACGCCGCGCTCGCCCACGAAGGTCTGATAGCCGTCGGGCATCTGCATGATGTCCTCATGGATCTCCGCCTGCACGGCCGCCGCGTAGACTTCTTTATCCGTCGCTTCCGGCCGCCCGTAGCGGATATTTTCCATGACCGTGCCTGCAAAGATGAACACGTCCTGCTGGATGATCCCGATATTGCGGCGCAGCGAGGTCTGCGTGAGGCTTCGCACGTCGTGCCCGTCCACCAGCACCCGGCCCTCCTGCACGTCGTAGAAACGCGGGATCAGGTGGCAGAGCGTGGTCTTGCCGCCCCCGGAGGCGCCCACCAGCGCGTAGGTCTCGCCCGGCGCGATGTGCAGGGAGACGTCCTCCAGCACCGGCCGGTCCTCGGTATAGCCGAAGGACACGTGCTCCAGGGCGATCTCGCCGCGGACGTCCTTCAGTTCTTCCGCGTCCGGCGCGTCCTTGATATCCGGCTGCGTGCGCATGATCTCCAGGAAGCGGTCGAATCCCGTCATCCCGGAAGTATAGATTTCCATGAACTGCGCCAGTTTGCGCACCGGCGAGGTGAACGTGGAGATGTACAGCGTGAACGTGATGAGGTCGATGTAATTCATCTGGTCCCGCATGATCAGAAAGCCGCCGGCCGCGATCACGGCCACCTGCATAATGCCGACGGTCGCCTCGATGCCGCCGTTGAACAGCCCCATCGCCTTGTAAAACGAGTTCCGGCTGCTGCGGTAGGCCTCGTTGGCTTTATCGAACTTGGCGTCCTCTTCCGCTTCGTTCGCGAACGCTTTGGAGGTGCGGATGCCCGAAATGCCGCTCTCGATGGCCGCGTTGATCTCGCCCACCTTGACTTTCACCTCGCGGTTGGCCTGCTGCATGCGCCGCCGCTGCCGCAGCGTGAAGCCGATCAGCACGGGTATCAGGACCAGCAGGACCAGCGCCAGACGCCAGTTGATCAGGAAGAGCACGACTATCGCGCCCACGATCGTCAGGCTGCAGATCAGGATGTTTTCCGGCCCGTGATGCGCCAGTTCCACGACCTCGAACAGGTCGTTGGTCACGCGCGCCAGCAGCACGCCGGTGCGGTTTTTGTCAAAAAAACTGTATGACAGCTCCTGCATGTGGTTGAACACGTCGCGGCGCATGTCGGTCTCCACCTTCATGCCCATGCCGTGACCGATCACCGTGATCAGGTAGTTGAATACGGAGCGCAGCAGGTACGCTGCCAGCATGCAGGCCATGACGGCAAAAAAAGCGCCGAACGCGCGGTTCGGCAGCAGCGTGTTCATGGACCAGCGGGACACGTACGGGAATACCAGATCCACCGCGGCAATCAGGAAGGAAAAGAACATGTCCAGCGCAAAATCCCGGCGGTGCGGCCGGAGGTACGAGATAAAGATGGATAAGCGGCTTTTGCTGAAGTCCCTCTTCATAGATCTTCCCGTTCGAACGGCATGCTCATGCAGCGGGGGCCGCCGCGTCCGCGGGACAGTTCGGAGCCGTTGAAGGACAGGACGGTGATGCCCGCATCCTCCAGCAGGCGGTTCGTCACGTAGTTGCGGTCGTAGACCAGCACTTTGCCGGGCGCGATGCACAGCGTGTTGGAGCCGTCGTTCCACTGCTCGCGGTCCGCCGCGATGCGGTCGCTGCCGCCGCAGCGGATGAGTTCCACTTTGTCCCGGTGCAGATAGCGGGCCAGAGCTTCCTGCGGGCTCTCATCCAGTTCGCGGAAGTGCGGTTTCGGTTCGCCGCGGCCCGTGATCTCGAAGATGCGCAGGGACGGCAGGATGCCGGGATGCACCGTGAATTTATCGTGATCCACCTGGGTAAACACCGTATCCAGATGCATGAACGCGCGGGTGTGCGGGATATAGAACGCCAGGACCGTGTCGATACGCGACTCCTCGTCCCGGAAGATATTCCGGGCCAGCCGGTCCACGGCTTCCGCCTGCGTGCGCTCCGAGATTCCGACCGCCAGCACGGTTTCGCTGAGGTTCAGGATGTCGCCGCCCTCCAGGCTGAAGTGGTCGTGCCGCTTGTAATACTGCTTCACGCAGTCCTTATAATCCGGATGATAATTGAAAATGTACTGTCCGAACAGCACTTCCCGGTTCCGGATCTCCGTATGCATGCGGTGCAGGCTGACGCCCTCTCCGATGACGGCAAAGGGATCGCGGGTGAAATACAGATTCGGCATGGGCGGGATCGCGAAGTCCGTGCTGTCGTCGATCAGGTCCGCCAGATGACCCGTATTGCCGGGGAACAGTTCCCGGCGCGGCACGCCGGCCATGACGCTGCGGATCAGTTCCAGGTCGTCTTCGATGCTGTTTAAGTATTCCTCCACCGGTTCGCGGTAGCCGCGGGCGGTGGGGCCGGCCTGTTCGACGGCGTCGCGGATGAACTGCTCGCGCAGGCCCGGGTTCGCCTTCAGCGTCTCCGCCGTCAGTTCGTCCAGGTACAGGACCTGTACGCCCTGGCTGCGCAGCAGCGCGGCAAACTGGTCGTGCTCTTCCTGCGCGCGGTACAGGAAAGGAATATCGTCAAAGAGCAGGCTTCCCATGGTCTCCGGGACCAGGTGCTCCAGTTCCTTGCCGGGGCGCTTGAGCATGACCTTTTTTAAAGGACCGATCTCACTCCTTACACATACAGGCATGATATATCTCCTCAGATTTACAGACTTCTCTGTCTGACGACTTCAAACATCAGGATGCCGGCCGCCACCGATGCGTTCAGGGAATCGATCTGCCCCTTCATGGGGATCGAGACCACGAAATCGCAGTGCTTCCGGACGTTGGGGGAGATCCCCGCCCCCTCGCTGCCGATCACCAGCCCGATGGGACCTTTCAGGTCCTGTTGGAACAGCACCTGCCCATCCATGTCCGCGCAGGCGAACCACAGGCCTTCCTTCTTCAGTTCCTCCATGGTGCGCGACAGGTTAATCACCTGGGCCACGGGGAGGAAATGCACGGCGCCGGCCGAGGTGCGCGCGACCGTCGCGTTGAGGCCCGCAGAGCGGTTTTTGGGAAGGATCACCCCGTGCGCGCCGGCCTGGTGGGCCGAGCGGATGACGGCGCCCAGGTTATGGGGATCCTCGATCCCGTCCAGCAGGATCAGGAAGGGATCCTCGCCTTTCGCGCGGGCGGCGGCCAGCATGTCGGCGACTTCCGCGTAAGGCAGCGGCGCCAGTTCGGCCATCACGCCCTGGTGCCGGCCGGTCGCCGACAGGGCGTCGAGTTTTTCTTTTTCGCAGAGGCGCACCCGCACTCCGGCTTTTTTAGCCGCTTCCAGCACGCTGTTCTTCTGCTCTTCCTTCAGGTCTTTCTGCAGGTAGATCACTTCCGGCGTGAGGCCGGCGCGGAGGGCTTCGGTGACCGCGTGGCGGCCTTCCAGCAGCTCATTGTTCGGCATAGGGCATTCCTGCTTTCATGAGTTCGATGATGCGGTCTTCCCGGCCCTGCAGGTACAGGTAGCCGATCAGGGCTTCCAGTCCGGTGGCCAGGTGATATTCCCGGCCGGTGGCGTTTTTCGCGCCGTGCTCCGGCTTGGCGTTGCGGCCGCGGCGGAACACCGCCGCTTCCTCCTCCGTCAGCATCTCCTGCAGGCCCTGCGCCATTTTGGCCTGGCCCACCGCGGAGACATAGGCAAGCGCCCGGCTGTGCAGGGCGCCGTTGGGACCGTTTTTCTGTTCCAGGAGCACGGTCCGGAAAAACAGGGCGAAGACCGCGTCTCCCACGTAGGCCAGGGAAAGGCTGGAGACCCGCAGGGGGTCAGCCGGCTTCAGGCCGAAGGCTTCTCTTATGCTCTTTTCCATTTGACGCCGTCTTTGCTGTCTTCCAGCAGGATGCCCTGGGCCGCCAGCATGGCGCGGATCTCGTCGGCCCGCGCGTAATTCTTCGCTTTCCGGGCGGCCTGGCGCTCTTCGATCAGGGCTTCCACCGCCTCGTCCAGCAGTTCCTGCTTCGGCTCGCCGATGCCCAGGATGTCCGCCAGTTTCAGGACGGTTTCACGCAGGTAGTCCCAGTCGCCGCGGGAGGTGGTCTCCGGGGCCAGGGTGTTGGCGTGGCGGATCAGTTCGAACAGGACGGAGATCGCGTCGGCGGTGTTGAAATCATCGTCCATCGCCTCTTCGAACTTGATACGGAAGGCGTCGGTCTTCGCTTTGCCTTCTTCGGTGGCCGGGCCGGCCGGGCATTTGGCGGCTTCGTCGCGCAGGCGGACGAGGCCGGTCTCGATGCGGTCCAGGCCGTTCTTCGCGGCTTCCATCAGTTCCGCGCTGTAGTTCAGCGGGCTGCGGTAATGCGCGCTCAGCATGAAGAAGCGGAGGACCTTCAGGTCGTATTTTTCGGAGATCCCGCGGACAGTGAAGAAGTTGCCCAGGGATTTGGACATTTTCCGGTTGTCGATGTTCAGGAACGCGTTGTGCATCCAGTAGCGCGAGAACTGTTTGCCGCTGACGGCCTCGCTCTGCGCGATCTCATTCTCATGGTGCGGGAAGATCAGGTCCTCGCCGCCGCCGTGGATGTCGATCTGCTCGCCCAGGTATTTTTTGGACATCACGGAGCATTCGATGTGCCAGCCGGGCCGGCCTTCGCCCCAGGGGGAGGGCCAGAACGGTTCGCCTTCCTTTTTCGGCTTCCACAGCACGAAGTCCGCCGGGTTCTCCTTCTCGTCCTCGCCGGTCACGAGCAGGGTGCGGTTGCCGCTGATCAGGTCGTCCAGGTTCTTGCCGGACAGCTCGCCGTAGCGGCGGAAGGCTTTGACGCGGTAATAGACCGTGCCGTTCACTTCGTAGGCGTAGCCTTTGTCGATCAGGGCCTGAATCATTTCGATCATGCCGCCGATCTCCTCGGTCGCCTTCGGATGCGTGGTGGCCGGACGCACGTCCATGCCCGCCATGTCCGTTTTGCACTCTTTGATGAAGCGCTCGGAGATCACGGAGGAATCCACGCCTTCTTCCAGGGCGCGCTTGATGATCTTGTCATCCACGTCCGTGAAGTTGGAGACGTAGTTCACATCGTAGCCCTTGTATTCCAGATAGCGGCGGACGCTGTCAAAGAAGATCATGGGGCGGGCGTTGCCGATATGGATATAATCGTAAACCGTAGGCCCGCAGACGTACATGCTGACCTTGCCGGGCTCGCGGGTGATGAACTCTTCTTTCTGACGGGACAGGGTATTGAAAACTTTCATGGATGTATCATGACCTCCCGGATCAATAGTAGAAAATATGGTCGCCGAGCTGGATGTATTCGGTGTACGGGGGGTGACAGGCCTCCCAGGTGCTCGGCGCGCAGAAGTACAGCCAGCGCGTGTCAAAGTGATGGATGCCGTTGAAGCAGTCCTGCGCCGCCTGCATGCAGGATTCGCGGGCGCCGCGCGCGAGGACCAGGTCCAGCAGGCCGTTAATGGTCGGCGTGAACTGGTTCTGGGCGTAGACCACGTCGTAGATCGTCATCTGGAAGCGCGGGTCCAGGATGCGGTTGAAGATCACGTCGCCGACCCCGAGGCGCCCCTCGTAGGGCTGGCCGCCGGCTTCCGCGTCGATGATGGCCGCCAGGAAGTACAGGTTGGTGTAGCCGCTGGGGTTTAGCCAGTTGGGGTCTATCTCCAGGGAACCGACGCCGCGCTCATCGGACTTGATCAGGTAACGGCGCTGGAGCTCGCTCATTTCCTCCGTCGTTTCGGGCGGCGTGGTCTCAGGAGAGTCGGTCTCCGGCGGATCGGTCTCGGAAGGGTCGGTCTCCGCAGGCGTCGTTTCCGGCGGCTCCGTTTCCGGAGGCACGGTCTCCGATTCCGGCGGCTGCGTGGGCGGGACCGTTTCCGATTCAGGCGGCTGCGTAGCCTCCGTGGAAGGCGGGGCCGTTTCGGGCGGGGCGGTTTCCGGCGCTTCGGTGATGACCGGGAGCGTTTCGGGGACTTCCGGGGCGGCGGTGGTCTCGGCCGCGCGGCTCTCCGCTTCGCGCCGTCTGGATTCCTCTTCGGCAGCCCGGCTCTCCTCTTCACGGCGGGCTTTTTCCTCCGCTTCCTGCTGCGCGCGGGCCAGTTCCGCGGCTTTCTTCGCGGCTTCCTCTTCGCGTTTCAGGCGCTCGGTGATCTCGGCGATTTCCCTGTCGTGGGCGGCCGCTTCCGCGGAATACTCTTCCGCTTCTTTCGTGTATTCGTCGATCTTCTTCAGAAGGTCTTCCGTCATCTGCTGATACTGTTCGAACCGGGCCGCGGTGTCCGCCAGAAGCGTCGTCAGGCGGCTCTCCTCTTCCCGCATCTGCATGAGGCTCTGTTCGGAGGCGTCCAGCGCCTTCTCGAATTCCTCCTTCATCTGCGCGTCGTATTCGGAGATGGAGCGGATGTATTCGGCGTTATTCAGGATCTCGCTCAGGGAGCGGGAGCCGAACAGGATCTCCAGGTAGGAGGCCGGCGGCTGTTCGTAGGCGTACTGGATGCGGAGGGCCATGGCGGCTCTCTGTTCGTCCAGGTCCGTTTCCTGGGAGGCCATCTCCTGCGTGATCCGGTCGATGTTTTCGCGCGCGGCGGTGATTTGATTATTCAGGGAGATCATTTCGTCCATCAGGACGTCGGAAGCGGCGCGTTTTTCGGACAGTTCAAGAAGGAGGTCGTCCCGGAGGCCGCTGACGCGGGCCGCCTGGGATTCCGCCTCCTGTTTTTTCCGTTCCTCTTCCGACAGCGGGTCGTCGGCCCGGACGACCGGGCGCAGGACGCTGAGCGCCATCACGAGGAGCAGCAGAAAACCGAGCAGTTTCCTCTTCATCCGTCCTCCCTGCGTGGATCTTTACAGATCGAATTTGTCCGCAAACCAGGCCGCCAGTTCAGCGACCGGGACGCGGACCTGTTCCATGGTGTCGCGTTCGCGGATCGTGACCGCGCCGTCCGTTTCGGAGTCGAAATCGTAGGTCACGCAGTAAGGCGTGCCGATCTCGTCCTGGCGGCGGTAGCGCTTGCCGATGTTGCCGGTCACGTCGAATTCGCAGTTCCACTTCTTCGCCAGCTGCGCGTACAGCTTCTCCGCCGGCTCGCTGAGTTTCTTGGAGAGCGGCAGCACCGCGATCTTGACCGGCGCGATGGCCGGGTGGAAATGCATGACGGTGCGGACGTCGCCCTTGGCTTCGTCCAGCACTTCCTCATCGTACGCACCGCAGAGCAGGGCCAGCACACTGCGCTCCACACCGAGCGAGGGCTCGATCACGTACGGGATATAGCGTTCGTTGGTCTCCGGATCGAAATAGCTCAGATCCTGGCCGGAGGTGTTCTGATGCTGCGTCAGGTCGTAATCCGTGCGGTCCGCCACGCCCCAGAGTTCGCCCCAGCCGAACGGGAACAGGTATTCAAAGTCCGTCGTGGCCTTGGAGTAGAAGCACAGTTCCTCCGGATCGTGGTCGCGCAGGCGGATGTCCTCTTCCTTCAGGCCGATGCTGAGCAGCCAGTTCTTGCAGAAGCTGCGCCAGTAGGTGAACCATTCCAGGTCCGTGCCGGGCTTGCAGAAGAATTCCAGCTCCATCTGCTCGAATTCACGCACGCGGAAGATGAAGTTGCCGGGCGTGATCTCGTTGCGGAAGGACTTGCCGATCTGGCCGATGCCGAACGGGACTTTCTTACGGGTGGTCCGCTGGACGTTCACGAAGTTCGTAAAGATGCCCTGCGCGGTCTCGGGGCGCAGGTACAGCGTGTTCTTGCTGTTTTCGGTGACGCCCTGGAAGGTCTTGAACATCAGGTTGAACTGGCGGATGTCGGTGAAGTTGTGCTTGCCGCAGGTGGGGCAGGGGATCTGGTGCTCTTCCACGAAGGCTTTCATTTCTTCCTGGGAAAAAGCGTCGATGGGCTTCGGCAGTTCGAAGCCGTTCGCACCGCACCAGTCCTCGATCAGTTTGTCCGCGCGGAAACGCTCGTGGCACTCGCGGCAGTCCATCAGGGGATCCGAGAAGCCGGCCAGGTGGCCGCTGGCTTCCCAGGTCAGCGGGTTCATCAGGATGGCGGCGTCCAGGCCCACGTTGTAGGGGTTTTCCTGCACGAATTTCAGCCACCAGGCCCGTTTGACGTTATTCTTCAGTTCCACGCCGAGGGGGCCGTAATCCCAGGTGTTGGCCAGGCCGCCGTATATTTCGGAACCGGGGAAGATAAAGCCCCGGGATTTGCACAGCGCTACGATCTTGTCCATTGTCTTTTCCATATGCTAACCTCTTTTCCTTATGATCCCGTTTGCACAAATGCCGCCGTCCGCAGGGCACGGCATGCCCCGGCAGGCAGCGGCAGGTCTTCCGCCGTATTAACGGAATACGACGTACGAATAATTCACGTCATCCTCGCAGCGGACCATGTTCACGCCGGTCATGCTCATCCCGGCGGACATGTAAAGGATGTCCCCGTTCAGGGTGACCAGCGTTTTGCCGGTCACGACCAGTACCTTGACGTCGCTGTCCTGCAAGGCGATCAGCAGATCGGTCTTGACGCCGGACGTATCCACGAGATTGGATATATTATATTTCCGGACTGCGTCTTCGCGCTCCAGCAGTGCCAGATGCTTGACGTCAAAGTCCGGGCCCTGGAATTCCAGGAAGCTGTCAAAATCGGCGTAGTTCAGGACCAGCGTGGCCTCGCCGCCCTTGACGGTCAGCTCCTCCACGGTCACGGCGTTTTCCTTTTTGCTGTCGTTGAAGGCCTTGACTTCCTTGTCGATGAATTCCTTCAGTTCCGCCTCGTCATAGCGCACCTGCGGGAACTTCCGGTTGTCAAAGGAAGTGACTTCGGCGCTCTTGAGCACGCCGTCCCGGGTGACGTAGATGCCGGAACCGGTAGGCTCGAACGGATAGTCCGCGAGAGGCGGCTCCGTGGTGGGCTGTGTCGTCGTAGGAGCCTTGGTCCTGCGGGCCGTGGTGGTGGGTTCCTTCGTGGTGGAACCCTGTTCGGATTCCGTGACGGGCGCTGTCGTTTCAGCGGTCCCCGGTCCCGGAAGCGTGGGAGGGTCTTCTTTCCCGCCGCATGCGGTCAGCATCAGAAGCAGGCCCAGGATCAGAATGACGGATATTAAACTCTTTTTTAACATAAAAAGCCTCCTATAAGCCATAGGCAGTAAAATAATACCGCAAACCGGAGAGAAAATCAAGTGTTTTCATCCCGGCAGTCCGTTTCGCTCCCGCCCCGGCGGCTCGCTTTCCGAAGCTTCCTGCCAAGCAAAAAGCGGGGAGCAGAGTCCCCGCTTCTTTCCTGAGGTCCTTTCCGGGATCAGTCTTCCGGCTTCTCTTCGGGAGCGGCTTCCGGAATCACTTCCTCCAGGCTGGGAAGGGCGTCGCCCAGCGTCTGCACGGCCTCTTCGGGCTTCGCTTCGCTGACGGCTTCCACGACTTCCTCGGGGATGGAGATCGGAGCGGTCCCGGCGGGCTGCTCGCGGTCCATTTCAAGGGCCTTGATGGAGATGCTGATCTTGCGGTCGTCCGGATTGTACTCCAGGACCTTGGCTTCGATCTGCTGGCCGATCTTCAGGACGTCCGAAGGCTTCTCCACGCGCTCGGAAGAGATCTGGGAGACGTGCAGCAGGGCATCCACGCCGGGAGCCAGCTGGACGAAGGCGCCGAAATCGGTCATGCGGGCCACCGTACCGGTGACGATGTTGCCGATGGCGTACTTCTCATCCGCGTGCAGCCAGGGGTTCTGGTCCGGGAACTTCATGGACAGGCTGATCTTCTTGCCGTTGATGCTCTTGACGAACACTTCGACTTCCTGGCCGACGGTCAGGAGCTTCTTGGGCTTCTCGAAGCGGCCCCAGCTCATCTCGGAGATGTGCAGCAGGCCGTCTGCGCCGCCCAGGTCGATGAAGGCGCCGTAGTCCATGATGGAGCTGACCTTGCCGGTCAGGATCATGCCGACTTCGATACGGGACAGCAGTTCGGACTCGGCGGCCTCGCGGCGCTCCTGGATCACTTTCTTGCGGTTGCCGATCACGCGGCGCTTACGCGGCACGCACTCGGTGATGACGAATTCCACTTCCTGGCCCATGTAGTGGGACAGATCTCTCTCAAAGCGGGGAGAGACCATGCTGGCGGGGATGAACACCCGGACGCCGTCCACCATGACGGACAGGCCGCCGTCGGTGACCTGGGACACGGTACCGGTCAGGACCGTCCCGTTTTCGCAGGATTCCTGCAGGACTTCATAGGCGCGGTCCGAAGCCAGTCTGCGGTAGGAAAGCAGGACCTGGCCTTCGCCGTCGTTGACTTTCAGGACCTTGACGCGCAGCTGGTCGCCGACCTTGACGGCGCTCTTGAGGTCCAGGGAAGGATCCATGGTGTACTCCGACTTGGTGATCACACCGTCGGCCTTGTAACCGATGTTCAGGTTGATCTCGTTATCTTTCACACCGATAACGGTACCCGTAACGATCTCGCCCGTACGTATCTGGTTCAGGGAACCTTCTTCATTCAGCATTTGTTCAAAACTTACTTCCGACAAAATTTTGAACCTCCTCAATAATTTTCTTTGGGGTGCTGGCCCCTGCTGTGATGCCCACAACACGTACCGGTACAAAGCCTTGATGATCCAGGTCCTCGGCGGACTGGACGTAGTAAGTGTTAGCACAATGTGCCTCACAGATTTCCGCAAGCTTGGCCGTGTTGGAACTCTGCTTTCCGCCGATGACGATCATGGCGTCCGCGGCGGCGGCGAGTTCCTCCGCTTCCTGCTGCCTCTTCTGTGTGGCATGACAGATGGTATTCACAACGGAGACATTATAATATTTCTTTTTTATATTTTCAACTATTTTTTGAAATTTTTCCAACATGAATGTTGTCTGACTTACGAGCAGCAGCGGCGTATCCGCCGGAAGGTCCGGGATCTCCGCTTCTTCCCCGATCACGAAGGGCGTCTGCCCGCACCATCCCGTGATGGCCCGCACCTCCGGATGGCGCGGGTCGCCGGTGATGATAACCTGCCGGCCGTCCTCATCCGCCTGCTGCACCAGGTGATGGATCTTCTTCACGAAGGGGCAGGTGGCGTCCTCCAGGTCGAAGCCGAGTTCCTCCATGCGTTCCTGCTCCGCGCGGCTGACGCCGTGGGACCGGATCACGAGCGTGCCCGGCGGGGCGGTCTGCGCCTCCTCCAGACTGTGCAGCACGCGCACGCCGCGGGCGGCGAAGTCTTCCACCACCTGCTCGTTATGGATGATGGGGCCGTAGGTGTATAAAGGCGTTTTCCCTTGCCGCAGCAGGGATTCCACGCGCTCCACGGCGCGTTCCACGCCGAAGCAGAAGCCGGCGGTCCCGGCGACTCTGATCTCCATTATTTCTCCCATCCGTAAAGCTGCAGGACCGCGTCCTTCACTTCTTCTATGGTCATCTGCGAGGAATCGATCAGCACCGCGTCGTCTGCCTGTTTGAGAGGGGCGATCTCCCGGTGCATGTCGCGGTAATCGCGCTCTTCGAGTTCCTTGCGGATGGTCTCGAGGTCGGCTTCCTGGCCTTTTTCGAGGAGTTCGCGGTAACGGCGTTCCGCACGCACTTCCGCGGAAGCGGTCAGGTAGATCTTCAGGAAGGCGTCGGGCAGGATGACGGTGCCGATGTCGCGGCCGTCCATGACGACGTCTTTTTCGCGGGCAAGTTTCTGCTGCAGTTCCTTCATTTTATCGCGCACGGGGCCGTACACGGAGGAGGCGGAGGCCATCTGGCCGGTCTTTTCCTCACGCAGGTACGGCGTCACGTTTTCGCCGTTCAGGTAAACCTGCTGCACGCCGTCCTCGTAAGCGATGGTCACGTCCGCGTCTTCGCAGGCGGCGGTGATGCCCGCCTCGTCCGAAGCGTCCAGGCCCTTGCGCAGGAAATGGATGGCCAGGCCGCGGAACATCGCGCCGGTGTCCACGTAGACGAGGCCGGTCTCTTTCGCGACCAGCTTCGCAATGGTGCTCTTGCCGGAGCTGCCGGGGCCGTCAATGGCGATGTGGCGGTTCTGTCTTGCTTCCCGATTCTGCTCTTCCATTTCTTTCTCCTTCCGTCCCGCGGCCCGGCCGGCCGCCGCGCCCGTCGACCAGGCGATCTGCAGGTTGTAGCCGCCGGTGGCCGCGTCCAGGTCCAGCATCTCGCCGGTCAGGTACAAGCCGCTGACGCGTTTCGACTCCATCGTTTTCGGATCGATCTCCTTTACCGCGACGCCGCCGCGGGTGACGACGGCTTCCGGGAAGCCGCGCAGGCTGATATCGGTCAGGGCCAGCCCTTTCAGCGCGCGGATCAGGGCGCCGCGTTCCTCCCGGGAGAGGCGCGCCGCCTTCTCAGCGCCGTCCAGGCCCGCCTGGGCCAGGATCACCGGGATCAGGGCCCGGGGCAGGTAGCCGCCCAGCATGGTGGACAGCGCGGTCTTTCCCGCTTCTTTCTGGTCCCGGATCAGGCGCTGGTCCAGCTGCTCTTCCGTGAGGGCCGGCTTCAGGTCGATCGCAACACCGATCTCCTCCCCTTTCAGGACGCAGTCCCCGGCGAACGCGGAGGCGCTGAGCACCAGCGGGCCGGTGATCCCGAAGTGGGTAAACATCAATTCGCCCTGTTCCTCAAAGCGTTTTTTCCCGCCGGCGGTCAGTTTCAGGGAGACGTTTTTTATGGTGAGGCCGGACAGATCGCCCGGCGTCAGGCCCGCCGCACGCACGGGCTCCGCAAAGGACGCGTTGAAGGGGACCAGGGAGGGCAGCAGGTCCGTGACCGTGTGGCCGGCGTTCTTCGCGAGGCGGAAGCCGTCGCCGGTGGAGCCGGTGGAGGGGTAGGACAGGCCGCCCATGGCCAGGATCACTTTGTCCGCGGGACGGGCCAGGATCCGGCCGTTTTCCCGCGTAATGACGCCGCGGATGCGTTTTTCTTTGATGATCAGCGACACGGTCTCGGTGTTCAGCAGGACTTTGACGCCTGCGGCGCGCAGCAGTTTTTCCAGCGTGCGCGTCACATCCGAGGCGGTATCGCTCTGCGGGAACACTCTCCCGCCCCGTTCGGTCTTTAAGGGCAGGCCGGCCTCTTCCAGCAGCGACATCATTGCGGTATTGTCAAAGGAAGCGAGCGCGGAACGTAAAAAACGGGGGTTCCGGAAGACTTTTCCCAGAAACGCCTCCGTTTCGGCCGTATTCGTTAAGTTGCAGCGCCCCTTCCCGGTGATATACAGTTTTTTGCCGAGTTTTTCGTTCTTTTCGAGGAGGAGGACGCGCTCCCCCTCCCGGGCGGCGAAGAGCGCGGCCATCATGCCGGCCGCGCCGCCTCCGATCACCAGCACGCTCATGTCAGTTCTCCCAGGTCCTCCGCCTCCAGCTGGCTCAGCACCTTCTTGGTGCGGGCTTTCTTGGGCAGTTTCGTCACCCGGCCGGCGTGGTTCAGCATCGCGTCTTCCATGAAGTTGCGCACCTCGCGGGCGTTGGCGAAATTTTCGGGTTTGTCTTCACAGCGCGCCGTGAAGATATCCAGCGCTTTCTCCTTCGCTTCCGGGGACAGCGTGTATTCGTTCTTTTTGCACATGAGTTCCAGGATCGCCACGAGTTCTTCGGGGGTGTAGTCCGGGAATTCAATGAAATAGTTGAAGCGGGATTTGAGGCCCGGGTTGGTCTCCAGGAATTCCTGCATCAGTTCGGTATAGCCGGCCACGATCACGATAAGTTCGTCGCGGTAGTCCTCCATCGCCTTGAGGATGGTCTCCACCGCTTCCTGGCCGAAGTCGTTCTGGCCCTTGTTGGCGGTCAGCGTGTAGGCTTCGTCGATGAACAGGACGCCGCCGATGGCCTGCTCGATGACTTCGCTGGTCTTGATGGCGGTCTGGCCCACGTAGCCGCCCACGAGGCCGGCGCGGTCCACTTCCACCAACTGGCCGGTGGGCAGCAGGCCCAGTTCACGGTAGATGTCCGCGAGCAGGCGGGCCACTGTGGTCTTGCCAGTGCCGGGGTTGCCGTAGAACACCATGTGGCGGGACGTCCCCTTATTCTGCAGGCCGAATTCCTGGCGCATCTGCTGCACGCGCAGCAGGTTCACCAGGCGGCCGATCTCTTCTTTGACGGTCTCCAGGCCCACCAGCGCGTTCAGTTCGCTCATGATCTCGTCCACGCGCTTGGGGTCCAGGTCCACGGGACGGGGCGGGACTTCCGCGACGTCCGAAGGAGCCTGGGATTCGGTTCCGGAGGGAGTCGCATTGCCGCCCGTTTTTTCCGTGGTGATGCGGACGCCGGTGGATGGCTTCGTCCCGTCCGTTTTCGGCTTGCCGCCGCTGATGCGCACGTTTTTATTGCGGAACAGGCCGTAGCCCTCCACGAATTTATCCAGCATCTTGACGTAGGCGGTTGCGGCGGCTTCCACGGCCTTGCTGCCGCTGAAGAGCGCCATGCCCTTGCCCAGTTCCTCATAGGTCTGGATCAGGTAGGCGGTCTTCTGGTGGCGGTAGGGGTCGTTCGGCACGCGGCGCCCCGCGTCGGCCAGGATGAAATACTTGATGGAGGTCGGGATCTTCTTAGGGAAGCCTTCCACCTTGTTCAGTTCGGCCAGCGCGTCGGCACGGGTGGCCCAGTTCAGAGGATACGAGAACATCGTGCTGATGAAGCGCTCCTCGTCCTGGGTCATGACGCTGTCTTCATATGCCAGATAGACACAGAAATTCACCATGTCCACGCGAAGCATGCTCCGCAGGTTCCGCTGGGCGGAATCGGAAACGCCCGCGGCCGTGATGAGGTCGCACATACCGAAACAGTTTTCCACACGGTCTTTTACTGCCATAACGACTCCTTACGCGCCCCGCACCAGGGCAGGGATCCCATAGGTAATGATGCACATGATCACCGTCGCCATCAGCAGTCCGAGGAAGATGGCGGGCACGGCTTTTTTCAGTTTGATGTTGAGCAGGGAGGCGATCAGCCCGCCCGTCCAGGCGCCCGTGCCCGGCAGCGGGATGCCCACGAACAGCAGCAGGCCCCAGAATTCGTATTTCTGGATGCGCTCGCTTTTGCCCATGGATTTTGCTTCCAGCTTTTCCACCAGGGGACGGATGCGCTTCGTCTTCTTCAGCCGGTCGAAGATCGGGGTGATCAGCAGCAGGATGAAGGGGATCGGGACGATATTGCCCAGCAAAGCAAAAAGGATGCCCCGTTCGATGGGCAGTCCCAAAAGGGCGGACGCGATGAGTCCGCCCCTCAGTTCCAGGATCGGGAACATGGAGATGATGAACACCACCAGTTCCTTGGGCAGGCCGTTCAAGGCCTCGGCAATGGATCGGATGATGGAATCCATAAAGGACAGGATTTCCTTTCAGGTAATATGGTTCGGGGCGGGCTTACAGGAGCTTCGCGTCCAGCAGGCGGTAGCGGTCGATGCCGTAGAGCTGGTAGTTGTTCCAGATGCCCTCCACGACGACTTCCGTCCCGACGGGCGGGTACTCGGTTCCTTCCGGCAGGACGAATTCGATGCCCTGCGAGCAGCACTTGGTGGCGTCGAAGATCACGCACGAATGCAGCAGGTCCACCTGGACGCCGCGCTGCGTGACCGGGATCTCGTTGACGACCCCCGCCATGCGGACGACCTGGCCCTCGTAATTCGCGCCGTTGTTGACCATGTCGTAGACTTTGCCGTAGACCACGGCGCCGCCCATTTTGCTGAGGTCCACGTCCACGCCGTCGGTCTTCTGGTTCGTGCCCGACTGGTTGCCGCAGGCGGACAGGAGCAGGATCGTAAACAGCATCAGGACGGATATGAGTTTTTTCAGGGACTTCATCGGCTTGTCCTCCCTTCCCCCGGGCCGGGGGTGATATCTCAACTATTTAGTATAACACAGTCTCCGCCAAATGGGAAGCGGAATCACAGGCGGGCGACGCCGCTGTCGCGGGCGGCCTGCGCCACGGCGGCGGCCACGGCCGGGCCGACGCGTTTGTCAAAGGCGCGCGGGATGATGTAGTCCGCGGAGAGTTCCTCCGGGCTCACCAGGTCCGCCAGGGCGTGCGCGGCGGCCATCTTCATCTCTTCGTTGATGTCGCTGGCGCGCACGTCGAAGGTCCCGCGGAAGACACCGGGGAAGGCCAGAACGTTGTTGATCTGGTTCGGGTAATCGCTGCGGCCGGTGGAAATGACCTTGGCGCCGCCCGCTTTCGCATCTTCCGGGAAGATCTCCGGGGTCGGATTCGCGCAGGCAAAGATGATGGCGTCGCGGTTCATGGTCTTCACCATTTCCGTGGTCACCATGCCCGGGGCGGAGACGCCGATGAAGACGTCCGCACCGACGAGCATGTCGGCCAGCGTCCCGGCTTTGCGCTCCAGGTTCGTGACTTCCGCCATTTCCTCTTTGATCCAGTTCAGGCCGTCGCGGCCCTTGTAGATCGCGCCTTTGCGGTCGCACATGGTGATGTGTTTGAAGCCCGCGGAGAGCAGCAGTTTCACGATGGAGATGGCCGCGGCGCCGGCGCCGGAGGTGACTATGCGCACGTCCTCTTTATTCTTCCCCACCACCTTCAGGGCGTTGGTCAGACCCGCCAGGGTGATGATGGCGGTGCCGTGCTGGTCGTCGTGGAAGATCGGGATGTCGCATTTTTCCTTCAGTTTCCGCTCGATCTCGAAGCAGCGGGGCGCGGAGATGTCCTCCAGGTTGATGCCGCCGAAGCTGCCGGAAATATTGTAGACGGTCTGCACGAACTCATCGACGTCCTTGGTCTTCACGCAGAGCGGGAACGCGTCCACGCCCCCGAAGGCCTTGAACAGCACGCACTTGCCTTCCATGACCGGCATGCCGGCTTCCGGGCCGATGTCGCCCAGGCCCAGGACGGCCGTGCCGTCCGTGATGACAGCGCAGAGATTGTGGCGCCGCGTCAGTTCATAACTCTTGTCTATGTCCTTCTGGATCTCCAGGCAGGGCTGCGCCACGCCGGGCGTGTAGGCCAGGGACAGGTCGTCCTTCGTGGCGACGGGCACGGTGGCCACTACTTCGATCTTGCCTTTCCATTCTCCGTGCAGGCGGAGAGATTCTTTTGCGTAATCCATGTTGTACGGTCTCCTTCGGAATTATTCAAACGGGAAGCGGTAATCCAGCCCGAACCTGTCGCGCAGCGCGATCAGTTCCTTCTGGATCGTCTCGCCGACGGGCACGCCCTTGTCCTTGCGCTCCTGCCAGGCGTCCCATTCCTTTTCGCCCGCGGTGTAGATGCGGTCCGCGCCGGGGGCTTTTTCGGAGGCGCGCAGGCCGCGCAGGATCTCGCCGGTCGTGTGCTTGAAAGTGTCCAGGCCCATGAAGAACTCAGGGTTGATCACGAAGAAGAAGTGGCCCAGGCGGTACATGCGGTTCGTGCCGTCGGGGTTCTTGCCGGAGAGCTCCTTCATGAACGGGCCGCCGGTCAGCGCCGCGGAGAGGATCTCCACGATGGTGGTGAAGCCGTAGCCCTTGTAGCCGCCGGTCGCCTCGCCGAGGCCGCCGATGGACAGGAGCGCGCAGTTGCCGGCGCGCATGGTCTTCAGGATCCGGCCGGAATCGGTCATGGTGCCGCCGTCCTTCGTGACGACCAGGCCGGGCGGGGTCTCCTTGCCGCTGCGTTCATAGAATTCGATCTTGCCGTTCTGGACGATGGAGGTCGCGCAGTCGAAGTTGAACGGGAAATCCTCGTCGGTGGGCATGGTGAAGGTCAGGGGGTTCGTGCCCATCATGGGCTCCACGCCCCAGGTGGGGGCGACGGAAGGCCGGGCGTTGGTGCCGGAAATGCCGATCATGCCGGCCTTTTCCGCCATGGTGGTCCAGTAGCCCGCGATGCCGTAATGGGTGGAATTGCAGATGGCGCCGCCGGCCATGCCGTACGTTTTCGCCTTTTCGATCAGTTTTTCCATCATCCGGTAGCTGGCCACCATGCCCATGCCGTTATTGGCATCCATGACAAGCGTGGTGGGCGTTTCCTTCAGGATATCGATCTTTGTGACCGGCAGCAGGGTGCCGTTGTCGATGCGGTCCAGATAGATCGGCTTAAAGCGGTTGCAGCCGTGGCTTTCAATGCCGCGGCGGTCGGATTCCAGCAGGACGTCCGCGCAGATGGCGGCGTCCTCTTCCGGCACGCCGTATGCCTTGAACACGTCGATCATGAAGCTGTTCATCAGATCCCACGGGACGTAGGGACGGGTCTCCATATGTTAAGTCCTCCTTCAGAAGAATTTATTTGTCGGTCATATCGCGTTTCGCATTGCCCCAGCGCAGGGCGCATTCCACGGCCAGGTGCCAGTCAGCCAGCAGTCCGCTGCGTTTTTCCGCACTGATCTGCGGGCGGAACAGGGCATCCACGGACCAGAGCTGCTTGATCTCCTCTTTGCTGCCCCAGAAGCCGACGGCCAGGCCGGCCAGGAAGGCCGCGCCCATCGCGGTGGTTTCGACACAGGCGGGGCGGCAGACCACGGCGTTCAGGACGTCGCTCTGGAACTGCATCAGGAAATCGTTTTTGGAGGCGCCGCCGTCCACCTGGATGCTCGTTAAGTCCAGGCCGGAGTCCTTCTCCATGGCTTCGCACACGTCGGCGGTCTGGTAGGCGATGGCTTCCAGCGCCGCGCGCACGATCTGCGCCTTGCTGGTGCTGCGGGTCAGGCCCACGATCATGCCGCGGGCGTACTGGTTCCAGTACGGCGCGCCGATGCCCGTGAAGGCGGGGACCATGTAGACGCCGCCGTTGTCCTTCGCTTTGACCGCGAAGTATTCGGAATCCGGGCTCGCGTCCAGGATGCGCAGCTCGTCGCGCAGCCACTGGACCACGGCGCCGCTCACGAAGACGCTGCCTTCCAGCGCGTACTCGGCTTCCTCGCCCAGGGAGGCCGCCATGGTGGTCAGCAGGCCGCTCTGCGACGCCACCGCCTGTCTGCCGGTGTTCATCAGCATGAAGCCGCCGGTGCCGTAGGTACTCTTCACCTCGCCGGGCTGGAAGCAGCACTGGCCGAACAGAGCCGCCTGCTGATCGCCCGCCGCGCCGGCCACGGGGATCTCGCCGCCGAACCAGAAGGGTTTGGTGTTCCCGTAAACGCAACTGGACGGTTTCACCTCCGGCAGCATCGAGCGCGGGATATTGAACAGGTCAAGCAGTTCGTCGTCCCAGCGGCGCTCATGGATGTTGTACAGCATGGTGCGGGAGGCATTGGTGTAGTCCGTGACGTGGACGCCGGTGAGGTTCCAGATCAGCCAGGTGTCCACCGTGCCGAAGAGCAGTTCTCCGCGCTCCGCTTTTTCGCGCGCGCCGTCCACGTTTTCGAGGATCCAGGCGATCTTGGACGCGCTGAAATAGGCGTCCGGGATCAGGCCGGTCTTGGCCTTGATCTTTTCGCTCCAGCCCTGCTCCACCAGTTTGTCGATCATGCCGGCCGTGCGGCGGCACTGCCATACGATGGCCGGATACACGGGCTGGCCGCTCTCCTTCTCCCACACGATGGTGGTCTCCCGCTGGTTGGTGACGCCGACGGCCGCGATCTGCTCCGCCTTAATGCCGAGCTGCTCGATGGCCAGACGCCCCGTCTTCAGCTGGCAGCGCCAGATATCGCGGGGGTCGTGCTCCACCCAGCCGGGCTGGGGGTAATACTGCGTGAATTCTTCCTGCACCATCGCGCGGATCCTGCCCTCATGATCGAACAGGATCGCGCGCGAACTGGTGGTTCCCTGATCCAGGGACAAGATAAATTTTTCCATAAAGTCCTCTGCGGTTTTGTACAACGGCAGGATGCGCCGGGGCACGGCGCATCCTTTTCCGCTGTCAGTATTCTCAGTCTTTCACGGTTTCCTTCAGCGCGGTCAGCGCGCCGGCCAGCCCCTGGATCTCCGAAGGGATGATGATCTTGGTGGCCTGGCCTTCCGCCGCCTTGGCGAAGGCTTCCAGGCTCTTGATCTGCAGGACCGCCTGGTCCGCGCCGGCTTCCTTGATCAGCCGGATGCCTTCGGCGTTCGCCTGCTGCACCTTGAGGATCGCGGCCGCCTGGCCTTCCGCCTCGCGCATCATGGCTTCCTTCTTGGCTTCCGCCCGCAGGATGGCCGCTTCCTTTTCCGCCTGGGCGTCCAGGATCGCGCGTTCCTTGTGACCTTCAGCCACCAGGATGGTGGACTTCTTCTCACCTTCGGCCTGCAGGATCTTCTCACGGCGTTCGCGTTCCGCCTTCATCTGCTTCTCCATGGAATCCTGGATCTCGCGCGGCGGGATGATGTTCTTCAGTTCCACGCGGTTTACCTTGATGCCCCAGGGGTCGGTCGCGACGTCCAGCTGGGTCCGCATCTTGGTGTTGATGATCTCGCGGGAGGTCAGCGTCTGGTCCAGTTCCAGTTCGCCGATGATGTTACGCAGCGTGGTGGCGGTCAGGTTCTCAATGGCCATGATGGGGTTCACGACGCCGTAGGCATACAGCTTGGGGTCCGTGATCTGGAAGAACACGACCGTGTCGATCTGCATGGTGACGTTATCCTTGGTGATAACGGGCTGCGGCTTGAAGTCGATGACCTGTTCCTTTAAACTCACGCGGCGGGCCACTTTATCCACGAAGGGCAGTTTGAAGTGCAGGCCCACACCCCAGGTCCCGATATAGGCGCCCAGCCGTTCCACGACGAACGCGGTGGCCTGCGGCACGATCTTGATGCAGGATACGATAATGGCCAGGACGACCAGGACGACCGCGATGATCGCGATGCTGCCGAAAAGTTTCTCCGAGATTTCCATCGTCAACATATTACTCTTCCTCCTTTGACTGGGCGGGTTCCTCTTCCGCCGGGCTCAGTTCCTCTATTTTGCTTTCCAAAGCTTTTACGATCAGTTTGACGCCCACCAGCTGCTCGATCACGACTTCCTTCCCGACCGGGATGATGCCGTCCGGGTCCGCGCTGCGGGCCGTCCAGGGCATGCCGTCCACCGTGACCTTGCCGGTGGCCAGGATATTGTTGATCTCCTCCGTCACCAGGGCGGTGCGGCCGATGATCTTATCCAGCACGTTGGTCTTTTCGGTCTTCCGGTTCAGGTATTTCTTCGCCATCGGGCGTGTGAAGGCCAGGAGCACCAGGGAGACCACGACGAACGCGACCACCTGCCAGACGATGTCCACCTTCAGGACCGCCAGGATAAACGCGACGAACGCGCCGCAGGCAAACCAGACGGTGGCCAGCCCCGCGGTCGCCACCTCAATGATCACAGCCAGGACGAATATGCCCAGCCAGACGTACAGGCTATTCATACTGTCACCTCCTCTCGGGAATCATACCAGAAAATCTGCGGCGTTGCAAGGCGTTCGCCGCCTCCGCGCCGTTTTTTTGCTCTGACCCTCATGACGTATCACCTCTCTTTCTTAACGCTATGATAAACGCCGCGCCGCGCAGGATAAAGGGCCGGGGCAGCAAAATAACCGGCCGTATTTTGTCTAACGCAGCCGGTTCCGCGGCCGATTTCTGCGGCCGGCAACAATTATGCTCCGGGGTATTCCATTTCTCAACAGAAGTGTGTATAATATGAATTTGACAATTAACACTTTCCGAGGTGATAGATATGAAAAGAGTTCTGACCATCCAGGACATTTCCTGCTTCGGGAAATGCTCCCTCACCATCGCCCTGCCCGTCATTTCCGCCATGGGCGTGGAAACGGCGATCCTGCCGACCGCCGTCCTCTCCACGCACACCATGTTCAAGGGCTTCACCGTCAAGGACCTGACGGACCAGCTGCGGCCCATCACCGCCCACTGGAAAGCCGAGGGCATCCATTTTGACGCGATCTACACGGGCTACCTGGGCTCCGCGGAGGAGATCGAGATCAGCAAGGAAATCTTCCGCATGTTCCGCGAGGACGGCACGCTGGTCTTCATCGACCCCGTCATGGCGGACAACGGCAAGATGTACCCGGCCTTCGACGAGAACTACGCGCGCCTGAACGCGGGGCTCTGCGGCGAGGCGGACATCATCGTCCCCAACATCACTGAGGCCTGCTTCATGACCGGCACGGAGTATAAGGAAGTGTACGACGAAGCCTACATCCTGGGCCTGCTGGACAAGCTGGCCGCGCTGGGCTCGAAGATCGTCGTGCTGACCGGCGTGTCCCTGTCGCCCGGCAAGACCGGCATCTACGGCCTGAACACGGAGACCGGCGAACACTTCGTCTACCAGAACGGCCGCATCGACGCCTCCTACCACGGCACGGGCGACCTCTTCTCCAGCGTCGCCGTCGGCGGCCTGGTGCAGGGCCTCTCCCTCCCCGACGCTTTCCGCATCGCCGCGGATTACACCGCCCACACCATCGACGTCACCCTGCAGAATCCCGAGCGCCCCTGGTACGGCGTGGACTTTGAAGCCACCCTGCCGGATCTGATGAAGATGCTCGGGAAATAACAGAAACCTGACAGAGGGACGGTTCCTTCGTCAGGTTTCGACTTCCGCGCGGCAGGCCGGCGACAGACAGCCCGGCCTGCTTTTTTCTGACAGGGGGACGGTTCCTTTGTCAGATTTTTTGTGCCGTTCGGGGACAGTCCCCCAATGGCACTCTTTTTTACTCCGTCATCTTTTCAATGACCTTTTCCCGCATGGCGCGCCACTTGCAGGCGGTCAGGGCCGTTCCCGGCAGACCGTAAAGATAGATCTGGTGTTCGCTGATGTACGCCTGTACGTCCGCGTCGGTCACCGCTATTCCGTAATGCTCCGCTATCGCCTGCACCAGCAGATATTCCCGGATCGCCGCTTTCGCCATTTGCGGGTCTGTCATTTTCTCCCGGATCCGGTCCTCATCCAGTTCAAACTGACAGACCGGGAGCAGTTTTTCCAGTACCTGATGCCAGGCATTCGGCACGGATCCCCAGCTCATTTTTCCCCGGATCAGCGCGTCACGCCATTCTTCCACTGAGGAATATTCCGTAAATTCCTGCACGAAGGCGTCGTCCAGTTCATGCGGTTCCGCCCGGTATATATAGAGGATCGTGATGTCACAGAAGACCGGTTCGTCCGTGTCGTACGGCGCGCCGGCGTAATCGATGGTATAGGACTCTCCCACCCGGCGGCCCGGGGTGACGGACGACTGGATCGCTTCCAGGCCGGGAGCTGTCTCTCCGCCGCACCGGCAGGGCAGTTCGATGCTGTTCATTTCCAGGAACTGTGTTTTTGTGTAGGGCCGATAGCTGATCCTGATCAGATCGCCTTCTTCCACGACCTGTTTGTCCAGTCTCGTGACCGTGAATTCGCTTTCCGCTTTATACTGCATGTATTCTTCGATGTCCTGCAGCATTTCCGGAGGCAGTTCCTGCGCCGGCGTCCTGGCGGCCTCCACGTCTCCAAGCTGCGTCAGGCGGCAGCTTTCCAGCAATCCCTCCGCGGCAAGATCATTTGCCAGTTTCAGATCCGCGTCCTCCTGGTCTCTGATGATCCAGATCGGTTCGGAATCAAATCCGAACAGATCGATCTTCCGGACATCCGCGTCCAGCCAGGTCAGAAAGCGATATTGCACATCTATGGCATCCTCGGCAAAACTGAGATCGATCCGGTTCTCCTCCACATTTACCGAGTAAGCGGCAAGTCCCTGAAACGGTTCTGCTTTCAGCCTTTCATGGATCGTTTCATATGTGTCATACAGTTCGTCATAACTGTATTTCACTTTCCGGAACTGCGCGCTGTCGAAACGCAGGACGTCCTGAAACACTTTGGTGACCTCCGAAGAATCGTCCGTCACCGCCACGACCAGGTTCTTTTCTCCGTTCAGCCACGCGCCGCCGAAAACCGGACGCCAGGCTTCGCCCTTCGGATCCCGGTACCGGTCTCTCTGATCCGGCGTGCCGCCCAGGAAGCGGAGCAGGCGGTCATAGGCTTCCTGGGCAGTGGATTCGATCCCCAGGACGCTTTTCATCCAGTCCGAGGCTTCCGCGCGTGCCGTTTTGTCAAAGGCCAGCCAGCTGCCGATCAGGACGATCAGCATGGCGACCGCGGACAAAGCCCAGCGGAGCACCGGGCGGCGGGGCGACCGTTTCTTCTTCGGCTCCGCTTTCCCTGTCTGCTCTGCCTGCGCGTCCCGGTACGCCTGCGCCAGCCGTTCCTTCATCCCGGCGGGCGGCTCCGCGCCGATCCCACCGATCTCCTCGTCCAGTTCGGCCAGCCAGGCATCCTGCACGGACGAGGCGGCTTTTTCCAGTTCCCGTTTTTCTTTATCTGACAACATGATCTAATCCCCCTCCTCCAGATGCCGGCGGATCTGTTTCCGGGCCCGGTACAGCGTTTTCCGCACGGTTTCCTGTTTGACATCCAGCAGGTCCGCGATCTCGGCCGCCGTGAAGCCGTCCGCGAAATGCAGCAGGACCATTTCCCGTACGAAGGACGGCAGCGACGCCACCGCTTCTTCCCAGGAAAGTCCGAACGTGAAGGACACCCGATCGCCCGGCAGATTCCGGTCCGTCAGTTCGCTGTCGGCGATCTCGCGGCGTTTCCGCAGGATATTGAGCGCCCGGCTGCGGGTGATGACCGTCAGCGCCGCCTTCAGAGGGCCGCCCGTCAGCGCGCCGTAGAATCCGGGTTTCCGGGCAACAGTCAGGAAAGCCTCCTGGACGGCATCTTCCGCGTCCTGCGGCTGCCGCAGGATCGCAAAAGCCAGGCGGTACATCCATCCGGCATGCTGTTCGTAAAGCGCTTCAAAATCCATGACGGTCACTCCCGGGGAAGGCAGGCGGACGATCCGCTCTTTGCTGCCCTCACTTATCATACACGCGAATAAGAGGAAACGGGACAGGGAGTAAAATTTTTTATTTCCCCGAAACGCAAAAGGGAAGGGCCTGAGCCCTTCCCCCTGCGGACGTGCTGACGTTATCAGCACTTTTCAAATACGGTGGCAACGCCCTGGCCGCCGCCGATGCACAGGGTGGCAAGGCCTTTCTTAGCTTCGGGGCGCTTCTGCATCTCATGCAGCAGGGTGACGATGATGCGGGCACCGGAAGCGCCTACGGGGTGGCCGATGGCGATGGCGCCGCCGTTCACGTTGACCTTGCTCATGTCGAAGTGCAGCTCACGGGCGACCGCGATGGACTGGGCCGCGAACGCTTCGTTGGCTTCCACCAGATCCATGTCCTCGATGGTCACGCCGGCTTTCGCCATGGCCTGACGGGAGGCGACCACGGGACCTACGCCCATGATCTTGGGATCGACGCCGCCCTGGCCCCAGCCGATCAGCTTGGCCATGGGCTTCAGGCCGTACTTCTCAACGGCTTCGCCGGAGGCCAGCACGATGGCGGCCGCGCCGTCGTTGATGCCGGAGGCCTGGCCGGCGGTCACGCGCTGGACGTGCTTGCGGGTGTCGGCTTCGTGGATCTCGGTGGGCTGGAACGTGTGGACGATCTCATCTTCCACGCCTTCGGGGCCGGCCGGGAACGCGCCGCGCAGCTTGGCCATGCCTTCCGCCGTGGAGCCGGCGCGAGGGAACTCGTCGCGCTTGAATTCCACGATCTGCTTCTTGACCTTCACGGGAACGGGAACGATCTCATCGTCGAAACGGCCGCTGTTCTGGGCCGCTTCGGTCTTTAACTGGGAATTCAGGCCGAACTCGTCCAGTTCTTCGCGGGTGATGCCCCAGACGTCGCAGATGTTCTCTGCGGTGGTGCCCATATGGTAGTTGTTGAACGCATCCCACAGGCCGTCCTTGATCATGGTGTCGACCAGCTTCTTGTCACCCATGCGGGCGCCCCAGCGGGCTTCCATGGAGGCGAAAGGAGCGGCGCTCATGTTTTCGGTACCGCCGCAGACGACGATGTTGGCGTCGCCGGCCAGGATGGCGCGGGCCGCTTCAATGACGGACTTCATGCCGGAACCGCAGACCATGCCGACGGTGTAGGCGGGAACGCTGAAAGGCAGACCGGCCTTCACGCCGACCTGACGGGCCACGTTCTGGCCCTGGGCAGCGGTCAGGATGCAGCCGAACATCAGCTCATCCACGTTTTCGGGGGCAACATTGGCACGCTTTAAGGCTTCCTTCACCACGATCGCGCCAAGGTCGGCAGCGGGGGTGTCCTTCAGGGAACCGCCAAAGGAACCGACGGCCGTACGGCAGCAGTTTACTACATAGAGGTCTTTCATGTTGTTCTCCTTTATTTGGGTTTGGATTGGATCACACATCGTCGTTTTCCGCAATAATTATATCGGATTATACGGGGCTGTTCAAGGGGAAATTTCCGAAAAAACGGTTAATCTTTTTTATACTTCCGCGGATGATATAACATTTTTGCAGGAGCCGGTCCGCGGGCGGACGGACGTCTTCTGCCGCTCGCCGGTCCCGTCTTCCGCCTCTCACCCGTTCCGTCTCTGCCGGTACGCCTCATACAGCAGCAGCGCGCCGGCCACTGCCACGTTCAGAGACTCCGCGCGGCCCTCCATGGGGATGCGGACCCGTTCGTCCGCGAGGGCGCTGACTTCGTCCGTCAGGCCGCTGCCTTCGTTGCCCAGAAGGAACGCGCAGCGCGGCGGATAGGTCACGCGGTCGAACTCCGAGCTGCCTTGCAGGTGCGCCGCGTAGACGCGCACGCCCTCCCGCTGCAGGCGCTTCACTTCGTCCCCGATGCGCGGGACCGTGCGGAACGGGACGCGGAAGATCCCGCCCATGGTGGAGCGCAGGACTTTGGGGCTGTAGGGGTCGGCGGTCTCTTCATCCAGGATGATGCCGCCCGCGCCGGCCGCTTCCGCGATGCGGAAAATGGTTCCCAGGTTGCCCGGGTCCTGCACGCGTTCCAGAAGCAGCAGCGGGCCGGGGCCCCAGGCTTCCGGCGGCGTTTCCTGCATGCGGACGAGCGCCAGGATGCCCTGCGGCGTGCGGGTGTCCGACATTTTTTCCATGACGGCTTCGCTGACCGTTTCCGCGCGCAGGCGGCGGGCCAGGGACGCGCCTTCCTCCGTCTCCAGGAATGCTTCGCTCGCGAAGGCCTGCTCCAGCCGGTCCGCGGGGATCTCCTCCGCAAAGCGCCGTCCTTCCACCACAAAAAGGCCCTCTTCTTTGCGAAGAGAGGCCTTTTTATTCAGCAGGCTGACGCGCCTGACCAGCGGGTTCGACAGGGAGGTGATCACTTATTTCCCCTCGTAGGTGATGCAGCTGGCGACGTCGTAGCCTTCCAGGAGTTTGCGGCCGCCCAGGCCCGCCAGCTCCATGACGAAGCACATTTTCACGACTTCGCCGCCCAGCAGTTCCACCATTTCCGCAATGGCGCGCACGGTACCGCCGGTCGCGATCAGGTCGTCCACGATGATGACCTTCTGGCCGGGCTGCACGGCGTCCTTATGCATTTCCATGATGGCGGTGCCGTATTCCAGCGCGTATTCCACCTGGATAGTCTCGCGGGGCAGTTTGCCCTTTTTGCGGGCCGGGACGAACGCCTTGCCCAGTTTGTACGCCATGGCGGCGCCGAAAATGAAACCGCGGGCTTCCGCGCCGACGATCACGTCAAAGTCCAGGCCGTCCACCAGCTCGCACATCTGATCGACCGCCAGCCGGAATCCGTCCGCGTCCTGCAGGATGCCGGTCACGTCGCGGAACATAATGCCGGGCTCGGGGAAATCCGGGATAGTCACTACATAATCTTCTAATCGTTTTTCCATCTTTCGCGCTCCTTTCGCACCGGTTTCATTGTAGCCCCGCCCCGGGTTTTTGTCAACGAAAAAGTGCACCGGCGCAGGGTCCCGGTGCACTGATTCGTGGTGGCTGGCGGGCTCGAACCGCCGACCTCTTGGTTGTCGACCAAGCGCTCATCCCAACTGAGCTAAGTCACCGCCTGAAAATGCCGGATCTGGAACTGGATGCCGGTGAGGCCGCCGTACTCGTGGAGCATGGGCTGGTAGGCCAGCGCCATTTTCACTTTCATCTGGCTGCGCTCCAGCATGGTGAAGGCTTTCTCTCCGTAATGCGTGCGGAGGAAGTTCTCCCAGACCGTGACGTCGCCGAACCAGATGCCCTCGAAGTTTCGGCCGCTTTCGCCTTCAAAGCGGAGGCGCAGGGCGTTCCGTTTCTGTCCCAGAACCGTGATGCGGCTGACCGTGAGGTTGCTCCTGCCGAACAGCGGGCGTTCGAAGCCGTTTCCGAAGGGGCCTAAAGAGTCCCATTCGCGGATCCGTTCCGCCGACGCGTACTCGGGAGGCATCGCCGCATCGAGTTTTATTATAGGACATAAATCCTCATCTGTCAAATGGGAATTTTCATTCATTTTTCTTCGCAGGATATCGATATTTTCCTCCAGCAGCGAAAAGCCGGCCGCCAGGGCGTGGCCGCCGAAACGGGTGAAGAGATCCGCGCATTCTTTCATCTTTTCGAACAGCGGATAAGCCGCGATCGAGCGGGCGGAGCCCTTGCAGGCGTCTCCTCTTCCGGTGACGACCAGCGCAGGCCTGTTATATTTTTCTTTGATCCGGCCGGCCACGATGCCCGCGATGGACTCGTGAAGGTCCGGCAGATGCAGCACCAGGACTTTGTCCGCCGCCATTTCCTGCACCAGAAGATCCGCCGCCGCGGCGCCCTCTTCCGTCAGGTTCTGGCGTTTTTTATTCAACTCGATCAGGCGGGCCGCAATGCCTGTCGCGCGCGCCGCGTTCTTCTCTCCCAGCAGTTCCTGCGCCAGGTCCGCAGTCTCCAGGCGCCCCGCCGCGTTGAAGCAGGGGCCGATGATGAAGCCGATGTGGTACGGCGTCAGTTTTTTGTCCGTGAGGCCCAGTTCGCGCATCATGGCCTGCAGGCCCTGATTGCGGCAGCCGGGCAGGCTCTCCAACCCTTCGCGGACGATGATGCGGTTCTCCTCGCGCAGCTCCATCAGGTCCGCCACGGTCGCGACGGCCGCGTACGGCATCATCTCCCGCAGCAGCGCCGTTTCGTCCCGGCCGAGCTTCCGGCACAGCAGCTGCGCCAGTTTCAGCGCCACGACCGCCCCGCAGATGCCCGCGTACGGGTACCCGCAGTCCGGCCGCTTCGGGTCGATCACCGCGTCGGCCGGCGGCAGCGAGTACACGCCGTCCTTTTCCGGGACTTCGTGATGGTCCGTCACGACGACGGCCAGGCCCTGCTCCTTCGCGTACGCCACGGCGTCCTCCGCCGCGATCCCGTTGTCGCAGGTGACAATCAGGCCGGCCCCGAAGGTCGCCGCGTCGTCCACGATCCGCCGGTTGATCCCGTACCCCTCTGTGACCCGGTCCGGAGCAAACACCTTCACGGACGCGCCTAGCGCTTCCAGGCTCTCCTTCAGGATCTGGCCCGCAAACACGCCGTCCACGTCATAATCTGATGCCACGGCGATCTTCTGCCCGGCCCGCAGGGCGTCTGCCAGCAGGGACGCCGCCTTCTCCGCGTCCCGCAGCAGCGCGGGATCCGGCAGATCGGCCAGCGTGCCTTGGAGATACGCGCGCGCGGCCGCCACGTCCCGCACGTCGCGGTTCGCCAGGATGCGCGCGGTGAGCGGGTCCAGGGACAGTTCCTTCGCCATCCCCTCGAAATCGCCTTTTTTATTCAGAATGATCCATTTTTCCTGCATGAATCATGCTCCTCCCGATCCTGTTCCGCGGGCCCGTGCCCGCGTTTATTCCCACCGGTCCCGGAACGCCTTAAACGCTGTAGGCAGCGCGTACCGGGTCTCCAGTTCTTCTTTGTCCGCATACGTGTAGCCGGGCAGAGCGGTTTCCGTCTCCGCCTCCCAGGCGCTCATCCGCCACTCCACACGGGTAAAAACGTGCTTCGCCTGTCCCGCCGGCCGCAGGCCGCGGAACGGGATCCCGAAGCTTTTCAGCCAGGGCAGGATGTCCGTTTTCTCCAGCGTCCCGTCCAGCATCGGGAAGCCGTACAGCCCCGCCAGCAGACCTTTGTCCGGGCGCTTTTCCAGCGCGACGCGGCCGCCCGAGCGCAGCAGCAATACCGTTTTTTCCTCGACCCGGCGCGGCCGGGCCTCCCCGCGGTTGGGCAGATCCTTTTCCGTCCCCGCAGCCAGCGCGCCGCAAATCTCCCGCAGCGGGCAGCGGCGGCAGCGCGGATCGCCGTTCGGCAGGCAGACCACCTCACCCAGTTCCATCAGCGCCTCATTGAACAGGCCGGGCCGCTCCTGCTGCTCCAGCACTTCCCGCAGCAGCGCTTCCGCCTCTCTTTTCACCGCCGGCTGCAGCACGTCCCGTTCGTCGTTCAGCAGACGCGCCAGGATCCGCAGCACGTTCCCGTCCACGGCCGGCGCCGCTTCCCCGAAGGCCAGCGAAGCCACCGCTCCCGCGGTATAAGCGCCGACGCCCGGCAGTTTTTTCAGTTCCGCCGCCGTCCGCGGCAGCGCGCCGCCGTACTGCTCCACGCACATCCGCGCCGCCTTATGCAGGTTCCGGGCCCGCGAATAATATCCCAGCCCTTCCCACAGTTTCAGCACGCGCTCCTCCGGCGCTTCGGCCAGCGCCTGCAGTGTCGGGAACGCCTCCGTAAACCGCGGATAATAGCCCAGCACCGCCTCGATCCGCGTCTGCTGCAGCATCGTCTCCGATACCCAGATCCGGTACGGATCCCGCTCGCCCCGCCAGGGCAGCGGCCTCGCGTTTTCCGCGAACCAGGCCTGCAGCAGCGGTGCCGCACGGAGCAGTTTCTCCCGGTCTTCCGGCGACGGTTCAGTTTTGGGCAAGATGTTTTTCATATGGCAAATTGTAGCAAGTCCGCGGGGCGGTTGTCAACGGGACGGTCCTTTATCTGTCCGGTGTTCTTTGATACACCGCTTCCAGCTCTGATTCCAGCGCCGCAAACTCCTTTTGCGAGATCATCCCGCACTGCAGCAGTTCGCCTTTTGCATTTTCAATAAAAACGAGTCCGTCTTCTTCCGAGTATTCCCGGCAGACCCCGTCGATTCCCATGGCATATTCCGTCATCAGCACCTTGCCGACCGAGATCCGGACCAGGTCCCCGTCTTCCCAGCGCATGACGATGTCGGCGACTTTTTCGCAGTCCCCGGGCTTCAGACTGGTTTGCTGGTATTTCAGTTTTTGGAACTGTCCCAACAGTGCCTCTCTATCTTCCTGCCGGTCCGTCGTTTTTTCCTTCAGACGGGGATCACTGAGTTTCAAGCTGACCGAAGCGAGTCCCTCTGTCCCGTAATCGTTCCAGGTTTCGCGGATCACGGCGGGCGATGTTTCCAAGGATCCGTCTTTTCCGCAACCGGAGACAGTTCCGATCACCAACAGCAGTATAACAGCCAAAACAGCCATCCGGCCGGTCCATTTACATGACATGACTGATTCCACCCCTTTCCAATATCTTCCGTGCGATCGTTCCCGCCTGCGAAAAGCCCTGCTTTTCCAGCGCTTCCGCGGACTCCAGCAGCGCTGCCGGAAATGCCTCCCGCATCCTTTCGGCCCGCTGCATCGCCATGCGGCCGCCCAGGCCGGCATCCCGGGCGGCGCGCCGCAGTGCTTCCGCATCGATGTCATCCAGCCGGAGCACCCCGCCGATGCGGAACGCCATGTCGCGCGTACTGCTCTCATACACTGCCGTACTGACCAGATCATAAGCCGGCGCCAGCCGGACCCCTTTCAGATTCGGGCTGTACAGCAGGGAAATGTTTTTGATATGCGCATCCGTATTGCCCGCCAGGACACAGAACACGATCCGGTCCCAGAGTTTCAGCTGATCCTCCACGGGATTCGCGGAAACGCTGCGCAGCAGGTCAAACAAGCGCCGCAGATAACCCTGTTCCGCTGCCCGTTCATATTTCGCGGAAGCCGGGATCGCCAGCGCCTGCGCCACGTCCTCCTGATGGAGGCGCTGCGGGCGGGGCAGGCCGCCGATCCTGTCCGCGTTTTCCGGGATCACCCGGTCATACCGTCCGGTCGCAAACAGCACTTCGCCGTCCTCTCCGCTGCCGGTATTGATGATCCGGCTCTCCGGCACGTCGATCCCCAGCCGTCCGGCCGTCATCTGCACCAGCTGCTCGTTCGTCACGATCTGCCGCAGGCGGATGTGGCTCTGTTTCACGATATGCGTGCTTGGCGCGGTCCCGACGGGCAGATACCACGTTCCGGACGCTTCGTCCCGGTACAGACCGACCTTGCCCGACGCGCCGGTCAGTGAAAGATGCGCCTTCGTTACCAACTCCGCAGAGCGCGTCGCTCCTTCCGCCGCCAGGGCCCTGACTTCTTCCAGGGACAGCGGCTCATACGCGGGCTCCGGTTCCGGTCCCTCCCGCCGGATCCGCAAGGCCCCCAGGCATTCCCGGCCCAGGCCGTACAGCAGCGCCAGATCGTCGTCCTCATCCGTGCGCATCCATTCGGCGACCGCCCGCCGCGTAAAGCCCTCAGGCAGCAGACCTTCAAAAAACGTTTTGGTACGGGCCGCGGAAAAGGCTTCTTTCTGCAGCGGCAGACTGACCGAAACCGGCGCGGCGTCCGGTCCTGTCAGATAATCCGAAGCATAGCAAAAACACGCATCCGCGCTGTTCTCCCCGCTGATGCTTCCCACCGGGACTTCTCTGCCTTCCCGCTCGATCGTTACCAGAAACCGTTCCATCAACTATCCTCTTGCCTCCAGCATCACGTCCAGCCCCAGCAGGGACGCCAGATATAACGATTTCCCCAGCTCCGCCGTCTCTTTTCCGTTTTCCAGATCCGACAGAAAACTCACGCTGACCCCGCACGTCTGCGACAAAAACGTCTGGGTATACCCCAGTTCCTTCCGGCGCCTCCGGATCGCTTCCCCGAAAGATTTTGCTGAATCAGCCCGCATATCCGCCTCCCATATTTCGCCGTACGGATAAATTTTCTCGCAATCCCACGAAATTTAGCCGTACGGACAAATCTCTTCGCCGTCATTATATATCAAGCCGTACGGCGAAGTCAAGCCTCCTTTTCCGCACCTTGACAAAGGCCTCCAAACCGATTACAATCTAAACCTGAACCCGGAGAAGTAACCAAGAGGCTGAAGGTATCGGACTTGAAATCCGACAGGTCGGGCAACCGGCGCAGGGGTTCAAATCCCCTCTTCTCCGCGAAAAAAGCGACGTGACCGGCACGTCGCTTTTTCTATGGATTATCCCTATGTCCTACTTTCAATTAAAACGTCCGTCGTACGTCGCTATCCCCTCTATATACTCGTCCTTTACCGCCGGAACATAATACGCCCCGAATGTCTTCAGTCCGTTCTCCCTTGCCATATCCTCCAGTTCCACATAAAACCGGTAATACGGCAGCAGCGTCTCTTCGCCCGCCCCGGTCCGGTAGACCAGCTCCGCCTTTGCAATGAATTCCTCTCCCGGCATCGCCTCCGGAACGCTCGTCTGATACTGTCCGTTCAGCAGTTTCTCCCGCGCCTCCGCCACGGAGATCAGCGGGTAATCCCCCAGTTTTTCCGCTTTGGCCAGACCGTCATACAGTCGGATCAGCATGAGGGAGCCCTCGTCATCCGGAGCAAACTGCGCGCAGCGGAACCAGTAATTGAGGATCTTCTCCGTAAGATCCGGCGCGGCGTCATAAATATGATAACTGCGTCCGAATTCTCCATCGAAGGAATAATTCCCCCACGAAACGGGTTCGGGCCGGTCGAGATCCAACAGGGAAGCATACGTCTCCGCCAGATATCCCAGAACTGCCTCCGCTTCTTCCTGCGAAGTATCCGTATGGGTAAAATGATAGTTTTCGGGAAGCGCCCGGCCGGGTGACCAAATGCAGGTCACGCTTCCGTCAGCGCTGACCGACAGCGTTCCGCCGTCGAAGAGCGTCCGGATACCGAAGAGCGTCTCGTTACTAATATCCGTTTCCCGTTCGATCTTATCGCTGCTGATCCCCAGCGCCTGCGCGGCTTCCGTCAGTTTTTCCGTCATTTCGGCTTCGCTCAGGCCGTACGGTTTCCCGGTACCCGCCGGGTCATAGCAGCCGTTTCTGTAAACAGGCAGCGTTTTCAGTCCCGCATCTTCCTGCCAGGGGTTGCCGTTCTGCAGCTCATCCGCGCTGTAATACATCAGGCCTTCAAAATAGCCGCCCTCGCTCACATACGCGGGGACCGTGATTTTCGGAAGCGGCTCCGCAGAAGGCTTTCCGCCGGAACGAACCAGCCAGGCAATGCCGCCCGCGATCAGGCAAAGGCAGGCCGCCGCGGCTGCCCATTTCCGCCAGACGCGTGTTTTCTTCGGCGCGGTGATATCCGCATCCTGAATAAACGAATCCCTTACTTCTCCGATCGCATCCTGCAGTTTTTCCGATCTCATACCCAGATGTCCTCCTTTTGCAAATGGAGAAGGAGTTTGTCCCGGGTGCGCTTCAGCATCATTTTCACTTTGCTTTCCCCGAAACCGAACCGCAAAGCAATATCTCGGACGGAATCGAAATACCAGTAGCGGCGCAGGAAGACCCGGCGTTCCGCTGCGGGCAGCGTTTCCAGAAAAGCATTGATGATCTCCGCCAGTCCGGCGGCCTCAAGGCTTTCCTCGATCTTCTGTCCGGCCGGGATGCATTCCTCCAGTTCGTCCAGCGATACGGCGACGCTTCCGCCGCCGCGCTTTTCCGCGCTCCGCGCCCGCCACTTTTTCAGGGAGATGCGTCTCGTGATCTTTCCCAGGAACGTCGGCAGGATCTCCGGACGGTGAGGCGGCATCGCATGCCAGGCCCCGAGCCAGGTATCGTTCACGCACTCTTCCGCGTCTCCGCGGTCATGCAGAATGCCGTCCGCGATGGAATAGCAGTACCGGCCGTATTTCGTCTCCGATTCGGAGATCGCCTTTTCGTCCCGCTTCCAGTATAGTACCACGATCTGACTGTCTTCCACAGGTCCCCCTCCTTCCCATAAAAATTAAAAGGCCTTTCACCTGTCATCTGCCCTTTTTTCATGTTCGGTCACACATGCGGAGCGGCTTTTTGAAAAAATCCGAAAAACTTCAAGTAGACCTGCCGTCCGTTCACTCTCCCAGATACGCCAGGATCTCCTCCGCATTCGTGTCCGGCTTCACCTTGGGCATCACTTTTTCAATGATCCCCTGCTCATCGATGATGTATGTGGAGCGCACGACGCCCATACTGACCTTGCCGTAATTCTTCTTCTCCTGCCAGACGCCGTACGCTTCGATGGCCTGCCGCTCCGGATCTGCGAGCAGCACGAACGGCAGCCCGTACTTTTCCGCGAACCGCTGGTGTGACGCCACGGAATCCTTGCTGATCCCGATCACCGCCACGTTTTTGGCCTTGAATCCTTCATACCGCGCCGCGAACGCGCAGGCCTGGCGGGTGCAGCCCGGGGTGTTATCCTTCGGGTAGAAATACAGCACGACTTTTTTGCCCCGGAAGTCCGACAGGCTCACGGGTTTTCCGTCCTTGTCCGGCAGCGTGAAATCCGGCGCCGGGATGCCGATCTGTAAAAACATGGGATACCTCCTTATTCTCCGTATGTTATTTTTTCTCTGACAGCTTCTTCTACCAGGCTGTTCAGCGTCTGACCGTGTGACAGGGCGTAAATGACGGCTCTTCTGTGAAGATCACTGCCAAGACGTACGTTGAAGCTTCCTTTATAGGCCTGTTCGGGTTCCGTGCCTTCCTGCGCGCAGGCGGCCAGATACTCGTCCACTGCTTCATGAAAGTCTTTGATAAGTTCTTCGACTGACGAACCTTCATAGGAAACTAATGAGCGGATTCCCAGGACTTTCCCGTAAAGAAGGCTGTCTTTTTGGGAAAACTCCACACTTCCCACGTAACCTTTGTATTCCATCGTGTTGTTCACAGCAGTCCCTCCTGATTCAATAAATCAATGATCTGCTTCACTTGATAAGCCAGAAGCATTTTCCTGCCGTGCGGCTTATGCAAAATGATTTTTATACCTTTCTCCTTATGGAAAAACATCACACGGGAACCGCTGGTTTTTCCTTTATTCTGCAAAGAACAGCCCAGATATTCCAGCAATCGCACCGCTTCCTCAAAACTGAAGTCTGCCGGCATTGACAACAATCGTTGGATGAGTTTTTCTTTCTGTCCCATCGGTAATTCCTCCGTCTACATAATACCACGGCTCCAAACAAAAAGCAACTAAATTTAGTTGCTTTTTTTCAAATTAATCGGCCAACAAAACAGGGCCGATGAAACATCGGCCCCTGCGGAGCATTTCGCCCCGGTCCGTTCCTCCGGCGGAAGCCGCCTCAGCCTTTCAGCTGCACCAAGCGCTCTTCCACTTCGCGGAACATCTTTTCATATTTATCCAGTTTCGCCTTTTCCTCGTCGATCTTCGCCTGCGGCGCTTTGCTGAGGAAGCGCTCGTTGCCGAGCATGCCGCGGCTGCGGGCGAGCTCGCCGGTGAGACGCTTCAGTTCGCCGGTGAGGCGGTCGATCTCCTTCGCCTTGTCCACGAGTTCGTCCATGGGGATGAACAGCGTGGAAGCGGGGGTCACGGCGCTGACGGCGTCGGACGGGATGCCGGTCTTATCCGCCTGCACGGCGAGGCCGGAGGCGTTGGCCAGGGAGCGGATGAAGCCGCCGCTCTTTTCGAGGCTCTCACGCACCTTCGCGTCTTCGCTCACCAGCGTGAGGTGCACCTTTTTAGACGGCGCCACCTGCATGTCCACGCGGATCTGGCGCACGGCCTTCACCACGTCTTTCGCCCAGGCGATTCGCTGCTCTTCCTCCGGGAAGTCCAGCGCGGGATCGGGCTGCGGCCAGGCGGAGCGCATGATGGTTTCCTCGCCCGTCTCCAGGTAGCCGTAGATCTCCTCAGTCACGAATGGGATGAACGGGTGCAGCAGCTTCAGCGCGTTGCGCAGCACGTGGTACAGCGTGGCGGCGGCGGCCTCCTTGGAAGCGGCTTCACTTTCGCCGTAGAAGCGCGGCTTCACCATTTCGATGTACCAGTCGCAGAATTCTTCCCAAACGAAGTCGTAGATCTTCTGCAGCGCGATGCCGAGCTCGTAGCGCTCGATGTTGTCCGTCACCTCGCGGATGACTTCGTTCAGGCGGGACAGGATCCACTTGTCCTCGTCCTGCAGCGCCACTTCGGACACCGCTCTTCTCTCCATGCCGTCGATATTCATCAGCATGAAGCGGGACGCATTCCAGACTTTATTAATGAAGTTACGGCTCGCTTCGACGCGCTCCCAGTAGAAACGCATGTCGTTGCCCGGCGAGTTGCCGGTGACGAGCATCATGCGCAGGGCGTCCGCGCCGTACTTTTCGATGACTTCGAGCGGGTCGATGCCGTTGCCCAGGGACTTGCTCATCTTCCGGCCCTTGTCGTCGCGCACGATGCCGTGGATCAGCACGGTGTGGAACGGGTCCTTGCCCGTGTAGGCCAGGCCGGAGAAGATCATGCGGCTCACCCAGAAGCCGATGATGTCGTAGCCGGTCACCATCACGTCCGTGGGATAGAAGCGGCGCATGTCCTCGGTGTCCTCGGGCCAGCCCATCGTGGAGAAGGGCCAGAGGGCGCTGGAGAACCAGGTATCCAGCGTGTCCGGATCCTGGGTCAGATGCGTGCCGCCGCACTTCGGGCACACCGAAGGCGCTTCCGCGGCCACGACGGTCTCGCCGCAGTCGTCGCAGTACCAGGCCGGGATCTGGTGGCCCCACCAGAGCTGGCGGGAAATGCACCAGTCGCGGGTGTTGTTCATCCAGTTCAGATACATCTTGGTGAAACGCTCCGGAACGAAGCGGATGTTGCCGTCTTCCACGGTCTTAATGGCCGGTTCCGCGAGCGGGACCATCCGCACGAACCACTGCTTGCTCACCATGGGTTCGATGGTGGTGTGGCAGCGGTAGCAGGTGCCCACTTCGTGCTTCAGGGGCTCGACCTTCTTCAGGTAGCCGCCGGCTTCCAGGTCGGCCACGATGGCCTTCCGGGCTTCTTTCGCGGTCATGCCCGCGTATTTGCCGCAGTCCAGGACCGACGGTTCGCCCTGCGCCGCCCGGCCGGAGGCCAGGAGCTCGGCCGCTTCCGCCGCTTCCGCCGCGCCGGTCATGCGTCCGTCGTAGGTCAGGACGCGCACGCGGGGCAGGTCGTGGCGGTTGCCCACTTCAAAGTCGTCGGGATCGTGGGCGGGGGTGATCTTCACCACGCCGGTGCCCTTTTCCATGTCGGCGTGCTCGTCCAGCACGATCGGCAGTTCTTTATTGAGCAGCGGCAGGATCACGTGGCAGCCGTGCAGGTGCGCGTAGCGCGGATCCTCCGGGTTGATGGCCACGGCGGTATCGCCCAGCATGGTCTCCGGGCGCGTGGTCGCCAGTTCCAGCATCTCGCCGGTCTCTTTCACCGGATACAGCAGATGCCAGAAGAAGCCGTCCTGCTCCTCATGCTCCACTTCCGCGTCGGAGATCGACGTGCGGCAGCTGGGGCACCAGTTCACCATGCGGTTGCCGCGGTAGATGAGGCCTTCGTCGTACAGCTTCACGAACACGGTCTTCACCGCGTGCGAGCAGCCCTCGTCCATCGTGAAGCGCTCGCGGTCCCAGTCGCAGCTGCAGCCCAGCTTGCGGAGCTGCCGGACGATGCGCGTGCCGTATTTTTCACGCCACGCCCAGGCGCGCTCCAGGAAGCCTTCGCGACCCAGCATGTCCTTGGTGAGGCCTTCCTCCCGCATGGACTCCACCACCTTCGCTTCCGTGGCGATGGACGCGTGGTCCGTGCCCGGCAGCCACAGCGTTTCGAAGCCCTGCATGCGCTTCATGCGGATCAGGATATCCGGCAGCGTGTTGTCCAGGGCATGGCCCATGTGCAGCTGACCCGTGATGTTGGGCGGCGGCATGACGATGGTATAGGGCTTCTTCGGGGACTTCGCGTCCGCCTTGAAATAGCCGTTATTCTCCCAGCGGGCGTACTGCTTATCTTCGATCCCGGCGGGGCTGTAGGTTTTTTCCATGTCTCTCATAAGGCCCTCCTGTCACACCATCTTTTCCAGATGCCAGATATCTTTTACATATTCCTCGATCGTCCGGTCGGACGAGAACTTGCCGCTGCAGGCGACGTTGCGGATGGCCATGGCGGCCCATCTCTCGCGGTCGCGGTAGGCGGCTTCGACAGCCTCCTGCGCCTGCGCGTAGGACGCGAAATCGAGCAGCGTGAAGTAAATATCAGCGCGGCCGTTGATCTTGTCGGTCAGCAGGGAATCGTACAGCGGGCGGAACAGGTCCGGATCGTCCGGGCTGTAGAAGCCGTTCACGAGCTGCATCACGACGCGGCGCAGTTCGTCGTTTTCACGGAAGACGGCGACGGGATCGTAGTCGCGGTAGTGTTCGTGCGCCATGACTTCGGCCGCGCTCATACCGAAGATGAAAGCGTTCTCACGGCCGACTTCCTCCACGATCTCCACGTTGGCGCCGTCCATGGTGCCCAGGGTCAGTGCGCCGTTCAGCATGAACTTCATGTTGCCGGTACCGCTGGCTTCCTTGGACGCAGTGGAGATCTGCTCGCTGACGTCGCTGGCCGCGAAGATGATCTCCGCGTTGGACACCCGATAGTCCTCGATGAAGACCACTTTCAGCTTGTCCTGGATGCGCGGATCGTTGTTCACGACGTCCGCCACGCTGTTAATCAGCTTGATAGTCAGCTTGGCCAGCTTATACCCCGACGACGCCTTCGCGCCGAAGATGAACGTGCGCGGCACGAACGGCATGTCCGGGAAATCCGACAGTTTGTTATACAGATACATCACGTGCAGGATGTTCAGCAGCTGGCGCTTGTATTCGTGCAGGCGCTTGACCTGGACGTCGAAAATGGAGTCCGGATTGACTTCGATGCCGTTGTTCTCACGGATGTACTCCGCCAGGCGCAGCTTGTTCTGGCGCTTGATGGCCATGAATTCGCGCCGCGCCGCGGGATCCGCCGCCAGCGGCAGCAGGCCCTTGAGTTGATCCAGGTCGGTAATCCAGCCGGAGCCGATATGGCGGGTGATCCACTCGGACAGCAGCGGATTGCCGTGCAGCAGGAAGCGCCGCTGGGTCACACCGTTGGTCTTGTTGCTGAATTTCTCCGGCATCATTTCGAAGAAATCCTTGAATTCGCGCTTTTCCAGGATCTCCGTATGCAGTTCGGCCACGCCGTTGACGGAGTAGCTGCCCACGATCGCGAGCGGCGCCATCCGCACCTGGCCTTCGTACAGGATGGCCATGTTCCGGATCTTGCTCTCGTCGCCGGGATAACGGCGGCGGATCTCGCTGACGAAGCGGCGGTTGATCTCGTCCACGATCTGGTAAATGCGCGGCAGCAGGCGGGAGAACAGGTCGATGGGCCATTTCTCCGACGCTTCCGCCATGATGGTGTGGTTCGTGTAGGCGCAGGTCTTCGTCGTGATGGCCCAGGCCTCGTCCCACTCCAGGTCGTAATCGTCCAGCAGGATGCGCATCAGTTCCGCCACGGAGACGGCGGGGTGCGTGTCGTTCATTTGGATGCAGACGTTATCCGGCAGGCCGTGGATGTCGTCGTGCGTTTCCATGTAGCGCTCCACCGCGCGCTGCAGCGTGGCGGATACGAAGAAGTACTGCTGTTTCAGGCGCAGTTCCTTGCCGGTGTAGTGGTTATCGTTCGGATAGAGCACCTTGCAGATGGTCTCCGCCGTGTTCTTGGCGGCGTCCGCGCCCGCGTAGTCGCCCGCGTCGAAGGAGGCCAGTTCCAGCTGCTCCACGGGCTCCGCGCTCCAGATGCGCAGGGTGTCGATGATGCCGTTTTTGTAGCCCACCACAGGCATGTCGTACGGCACGGCCAGCACCGAATAATAGCCTTCGTGGAAGAAGCGCACGCGGCCGTTTTCGTCGTATTCGCCGCGGGTGTAGCCGCCAAAGCGGATCTCCTTGGTGTGATAGGCGCGGCGGACTTCGAACGGGTTGCCGTACTTGAGCCAGTCGTCCGGGACTTCCTTCTGGAAGCCGTTTTCGATCTTCTGGCGGAACATGCCGTATTTATAGCGGATGCCGCAGCCGTAGGCCGGATAGCCCAGGGAGGCCAGGGAATCCAGGAAGCAGGCCGCCAGCCGGCCCAGACCGCCGTTGCCCAGCGCCCAGTCGCGTTCCTGGTCCTCGATGACGTTCAGGTCGATCCCGTACTCGTCCAGGATCTCCTTTACGGCGTCCTGCGCACCCAGGTTGATCAGGTTGTTGCCCAGCGCGCGGCCCATCAGGAACTCCATGGACATGTAGTAGACCATCTTCCGGTCCTCGGCCTTGACGCGCTTCTGCGTCTCGGTCCAGGCGTCCATGAACTGCTCCTTGAGGGCCATGGACATCGCCATGTAGATCTGCTCCGGCGTGGCCTCTTCGATGGAGGAGACCATCTGCAGCTTCAGGAATTCCTGGATGCGCTGCTTCAGGATCGTTTTATCGATTTTCAATTCTGCCATTTTTCCACTCCCAGTGTCACGGTCTCGCCGTTGATGTTCCATTCCTTGGTAAAGCCGCGGGCCTCGCCGCTCACGAGTTCCTCCGCCAGCACTTCCGCGGCGATCACGCCGCCCTTGCGTGCGAAGATGCCTTCGATCACCTCATTGCCCTGGTGCGAGAGCCGGATGCGGTCCACGACCTCGAAGCCGGCCTCCTTGCGCATGGTCTGAACCTTGCTGACGATCTCGCGCACGAAGCCTTCCTCGATCAGTTCCGGCGTCAGGGAGGTGTCCAGCACCACCGTGCAGTCGCCGTCCTGGTTGGAGGTGAAGCCTTCCTTCTGGCTCACCGCGATCAGCAGGTCGTCCTCCGTCAGATCCACCGGGCCGGCGGACAGACCCAGCGTCAGTTTGCCGGTGCTCTTAAGCTGCGCCATGGCGGCCGCGCCATCGATCTGCTCCAGCTGCTTTTTGACTTCGCCCAGCAGCTTGCCCAGACGCGGGCCGAGGGTCCGCATCTGCGGCTTGAAGGAGTAGTCGATGAGGTTCTCTACGTTGTCCGTGAACTCCAGTTTCTTGACGTTCAGTTCTTCCGCGATGATGTCGTCGTAGTACTGGCTCAGCGCGAACGGCGCCTTGACCAGCATGCGGGACAGCGGCTGGCGGTTCTTCACGCCGGCCTCGTTGCGGGCCGCGCGGCCCATTTCGACCAGCTTCACGGCGTGGTCCATGTCCGCTTCCAGCGCGGGATCGATCAGGCTCTCGTCCGCGACCGGATAATCGCACAGATGGATGCTCTCCTCCGAGCCCGGGATCACCGGCCGGATGATGTTCTGGTAGATGGCCTCGGTCATGAACGGGACCATCGGCGCGGACAGCAGGCTGACCGTGCGCAGCGCTTCAAACAGCGTCATGTACGCGTTGATCTTGTCCTGCTCCATGCCCGGCGCCCAGTAGCGCTCGCGGCAGCGGCGCACGTACCAGTTGGAGAGTTCCTCCACGAACGCGGCCAGCGCGCGGGACGCCTCGGTGACATGGTATTCGTCCAGCGCATTGTCCACGGTCAGAATAAGGGTATTCAGTTTAGACAGCAGCCAGCGGTCCATGACCGGCAGGTCCTTCGGTTCCCACTTGCCGTTTGTCATATAGTCCGCGGGATTGAACTGATCGATCTCCGCGTACAGCGTGTAGAACGCATAGCTGTTCCACAGCGTGCTCATGAATTTGGAGCGGCCTTCCAGCACGGCTTCTTCGGAGAAGCGCTTGGGCAGCCAGGGGGCGGAGCTGTTGTAGAAATACCAGCGGATCGCGTCCGCGCCGTACTTCGCCAGCGCGTCGAACGGGTCCACGACGTTGCCCTTGGACTTGCTCATCTTCTGGCCGTTCTTGTCCTGTACCAGGCCCAGCACGATGACGTTTTCGTACGGGGATTTGTCGAACAGCAGCGTGCCTTCCGCCATCAGCGAATGGAACCAGCCGCGCGTCTGGTCGACCGCTTCGGAGATGAACGCGGCCGGGAACTGCTGCGCGAATTTGTCCTGATTCTCAAACGGATAGTGATGCTGCGCGAAGGGCATGGCGCCGGAGTCGAACCAGCAGTCGATGACTTCGGGGACGCGGTGCATGGTCCCGCCGCACTTCGGGCACGGGATCGTGATCCCGTCCACGTACGGCCGGTGCAGTTCGATCGTCGCCGCCGCCGGATCGCCGCTCTTCTCCGCCAGTTCCGCGCGGCTCCCGATGCATTCGCGGTGGCCGCAGCCGCACTCCCAGATATTGAGGGGCGTGCCCCAGTAGCGGTTGCGGGAAATGGCCCAGTCCTGGATATTCTCCAGCCAGTTGCCGAAACGGCCGGAGCCGATGGCTTCGGGCAGCCAGTTGACGGTGTTGTTGTTCTTTACCAGCGCGTCCTTGTAATCGCTTTCGCGGATGTACCAGGAGTCGCGGGCGTAATAGATCAGGGGCGTGTCGCAGCGCCAGCAGTGCGGATATTCGTGCTCGAACTTCGGCGCCTCATACAGCAGGCCGGCGTTTTCCAGATCCTGCAGGATCACCATGTCCGCCTTCTTGACGAACAGGCCCGCGTACGGGGTTTCCTTCGTCATTTCGCCCTTGCCGTCCACGAACTGGACGAAGGGCAGGCCGTAGTGGCGGCCGACGTTCGCGTCGTCCTCGCCGAAGGCCGGCGCGATGTGCACGATGCCGGTACCGTCGGTCATGGTGACGTAATTGTCGCACGTCACGTAGAACGCCTTCTCCTGCCGCTGCTCCGCCACGAATTTCCCCGTGAAGTCAAACAGCGGCTCGTACTCCTTGTATTCCAGTTCCTTGCCGGCCCAGCGCTCCCGGATCTCCGGAGCAGGGTCGCCGTCCTTGGTCCTGATCACGTTCAGCAGCGCTTCCGCCAGGATGTAATTCCTGTCCTCGGCCGGCACGTAGACCTTTACGTAATTCTCGTTCGGGTTCACGCAGAGCGCCACGTTGGACGGCAGCGTCCAGGGGGTGGTGGTCCATACCAGGAAGTACGTGTTGTCCTCGCCCCTCACTTTGAAGCGGGCGACGGCGGAGCGCTCCTTGACCAGCTTGTAGCCCTGGGAGACTTCCGCGGTGGACAGCGGCGTGCCGCAGCGCGGGCAGTAGGGGACGATCTTAAAGCCCTTGTACAGCAGTCCCTTCTTCCACAGCTCGGACAGGGCCCACCATTCGGACTCGATATATTCGTCGTGATAGGTCACGTAGGGGTTGTCCATGTCAGCCCAGAAACCGACCATGTCCGAGAACCGCTCCCACATTTCCTTGTATTTCCAGACCGATTCCTTGCACTTCTGGATGAACGGCTCGATGCCGTACTCTTCGATCTGTTCCTTGCCATTCAAGCCCAGCGCCTTTTCCACTTCCAGCTCCACGGGCAGGCCGTGGGTATCCCAGCCGGCTTTGCGCGGCACGTAGTAGCCCTTCATGGTGCGGTAGCGCGGGATCATGTCCTTGATCACGCGGGTCTCCACGTGGCCGATATGCGGCTTGCCGTTGGCCGTGGGCGGGCCGTCATAGAAGGTGTAGCACGGGCGGTCCTTGCGGCCCTCCTCGGACTTCTCGAAGATGTGGTTTTCCTTCCAGAATTTCAGGACTTCCTGCTCGCGGGAAACAAAATTCTGATCGGTAGGGACTTTTTTATACATGCGGTTTCCTCTCCTTTTTCCGGGCCGACCCCACATCGGCTCCTCTCCTACAAAAAAACTCATCCCAAACGGGACGAGCCGACTCGCTGTACCACCCATTTGGCGTCTGCAAACACAGACCCTCCGCGCTGACGGGCGGAACCCGGCCGGGCCTACTGACGAGAGATTCCTTTCCGGGCCGGCTCCATGCCGGCCCCCGCACCTCTCCCTTTCGGGCGGCGACTCCGGAGTGACTTTCCCTCTGCTGCTACTCGCACCGGTTCTCAGCGGGCCCGGCTCTCTGTGGCTTTTGACGGCAGGGTACTTTCTCCATCACTGTCTTTGGGGTATTCAATTCACCCGGTCATTATAGGGGAAATCAGTTGGCATGTCAAGGTTTTTTCGTAAAAGGCCGACAACAGTACGAATTTGCACGGGCCGGGAAGATGGGATCGAAATTGGCGGATGGCTGACTAACCCCTCCTTGATTTTTGCGCTTCCACCAGTTAAGATGGAAGCAGTCACTGATGATCCGGAGGTCCGCCATGCCTGACAATAAAACGACCGATGAATTGAAAAAAGAAGACTATGCTGAGCCTCAGTGCCTCCTCAACATGAACGCCGCCCTCCCCGAGGCCCCCGCGCGCCCCGTCCCCATGTCCCGCATCATTGAAAAGCTGGACGAGCACTTAAGCCGTGACGACTGGGCCGCCGCGGAGCGCCACCTGGATTACTGGCTGGCGGATGCCCTGGCCGGCGGGGACCGGAAAGGCGCGCTGGCCATCCAGGGCGAGCGGATGGGCCTGTTCCGCAAGCGCGGACGCGAGACGGAGGCGATGGAAGCGGTGAAGGCCGCGCTGGCGCTGCTGGCGGAGACCGGGATGGAGGGTTCCCTCACCGGTGCGACCACGTGGGTGAACGTCGCGACGGTGTACAAGACCTTCGGGCGGTCCGCGGAGGCGCTGCCCTATTATGAGAAGGCGCAGGCGGTTTATGAATCCCATCTGACCTGGCCGGATGTCCGCTTGGGCGGGCTGTACAATAATATGGCTCTGGCGCTGGCGGATCTGGGCCGGTTCCCGGAGGCCCGTGCGTATTATGAAAAAGCGCTGGCCGTCATGGAGAAGATAGACGACGGTGAGCTGGAAATGGCGGTCACGTACCTGAATCTGGCAGATCTGGAAGCCGCAGAAAAAGGGGCGGAGGACGCCGATGAGACGATTCAGGATCTGCTGGACCGCGCCCGTGCCGCCCTGGACACCCCTGCATTGCCCCGCAACGGATATTACGCCTTTGTGCTCCGTTCCTGTGCGCCGGCGTTCCGGTATTACGGGCGGTTTATGGATGCGGAGGAGTTGGAAGCGGCCGCGCAGGAAATCTATGACCGAAAGGAATGAGCAGCGTGAACGGTCTTGAAATCTCCCGCAAATACTTTGAAGAATTCGGTCTTCCCATGCTGCACGGCCAGTTCCCCGACTGGCTGGACCGCGTCGCCGCCGGCCTGATCGGCAGCGGCTCCGAATGCTTCGGCTATGACGATGAGGCCTCCCGGGACCACGACTTCGAAGCCGGCTTCTGCCTGTTCATCCCCGGGGAGGACGTGATGGACCGCCAGACAGCCTTCCGCCTGGAGCGGGCCTACGCCAAACTGCCCAAAGAATTCATGGGCATCCAAAAAAGCGGCCCCGATCCTGTAGGAGGAAGCCGCCACGGCGTCATCCGCGCCGGGGATTTCTTTCTGGAAAAAACCGGCACGCCGGACGGTGATCTGACCGCTGAACAGTGGCTGACTCTTCCGGAACAAAACCTCTTTGAACTGAGCAAGGGAACGTTCTTCCTTGATAATAGCGGCCTGATGAACGAACCGCTCTCCCGCCTCTCCGTCATGCCTGAAGACATCCTCCTGAAAAAGCTGGCCGGCTCTCTCCTGCTGATGGCTCAGTCCGGCCAGTATAACTACATGCGCTGCGTCCGCCGCGCCGATCCCGGCGCCGCCGCCCTGGCCGCCGGCGAATTCGTCCGCGCCGCCCTCCACACCTGCTTCCTGCTGAACCGCGCCTACATGCCTTACTACAAATGGCAGTTTCGCGCGCTGCAGGATCTTCCGCTTTTCAGCGAGCTGACAGAGCCGCTCTCTTTCCTGATCAGCAGCCCGAATGACACGGAGACGGCGGAGGAGAAATATACGCTGATTGAAGATCTGGCCGGCGTGTTCATTGCCGAACTCATGGATCAGGATATCACCCGCGCCACGTGCGGGGATCTGGAGAAGCATGCGTATTCCGTGAATAACCAGATAAGCGACAGTGGGATACGAAATCTGCATATTTTATCTGCCATATGAAAAGGGCGCCCAATGGGCGCCCCTTCTTTTTCTCAGGTAAGCTTTAGAACGAATCCATTAAGGCATTCAGCTCTTCCACCATCACTTTTTCCTTCGCCGCCGCTTCGGCCTCGGTCTCGCCCTTCACGCCGCAGTACAGCTTGATCTTCGGCTCGGTGCCCGAAGGACGCAGGCAGACCCACGCGTCGTCGGTGAGTTCGAAGTAGATGACGTTGGAGACAGGCAGAGTGGTCACGCCTTCCTCGCCGGTCACGAAGTTCTTCGTGGTCTTCTTCTGGTAATCGCGCATGGCGACGACGGGGAGGCCGCCCAGGGTCTTCGGCGGGTCGTTGCGGAGCGAGTTCATGATGGCCGCCATCTTGTCCTTGCCGTCCAGGCCCGGGAAGTTCTTGGAGATATTGATGTCCTTGTAATAGCCCACCTGCTTGTACAGCGCCTGCAGGCCGTCCCAGAGGCTCATGCCTTTGGTCTTGTAGTAGCAGACCGCTTCGCACAGCGCCATGACGGCCGCGATGCCGTCCTTGTCGCGGCAGTACGGGCCGAAGGAGGAGCCGAAGCTTTCCTCAAAGCCGTACAGGTAATCCACTTCCGGCTCGGTCTGTTCCAGGTCGCGCAGCTTTCCGCAAATGTGCTTGAAGCCGGTCAGGGTCTCATAGAAGCGCACGCCGTACTTGCGGGCGATGGCGCCGGCCATGTTGGAGGTCACGATAGTGCTGATGAACACGCCGTGCTCGTTCAGGCCGCGGGTCTCTTTGATGCCGCCGATCTCATAATCCGCCAGCAGGCAGCCGGTCATGTTGCCGGTCAGGCGCATGTAGTCGTCGCCGTTCTTCAGGAAAACGCCCAGACGGTCCGCGTCGGGGTCGTTCGCGATCACGATGTCCGCGTTCACCTTGCGGGCCAGCTCCAGCGCCAGAACGAAAGCCTTAGGATCTTCGGGGTTCGGGTAGCCCACAGTCGGGAAGTTGCCGTCCGGCTGCGCCTGCTCTTCCACGACGAAGACGCGGGAGAAGCCCAGGTCATCCAGGATGCGCTTGGCCGGGATCAGGCCCGTGCCGTGCAGCGGCGTGTAGACCAGTGTGATGTTGTCCTTTTCCTGCGCGATGGCTTCCGGATGGCGGATCAGCTTCTTGAGTTCCGCATAGTAGTGCTCGTCCACTTCCGGGCCGATGATGTGGTACAGGCCGGCAGCCTGCGCGTCTTCCAGGCTCATGGTCTTGACGTCCGCGAAGCTCTGGATCGCATTGACTTCCTCAATGATCAGTTCGTCGTCCGGGATGGTGACCTGCGCGCCGTCGTCCCAGTAGGCCTTGTAGCCGTTGTAGTCCGGCGGGTTGTGGCTGGCGGTGATGTTGATGCCGGCCGTGCAGCCCAGATCGCGCACCGCGAAGCTCAGCATGGGGGTCGGGTGCAGGATCGGGAAGATGTAGATCGGGATGCCGTTCGCGCACAGGGTCAGGGCCGCCTCGCGGGCGAATTCGTCCGAGCAGCGGCGGGAGTCGAAGGACAGGGCCACGCCGCGCTTCTGCGCGCCTTTTTTGATGATATAGTTGGCCAGGCCCTGGGTGGCTTTGCGCACGGTGTACACGTTCATGCGGCGGGTGCCCGCGCCGATCAGGCCGCGCATGCCGCCGGTGCCGAATTCCAGGTCGCCCTCGAAACGTTCGCGGATCGCGTTTTCGTCGTTTTCGATCTCTCTCAGTTCTGCTTTGGTGGCTTCATCGAAGACGGGGTCGTTCAGCCACTGCTCAAATCTTTCTCGTGCGTTCATAGTCACCTCTTTCTTCCGGTTTTCCCGGAGATCTGTCTTATATTATAACTGATCCTCTCATGAAATCAAAGTTTGATCTGCAGCCATTTCCGGCGGCGGACACGGGTAGAATTCATAACCAGGCGGCACAGCTGGTCCAGCAAAATGGCGGTCCAGGCGCCGTACAGGCCCCAGCCCACCGGATAGGTCAGCAGGTAGCCCATCAGCGGCCGCACCACGCCCACGCTCACGACGGCAGTGATGGCCGTGAAGCGCGTATCGCCCGCGCCGCGCAGACATCCGGTGTAGATCACCTGGGACGTCTGGATATACGTGATCACCGCCATGAACAGCAGCACCCGGCTTCCCATCTCCACCACCTCGGGCGTGGACGAATACAGGCCGATGATCTGCCGCCGCAGCAGCACCATAGTCACACTCAGTATCACTGCTACAAAGAATACCACCCGCTGGCCGATATTGCAATAGATGATCGCTTTATCCGGCCTTTTTGCCCCCAGACTCTGGCCCGCAAGCGCCGTGGACGCCACCTGGAAGCCGTCGCCGCAGCAGAAGGACAGGCCCAGGAAGTTCATGCACGCGATGTGCGTGGCGTAGGCCAGCGTGCTCAGGTCGGCGACGATGCGGTTGAAAATGAAGAAGCCCGCACGCATACAGAGCTGCTCCACCAGCGCGCTGCTGGCGACTTTAACAATAGGGCCGATCACCTTGCGGTCAGGCCGCCACGGGGCCGGGCAGAAAAAGCTGATGTAGTTTTTCTTCTGGAACAGGCGGGACAGGGATACGGCGAAGGACACGAACGCTCCCAGTGCCGTGGCCAGGGCCGCGCCTTTCACTTCCAGGCGCGGGAACGGGCCGATGCCGTTGATCAGCAGGTAGTTGAAAATGATGTTGACGACGTTGCCGATGACGTTGCTGACCATCGAGATCCGCGTGTTCCCGCTGCCCTTCTGCGCCGCGTTGAGCGAGCCGTTCAGGCACTGGAAAATGACGGAGACCGCGATGATGCGGAAGTACGTGACGGCGTCCGCGATGTAGTCGTCTTTCGCGCCGGCCAGCCGCAGGAAAGGTTCGGCGAAGCGGTAGCCCAGGAAGGCAAGGATGACGACCAGGACCAGGCCGATCAGCAGGCCGTTGCGGGTCGCGTGGTTCGCGCCTTCGCGGTTGTCTTCCCCCTTGCGGCGTGCCACCACCGCGGTGATGCCGACGTTCAGGGCGAACAGGAAGCACATCAGGACGAATTTGGGCTGCTGGGTGATCCCCACCGCGGCAATGGCCTCGTCCCCCAGGGTGGACACCATCAAAGTATCCACCACGCCGACCAGGCCAACCAGGACCGCCTCGATCACGGACGGCCACGCGAGACGCAGAAACGTCCCGTACATTTCCTTTTCGGGCGGCAGTTCTCCCCGGACGGATTCGCCGCCCAGCAGGGAGGGATAGGCAAAGATCTTCAGCATGGGGCTTCCGGCTTTCCTTTCGGTACTTCTATGCAAATAGTACCTTTTCAGGCCGCAAAATACAATCCCCGGAAGCATTTTTTCAACACGGCTGTTGCGCTGTTTCCGGACAAAAAGAGAGCGGCGGGTCTCCCCGCCGCCGGTCCTGTGGCCGTGAAATGGTCCGGTCCCCCCTGGATTGTATTTTTCACGCCTTCTAAGGGGTCTGGTTGCTCTCGAAAAACTGGTTCCAGACCGTCCAGACCTCGTCCACTTCCATCCCCAGGCGCCAGGCCGCGATGCCGGCCAGGCCGTAGGTGCTCAGTCTGTCTAAGCGCAGTGACATGGACTCGACGTCTTCGATCCAGATGCGCGCCTGCTCGCCGTCCAGGATAAACTCCGCATAGGACTGCCCCAGTTCCGTGTTCCACTGCGGCTCCGCTTCATAGCGTTCCAGATAGGATGACACGGAGCGCATGTCCAGCGGGGAACTGCTGGGCGTCCGGCCGCTTCCCACCCAGAGCCGGGTGAAGAACGGCACGCCGCAGATCAGTTTGTAAGCGGGGATCTGCGCCAGCGAATCCTCCACGCCTTTGATCACAAAGGGGAGGGATGCGGTAGATCCGGCTTCCGAGCCGGCGTAGTGCTCGTCGTAAGCCATCACGATGAGGTAGTCCGCGAAGACCGACTGCTCCTTCCGGTCGTAGTGAGCCGTCCAGGCCGAAGGCACATAGTTGTCCACGGAAAGGATCAGCCCCTCCTTGTGGCAGGCCAGGGACAGTTCCCGGATGAACTGCAGGAAGCCGGGGCCGCCCGCTTCGGGCAGGCTCTCGATGTCCACGTTGATCCCGTCCGCGCCGCATTCCCGCAGCACGTCCATGATCCCGTCGATCAGGCGCCGGCGGTGGCTGGTCACGTCAAAGACGCTGCACAGTTCATCCCCGTAGATGGCATGATCCATGTTGTTCAGGAGCGCCCAGACCTGGATTCCCAGCCGGTGAGCCGTCCGCACGTAATCCGCCGAAGCGGAGGAGTCGAAATTGCCCTCGCCGTCCTTCAGGAACAGCCACGTAGGGCAGACGACGTCCACACCGCTGGCTTTGGACAGCAACCGTTCCAGGTCGCCGTTTTCCGCCTTGACCTGGATCTGCTGCCACACCAGCCCGATGTTCTGCATGGGCTCCGGCATGGAGTAGGCCGGCTCCGCGTAAGGCGTGGGGGCGTTCCGGATGACCGGGTCGTTCACCTCCGCCTTGGAGACGTAGCCCGGGATGCCATCCGCGGTGCAGACGTAATCCCACTCCGCCTGTTCTTCCAGATAATACAGGGGCTCGCCGCTCTCTACCTGGGTCATGATCGGTTTGGTCTGGGACGCACCGGAGCGAATGGTGGCGGTCTGGACCGCCTGCACCTCGCCGTAATCCCCGAAGACCGTCCGCATCACCAGGCGCTGCGGCTCTTCATAAAGCTGCCAGGTCAGGGCCGTGTACTGCTGGACGTAGCCGAGCTGCACGTACACCCCGCCGTCTTCCTCCAGGAGGACCGGCGCGCCCTCATACAGGGATTTCATGTCCGCCTCCCGGGTGCCGGAAGGATGGGAGTACAGCAGCAGCTTTTCCGTCTCGTCGTAGTAAAAGCGCTTATTCAGTTTTTCCTTCAGATAGGTGACAGAAGTGTAAACGACGCCGTCCCGGAGGATGATATCCTCATGGGTGAGCTGATTGTCCCGCACCACGGCGAACGCGCCGTCCCGGGAGGAGTAATAATTCTCCAGATCCACACGGAGCGTGCTGGGCCGGCTGTCAGTCAGTACGGCGATCAAAAGAAGGACAGCCACCGCGACAAGGACGATAACGGTCGGAAGAACGGTTTTTTCTTTTTTCCTGCTTGAAGCCATGGAGCCCTCCTTCTTACAGCGGGATTATACCACAAAAGGAGCCCGCTGTAAACCAAAAGGCTGGATTTCCGCTAACTCGGAAGGGTATTACCATGGCGGGCGTCGGTAAAACTGATGCCCAGGAGGGATCCGTCCTCAGCTTTCAGGAAAGAGCCGACCCATTCCGCTTCTTCTTTCAGAAGCAGGGATCCGGTCAGGATCTCTCCGGTCTGGGGCACACCGTCCAGCCAGACGCTGAGTCCGCTGGACAGGCAGGAAGCCAGCGCATCCGTAAAGTCGCTGTTCTGTTTGTGACATATCAACCTGTTTTCCATGAACACGGCTTCTCCTCTCGTACCGTCCTGTCAGGACCTGCCCTTACTGTAGCACGGTCCGGAAAACGTGCACGCAACAGAACGCTGTTTTCCGTGTCTTTTTGACACACCCCGGAAAACAAAAAGCCGGTCCCTCGGGACCGGTCATTTCTGAAGAGAGGATCTTTACTCCGCTACCTCAACGATCTGTTTCTTGTTGTAGGAGCCGCAAGCCTTGCATACCTGGTGAGGTACCATCAACGCGCCGCATTTGCTGCATTTGACTAATGTAGGATTGCTCATTTTCCAGTTGGCTCTGCGGCTGTCTCTTCTTGCCTTAGAGGACTTATTCTTGGGACAAATAGACATATGACCTTACCTCCTTACCCCAAATTTCACGACGGCTTTAACGGCCTGAATAAATCGTGCTTTGCCATTATAACGAAAGCGGGTCAGTCTGTCAACAAGTTTTTTGTGAACTTTTCGATTTTTCGCGCTGTGTGTTGCGTATTTTTCGGCGGATCTCCGGCTTTTTCCCGGGCACACGCGGACCGGCAGGCGGCGGACCGCCGGATTGTGGATAAAATGCAGTAAACTGCAGTTGCAAAACCGGCCGTTCTGCTTTACCGTAAAACCGGCCGTCCGGTCTTTTTCCTGTTTTTCCCCTCAAAATCTGCTTTTTGATTCCCGCCGCGGTCTTCTCCCCGGCGTTATCCCGTCTTTTCCCGCTGCAACTCCCCGCCCTCCCCCCGGGCGGGTCCGTCATACACGCCTTCTCCGGTCAGGGACGCCGCTGAAGGCCGTTTTCCCGGGCTCCCGTCACATTTTCCGTATAAGAAAGGAGAAAAACAAGTATGTTTCACACACGAGTCCGGCGCGCCGGCGCTCTGCTTGCGGCGCTGCTCCTGGCCGCAGGCATTCTGGGCGGCGCGCTGTCCGTCAGAGCGGCGGAAGGAACGCTGATCACCCCCTATCTGGCTTCCAATGAATGGGGCGCCATTGATACCGGCTGGGCCCGGCCGAAAGACCTGGACCTGATGAGCGGCTGGCAGCTCGGCAAGAGCAATGCCTTCACCGTATTCGTCACAAACGGGTCCGCGGCCTACTGCATCGAGCCCGGCGTTTCCCTGGGCGCCAGCACGGCCGTGAATTCGCTCACCCGCGACGAATACTGGAACGGCTACCCGGAAAGCCTCAACGAGACCATCCCGCCCGACGTGACCAAGTTCCTGTTGGGCCAGGTCATGCTGCAGGGCTACAACGGCGCGGTCAGCACGCAGCCGACCGCCGACGGCACGGGCTGGTTCATCCCCGCGGATTTTGACCGCGACGTCCTGAGCAAATGGTACGCCACGCAGATCCTGATCTGGGAAACCATTGTGGGAGAACGGGATGCGGACTTCAGCCACGTCGCGCCGCCCGCCGGAAAGAACGCGGTCAAAGAGGTCCTGAACCCCGCCTGCCCGAGCCTCGGCACGATCAACAGCTATTACAACAGCATCGTGACCGCCGTGAAAAACGCACTGGTCAATCCTGCCATTCCTTCTTTCATGAACCGAAAAGAAAGCAACGCGCAGACGGTGGAACTGGCCAAAAACGGGGCACAGTACACCGCATCTCTGACAGACACCAACGGTGTGCTGGAGGCATTTTCTTTCAGTACCTCCGACCCTGTCGTCACCGTCGCGAAGACCGGCAGCGTACTGAAGATCACCGCTTCCCGGGCGATCCCGGAGGGCGTCCTGATCACCGCCTCGCGTACCATCACGACCCCGCAGTTCATCGTCTGGACGGACCGCGCGGCCAGCTACGGCGAACCGCCCCAGGCGGTCATCACCCTCACCGGGCAGCAGGTGACGGACACGCTGAAAGGCTATGTGAAAGCCGGTTCGGCGTCGCTGCCCTACGACCCCGTCGGCATCCTGCTGCAGAAAAAGGATGCCCAGTCCCAGGATGACGTGCGACCCGTTGCGCTTTGAAATCCACAGGAAGCGCCGCTTATGACAAGCGAACTGATTCCGCAGGGAGGAGCGATCCTCCGGCCCAGACCGCTGCCCGAACGGGGTGACCCGGACGGCAAAGCGCGGCGACAGGGAAAGCCCGGCCTAAACCGGGGAATGCAGGGCACAGGAAATGGCCCCTGCGGTTCCCGGGCACGGACAGGCAGACCGGCTTCCGATGCGCACGGTGAGAATGATCCCGCTTTTGTGCGGCGGGACCTGACGAACCTTCGGATACACCGGCGGGACGCTGCCGGAAACGGCAGTCCGTACGGGAGGAGCGGTAGTGACCCATCCTCGCGAACCTCCTTCCCGGCTCAGGCCGGGCGTCCGTACGGACCGGGGAAGGCACCTAAACGCATCGCACGACTGCGGGACCGGAACAGGGAAAGGTCCGGCCGCCTGAGCGCGCGCCGGACTGAGAGCCCCGGGCACGACTGACGATCACCTTTGCAATGAAGGCGGGAGGAACAGCCCGGGAGCCATTGAACAAGGAACGATAATAAGGAACCATATGAAAAAAGAACCGACGTGGCGGGAAGCCGGGCGCCGCTGCCGCCTGAGCCGGGAGGAACTGGTGATGGCGCAGGAACTGGGTCTGAGCCCGCGCGCGCTGATCCGGAACATTCCGCCGGTCAGCGGCAGAAAGGAGCCGTGGAAGGATCCGCCGGGCGTGCGGATCCGGAAGCTGTATGAGAAGAGAAAGAAGGAAAACGGAAAGGATCATGAAGGACCACAAAGATAAGGATCACACTGTTTTGCATGCCGCCGGGCTCTTTCCGGCCGGCCTGATCATCCTGTTGCTGTCGCTGCTGGTGCGGGCCTGCGGAAAAGAGTGGAAGCTGCCGGCAGGCACCACCTGCCAGACTGTTTCTTCAGAATACTCTTCTTCCGCCTCCACTTATACAACTTCTTCTGCAATAATCGTATTTTCGGAAACCACTGTATCGGCTGTGCTCCCGACGGTTTCCGAAGGGGCATCGTCCGCGGCGGCTTCTGCTCCGGCAACTGCCGTCCCGACGGCTGTAATTCCGATGACTGCCGTCCCATCGACCGCTGCCCCGGCGACAACCGCGCCGGCCGCCGCTTTAACGACCGCCTCCCTGACCAGCGCCGCTCCAACCACCGCCGCCCCGGCGACCGTCACCCCGACGGCCATCGCCCCGACGGCCATCGCGCCGACAACATCTTCCTCCACGGCCCACGAACACCGCTTCTCCCCCTGGGCCGTGACCTCGCCCCCCTCCTGCACCACCGACGGCACCGAGACGCGGACCTGTTCCGCCTGCGGCCTCTTTGAGACACGTCCCGTCCCCGCCCCCGGCCACGACTGGCACACGGAGACCGTCGTGGTCTGCGAAGCCCGCATCGAATACGTCAAAGTCCGGGACGCCTGGGACGAAACGATCACCCTGCAGGACGCCTGGACGGAAGAGGTCACGGAAATGCACTGGTTCTGCGAAGGCTGCGGCATGGACCAGACCGTTTACGCCCGGGAGCATGATCTCCTGGACGCGGACGGCCGCTGGACGGACGAGGGCCTGGTCTGGGACGCGCAGCACGCCAAAGAGCACGCGCTCCGGGGCGAAAGCGACCGCACCTATTCCGCACCGGTCGTCGTCGCCGTCATCGAGCACCCCGCCGAGACCGCCGTCATCCGTCACGACGAAGAATACGCTCCCGTCGTCATCCCGGAAGAAACGGCGGAGATCCGGAAATGCGCCCGCTGCGGGGCCGAAGAATGACCGTTCCTTTTCCCCACTCAATGGCTGAACGCCCGGTGCGGTGAAAGCCGCACGCCGGGTGTGCGCCGGAGGAAACCCATAACCTCCGGCTATGGACCGCCCAGGGAGCCCTCTCCCTGGCCGACGCACAATATGAACTGCAATTCACCGCTGAAGACGGCACCGTCACGGCGTGGACCTTCAAAACGGACACCGACGGTTTCGTCTATTACCGCAATTCCTACAAGGTCTCCGGCCCTGCACTGCTGACCGACGATTCCGGCAAGCCCGGTTTTCCCGCCGGCACGCTGACCATGCAAGAGACCAAAGCCCCCGCCGGCTACGCGCTGGATCCGGCCGTCTACACCGTGCATTTCACGATCGGCGCGGACGGATACATCCATGCGGACAAAGGCACCTGGAACCAGGAAAACGAGGCGGAGGACCTGGAGATCATCTCCGCGGAGCAGCCCAAAAAGATCGCCCTCTCCCTCACCAAAAAGGGGACCGGCGACATCCCGCCCGGAGCAAGCCTGAACAGCATCCGCTTTGCCGTGGTCAATGACTCCGGCGCCGGCGTGACCGTGGGCGGTACAGACTATGCGCCCGGCCGCGTCACGGAGATCCTGACCGTCTCCGGCGCCTCCGGTAATTCCGCTTCCCTCACCACCGGCCGCAATTATCCCGCGGGTTCCTACACGGTTTTTGAACTGCGCCGCGACGCTACGATCGCCGCCGGCGACAAATACGAAGGCTCCGGCAAACTCGGCACCTCGCCGCTGGCCAACGACCATTTCCTGTGGGCGGAAAACAAACTGTCCGTGACTGTCACCGCCGCGGACGCGGAAGCCGGGACCGCCAAAGCCGCCGGGACCGCATCGGACGCGCCGGCCGAGAAATATCTGCAGGCCTCCGTGAAGAAGGTCGACGACCGGGGCAAACCCGTTGAAGGCGTCGTCTTCAACCTGATCTATGACGGCGCGGATCATCAGGCCGTCTCCGACTCCCGCGGCATCGCCTCCTGGACCGGTATCCCCTGGGCCAAAAACGGCAAACCTGCGCGGCTCATCGAAGTCTCCGTCCCGGACGATCATTATCAGATCGATCCGGCTTATCAGGCGCCGAACGGCAAAAGCGTCACGATCAGCGGCGATCCGGACACTGTTTTCGACCTCGGTACCGTCGTCAACACGCGAACGGGAACTGTCCTCCTGCAGAAGACCGATGAGCAGGGACGCGCCGTCGCAGGCGTCGTCTTCAACCTGAAATACGGCGGCACGGACCATGAACAGACCACGGACGCACAGGGCCGCATCGCCTGGACCGGCATCCGTTCCGGTACTGCCGCCCGCCTCATCGAGGTCTCCGTCCCGGACGGCATCTACGCCATCGATCCGTCCTATGCCGGCGATGGCCAGGCGGTCACGATAACCCTGGACGACGCCTTTACCTATGACCTGGGCGTGATCACCAATCATTCCCTCGTCAGCGCCTGCCTGAAGAAGACGGACGACGCCGGCGCGCCGATCCCCGGCGTCCGCTTCAACCTCCGCTATGACGGACAGGACCACGAGAAGGCCACTGATGACCGCGGTGAGATCCTCTGGACGGACATCCCAAGCGGCACCGAAGCCGCCCTGACGGAAACCTATGTCCCCGCCGGCTATTGGCCCGATGAAACCTTCGCCGCTCCGGGTCTTACTCTCACGATCACCGGCGATGCCGGCGTGACCTATGATCTAGGCACGATCGTCAATACCGTACAGCGCGGCTCCGTGACCGTAATCAAGCGCGTGACCGCGGCGGACGGCGCCCCGGAGCCCGGGCTTTCCCCGGCGGGTTTCCTTTTCCGCCTGACCGGCCGCTCTCTCCTGGGCGAAACCGTGGACATGAGCGCCGTGACCGGGGAAGACGGCCGCGCGGTCTTCGCGGACGTCCCCTTCTCCGACGTCGACGGCTATACCGTGACCGAGGAACTGACGGACGGGCAGGCTGCGCACTTCCGGCCCGGGACGATCGCGCCGAACCCCGTGATTCTGGACAAGGCTCATGAAAACGTTACTGTTACCGCCGAAAACATTTTCCTGCGCGGCGGCATCTCCGTTACGAAACGCGATGCGTACACCGGCGCGGTCCCGCAGGGCGACACTTCTTTCGCGGGCATCCGCTTCGCCGTGATCAACCGCTCGGAAGCCCCCGTTCCCCTGCCCGACGGCACGCAGGTCCCGTCCGGCGCCGTCGCCCTGATCCTGACCGCGGACGAAACCGGCAAAGCCGCCTCTTCCCCTTGTTTCCTGGCCCTGGGGACCTATGAAGTGACGGAACTCCGGCTCGACGACACCGCCCTCATCGGCCGGGAACTGATCCGCGGCACGCACAAAATGGCCAACAGCTCCTACCTCTGGCAGGACACACACTTTACCGTGACCCTTGCGGAAGAAGGCCGTATTGTCGAAGCCTGCGGCCCGGACGGGGAGGTCTTTGAGAATGCTCCCGCTATCCTTGAGCCCCCGCAGCTGTTTAAATACGACCTCGATCTGGGGACCAACCGGGCGCAGGGCGCCGGCGATCTTTCCGGCATTCGCTTCGCCCTGATCAATCGTTCCGCCGGCCCGGTCTATGTGAAAGGCCCGGACAAGCTGTTCGGCCCCGGCCAGGTCATCGACATCCTCCTCTCCGACGCGGAAGGCGTCATCGATCTGCCTTATCTTCTGCCCTACGGCACATACGGCCTCGCCGAACTGCCCGTCACCTCCCCGGTCAAGTCCGGCGACCTCATCGACGAACTCACCGATATGGAAAAGTACGGTTCCGGCGGTGATCGTTTCGGCCAGCTCTACGCCAACGATTATTACCTGTTCACCGACCGTGAGGAAAAAACCTTCCGCGCCGTCACCGCCGAAGACGGGCAGCCCGCTTACACGCCGGACCTGCTGCATTTTGACAACAAAGTCCTCCGCGGCGGCTTCTACTTCGAAAAGAAGGTCGAATCCACCCAGCAGCACCTGCCCTGTCTCCTGTTCCGCCTCACGCTGCAGGAGACCGGCGAGAGCCATTACCTCTTCCTGAATCCGAACGCGTTCTACGGCACGGACCAGCTCTACAACCCACATTCGAACCGCACCAACGGCATCGATGCCCTGCTGGAGCCGTACGCCGACGCCGCTGTCATCCCGCAGTCCGTGATCGACGAACTGACCGAACAGGAGGCCTGGACGTGGGGCACCTGGTTCGGCGACGCGCCTGTGAGCGACGCGGATTTCGCGCTGCCCTGCGGCACCTACGAACTCGAGGAGCTCCGCTCCCCCGCCAACGAGAAATACTTCATGTTCCGCTACGACGAACTCCGCATCTGGTACGGCAGCCAGTATCACTCCTTCGGCACCGTCTTCAACCGCGAAGCCGGGATCGTGACGGAAGCCACGGACGCCGTGTCCGGCACGCATGAAGGCATCGCCCGCCCGGACGCCGTGATCCGGGACGAAGTCACCTGCAGCGGACTGGTCCCGGGCCGGGAATACCGCCTGACCGCCACCCTGGCCGTGAAAAACGGCGACGGAACAGGCACGCCGGTCCCCGGCATCCGGGTCGACAAGACCTTCACCGCCCCCTCCCCTCTCTGCCGAGAGACCGTGGAGATTCCGTTCGATGCCTCGCCGTACGCGGATCGGAGCCTCGTGGTCTTTGAGGAACTGCGGGACACGGAGACGGATACGCTGCTCGCGGAGCACAAATCGCTCCGTGACGCGGCCCAGACCGTGACCTACCGGCCCGCTCCCGTCTCATCGTTAGTAATCGTCAAAGACGAGATCTCCTCGCCCGCCAACGGCATCGCCTATATCCCGGGCGAGACTGTCAACTACCGGATCACCGTCACGAACACGGGGGAAACGGACCTGCACGCAGTGCGTGTCACAGACGCCCGGACCGGTCTGAACGAAGTGATTCCTTTCCTCGCATCAGGCGATTCCCGGGAATTCTTCACTTCGCACACGGTCACGGAAGAAGATGCGCAGCAGGACACTTACGACAATATTGCCGTTGCCGAAGCGGAAGATCCGACCGCCCCCGGGGCCACTCTCCGGGCCGAGGATCCGGAAACGGTCCCCGTCATGACGTACGATCCCGGTTATCTTCAGGACAAACAGGTGCTCAATTCGCCCGCGAACGGCATCGCTTTCGTCCCCGGTGAGACGGTCCGCTACCGGCTCACCCTGCAAAACACCGGCAACCAGCCTCTGACGATCACCGTCCGGGACGATCTGGTCGGTCTTACGGAAACCGTGGACCTCCCTGTCGGCGGCGAGTGGGAAAAGACGGTCTCCTATACCGTCACCGAAGCTGACGCGCAGCGCGGCAGCGTCCTGAACGTGCTCTCCTCGGAAGGCCGGACCCCGGGCCGGCCCGAGGACCCCATCGTCCCGCCGCCGGTCGAGGTGGAAGTTCCTACCGTCCTGACCGGGACCGTCACCGTGATCTATGTGGATGAAGATGGCGCTGTCCTGATCGGACGGACCGTCGTCCTGCAGGACGTTCCGGTCGGTACTGCTTACCGGACCGTTCAGAAGACCATTCAGAGCTATGAATTCGTCCGGATGGGGGAAGGCTCCGCCCCGCGGGAAGGGACCGTTGCCGCCGGTGTTCAGGAAGTCATTTACGTTTACAAAAAGACTGCGGAACCGGTCACGCCCGTGACGCCGGTAACGCCCCCCGTGACACCCGTCCCGCCCATGGGCGACACCGTCTCCCTTGGCCTGTACGCCGCCGTCTTTCTCGCAGGTCTGGGCGGGCTCTTCCTGCTGCTGCCCCGCCGCAAAAGGAGAACGCCATGCTGAGTTTTGAAGAATTCGCCGATATTGTCGCGCATCAGATCCTGGACTATCTCCCGGCCGAATACGCCGGCAGCGAAGTCACCCTCCCCCGCGTCCGGAAGATCAATCAGTCCTATACGGGCCTCGTCGTCCGGAAGGACCAGGAGCAGTTCACACCGGCCATCCGGCTGGACCTGTTCTATCGGGATTACCTGAACGGACGGGACCCGGAGGACATCCTGCAGGAGATCGGGAACATGATCCGCCAGATCTCCTTCCCCTCGCAATACGGGGAACTGTGCGAAAAGCTGCTTTCCTACGGCCGGATCGCCTCCCGCCTGTTCGTCCGCGTCTGCGGTACAAAGGGAAACGAAGAACTGCTGGGCCGCGCGCCGCACCGGAAAGTGCTGGACCTCGCCGTCACCTGCCACGCCTATCTGGGCGAAACGGACGGCAGCAAGGCCAGTATCCTGATCAGCCATGACATGCTGGAGCAATGGGGTCTGACCGAAGCGCAGCTTTTTGAGCAGGCCTTCCGGAACAGCGCCGCCCTCATGCCGGCGGTCATCCGTCCGATCCGCGACATCCTGAAGGAAAACTGCGGCCCGGACGCGGATCTTCCCCCGGAGGAGGTCCCCCTGTACGTGATCACGCGCAGCACCTGGGATTCCGCCGCCGCCCTCTTCTACCCGGGCGTCCTGGACGAACTGACCGAGATCGCCGGCGGTGATTTCTTCATCCTGCCCTCCTCGGTCAACGAATGCATCATGGTGCCCGAAAGTACCGGCACGGACAGCACCGCCCTCCGCCGGATGGTGCGGGAGATCAATCAGAACGTGGTGAAGGAAGCGGAAATCCTTTCTGACAACATCTATCACTACGACAGCAGAAAACAGGAGTTGTCAGTCGCGGAATAGCGTCCGCGCCAACCTGCAGATCAACACAACAAAACGGGGCGGGTGCCGCAAACACCCGCCCTTGCCATATAAAAAGAGCCAACGGCCGGATTCGAACCGGCAACCTGCTGATTACAAATCAGCTGCTCTGCCGTTGAGCCACGTTGGCATAAACATTTTATATAAAATAATAAGAGCCCTCTCTGGGACCAACAGGGCTCGAACCTGTGACCCCTTGCTTGTAAGGCAAGTGCTCTCCCAGCTGAGCTATGATCCCTTATGCAGGCTCTTGCAGTGGGGGAAGGTGGATTCGAACCACCGAAAGCACTGCTAACAGATTTACAGTCTGCCCCCTTTGGCCACTCGGGAATTCCCCCAATTGTCTTATAAAAGACAAACGACCCGAATGGGA
>JAFZRY010000019.1 GCA_017619615.1 Lachnospiraceae bacterium | reverse complement strand
TTGCGGAACCGCCCGCGGAAAGTGTATAATGATTGTTAATCCGGCCGCCGCCATTCAGGCCGGGCAAAGGAGATGATCCCATGGCCTGGCACCTGGTTGCCGACACAGCCTGTGATCTGTATACGCTTGACGGCGGAGCCGGCCAGGCGGATTTCACCACGATCCCCTTCTCCATCCGGATCGGCGGAAAAGAATATATTGACGACGAGCGGATGCCCATCGCGGAAATGCTCGAGGCGAACGAGACCCACGCGGAGATGGCCCAGACCGCCTGCCCCTCGCCGGAAGCCTGGCGGGAGCAGTTTTCCGCGCCCGGCCCGGTGATCGCCTTCACAATCTCCTCCGCCCTCTCCGGCTGCTATAACAGCGCCTGCACCGGGCGGAACATGCTGCTGGAGGACGAGCCGGACAAGGAGATCGCCATCATCGACACCAAGTCCACCGGCCCCGAAGAGGCGATGCTCATCTGGCGCGCGCGGGACCTGATCCTGGAAGGCAAAGGCCTGAAGGAGATCGAAAAGGCCCTGAACGAAGCCGCCGAAAAGATCCACACCATCTTCGCGCTGTCGTCCTACCATAACCTGATCAAGTCCGGGCGGGTCAGCCGCCTGATCGGCTTCATCGCCGGGCACCTGGGCTTCTGGGGCGTCGGCGTCGGGGACGAGAAGGGCGAGATTGCCATCCGCGGCAAGGCCCGCGGCAGCAAAAGCATGGTCCGCTTCCTCGTGGAGGAAATCCGGAAGGTCGGCCTGGCCGGAAAACAGATCGTAATCAGCCACTGCCAGAACGAAAAAGACGCCCTGTCCCTGAAAGCCGCGCTGGAAGCCGCCTTTGCCGGCATCGAGGTGCTGGTCCAGCCCGCCCGCGGCCTCGACAGCTTCTATGCCGAACGGAACGGCCTGATCGTCGGTTACTGATGAATTTCCGCGCGCAGAGGACGCGCTGAAAGAATATGAAGAAGACAGAAAAGAAAAGGAGAAAACCTGACATGAAGAAACTGATTTCCCTGCTCCTCGTCCTTTGCATGGCCTGCATGCTGATCCCCGCCATGGCGGAAGACAGCGCCGCGGGCACCTGGTACCTGACCGAAGCGATTGATGACGGCGTGTCCGTAAACCCGTCCGCGATCGGTATGTCCTGGACGATCACCCTCAGTGACGACGGCACCGCTGCTTCCGTCTCAATAACGTCAGACGAAAAAGAAGAATACACCGGCACCTGGACCCAGGACGGCGCCACCGTCACCGTTACCATCGACGGCTCAGACGCGCCGTTTACCTTTGCTGACGGAAAGCTGGTCCTCGACATGGGAGACAGCTCGCAGCTCCTGTTTACACAGGAAGCTCCCGGAGAAGCTGCCGCAGCCGGCACAGGCGCCGCGCCTTCCGTGGGCGTCGCGGTCGCCGAAGTGAACCCCGAAGCTGCCGTTGAAGATTTCAACGGCGTCTGGACCCCGAAGTATGCCGGCGTAAGCGGCATGGTCATCGACGCGTCCCTGGTCGGACAGGAAATGCCCGGCGTTGTCCTGAAGGACGGCGCGCTGGTATTCACCGGCGACTCCAGCATTACGACCGCCTTCGGAAGCAAGACGCTGACCCTGGAATATGCGGACGGAGCGCTTTCATTCTCCGTCTCCGCCGGAAGCATGTCCCTGTCCATCAAGGCTGAAATGCTCCAGGACGGCATGATGGCCGTAACGTTCGACGTCGGCATGAGCCTTGTCCTGTATATGGAAAAGACCGGCGAAGCGCCCGAGTCCCTCGAGGCGCCCGCCGCCTGATCTCCGTTCGCCGCTTTCTGCCGGGCCTTCGGGCCCGGCTTTTTTTGCAGAATTTTACTTGCGCCTCATTCCCTGCTTTGCTATAATATCGGAAGTGTTCCCAATTACTGTAATGAACGGAGAGATTCCCAATGCGTAAAAAAGCTTTACTTGCCGTGATGATGGCCATGGTCCTGCTGCTGAGCAGCTGCGCCCTGGTCGTGAAAGACGAAGCAGTGGATAATGCCCAGGAGATCATCCGCATGGGTGACCAGGTAATCACCAAGAAGGAAGTCAAGGCAAAGACCGAAGAAGAACTGTACAACACATACACCATGTACTATATGTACGGCTATTCCTACGACGTGACCGACCCGGAAAACATCGCCCGCGCGCAGGAGTCCGCGGTTTCCGCGCTGAAGGAAGACCTGGCCCTGACCGCCAAGGCGAAGGAACTCAACCTGACGCTGACGGACGAAGAACTGGAAGAAGTCAAAACCACGGCCCAGAGCAGCCTCGACAGCATCATCGAAAGCGCGAAGAACTATGTTGAGGGCGCTGACGAAATGGACGAAGCGGCCCTCGCCGAAGCAGCCAAAAAGATGGCTGAAAAAGCCGGCTACACCCTCGAAGGCTATATCGAAAGCGGCACCAAGTCCAAGCTGGACAGCAAGCTGCGCGAATATGCCGTGAAGGACGTCGCTGTGACGGATGAAGAGATCCAGGCCGAATACGACAGCAAAGTTGAAGCCGACAAGACCTCCTATGAAGGCAAAGCCGGTTCCTGGGCCTCCGCCGCGAACAACGGCTCCACCCTGTACTACACGCCCGCCGGCGTCCGCCGCGTGAAGCAGATCCTGACCAAGTTCAGGGACGAGGACCAAGCCGCCATCAACGAAGCAAACCAGAAGGTGACCGACGCCAACACCGCGATGACCGCCGCGCAGGCCAAGATCGACGCCGCCGAGAAAACGCTGGAGGACCTCGAAGGCGATACCAATACCGATACCGATGAGGTCAAAGCCGCCAAAGACCAGGCCCAGGCCGATCTCGACGCCGCCCAGAAGGAACTGGACGAAGCCGACGCCGCCCTGTTAAGCGCCAACAGCGAACTGACCGCCGCCCGGGACAAGGCCTTCGCCAACCTGGACGAGGAAGTGGACGCGATCCTGGCCTCCCTGGACGCCGAAGGCGCGGACTGGCAGGCCATCATGGACGAGAAGAACCAGGATCCCGGCATGAAGAACAACGAAAAGGGCTACGCCGTGGCCGCCGATATGACCGGCTTCGACTCCGCCTTTGTGGAAGCCGCCATGGCGCTTGAAAAGCCCGGCGATCATTCCGGCAAGGTCAAGGGAACCAGCTACGGCTACTACATCATCCGCTACGAAAGCGATGAAGCCGAAGGCCCCGTCGCCCTGGACGCCGTGAAGGAAAAGATCTCCTCCTCCCTCCTCTCCACCAAGCAGTCCGAAGCCTGGAACGCCGC
>JAFZRY010000018.1 GCA_017619615.1 Lachnospiraceae bacterium | reverse complement strand
CGGATAAGGCGACCAGTTCATGCTTCTTGTTGTTGTAGAAGAAATCCGTGGTGCTCATGACCTTGGAGTCGGCCGGGTAATAGATCACGACCGTATCGCCGTCCTGAGGGGCTTCCGTCAGTTTGACGAATTCGGTCCCGGCCGGCTCTTCGGATTTGATCGTATACGCGAAGGTCGCGACGGTGCTTTCCACGCCGTCCTTCACGGCCTTGACTTTCAGGGTGACCGCTTCCGTTACGGTGAAGCTGGTGCCTTCGGTCCAGGTCGCGCCGTCATCCGTGCTGTAGGAGATGACCGCGCCGTCAGTTGCGCAGGAGAAGGTGACGACCGTGCCGGAAACCACTTCGCCGGGCTCGGGGGAGGCAGTAGGAGTGGCGACGGTAACAGGAGGCTGAGGTGCATCAGCAGGCACCACATAAATCTGCTGCGCGAAGAGGGTCTCGTCGGAGATCGTGGTATAAGTGCTCCAGTTGTTCTTGCTGTTGTACCATTCCAGATAGTTGCCGCGCACGGTGTTCTGGAAGTAGAAGCAGTCCGCAGTGTTGGCAGCAGTCACGGCCCATTTGTCATTAGGGGCGCCCATGGTGGTGCTGGTGTAGCTGTCCTGCATGCCGAGCTTCTGGCCCGAAGCGTCCGCGAAACTGTAAGAGCCGTCGTCATTGATGATGACGGTGAACTTTTCGGTGTCGCCATAGCCCGCAAGGACGCCGTCCGTGATGGTGACGTCAATACCGGCCATGTAGTAGCCGGACATCGTCTGGCTCAGGGCCTTCATGTGGGCGGGGTTGAAGATCACGACGCTCGCGCCGTCAGTCAGCTGCGCCAGATCCGTGACCAGCCCGGTATGGGCAGGAACTTCTTCCTTGCCAAAGAACTGGAAGGTGTAGATGGCAGTGTTCGTGCCCATCTTGTAGACGGTGAAGTAGTTGCTGTAATACTCCATATACTGGGCGTTGCCGCTGTAAACAGCAGTATCACATCTGACATACCAGCCGTTGGTCGCTTCTTCCAGAACGAACAGGGTGTTGGCTGTAGCGGTGTCCACAAACTGGACGTTCGTGCCGTCGATCTCCAGGTACTTGCCGTCCTGGTTGACGAAGGTGTATTTGCCGTTTTCATCCACCGTTACGTCGAGGATGGCGACAGCTTCGTCGGTAACGGTCATCTTGTCATCCGCAACGGTGGCGGATAAGGCGACCAGTTCATGCTTCTTGTTGTTGTAGAAGAAATCCGTGGTGCTCATGACCTTGGAGTCGGCCGGATAATAGATCACGACCGTGTCGCCGTCCTGAGGGGCTTCCGTCAGTTTGACAAACTCGGTCCCGGCCGGCTCTTCGGATTTGATCGTATACGCAAAGGTCGCGACGGTGCTTTCCTCGCCGTCCTTCACGGCCTTGACCTTCAGGGTGACCGCTTCCGTTACGGTGAAGCTGGTGCCCTCGGTCCAGGTCGCGCCGTCATCCGTGCTGTAGGAAATGACTGCGCCGTCAGTAGCGCAGGAGAAGGTGACGACCGTGCCGGAAACCACTTCGCCGGGAGCCGGGGAGGCGGTAGGGGTGGCAACGGTGGAAGGGGTCTCGCCCCCAGCCGTATCGATCTCCCAGAACTTCAGGGTCTGGCCCTGGATGTTGCTGTTGATCGAGGTATAGCAGCGCCAGTTGGGGGTACCATCGTACACGCCGAGATACCGGGTGTTTGGCGGTGTCGCAGTGTCCTGAGCTGTCAGATATCCGTTAGTGATCGACCAGACGGCAGAAGTTCCGTTGACACGAACGCCGTTGTTATTGTTGATCACATTCAGATACTTGCCGGAAGCGTTCCCGATGGTATAGCCTCCGTCAACTGCGGTGATGGTCCAGCCGTAGGCGCTTTCCACATCATCCAGCGTCAGCTTGCCGTCCGCGCCGATGGTTCCCACCTTGGCAGCGGGGCCGGCGTTGGTCGCATCTGCCGTCGGAAGCGCATAAGTGGTGCTTCCTTTGGTCATCGTGATGGCGATGGACTTCTCCGAGGCCGCCGCGGCCGCGATGTCCGTCACCTCAGTCCAGACGGATCCGTTCTCTTCCGCGCTGACCTTACCCGCCGGAAGCAGGCAGAAGATCATGGCGAAAACCAGAACGGCCGACAGGACTTTCCTGAAGACTTGTTTCATGTTTTTCCTCCCGTTTTTCTTATTCGCGCTTTGCGCGCAGTCCGCAAAAACTCATCCTACAGTATAGCAGAAAACGCCCGGAAAACGAAAGTTTTTTACCTAATGATAATGAAGTATTTTAAGCGATTTCCTTTACATCTTCGTTTGTGCCTGTCGCGTCTCCGGGCGGCCGGTGACCGCCCCTCCGGCAGGCCGGGGGCCGCCCTTGACTTCCCCCTCAAATCTTGTTATTCTTGCCTTATCATCCCACACGAATCGAGGCTCAAACCCATGAAATCCGGCCGCCTGGCGGACTGGCTCCGCCGTGAAAAATTCTCCCTCCTCCTGCTCGTCCTCGCGGCCGCCCTTTTTGTCGTCATCCGCCTTACCGTCCTCGCCCCGGACAGTTCGGAAACCATACAGGCAGAGGATTACGTCGAGTATGAAAAAGCCCGCGTCGTGGAGATCCTCACGGACACCACCGCGGCGGACGACGTCGCCGAAGGCATGTACCGCGGCGAGCAGATGCTGACCGCGGAGGTCCTCAGCGGCCAGTACAAGGGCAAGACCCTGCTGGCCTACAACTACGCCGGCCCGCTCTACGGCGTGCCGCTTCAGAAGGGCGACGGCGTCGTCCTCACCATCTCCACCTACGCCTCCGGCGACGTGCGCGCCACCGTGTTCGAATACAACCGCATCCCGGCCCTGCTGATCGCCGTGGGCCTGTTTTTCCTGGTCACGATCCTGGTGGGCGGCAAACGCGGCGCCAAATCGCTGGTGGGCCTGGTCTTCACCGTCCTGTGCCTCTTCCTGCTGCTGATCCCGCTGCTCCTCAAAGGCGCGCCTACGCTTCCCACGGTCTTCCTCACCTGCGCGTTCATCGCGGTGTTCAGTTTTACTGTCCTGGGCGGCCTGCACCGCAAGAGCGTGTGCGCGATGCTGGGCACGCTGGCGGGCACGGCGTTCGCCATGGGCTTCGGCCTGCTGGCGCAGGGGCTGGCCCGCATCAACGGCTACCGCACCGCGGAGGTGGAGCCGCTGCTGCAGCTCCGCCAGACCGGCGTCCCCATCGGCCTCTCCGGCCTCCTGGTGGGCGGCATCATCATCAGCGCCCTCGGCGCCGTCATGGACGTCGCCATGAGCATCTCCTCCGCCCTGGAGGAAGTGCACGCTGCGAACCCCGCCCTCAGCCGCCGCGACCTCTTCCGCTCCGGCATGAACATCGGCCGCGACATGGTCGGCACCATGACCAACACCCTGATCCTCGCCTTCCTGGGCAGCGGCTTCACGCTGATCATCTACCTGTTCTCACTCGGCCTGGGCAAATACCAGCTGCTGAGTTCCGCATACGCGGCGGTGGAGGTAATCAGCGGCATCGCGAGCAGCATCGGAATGATCCTGGCGATCCCGCTGACCGCGCTGATCTCGTCAGTGTTGCTCGGAAAATCGAACGTTGAATAACCCGCAGGGGCGGCCGCCGGCCGTCCGCTTTTTCGGGACACGGGGACGGTTCTTTCCGTCCCGCTTTTTTTATTTTTATTGTTTTTTCCCGCCCGATACGCTATAATATAATTGCGAAAATGTCCGTTCCCATCTTTTTAGCCCATATCTGTCATCGTTCTGAGTGAAGAAAGGAAAAGCCATGAAAACGACCATGCGCAACACCCTGACCGTCCTCCTTCTGGTGCTCTTCGCCCTCGCCCTTTCCCTCCCCGGAAAAGCGTACGCGGCGGGCGGCATCGCCGTCAGCAGCACCAACTTCCCGGACACCATCTTCCGGGAATATGTGAGCAACTACTGTGACACGAACGGGAACGGCTCCCTCAGCCAGACCGAGATCGCAGACGTCGTCTCCATCGACGTCTCGAACATGTCGATCGGATCCCTGAAAGGGATCGCCTACTTCACCGCGATGACGGATCTGGACTGCACCGGAAACGCCCTGACCTCGCTGGACGTCAGCAAATGCACCTCCCTGAAATATCTGGACTGCAGTTATAATCAGCTGACGTCCCTGACCGTGAAAGGCCTTTCCGAGCTGGTCTATCTGTACTGCGTCGACAACGAACTGACTTCGCTCAACCTGAGCGGATGCTCGAAGCTGGAGCAGCTGTTCTGCGAGGAAAACCAACTGTCGAGCCTGAATGCCAGCTACTGCCCCGCGCTGTGGAACCTGGACTGTTCGGACAACGGCATGACCACCCTGAACATCAGCGGATGCACCGAACTGGAAGCCCTTTACTGCGCGGACAATCAGCTGACGTCCTTAAACGTGAGCGGGTTCTCCGTCCTGGAATATCTGCAGTGCTATTCCAACAAAATCACCTCGCTCGACCTGAGCGGCAGTCCGATCCTGAAGCAGCTGTGCTGTGATAAAAACCGGCTGACCGGCCTGGACCTGAGCAGCTGCCCCGAACTGAAATATCTGGCGTGTTCGGAGAACAAACTGACCTCCCTGAAACTCAGCGGCTGCACCGCCCTGGAATTATTGTACTGCGACAACAATAAACTGACCTCGCTGAACGTGAGCGGGTTTAAGGCCCTGCAAGGTGTGTACTGCTATAATAACAGTCTGAAGACGCTCAAGATCAGCGACTGCACCGCGCTGAACAGTGTGTTCTGCTACGTAAACAACCTTACTTCCCTGAACCTCACCGGCTGTCCGCGCCTGATCATAACCTATTATGCAGGACAGCATATTGACTTCGATGATATGCAGGAATGGACCTATTATCCCGCGGATGAGGGCGGATATTACTGCATCTCCTGCGATGATACCGTGACCGTCAACCCCGGGGAGACGCCCGTCATCGCGACCCATCCGAAGAGCAAAAACGCCGTCGCCGGCAACACGGCCAAATTCACGGTGACGGCATACGGAGCGGGATTAAAGTATCAGTGGCAGTGGCGCAAGAATTCCTCCGACAGCTGGAAGAACTGCACCAGCGCGACCGCGGGCTACAACACCGCCACTCTGAAAGTTTCCGCCACCACCGCCCGCCACGGCTATCAGTACCGCTGCAAGGTCACCGCTTCCTCCGGAAAGTCCGTCTATTCGAAAGTGGCCACTCTCAACGTTCTGGGCATCAAGACACAGCCGAAATCCGTCAGTACGACGGCCGGCAAGACGGTAACCTTTAAAGTCGAGGCGACCGGCAAGGGCAAGACCTATCAGTGGCAGTACCGCACTTCCTCCTCCGACAGCTGGAAGAACTGCACCAGCGCGACCACGGGCTACAACACCGCCACGCTCAAAGTGGCCGCCAAGACGTACCGGAACGGCTATCAGTACCGCTGCGTGGTAAAAGATTCCGCAAGCCATTCGGTGACTTCCAATACCGTCACCCTGAAAGTGCTGGGGATCAAGACGCAGCCTTCCTCCGCCAGCGTGGCTGCAGGCAAGACCGCGACCTTCAAAGTCGCAGCCACCAACGCCAAAACCTATCAGTGGCAGTTCCGCACTTCCTCCTCCGACAGTTGGAAGAACTGCACCAGTGCCACCACGGGCTACAACACCGCCACGCTCAAAGTAGCCGCCAAGACGTACCGGAACGGCTACCAGTACCGCTGCGTCGTAAAGGATTCCGCAGGGAATACAGTGTATTCGAAAGCGGCGACCCTGACTGTGAAATAACGCAGGAGCGGCCCCCGCCGCCCGCTCAAAACGGGACGGAAAGAACCGTCCCCCTGTCCCACCCAAGAAAGGAAAAGCCATGAAACCGACCGTGCGAAACACCCTGACCGTCCTCCTCCTGGCTCTCGCCGCCCTCGCCCTTTCCCTCCCCGGAAAAGTACACGCGGCCAGCGTCACCATCAACAGCACCAACTTCCCGGACGCCACGTTCCGCGCCTATGTGTCGGAAAAATTCGACACGAACGGGAACGGGACCCTCAGCCAGGCGGAGATCGATGCCGTGACGAACATCAATGTGATGAGCAAGGAGATCTCCTCCCTGAAAGGTGTCGAATACTTCACGTCGCTCCGGGAACTGTACTGCAACTCGAACGACCTGTCATCGCTCGACGTGTCGCAGTGCACCGCGCTGACGACCCTGTACTGCAGCAACAACCGGCTGGCTTCCCTGAGCGTGACCAGCAACACGAATCTGGTCAACCTGGCCTGCGGCAACAACCGGCTGATGTCGCTCAACGTGACGAAAAACACCAAACTGGCGCTGTTGTCCTGCGAAGAAAACGTGATCTCGTCGCTCACCCTGACCGCCTGCCCGAAACTCACGTACCTGAACTGCAGTTTCAATGGCCTGTCGACGCTCAACCTGACGAAAAACACCAAACTGGAAACCCTGAACTGCGCTCACAACGAGATATCCTCCCTGGACGTCAGCAAGTGCGGGCTCCTGAAGGACCTGAACTGCAACGCCAACAACATGATTATGCTGAACATCGAAGGATGCGCCGACCTGGAATACCTCCGCTGCAGCGACAACCGGCTGACGGCGCTTAGTTTGAGCGCCTGCCCCAACCTCTTGGAACTGTACTGCTATTTCAACATCCTGCCCTCTCTGGAACCGACCAGCTGTAAAAAGATTAATTACATCAACTGCGCCAACAACCGGCTGACGCACCTGGAAGCAACCGGTTTGACCGCCCTGACAGGGCTGAACTGCTACGGCAACGAACTGACGACCCTGGACGTCAGCGGCTGCGACGCTCTGAAAGACCTCTACTGCAGCAGCAACCAGCTGACCTCGATCAACGTCAGCGGCTTCCCGGCCCTGGAATATCTCAACTGCTACGATAACCCGCTGACCTCCCTGACCGTCGCCATCTGCCCCAAACTGAACACCCTTGACTGTCAGAACGCCAATTTGATATCACTGAACCTCTACGGCTGCCCGAAACTCCTCCAAACCTGGTGGGACGGGGACTTTCAGGAGTACGGCGACTATTGGTCCTGGAAGTATACTGCCCCCGGGGAGACCGATCCGTATTGGCTCTACTGCGACAAGGACACTGTCATTAAAGATACCCCCGTGAAGCCCATCATCAAGACCCAGCCCAAGCAGAAGGTCGTAAAAGCAGGCACCACGGCGAAATTCACCGTATCCGCCATGGGCGAGAGCCTGACCTACCAGTGGCAGTGGCGCAAGTCCTCCTCCGACAGCTGGACGAACTGCACCAGCGCCACCACCGGCTACAACAAAGCCACCCTGCAGGTCTCCGCCACCACCGCCCGCAACGGCTACCAGTACCGCTGCCGCGTGAAGAACGCCTCGGGCCAGGCCAGTTATTCCAAAGCCGCTTACTTATACGTCCTGGGCATCAAGACCCAGCCCACCTCCGTAAGCACCACCGCGGGCAAGACCGCCACCTTTAAGGTCGTGGCGACCGGCAAGAGCAAGACCTACCAGTGGCAGTTCCGCACCTCCTCCTCCGACGAATGGCACGACTGCACCAGCGCGACCACGGGCTACAACACTGCCACGCTCAAAGTGGCCGCCAAGACGTACCGCAACGGCTACCAGTACCGCTGCCGCATCAAAGACTCCGCCGGCAACACGGTGTACACGAAGACCGTCACGCTGAAGGTCCTGGGGATCACTTCGAATCCTTCCTCCGTCAGTGTGACCGCGGGCAAGACCGCCACGTTTAAGGTCAGCGCGACCAACGCCAAGAGTTATCTGTGGCAGTGGCGGAAATCCTCCTCCGACAGCTGGAGCAACTGCACCAGCGCCACCCAGGGCTACAACACGGCGACCCTCAAAGTCTCCGCAGAAGCCAAGCGGAACGGGTACCAGTACCGCTGTAGGGTGAAGGATGCTGCGGGAAACACGGTGTATTCGAAGCCGGCGACGCTGACGGTGAAATAGAAAGAATATAGGTATAATAACGAGCAGGGGCGGCCACTGGCCGCCCTGTTTGATGTGTCAATATATGGTTTTGATCTCTCCCTCGATTCCGTACTGTTCCCGGAATCTCTGGATATCCGCATCATTTTTGACCAGCATCACTTCCCGGAATTTCCCTGTCGAGATCTCCTGGAAGCCGGCGGTTTTTTCTCCGGTGCAGATGCTGGAGAGGATGACGGGGCGGAGGAGGGAGGGGTCGTAAGACCTTGCAGGATTATTTTTTTTTAGTACTTTGTGTAATAAACTCATATCCCACCTTCAAAACCTATTTCTTGGCTTCTCCCCTTCTGAAGTTCGTTCTCGACTGCATCAATGACTATCAAATCTGCCGGCAACCAATCCACCTGTCGTAAGTCGCTTAAAGGAAGCCATTTTGCAGCCTCGTGTTCCAGAAGTGTCAGATGTCCTTCGGTCAAACTGCACCAAAAGCAATCCATAGATAAATGAAATGCAGGATAGTCGTATTCAACGGTGGTAAGGTACCTGTCAACTGTAATAATAACCGCCAGTTCTTCTTGGATTTCGCGAACCAATGCTTCTTCTGGCGTTTCACCGGTTTCTATTTTTCCACCAGGGAATTCCCACCAGTCTTTATACTCTCCATATCCGCGCTGTGTTGCAAAAACAAGTGACTCTCCATCCTTACCGAATGACTGGATAATGGCCGCAACAACCTTGATTGTTTTCATACCACTTCCTCCATTAAATTGCTCTCCAGATACTTTAACAAGTCCTCACGGACCCCATGATGCATTCTCATAGTAACCTTTGTAATATCGCGTAATCTCCCGCTATTATCTAGTTTTTTGTCACCTCGTGTTTCAATAACGTCGAAAGTGCCCATGTAATAAAAGCTGGTTTCCGCATCACTTTTTTTAACCAAAAGATGCTTTCTTGTCGCGCTTATAACATCTTGCATATAACTGCTTTCAGGTCCTCTCCCAATTTGAGAATCCCAGCGGAACGTCATGTTGTCAGAAAAGGCATCTGCGTAATCTGGTTTTCCTTCAGCATATTGAAGATCTTCGCTCCCCGCGCCGATTTTATGATAGGTGATAAAGATAAAGACATCGTCATCGATCCGCTTCATCCCATACATAGTGGAAGATAAATCCCTTCCGCAGTTCATTAAAAGGCTCACGTCTCTGCGAGAGTATTTCTCATATAGCACAAATGGCCCTTCCTTTCTCTGTACAGACCCATATTTGTCATGATAGCGAGTGAGTCCCACAGAGATAATATCATGAATCTGTCGATAGAATTCCTCGTGCTGCAGACGATCAGCATAACTCTTCATTCGTCGGATAAACCCGTCCTGCGGATTGTTTAGAATACTAATGGGCTTATATTTCTGGTATTCTTCTTCTTTGCTCACGAATCGACCTTCCAGAACCTGGATTGCGTTTTCTAGTGAAGCCAGGTCAAAGGAAGAAAGGTAAGCATCTTTCAGCTCTTCAGAAAGTTTGTCAAGTGATATATGGTCTGAAGTAAGTAAACGGTTTAATATCTCCAATTCATATGGACGCACGCCGCTTAAAACAGTCTTGGAAAGGTAATCCAGTGTAAGCCTTTCAAGATCACTGATTTTCCCTTTATACAAATCAGGTTCAGCTGCCAGAAGAAAATCCTGGTAGGTCTTGTATTCTCGAATAATCACCAAAGGATCGATCTCTCCATTCTCATAAAAATCCATTAGATAAGGGATCCGTCCCAGCCGATTCTTAAGGGAAACATAGCTGTCCCGAATAATGGATTTCATTCCACGAATCTTGTCGATGGATCGGAATATCTTTTCCCGTGCAACAGCATCAAAATGGACGGTGGAAGCACCAGGAATGGTGCTATTACCGCTAATTACATATTTGCGAATTGTATCCGGGTTGTAGGTTCGGTCTCCGGATAGAGCAACTGGGATCATGAAATTCTTTTCATAATTTCCGATAAAATCAAGAACAATCACATATTCTTTGTCATCCGCCTTTCGCAGGCCTCTTCCTAACTGCTGAATAAAAACAATAGGAGATTCCGTCGGACGCAGCATGATCACCTGATTAACTTCAACAATATCAACACCTTCATTAAGAATCTCAACGGAAAAAATGTAATCCAGAGGTTGCCGCCCCTCCTCCGCATCTTCTTCATTCATTGCGAGACGTTCAAATGCTTCAGCACGCGCTTCTTCCGAAGCATCCCCATTAAGGGCGATGGTGCGGAAGAACTTCCCGTTTTCAGGATTGATGATATGGTTAAATTTATTGGACAGTTCTTTTGTTTCCGCAATTCGACTACAAAAAATCAGTCCTTTTACTCGATTTCCACTATGGCCAAAGTATGTGGCTTTCTCAACTATATGATTAACACGTTCATCACTAATTAGTCGGTAAAAATCTTCTACGGATAGCTTTCTGTTAGCACTATTCTCGTCACCAATCAGGGAAAGGTCGCTGATTCCAAAATAATGGAAAGGACACAACAAATCTTCTTCCATAGCCTGCTGCAGACGAATCTCGTAGGCGATCTGGTAATGGAAGATTTCATATATATTTCGTCCTTCTATATGGTCATCACGTTTGTCTGGTGTTGCAGTCATACCAAGCCACAAACGAGGACGAAAATAACTCATAATCCGCTGGTATGTATCGGCAGAACTATGATGTGCTTCATCAAGAATGATACAGTCGAAGTCCTCCGGTTTATAATGATGAAGATGGTCTTCACGCCACAAAGTATCTCTGGTCGCAAACACATAATCTGCATCATAGTCATAATGGCCAGCGCCTACAATCCCTGTACTTACCGAATGGCTAAACACACGTTCATAAGACAGTTTTGCCTGTCTGGCAAGCTGATTTCTGTGTACCAAAAACAAAACACGCTTAAACCCAAGTTCCCGCATTGCAAAAGCAGAAGCAAAGGTTTTCCCGGTACCTGTAGCGCTAATTAGGAGTGCTCGTTTTTCTCCTAGATTCAGAATCTTCTTAAGGTTCGCAATGAATCCAACTTGCATGGAGTTAGGCTGTAGACGGTATTTTGCGATAGAAATAGGATTATCTGCTATAGCAGCTTCTCGCTGATGTTTGACAATCTCATATTGTGTTTGATACCGTTCAATAAAATCTTCAAACTCAAGAGCATATTCGGATTTCCAGAATTTCTGGAATTCAGCCAAAATCTGCTCTGCCATCTCGCCATTTTCAGTAGAAACAATCTTAGTATTCCATTCTTTATTACTGGTAAGAGCTGTACTGGTGATATTTGAACTTCCGATTATGATCCGGTAGATTTCATCTTTTTTGAAGATATATCCTTTGGTGTGGAAACCTTCTCTTGCAGCCTCCACATCATACATTTTGATTTGAAGATTCTTGCGCTCATGCAAAAGGCGAAGAGCCTTTGGTTCGCTAAAAGAAAGATAATTAGTTGTCAGTATTTGTCCAGAAATACCAGCTTGCTCGAGCTCGTACAGCGTCTGAAGCAAAGGGGCGATACCGCTCATTGTAATAAATGCAACACTGATCCTAAAGCTGTCACAGGAATGTAATTCCTCTTCGATAGAAGACAGAACTTTTTTACCTTCATGATAGTCATTGGAAATAAACTGCGGCTGGAACATAGTAGCCGAAGAAACGGAACTATCGATATACGCGGTCTCAAGGCCTTGTCGCAGTTCAGTAAGCGTTTCCTGATTCATTGTCTCCCCTGTTACGATAGATGGTTGTTTTGATCATCACTCTTTTCTGTCACTATGGCAAAGTGATTTCACTTAATTCAATATACGCAGTACAACAATATCATAGATGGAAGGGGAATTCAATTGTTGCATATTTTCTCATCATCGGAGATAATAGAATCAAAAGAAGCATTCCCAGGAGGTACCACCATGCAAGACACCCTTACCACCCTCACCACCCGCCGCTCCTGCCGCTCCTACCTTCCGGACCTTATCCCTGAAGAAACCCTAAATCAGATCCTCGCCGCCGGCACCTTTGCCGCCACCGGCATGGGCAAGCAGTCCCCCATCATCATCGCCGTCACGGACCGCGCCGTGCGGGACAAGCTCTCGAAGATGAATGCCGCCATCATGGGGATGGACGGTGATCCGTTCTACGGGGCGCCGGAAGTGCTGGTCGTGCTGGCGAATAAGGCGGTGCCGACGTATGTGTACGACGGGAGCCTGGTGATGGGGAACCTGATGAATGCGGCGGCAGCGCTGGGCGTGGGGAGCTGCTGGATCCATCGCGCGAAGCAGGAGTTTGAGAGCGATGAGGGGAAGGCGATCCTGAAAGAACTGGGGATCGAAGGCGATTACGAAGGGATCGGCCACCTGATCCTCGGGTATCCGGCCGCGCCGGCGCCGGAGAGAGCGCCGCGGAAGGAGAATTACATTTACCGCATTTGAGGCAAAAAGCGGGCGGCCACCGGCCGCCCGTTCGTTTTATTCCGCGTTCTCCGCGTCCAGCAGGATCTGCCGCGCCTGCTTATATTTTTCTATCCGTTTCAGGTCTTCTTCCGTCACGCTGTTCAGTCTGGTGAGGTCGCTGTTGTGCGCCAGGTCGCCCAGTTTGACGCGTCGCGCGACCGGGTCCGCGGACAGGTTTTTGACGTAATCCAGGTACGGGACGCCTTTCTTGTGCGTGAGCAGCTGCAGGGGTGCGAGGACTTCTTCCGGGAAGCCGGCGCGGCGGAGATCGTCGAACGTGTACTTCGTGTCCTCCACCACGTCGTGCAGGAGGGCGACGGCGGTGGTGATCTCGTCGGGCATGCTTTCCGCCACGTGATGCGGGTGAAAGACGTAGGGGATGCCGCTCTTGTCGACCGCGCTGCCGTGCGCGCGGAAGCTGAAGATCATGGCTTTTTTGGTCAGGTCGGTATAGATCATAAAAGGGATTCTCCTTTCGGAAATTGTTCTTTGTTTCCGGTCCGCTGTTCCCGGATCGTCCGGATCCCGCACCACACCATGTACCCCGCCACCAGCACGGAGCCGACGCGGTCGATGAGGTCCGCGGCGCGCGTGCCCGGGAAGAGGAGGACGGCGGCGAGGGCGGCGGTGACGCAGATGTCCACGGCGGATTTGGCGCCGTAGAGGCGGGCCTGGACGCCCAGGATGGCGTTGCCCTCGCGGCGGAAAAGGACGGTGTAGCGCCGCCAGAAGATCGTGTTGGCGACTACGCCCAGGAAGGAGACTATCAGCGCGGGAACGACGTTCCCCTTGTCCTCGCGGCCGGACAGAAGGGTGAGCAGAAGCATGCAGAGGCCGCTGATGCACATGATCACGCCGGTGAAAAGATTGCCTTTCCTCTCCAGGGAGGCTTTTTTATTGGCGTCCGTGTCCTCGCGCCGGTTCGTGACGGTGTAGATTACGTAGGCCACGATCAGCGCCAGGAGCTCCGCGGTCCGGCGCGTGAAATCCGAGATCTGCGTGGAGCTGCGGCCCACGGTGAGGCCGAGCCCCAGGATCAGCGGCCCGGGCGCGCTGAGCAGCACGGACAGGAGGAGCGTGCGGCGGCTGCTTTTCTTTTCTGCGTCCATGGCCCCCTCCTACAGATACACCACGTGCGCGAGGCACAGGACGGTCATGGCGGCCATGGGACAGTAAATAGTGTCCGAGCCGTCGGTGATCATCAGTTCCATGAACGCGGTCACGCCGCCGGTCGCCAGCGAGACCAGCAGCGCGGACCCGAACGGGAACACGCGCCCGGCCAGAAGGATGATCAGCACGCACAGGAACGAGACCGCTAACATGGCCAGCGAGCCCTCCAGCGACTTTTTGCGTCCCGGCCCGATCTTGATGCGTCCGAACCGTTTGCCGATCAGCGCGGCCGCCCCGTCGCCCGGCCCCCACGCGAAAATGCTGGCCAGGGCGAGGATCCTTTCATCCAGATATCCCCAGCACACGGCGACCAGGATCATAAACATGATACACATGACGCACAGGCTTTTCCGCAGCTCGCCGGGCGTGCGTTCCGAGGCGACGCGGGAGAGGAAGCGGAACAGGCGTGTCTTTTCGATTACGAGCAGCGCGATGAAAAAGACGGCCAGGAACACCGCCATCGTCAGCTCCGCGATCAACCAGTTTTCAAACGCGTACAGCCAGATGGACAGTACCGCGATCACGGAAAAATGCAGCAGTTTGCGCGATAATTCCGCTTTTACGGGAAATACCTTGATGATCAGCGCGACGAGTCCCACGCACATGGCGGCGCCCCCCGCGATATACGCGAGCCCGATCCAGAGCGATGTCACGGATGAGGAAAACAGGGACGAAAACATGGCAAACCCTCCGTTCGACGGGAAAACTGCCGGAGCAGCGGGGAGTCCTGCCATCAGTATAGCAGAAAAAGAAAGGGGCCGCATCTGTTTTTTAGGACAGAGCGGCCCGGGGAGGATGAGTATGTTAAACGGCCGGATGGCGGCGGTCAGGCGCCGGCAGCCGAATGCCTGAGGCCAAGTGCCGGCGGCCGCAGAACTGCGTTTACGGTTCCTGCCACAGGATGTACACGTCCGGCCGGTTCGCGCCCGTGCCGTCGGTCATGCGGGCGAGCCAGGTGCCGGCGGGCGAGTGGGAAAGGCCCTGAATCAGGTAGTCTTCCGGAAGCGTGAACGTGGGGTGTTCGATCTGCCCGTTCTGCAGGCGGAAGAATTCAGGGGTCTTGTCTTCGCCTTCGGGGAAGAGCATCTTGTAGAAGACCTTATCGCCGCCGCCCAGGGAGGAGGGGTAGGGGTCGTCTCCGGCAAACAGGGTCTCGCCGGTCTCCAGGTCAAAGATTATGTGGGTGATGCTGAAGTTTTCGTAGGCCAGGAAGCGGCCGTCGGTCAGGGAAAAGGCGCTGGCAGGCATGCCGGCCTCGTTCATGGCGTCTTCCGCGGACATGATCCCATGGACATTCTGCGCGGCCCGGGTAAAGAGGTCGGTGATGGACGTTTCGGAGGTTTTGTTATACGCGCTGTCATAGCGGTCCAGGAAGATCCCGTTCGGCATGCCGTTGCTGAGGGAAAGGCGCAGGACGCAGAAGCCGTCGCCGTCCGCGCTGAGGCCGCGCAGGGAATCGGACGCGGTCGAAAGGGTGAGGACCTGGCGGACGGAGGCGGAGGCGGGATCGAATTCATAGACGGAGTCGGTCTTCGGCTCGTTCATCTCATGGTTCATGATCAGCAGTTTGCCGTTCACCACGGCCAGCGCGGTGTAGGGGTGGGCGTGCTCCGAAACTTTGTAACGGTTCAGTGTGCCCGCCTTGGCGTCCGCCTGGAGGAGCCAGAGGGTGTCCTGCTCGTTATCCATGGGGTCGCCGGTCAGGGCGAGGGTGTAGACGACGCCGTTCAACTCCGTGCGGGAATAGAGGGCTTCATAGCCCTGATTCTCCAGCCGGCCGAGGAAGATGTCGGTTTTGTCCGAGGTGCGGAATAAGTGGTATTCCGCGTCGTCAGTGAGCTTGTTTTCCTCAGGATGGAAGACACTGTAGAAGATCCCGTCGTCCGCGGCGGTGGCGGCGGCGAGGTAGTCGATCTCGGCCAGGAGTTCGCCGGATGGGGAGAGGACCTGGTAGGTGTGCTCCGGGGTCGTGGCCGGGGCGGTGGCAGGCTGCGCGGTGGTGGCAGGTGTCTGCGAGCTGTCCGGGCCGGCGGGTGTGGTGGCCGGATCGGTGGTTTTGGGCTGGCTGCCGCAGGCGGCCAGGGAAAGGATCAGGAGGGCGGCGAGCGCGGCGCTCAGGATGCGGTTTTTCATGGAGTCGGGTCTCCGTTTCATTGGATTTTCAAGCAGAAATGCAGGTGCTTTCACTGTCAAAACAGCCGGGGCACCTGCATTGTTGCAGCGGGGGTCAAATATATTTTCGGCGGGTCAGATCTTGATCCCCGTCCTCTTTTCGTAGTCCTCCAGGGCGGCCTGGATGGCTTCCTCGGCCAGGACGGAGCAGTGCATCTTGTAGTCGGGCAGGCCGTCCAGGGCTTCGGCGACGGCTTTGTTGGTCAGCTTTTTGACCTCGCTCACGGGCTGGCCCTTGATCAGCTCCGTCGCCATGGAACTGGAGGCGATGGCGCTGCCGCAGCCGAAGGTCTCGAACTTCACGTCCACGACGATCCCGTCCTCAATCTTCAGGTACATTTTCATGATATCGCCGCACTTGGCGTTGCCCACTTCCCCGATGCCGTTGGCGTCCTCGATCACGCCCACGTTGCGGGGGTTGCGGAAATGATCCATTACTTTTTCACTGTATAATGCCATGGGTCTGCCTCCTTACAGGATGAATTCTTTCTTGCCCGCCATCAGGTCGCGCCAGATGGGGGAGAAGCCGCGCAGGTACGTCACGACTTCGCCGACGGAGCGGATGATGTAGTCCGCATCCTCCTCCGTGAGGTCCTCGCCGATGCTCAGGCGCAGCGAACCGTGCGCGACGTCGTGCACGCGCCCGATGGCAAGCAGGACGTGGCTCGGGTCCAGCGACCCGGACGTGCACGCGCTGCCCGAGGAGGCCTGGATGCCTTTGTCGTCCAGCAGGAGGAGCAGGGATTCGCCCTCGATGCCCTCAAAGCAGAAGTTCACGTTCCCCGGGAGCCGCTGCGCGCGGTCGCCGTTCAGCGCGGAGTGCGGGATCTGCAGGAGGCCGTCGATCAGGCGGTCCCGCAGGGCCGTGAGTTTGGTGGTGTTTTCAGGCATGTGCGCGATGGCTTCCTTGAGCGCCGTCGCCATGGCTGCGATCCCGGGCACGTTTTCCGTCCCCGCGCGCCGGCCGCGCTCCTGCGCCCCGCCCTCGATCAGGTTGGTGACCGGGACGCCCTTCCGCACGTACAGGAACCCGACGCCCTTCGGCCCGTGGAACTTGTGCGCCGACGCGGAGAGCAGGTCGATGTTGTCCTCCTTCACGTTCAGCGGGATATGCCCGACCGCCTGCACCGCGTCCGTGTGGAACAGCACGCCTTTCGCGCGGCAGACGGCGCCGATCTCGCGGATGGGTTCGATGGTCCCGATCTCGTTGTTGGCGGTCATGATCGTCACCAGGCAGGTGTCTTCGCGGATGGCCGCTTCGACCTCCTCCGGGCGGATCAGGCCGTTTTCATGCACGTCGAGCAGCGTGACTTCGAAGCCTTCTTTTTTCAGTCTTTCCAGCGTGTGCAGCACGGCGTGGTGCTCGAACGCGGACGAGATGATGTGCGTTTTGCCCTTCCGGCGGCCGGATTCGGCGGCGGAGCGGATGGCCTGGTTGTCGGCCTCGCTGCCGCCCGAGGTGAAGATGATCTCGCGCGGTTCCGCGCCGATCGCGGCCGCGACGTCCTCGCGCGCCTTCTCCAGCACTTCCTTGGCCTTCTGGCCGTGCGTGTACAGGCTGGACGGGTTGCCCCAGGCGTCCTGCAGCAGCTCCGTCATGGTATGGATGGCCGCCTCGCTCATTTTGGTGGTAGCGGCATTGTCGGCATAGATCATAATGTTGGCTCCTTCGGTAAGCTTTCGGTCTGTATTGTAATGCCATTCGCCTACTGTGTCAATAGGTAAAAGAAGAAAACGCTTGATTTACCTATTTACCTACTGTACAATAGGGGAAAACGAAACGGGAGGGCTGAAGCATGATTTCAACAAAAGGACGGTACGCGATCCGCGTGATGCTCGATCTGGCGGAGCACGACGGCGGCGGCCCGATCCCGCTCAAGGACATCGCGGCCCGCCAGGGGCTCTCGAAAAAGTACCTGGAGATCATTGTGCGCGAGCTGGTCGCCGGCGGCCTGATCGTCGGCGCGAGCGGCAAAGGCGGCGGCTACCGCCTGGTCCGCCCCCCGGAGGCATACACGGCCGGCGAGATCATCGAACTCATGGAAGGCCCCCTGATCACCGTCTCCTGCTTGGCGGAAGGCGCGGCTCCCTGCTCCCGGGCGGCGGGCTGCGAGACCTTTCCGCTCTGGGCGGAATACGCGCGGCTGACCCATGATTTCTTTTACAGCAAGAAACTGAGCGATCTGATAAAAAAAGGATAACGGCGTCTGGCCGTCATCCTTTTTATACTTGCTTGGCCTGCGCCGTGCGGGCCTTTTTATGTGTCTTTGTTTCGCACCGCCCGCTGCGCCAGCAAAGCAGGGAAGATAGCCAGAAGAGAGGCGGCAGCGGAAAAGACCAGCCCGAGGATCCGGTTCCGGCTGATGGTCTCATGAAGCAGAAGAAACGCCAGAGCGCAGGAAATGACAGGCTTCAGGAAATAGATAAACGAACTCTCCGTCGCGGAGGTATACTCCACGATGACCGTATTCAGCAGCTGTCCGCCCCCCGCCAGCACCACGGCGACATAGAGAAAGATCAGGGCGCTTTCCCACGTCAGGTTGGGGATCAGCGGGACGTTGGCGTAAAAATCCAGCCCGATCCGCTGATATAACGCCGCGCCGGCCGCCGTCCTTCCGACCAGCAGGATCAGGAGGAGCTCCAGACTGCTGCACAGAAGCGTCAGGAAAGCCAGCTGTCCGCTGGAGAACCGGCTGAAATTCTTCTTAGCCAGCGTCCCGTACAGCGCGAAGCACAGCGTCCCGAACAGCACAAACAGAAATCCGCGCAGGGTCATTTCCAGCGAGGAAGGGTTCAGGATCGCCAGGATCCCGGCCACCTGGAACAACAGGGCCAGGTAATGATTGAGCCGGAGCGGCTCCTTCAGGATAAAGTGCGCAAAGAGAAAAGAGAAGACGGGGCTGCTTGAGAGGATCGCGGCGACCGCCGACGCGTCCTCCGTCAGCAGGGCCAGCTGGATCAGGGACATATGGACGACGCCCACGATGAAACTGATCATCAGGACCGTCAGCCAGTCTCTGCCCCGCAGAGCCATATTCCGCAGGCCGCCGCGCAGAAACAGGATGAGACCCAAAGCGGCAGCTCCGACAAGCTGCCGCTCCTTGGTGAGCTGGATCGGGGCAAAGGAATCCCCCAGGGCTTTGAGCGCGATCTCCGTGGTGGAGAACAGTATTGCCGCCAGTCCGATCAGCAGATATCCTTTGCTCCGGTTTGATAAGTTTTTCATGTTTTCCGTCCGCTTTACCCCTGTTCCGGCTGTACCATAAAGCAGGAAACGAAGTGGTTCGGCGAAACTTCCACGAGAGGAGGTTCGCCCTTCAGGCAGGCTTCCGTGCAGTGGTCGCAGCGCGCCGCGAACCGGCAGACCGGCTTGGGATCGATCGGCGAGGAGATCTCGCCCTTGATCAGGATCCGTTTCTGGCGGTTATGCAGGCTGGGCACGGGCAGGGCGGAAAGCAGCGCTTTCGTATACGGGTGCAGCGGGTTGCGGAACAGTTCTTCTGTGGACGCTTTCTCGATCAGCCGGCCCAGGTACATCACGGCGATGTCGTCCGAGATGTAGTTGACGACGGACAGGTCGTGCGTGATGAAGATGTAGGTCAGCCCCAGTTCGTTCTGCAGGGAGCGCAGCATGTTCAGGATCTGCGCCTGGATGGAGACGTCCAGCGCGGAAACGGGCTCGTCGCAGACGATGAATTTCGGCTTCATCGCCAGCGCGCGGCCGATGCCCAGACGCTGCCGGCGGCCGCCGTCCATTTCGTGCGGATACGCGTTGATCAGGCGCTCGTCCAGGCCGACCATTTCCATGATCTCCAGCACGCGGTGGAAGCGTTCGTCGGAGTTTTTGTATTCCCCGGTCAGCTTCAGCACTTCCTCGATGGTCTGGCAAACGGTCCGTTTCGGATTCAGGGAGGAGAACGGATCCTGGAAGATCAGCTGCATCTCCTGGCGTTTTTTCCGCAGTTCGCGTTTGCTCAGCTTCGTGATGTCCGTGCCGTCGAAGATCACGGTGCCGGAGGTCGGCTCGACCAGACGCAGGATCGAACGGCCGGTGGTCGTCTTGCCGCAGCCGGATTCGCCTACGATGCCCAGCGTCTTGCCCCGCTCGATCGTAAAACTGACGTCGTCGACCGCGTGAAGCATGCCGGACCGGGTCTTGAAATATTTTTTCAGGTTGTTGACTTCAAGGATGACGTTGTCGCTCATTCCGATACCCCCTGGGAAGGAACATAGTCTTGAGAGGCCAGCATGCACTGATCCGTGTTTTCGTACAGCCAGCATTTGGCGCAGTGCGTTTCGGAGAAGCGGTGCGTCGGCGGTTCTTCCTGCGAGCACTTCGGCATCGCGTATTCACAGCGGGGGTGGAAGGAACAGCCCTGCGGCAGGTCGGCCGGGTTCGGCATCTGGCCGCCGATCGGCTTCAGGCTCTGCGTGCGGTTATTGACGTCCGGCAGGGAGTTGAACAGCCCTTCGGTGTACGGATGACGCTTGCGGTCGAAAATGTCTTCCAGCGTCCCGCTTTCCACGATCGCGCCCGCGTACATGACGGCCACTTCGTCGCAGACCTCGGCCACGATGCCCAGGTCGTGCGTGATCATCAGCATGGACATGTTCATCTGGTCCTTCAGGTCCTTCATGAGTTCCAGCACCTGGGCCTGGATCGTCACGTCCAGCGCGGTGGTCGGTTCGTCGGCGATCAGCAGTTTGGGCGTGCAGGCCAGTCCCAGCGCGATCAGGACGCGCTGCTTCATGCCGCCGGAGAACTGGTGCGGATATTCCACGGAGCGGGCCCCGGGAATGCCGACCGTTTCCAGCATTTTTTGGGCTTCTTTGGCGGCGGCGGTCTTGCTGAGCTTTTTATGGATCTGCAGCACTTCGGCGATCTGGTCGCCCACGGTCATGACCGGGTTCAGGCTGGTCATGGGGTCCTGGAAGATCATGGAGACCGTGTTGCCGCGGATGCCCTCCATCTGGTCTTCCGTTTTGCTGAAGATGTCTTCCCCGTCCAGCGTGATCCGTCCGGCCACGATCCGGCCCTGCGGCTTGGCGATCATGTTCAGGATGGCCAGCGCGGTCGTCGTCTTGCCGGCGCCGGTCTCGCCGACCAGCCCGAGAGTCTTCCCTTTGTGGACGACGAGGTTCAGCCCGTTGATCGCTTTGACCGTCTCCACTTTGCTGACAAAGTGGATATGGAGATCTTCTATCTCTAATAAAGCATTGTTGGTATTGGTGATCTCTTCCATCTTGCCGCCTCTTATCTCTTTAATTTAGGATCCAGCGCGTCCCGGAGACCGTCGCCCACCAGGTTAAACGCCATGGAGGTCAGGAAGATCGCCATGCCGGGCGCGATCACCAGGAAAGGATACTGTCTCATGTTGCCGCGGGCGGTGGCGATCATGCAGCCCCATTCCGGCGCCGGCGCCGCGATGCCCATGCCCAGGAAGCTCAAAGAGGAAACACTCATCACGTTCGTAGCGATCGCAAGCGTGCTCTGCACGATGATCGGGGCCACGCAGTTGACCAGGATGTGAGAGAACACGATCTTGGGGGTATTCTGGCCGACGGCCTTGGCCGCCTCCACATATTCCGTGTCCCGTACGGAGAGCACCGCGGAGCGGACCACCCGGGACATGGATGCGATGGTGGCGATGCCGAGCGCCATGATCATATTGAATTCGCTGGACCCGAACGCCGCAACGATGGCGATGGCCATCACGATACGCGGGATGCAGGCCATGATATCGATGATACGCATGATGATGTCGTCTGCGACCCCGCCCAGATAGCCGGCCGTCGCCCCGATAATGCAGGAGAAGACCAGGCCGACCAGAACGGACAGCACGCCGATGCGCAGCGAGATCCGGGCGCCGTGGATGATGCGGGCGAAAATGTCGCGGCCCATCTCATCCGTGCCCAGCAGGTGCTTCCAGCTGGGGCCCTGGAACCGGTCCACCGGATTGGAAGCGATCGCGACGGTGTCGTAATCCGCGATCACGTTGGCGAACAGCGCCAGCAGGACGAATATCGTGATAATGATCAGACCGAGGACAGCCAGCCGGTTGGCGACGAAAACGTCCCACATTTCCTTCAGGCGGCTGGTCTTCCGGTAAGTTTTCATGTACTCCCGGCGGCTCATCGTTTTTTTGTCGACAGAAGGCGTACTCATTTCGATTTCCCTCCTCTCATGTACAGAGCCTTGATCCGCGGATCGAAGAAGGCATAGGCCAGGTCCGTGATCAGCGACATGATCGCCACACAGATCGCCATGATCGAAACGGAAGCCAGTACGCTGGGCGTATCCTTCTGCAGGACGGCGTTGACCATCAGACGGCCCATGCCGGGAATGGCGAAGACCGTTTCACAGATGACGGCGCCGCCGAGCATTTCGCCGATATAGCTGCCGATAACGGTCAGCGGCGGCAGCAGGGCGTTGCCCAGGGCATGACGGTAAATGACGCGGTGCTTCTTCACGCCTTTGGCCCGCGCGGTCCGCACGTAGTCCATCCCGAGCGCTTCGATCATGGAGGAACGCATCATGCGGGAGATGCTCGCCATGAAGCTCAGGGCCAGCACGATGGACGGCAGGATGGCGTCTTTCCAGGTCTCCAGGCCCGAAGCATGGAGCCAGCCGAGCTTGACGGAGAACAGCAGGACAAGCAGGAGGGCGATCCAGAAGCCCGGCGCCGCGATGCCGACCAGCGCGAAAGCTGTCGTAAACGCGGAGAAGAAGGAATTCGGCTTGACGGCGGCGCGGATACCGATCGGGATCGAGACCGCGACGGCCAGCGTCATGGAGATCAGCACCAGCAGGGCCGTGTTCGGAAAACTGATCCGGACCTGGTTGATGACCGCTTCTTTCGTAATGTAGGAGGTCCCCAGATCTCCCTGGAAAAAGTGGAACAGGTAAGTGAAGAACTGCTTGAAAAACGGTTGATTCAGGCCTAACTGTTCGCGGAGTGCTTCTGCTCCTTCCGGCGTCCAGCTTGTCCCCAGGATCGTTGTGGTCGCATCGCCCGGGGAAAGGTACATGATCAGGTACACTACGAAAATGACTCCGATCACGACCGGCAGCATCAGCAATAATCGTTTGCCGATATATCGAATCATGACTTCTCCTTTAATGAGTTTAAGAAGCGAGCCCCGTCACGGGGGCGGGGCTCGCAGAACACGCCGCTGACAGAGTCTGACCGGAAACGGTCAGATCAATAATGCAGCTCGTGCAGTTTGAAGATCTGTTCGGTGTTCATCTGAACGCCCTGCAGGTTGGCATTCGCCAGGCAGAACAGTTCGCCGACGTACAGCGGGACCCAGGGGCAGTCTTCACAGAGGATCTCCTGCCACTGCTTGTAGTAAGGAATGCGGTCATTGACATCCTGGGAGGCATAGCCGCCGGCCCAGAGCGCTTCCAGTTCGGGGTTGACGTAGTGGGCCAGGTTGTAGGCGCCCAGAGCGCTCTCGCCGACCAGGCGGGGCAGTACGAGCGTGGGCTCCGGATTGGCGCCCCAGGTGGTGATCATGGCGTGCGCGCCGTCGGTGGCCAGCTTGACCACGTCGTCCAGGCTTTCCATCATCTTGATGTTGACGGTGATGCCGACGGCCTTGAGGTCGGACTGGATCTGGGTGCCGGCCGCGGTAAAGGCCTGGGTCACATACAGATCGAAGCTGAATCCGCCTTCATAGCCGGCCTGCTTCAGCAGTTCCTTGGCCTTGTCGACGTTGTAGCTGTAGCCGCTGGGGTTGTCCAGCCAGCCGTAGCAGGTCGGGGACAGGTAGGTGTAGTTGGTGACGCCGTAGCCGTCCGCGTTGACCAGCAGGACGTTGTCGCGGCTGATCGCGTAGTTCAGGGCCTGACGGACTTCCTTGTGAGTGAAGGGCTCATATTCGCAGTTCAGGGGCATGAACACCATGACGCTGGACTTGTGGCTGTAGACTTTTACCTTGTCGTCGTTCTTGACGATCTCCATGTCGGCGGTCGAGAATTCGGAGCTCAGGTCGGCTTCGCCGGTCTGGATCATGATGGTTCGGGTGCTGGCTTCCGGAACGATCTTGTAGGTCAGGGATTCGTTCTTGGCGGCATCGTCGGGATTCCAGTAATTCTCGTTCTTGACCAGGGTGACGCTGGTGCCGGGCACGCGGTTGCCGAATTTATAGCGGTTGGAACCGATCGGGTTGCTCCAGTCGCCGGAAGCGGTCGCCTGGGCCAGATAATCGGCGGGAACGATGCAGGCGATCAGCTGGCAAAGCGCAACGGGAAGCTGCGGATAAGGGGTGGAGGTCGTGATTTTGACGGTGTGCTCGTCAATGACTTCGCAGGACTGCAGCGGTTTGAAGATCGCGCCGCCCAGGCCGGACTCGATGCCGCGGGTGATGCTGGCGGCCACGTCCTTGGAGGTCAGCGGGGTATTGTCGCTGAACTTGGCTTCTTCCTTGATTTTGATCTCCCATTCGGTGTCGGAGATCATCTTGGCTTCCTTGGTCAGCTGTGGACTGGGCTTTTTGTCTTCGTCCAGTTCATACAGGCGGTCGTACATCTGCCACAGGACCAGCTGGTTGTAAACAGACGAGGCGGCCCAGGGATCGAAGCCGGTAATGTCGGAAGGCATCAGGATGGTGATGTCCTTCTTGACTTCGCCGGGCGTGGGCGCCGCGGTGGTCTCACCGGGCTGCGGAGCGGCAGTCGTCCCGTCCTTGCCCGATCCGCCGCAGGCGGACAGGATAAAGGCCAGGATCAGGATCCATGCGAGTACACGTACTTTCTTCATTGTTTTTCTCCTTTTTCACGTTCTTATCTGTAAGCTTTTCCGCTTAACATTCTTACTGACGGGGATACTTTTTGGGGTCGTAGCCCAGGTCGGCGCTGTACACGTCGGTGCGGCGGACGGCCAGGCGGCTGTTTGTGGGGTGGTAGTTTTTCCGGCGGGCGTCGCACAGGTCGACGTCGGCGTACAGGATGACTTCCTCTTCATCGGAAGCGATCTCGGTGACGGGACCGCCCCAGGGGCTGATGATCGCGCTCTGACCGGCGTATTTGTTGCCGTGGATGGAGGCGTGGCCCCGTCCGACACGGTCGCAGCAGACCGTAAAGATGTGATTGCTGACGGCGTTCGCCATGCAGATGGAGGTGATCAGCGTATGGAAGGGATCCGGCAGATGGCGGGTCTCCTTGACGTCGCTGGAGTTGAACATGCAGCAGACGATGTCCGCGCCCTGCAGGGCCTGGATGCGGAACACTTCGGGATAATAGGCGTCCAGGCATACGCACAGGCCGATCCGGCCGATGGGGGTATGGAAGACGGGGATCCCGAGATCGCCCGGTTCCACGAAATACACTTCGTCTTCACAGGGGTGGAGCTTTCTGTATTTCCCGATGTAGCCGTCCGGGCCGACCAGGATCCCGGCGTTGAACACGTCATAGCCGACTCTTTCCAGAAGAGAAGCACAGATATAGACGCCGTTATCTTGCGCCAGCCGGATGAGCAGCTGCGTGGAACTGCCTTCCGGCACGGGCTCGGCCACCTTAAAGGCCTGTTCCCGGCTGTCCATGAAGAAACCGCAGTTAAAAGTTTCCGGAAGAACGATCAGGCGGGCGCCGTTCCGGCAGGCTTCAAGGATAAAGCCTTCCGCCTTGCTGAGGTTGGCTTCCACGTTTCCTTCTATGATCTCCATTTGGATGCAGGCAATTCTTACAGGTGATGCTGCTGTTCCCATGACGTACTCCTTACCTGTGTAGATTGACGGAAAGTAATATAAATATTACTCTGACAATGATATGGTAACATAAAGATAAATGTTTTTCAATAGGGAAATGGTAATATTTATAAAATTTTTTGACAAACAGCGGAAGATTCCGGGAAAACAAAAAAACCGCCCGAAAACGGCGGTTTTGATGGATAAAAGAGGGCAGGCCTTTATTTCTTAATAGAAGAATACATGTCGCGGCCCCCGAAGAACTCCTCCACTTCCTTCATTCTGGTCCGCGCGCGGTCGGGATCGCGCTGCGCGGTTTCTGCGAGGATCGCGTCGATGAAGGAGATCGCGCCGCTCAAGGACGGCGTGTTGTGGAAAGAAGTGTTGCTGATGATAAAGAAGCGGTCCGCATGGCGGGCGGCCGGGCTTAGGGGCGTATCGGTGAAAGCGATGTGCTTTACGCCTTTTTCGGTGACACGGGTGATCACGTCGATGGTGTCCTGTGCGTAGCGGGCAAAGCTGAAGGAGATCAGAAGGTCGCCGGGCTTTATCCGGGCGGCCACGATCCGGACGTCGCAGTTTTCCGGCGTCAGCGGGACGGTGCGGAATCCCTGTTCTCCCAACGCCCGCGACAGATAGCGCGCCAGAATGGCGGAGGATCGGTAGCCAATGATGTAAATGCCTTCAGCCCGCAGGATCTCGTCGATCAGAAGACTGAAATTCGAGATGTTCTGATCATTCTGGAAGGTCGCGATGACGTTGTTCTGGACGTTCTGAAAGACCTGCGTATAGACGTCCCGCCCTTTCATTTCGTCGATATGCTGCTCCAGCCGTTTGCCCCAGGAAGTCTCGGTCATGACGTAATTGGAGACGGCGTGGCGGAAGTCCCCGTAGCCGTTGAACCCGAGCTGCTTGCAGTATTTGACGATAGAAGTGTCGCTGATATCCAGTTCCTCGGCCAGCTCCGTGACGGTGCGGAAAGGGATCTCCTTGTAGTTTTCCAGGAAGTAGCGGGCGATCTTTTTTTTGGTCTTGGGCAGGCCGGGATACGTGTCCTGCAGGGTTTTGAATAAAGAGTCCATGGATGCCATCCTTGCGGTCCGGCGCGTGTCCGGCGCCGTTTTTCACTTGCTTTATCCTATTACAGAAACAGATATCTGTCAAGCCGGGCTAAAAAAGAAAAAATAATATAAATATTATTTAGCTTGATTATTGGTTTTATTTATGTTACTATCGAAGTGGCTTCGGCCAGGAAAAAATCATAACCGGAGGAAAAAGAGCAATGAACAGGGAAGTGTTGTTCCTCAACAACAAGGATATGCATAATCTGGGCGCGGGAAACATGGAAGAAGTCATGCATGACGTGGAGCGTGCCTATGTGCTGACGGAAGAAGGCGACGTGATCACGCCCGGCAAAATGGTCATGCGCTGGGGCAAGACCCCGGAAGACGAAAACGTACTCGGCCGCATCAACGCGATGCCCGGCTACCTGGGCGGCGAATATGACATGGCCGGCATCAAATGGATCGGCAGCGGCCCCCAGAACTACAAGCAGGGTCTGCCCCGCGCCAGCGTGACGATGATCCTGAACGATCCGGACACAAAACTCCCGATCTGTTTCGCGGACGGCACCGAAGTGTCCGCCAAGCGGACCGGCGCTTCCGGCGGCGTTGCTGTCCGCCTGCTGTCCCGGGAAGATTCCAGAGTCCTGACCGTCTGCGGCGCCGGCGCACAGGGCCGCACGCAGCTGGAAGCGATCCTGATGGTCCGCCCGGGGATCGAAAAGGTCCATGTATACGACATCATCCAGGCCAACGCGGAGCGTTACATCGCGGAAGCGCGCGAAAAATATCCGAACGTGGCGTTCGATTTTGCCGCGGATCTGGAAGCGGCCGTCCGCGAAAGCGACGTCACCGTCTGCGCGACGCTGGCGAACGAACCGTTCATCAAGGCGGAATGGCTGAAGAAGGGCACCCTGCTGTGCAACTTCGCGGACTACGAAGTGGAATATGACTGCGTCCGTCTGGCGGACAAGATCGTAGTGGACAACTGGTTCAACATCAAGCACCGCATGGTCAGCACGGTCGCCTTAATGTGGCGCGACGGCCTGGTCAAGGACGAAGACATCTACTCCCAGCTGGGCGGCATCCTGAACGGGAGCAAGCCGGGACGGGAAAATGACGAGGAGATCATTTATTTCAACGCGATCGGCACCGGCCTGCTGGACCTGGCCGTGACCACCCGCTGCTACCGGAAAGCGCTGGAGACCGGCGTCGGCACGAAACTGCTTTACTGGGAAGACTGACAGAATTCTGGCAAGACCGAGGAGACGGAACATGAATAAAGCGATCGCAGTAATCGGAGCAGGCAACGGCGGGGCTGCCATTGCCGCCTATCTGGCCAGTCAGGGGGCTTCCGTCCATCTGTGTGATCTTTTCCCACAGTATATTGAAGGGATCCGGAAAAACGGGGGCATCGAGCTGTGCCTGAACGGGACGGAAGAATTCCGGCCGCTGGCAATGGTCACGGCGGACGCGTGCGAAGCGATCCGGGGCACGGCCCTGATCATGGTCGTCACGCCTTCTTTCACGCACAGGATGATCGCGGAGAAGATCGCGGGGGCGCTGGAGGACGGTCAGGTGGTCGTTCTGAACCCCGGCCGGACCTGCGGGGCGCTGGATTTTCTGAACGGCCTGCGGGAGAACGGCTGCACGGCTGACGTCGTGATCGCCGAGACGCAGACGCTGATCTATTCCTGCCGGCGGATCGGGGAATCCCGCGTGGAGATCTACGGCGTGAAAAAGGAAGTGGATATCGCCGCTTTCCCGGCGGACCGGACGGATGAGGTGCTGGCCCTGCTGCATCCGTATTATCCGCAGTTTAAGCCGGTCAGCAGCTGCCTGGTCACCAGCCTTTCCAACATCGGGGCGCTGTTCCATCCCACGCCGGTGCTGCTCAACATCGGCCGCATCGAGACGGATAAAAACGGATTCCTGCATTATATCGAAGGGATCAGCCCCGCCGTGGCCCGACTGATCCACCGGATCGATCTGGAGCGGATGGCGGTGGCCAAGGCGTACGGGGCGGACATCCTCAGCGCGGAAGAGTGGCTGAAGAAATCGTATGACACGTACGGCGGCGACCTGTATGAACTGCTGCAGCACAACGAAGCGTATCAGGAGATCAAAGGCGCGCATTCCATCGACGTGCGTTACGTGACGGAGGACGTGCCGATGAGCCTGGTCCCGATCTCCGAACTGGGGCATATCGCGGGCGTGGACGTGCAGAACATCGACGCCGTGATCCTGCTGCTGTCCAGCATTTATGACCGGGATTTCCGGGCGGAAGGCAGAAATGCGGCCCGTCTGGGCGTCCGGGGCTTAAGCCGCGAAGAGGTGATCGGTTTCCTGCAGAGCGGGAAGAAAGCGGAGTAACGGAACGGTCCGGAAGCAAATATACAGAAGGCGGGCAAAAGCCCGCCTTTTTGTATGGAACGGAATAAACCCGGAAAGCGTCCCGTGTTTTCTTTCCGCCGCTCAGTTCTTTACGGAATACAGCGTGTTGTCCGCGTCATACCGTTCGGTTTTTACGGTATTCCCCTCTTCATCGTAATAATACACGATGCGGTAGACCTGCTTTCCGTCCGCGTCAAAATTAGTGTATTCGGCCACTTTGCCGTTCTCCGCCGGCGTGTAAACATCGTAATGCAGGACCCGGTGCTGCGCGTCTTCCGTGGTGCTTTTCACGCAGAAACCGTTCTCATCGTATTCCCGGTACGTGTAGACCGGCGCGCTGTCCGGCCAGACGCCGTAATACTCCGAGCAGGCCAGCTTCCCGTCTTCGCGATAGGTCAGGAAGGTCTTGTTCGTGGCCACGGTCCCCGCGCCGTGATGCGTTTTTTCGATGACCCGGGCGTTTTCGTCATAAACAAAAGTCGCCTTCATCAGGACGCCGTTTTTGTAGGAGAACCAGGTGCCCTCCGTGTTGTTCCCCTGCTCGTCGTAGGCGTATTCAAAGGACGCGGTTTTGACGCCGCCGGGTCCGTAACTGGTCTTGCGCACCGGACGGCCGTCCTTCCATTCGCTGACGTGGGTATAGATCAGGCCGCCTTTCGCGTCCAGACAGGTGAGTTTCGTGACGTTGCCGTCGGCGTCGCGTTCCGTGATTTCCCGGTTGCTCATATCGTTTCCTTTCCTTTCTTTCGGTCCTACATCCACTTTTTTCTCTTGAAATACAGCAGGCATCCGCCCGCGATCGCCAGACTCACCGCGATCACCGCCGGGTACCCCCAGCGCGATTCCAGTTCCGGCATGTACCGGAAGTTCATACCGTACCAGCCCGTGAGCAGCGTCAGCGGCGTGAAGATCGTGGTGATGACGGTCAGGAGCGTGATGATGCGGTTCTGCTTGACGTCGATGCGGGTCTGGATCAGGTCGCGCAGCTGGACGGTGTAGTCGCGCATGTTGTTGACCATGTCGCGCAGGCGGTCGGCGCGGGCGGCGAAGAGGCGGAAGTAGCGGAGGTTTTCCTCTTCGAAAAAGCCGTTTTCGTTCTCCTCCAGCTCCAGGCCCAGGTCCAGGAGCTGGCCGTAGTGCAGGTTCAGGTCCAGGAGGTCGCCGCGGATGTCGTTGAGGCGGGCCATGACGGGCTCGCCGTCACCAGTCAGGATCTCGGCTTCCAGGCTTTCCAGCGTCTGCTCCAACTGCTCCAGCCGGGCCAGGTCCGGCGCGATGATCTGCTCCAGAAAATCGTACAGAAAGCGCTCCAGCCCGGGCATCCGCCAGCGCCGGCTCTCCGCCACGGCCTGCACGATGCACTCCGCCAGCCCGCTCCCGTCAATGAATACGACGCCCCGCTCGTCCAGCGCGAACGCGAACGAGCCCGACAGATGCTCCGAATCTCCCACCGCGGGGATCGCAATGTTCCCCGTCAGCGAGTCGTAGTTCACGATTGCCCGCGTCTGTGACAGCGCCGGCAGCACGGCGTCCATATCGATCCCCATCGCGAACCGCTCGCGGTTCCGCCGCCATTCCTCCGGCGTCAGCACCGCCACGTACGGCACATCCGCCGTCGCGATTTCGTCAGCCCCGCAGGGGGCCAGGGTCTCCCGGATCAGGTAATACATAAGCTTTCCTCTTCTCTGCAGAATTCAGATGACCGCTCAACCGGCCGTTTAGATGATCCCCAGCGGGATCAGGATGACCAGCAGCAGCGCGACCAGCGCCCACTCGCCGATCAGGAACGCCTTCCGCTTCGCGGGCGCCATGTCCGGCACGTAATTGCTGGCCAGGAAAAACGGCACGTACGTCGTGATGAACACGGGCAGCACGCCCCACCATTTATACACCCAGATGAACGAGTGGTTCGACGTCGCCGCCAGGAACGACTCGAACAGCGCGAACAGCAGCGCCATCTCCAGCGCCCCGGCCAGCTTGCAGCTGATCCCGCGCCGCCCGTTCTTCGCGAAATACCGTTTGCTCCGGTCCTGCGGCAGCATCTTGAACGAAATGATCCCCGCCAGCGAGAACATCATGGACAGCTCCCAGCACACGCCGACCAGCAGGATGAACGTAGTCGACGCGTTGCTCACGGACCACAGCGGATACCCGGTCACGTGCCCGATAATGGCGTTCCCGATCTCATACAGCCAGTGCACGCCGTACAGCGCGAGCCCGGCCTGCACCACTTCGTAATTCTTTTTGTGGATCTCCGACCAGTATACGTAGAAGACCACGGCGAGGATGAAGATGAAGGTCCAGTTGAAGTTTTCCGTGCTGCGAACGCGGATCTGGTCTACCAGGTCGCGGGCGGCCTGGGAACCGTCTCCCCAAAATTGAAACATAAGGCGCTCCTTTCTGTGCGCGGTAAGTTTGAATGCGCACGGCGCGTTTTCGCGGTTTTTCCGGGGTAATCATAGCACATTTTTGGGGCGGGGGACAGGAAAAATGAGTTTTGCGGAAGATTTGTGATATAATGCCTGTGAATTTAACGACACCTCAGCGCGTCCGGAGGAACGACCCATGAAAACCATAGCCTGCCTCGGCGATTCCAACACTTTCGGCTTTGACCCGCAGTCCCTCTGGGGTGAGCGCTACCCCAAAGACGTCCGCTGGCCGGACCGTCTGGCGGCGGCGGGCTTCCGCGTTCACAATTTCGGCCAGAACGGCCTGGGGGTGTCGCGGGTGGCGGCGCATGAGGTGATGGTGTGGCAGCTGGAGACGGTGGGGCCGCTGGATGCGGTGGTGATTATGCTGGGGAGCAATGACCTGCTGATGGGGCTGTCCGCGAAGGAGACGGCGCGGGCGATGGAGAACCTGGTCTCCCTGATCCTGGAAAAGAAGGCCGCGGAAACGGTCTGGCTGATCGCACCGCCGGTGCTGAAGCCGGGGACGTGGGTGCAGGGAGAAGCGGTGATCGAGGAGTCGAGGCGGCTGGCGGAGGAGTATCGCAGGCTGGCGGAGGAGAAAGAGATTGGATTTGCGGATGCCGGGGAGTGGGGGATTCCGGTGGCGTATGACGGGGTGCATTTTACGGGGGAAGGGCATAGGAGGTTTGGAGAGAAATTAAATAATAGTCTGTTGTTTGAAAAATGAATTGTGGCTATTATTCAGTAAAGAGTTATCAAATAATTGTATAACAGTAACATAAAGAGTATAAAAAGCATCATATTGGAAAAATAGATAACCTTATTGTTCGGTTTTACCAGTATATTTCACAGATGAGTTATTATAAAATAAACTTAACAAGAGTAAAACTCAATCATTCTAAATCATTAAGGAGGAACTGCTAATGAAGTGTGAATGGTGTGGACAAAGGTTTGTCACAGAAGAAGCAGAGAATGAATTCGAAATTGAATGCCCGGGCTTGCTTTATAATAATTTTGAAGTAAAGCTTTGTGGAAAATGTGCTATTGAGGCAGTTGAGTATCATACGGAAGGTGTATATTATGAGACTTGTGAAGAGTGCGGATGTTTATTTGATGTATTTGAACCAAATCCTTCAGAGATGGATGTTCGGGATTATTGGTCTGAATCAATAATATGCTGGGAGTGTGCAGAGAAAAAAAGAAGGAATGAAGACGATGAATACGAGGAATACGATGAAGAAGATGAAGATACTGAAAGATTGAGCGTTTATGATGCGGCTCGGATTTGGCTTTCAAATGGAATGGACGAAGATTACTGTTTTGGCTATTCAGAAGAAGAACTTCGGGACGCTCTGAAATAATAGTGATAACCCAAGGCCGAACAAAAGTGCTTTCTGTTCGGCCTTTTTCAATTACTAACAATAAACGGCGATTATTTTACTCTATAACCCAATAAACCTATAATAAGCCACATTATTGGGCGCCACCACCAACCAATAAAAAGCCACCACCATACACCATGTTTTTTTAGGTGGATTGTAATCTTATGTCTTTTAGCCATTTTCCATCTCCTCTCTTCTGCATATTATAGTCTATAATCATATGTTTTAATACAGTAATGATTATGTTTTCAATTCACTCCCCAACTTATTCGTCACTCCTCTCGGCCCCCTCACCGCTCTAATCCCGAACTCCTCATTCAGCCTTTTAAACGTGAACTCCTCCTTCCCGTACCTTCTCTCCAACCTCAGTGTCATCAGCGCAGTGATCGTCAGGTACTCGCTCTCGAAATGATACGGGATCTCGGTCTCCGTCACCCGGCACCGGTACAAAATCGCGGACACGGGCGCACCCACGTACATATAAACGGTATCGCCCTTGCGGATCCCGGCGCCCTGCTTCCAGTTGACCGTGTCCGCCTCATCAAACGCGCGCACGATGTCATAGTATTTCGGATTCGCGGGCACGAGCCATTCCTTCGCCGGCCGCGCCTTCTCCTTCTTCGCGGCGGACGCCGTCGCCTCAAAACTTGCGTCGATCAACTCGAACACGTGCTCTTCCGCGACCGTACCGTCCAGCAGCACCGTGATCCAGTGCAGCTTGTTCATGTGATACGCCGGGAGGATGCCGTTTTCGCGGAGGAGGATGCTGCGGTAGAGGGCGTCGTCGATCTTCAGGTTGACGGCGGGGAGGGGCGTGTCGCCGGGGAGGCCGAGTTTGGAGGCGGGGACGTCCATGACCAGGGCGAACCATTTGCGGTTGTCGCGGTGGCGGAAGACGGCATAGTCCGGGTAGGCGCGCCAGGGGAATTCCGGGGCGGTGTCATATTTGGTTTGGATGTAGTCTTTGACCTGCTGCCACATGGTGCACCTCCGGGAGAGATCAGTTCGAGGACCAGAGCGTTTTGATGGCGTTGAACAGCCGGGTCTCGTCCCAGTTTTCAATGTCGTCGATGATCTGGATCTGCATGTCGCGGCAACGCTCGCGGAGGGCGGTTTCGTTTTCATGTCCTTTCAGCGCGGGAGCGATGAGGACCTTTTTTGCGTATTTGCCGCCGAATTTGTTCGCGACGCTCTGCAGCTTGTACAGTTCCTGAACGCTGACGCCGCCATTTTTACAGGAAACGAAGATCGGGACCATACCGCGCATCAGGATCACGTCCACTTCGTTTTCCGCGTCGTGATACGAATCTTCCGTATGGATGTCGCCGTCCCAGTCGATGAACACGCCGGTCATCACGTCGTTGTAAGTCGGGAGCCCGTTCTTTTCCCGGGCTTCGCACGCGGCGAGATAGACGATCATTTCCAGGATCTGTCCGCTTTTGGTCAGGCATCGTTTGACCTGCTCGTTTTTGTATTCGATGCGGATCGGGCGGGAGTTGTCGAATTCGAAGGACGGGAGGATCAGGCCGGCCCCGATCAGTTTTTTGATCAGGCTGAAGCGGAACAGGTACCCGTTGTAACCGCTGTGCTCCATGTGGGTGGATACGTTGCTCCGCGGGGCTACGGTCTCCAGCGGACCCTTCGATGGATCCCGGAACAGTTCGGCGGCCCCGAGCACTTCCATCTGCCAGTTCCACAGGCCGCGGTCTTCGCGGCAGATCTCCCACATCGCGCGGATATCCCGCTTGAAGTCCTCATTCAGATCCCAGAGATGGGTGCCTTCGGGTCTTTCGTCGTCGTACACGATTTTTCCGCCGTACAGCCGGATATTGTCATCCACGGAAAACTGCAGCGGGTTGTTTTCGATGATCTTCTCACCGTCCAGATCGCAGTCGTACGTGGCGCCGCTGCGGATATTGATATAATGCACCTGCACGTTTCTGTCCCGGTACCGTTCGCAGAAAACACCGGCCGAGAAAAGGTACAGATCCGCCCCGCCGGTCACGTCGATGATCGAGTCCGGGTATTCCTCGAAGATCGCCTCGAGGGCTTTGATGATGGTCTCCACTTTGTTCTTGTCAACGGACCGCCACAGGAACTCGATGTCATACCCGTGCTCCAGGAAGAATTCCCGGTACCGCTTCGCGTGCTTCTGCAGCAGTTTGTTCTGCTCTCCGATCAGAATGACGCGGTCCGGCGCGTGGGCGATGCTGGTGCAGATGTTTTCGACGATGCTGCTTTCAAAGAATTCGATCAGGGTCATGGGGCAGACCTTCCTTCCCGGCGGTTTTCGGTTCATTATCGGACGATGTTTCTCTTTTGTGTTTTTTATTATATCATAAGCCAGGATTAATCGGAAGAGTTCTTTTGCTTCTTCCGTTTTTGTGCTATCTTATTACTGTCAGAGATTCTTCAGCGGACTTTGCTTTGAAGGAGCGGAACATGAAAGACGTGATCATCATAGGCGCGGGCGCGGTCGGGTGTACGATCGCGCGGGAGCTGGCGTTTACGCGGCTGGACATGCTGGTCCTGGAAAAAGAGTGCGACGTAGCGGCGGGAACGACCGGCCGCAATTCCGCCGTGGTGCATGCGGGGTTCAATAACCGGCCGGGGAGCCTGATGGCGCGGCTCTGCGTGGAGGGCAGCCGGGGGATGGAGGCGCTGTGCCGCGAGCTGGACGTGCCGTACCGGAAGACCGGGAAGGCGCTGGTAGCTTTCGATGAGGAGGATATGGAGATCCTGCGGAAGCTGAAGGCGCAGGGCGAGGCGAACGGGACCCGCGGGCTGCGGCTGATCGGGAAAGAGGAGCTGGAGCGGATGGTCCCGGGCGTGGGCGGCATCGGCGGCTTTTACAGTCCGGAGACGGCGATCCTGGATCCGTTCAAATATTGCATTGCGATGGCGGAAAACGCGGCGGAGAACGGCGCAGAGTTCCGCTTTGAGGAGGAAGTGACGGGGATCCGGCGGGAAGACGGCGGGTTCACGGTCACGACCGGGAAGGGCGAATACCGCTGTCGTGTGCTGATCAATTCCGCCGGGCTGTACGCGGATAAGGTCAGCGCGATGGCGGGCGTGAACGATTATCACATCTACCCCTGCCGGGGCGAGTATTTCATTCTGGACGAGGTGGCGGAGGAGCTGCTGCAGATGCCGGTGTATCCCGCGCTGAAGGCGGGGATCGGCGGGCTGGGCGTGCATCTGACGCCGACGGTACACGGGAATATCATCGTGGGGCCGAGCGCGGAGTATATCGATGAGGCGGACGATTACGCGTGCACGCCTCCGGTCATGGACAAGCTGTGGCAGGAGGCGCAGGCGCTGCTGCCGACGCTGAAAAGGCGGTATGTTATAGGAAATTACAGCGGGATCCGGGCGAAGCTGGCGCCGGAAAACGAGGGCGGCTACCGGGATTTCGTGATCAGGGAAGAGGAGGATTGCCCGGGGCTGATCAACTTGGTCGGGATCGAGTCGCCGGGGCTGACCGCGTCGCGACCGATCGCGCTGATGGTGCGGGAGATGGTCGGGCAGAGGCTTCCGCTGGTTAAAAAAGAGAACGCCGTGCGGACGCACCGCTTCCCGCCGGTGTTCGCGAAGCTGGCGCGGGAGGAGCAGGAGCGGCTGATCCGGGAGGACCCGGAGTACGGCGAGATCGTGTGCCGCTGCCGGCGCGTGACGAAGGCGGAGATCCGGCAGGCGATCGAAAACCCGCTGGGCGCACGGAGCCTGTCCGCGGTGAAATACCGCGCGTGGGCGACCACCGGGCGGTGCAACGGCGGGTACTGCCTGAACCGGATCGTGGACATGCTGGTGCGCGAATACGGGATGCGGCCGGAGGAGGTCACGCTGCGCGGACCGGGGAGCGAGATGTTCTCCGGGGAGGTGAAGTGATGGAACGGTGCGACGTTTTGGTGCTTGGCGCCGGCCCCGGCGGGCTGGCGGCGGCCGCGGCGGCGAAAAAAGCCGGGGCGGAACGGGCTGTTTTGATAGACCGGGACGTCCGGGCCGGCGGGATCCTGAATCAGTGCATCCATGACGGCTTCGGGCTGATCCGCTACGGCGCGTCGATCAGCGGGCCGGAGTATGCGGCGAAGGCGTTGGCGGAGGCCGAAGCGGCCGGCGTGACGCTGCGGCTGGGGCTGCAGGCGGTCAGCATGACGGCGCAGCGGACGCTGCTGGCGCAGGGGAAGGACGGGCTGGTTGAATTCCAGGCGGGCAGCATCGTACTGGCGACCGGGTGCCGGGAGCGGACGCGCGGGGCTATTTCGGTGCCCGGAAGCCGTCCGGCCGGCATTTTCACCGCGGGTGTGCTGCAGAATTTCGTCAACGTGCGGAACATCCTCTGCGGGAAGCGCGTCGTGATTCTGGGCAGCGGCGACATCGGCCTGATCATGGCCCGCCGTCTCACGCTGGAAGGCGCACACGTGGAGGCGGTCCTGGAAGTGATGAAGGAGCCCGGCGGGCTGGCGCGGAACATCAGCCAGTGCCTGTATGATTTCGGGATCCCGCTTTATACTTCGCATACCGTTTCGAATATCATCGGCAAGCGGAAGCTGGAAGCCGTGGAAGTCAGCCCGGTGGACGACGCGATGCGGCCGATCCCCGGCCGGGCGTGGACCGTTCCCTGCGACGCGCTGGTGCTGTCCGTGGGGCTGATCCCTGAAAACGAGGTGGCGCTGACCGCCGGCGTGGCCGTGGACGAGAAGGGCCGCGGCGCGCTGACGGACGAATATCTGATGACGAACCTCCCCGGCGTTTTCGCCTGCGGGAACTGCCGCAAAGTGATGGACCTGGCCGATTACGTGTCCAACCAGGGGACGCTGGCCGGGGAGAACGCGGCGCATTTCGTGCAGGGCGAGCCGCTCCGGACCTGGAACGACCGCGAGAGCTCCGGCATGGTAAAGGGTCTGCCGGCGCCCGGGAGCGTGACGTGCCCGATCTGCCCGAACGGCTGTCAGATCGTGATCGATCCCGAAACCGGGGCGGTCAGCGGCAACCGCTGTCCCCGCGGCCTGTCCTTCGCGGAACAGGAGCGGATCCGCCCGATGCGGACCCTTACGACGACGCTGCGGGTCGAAGGCGGCCCCGTTCCGCTGGTCAGCGTGCGCAGCGACCGGGCCATCCCGCGGGATGACCTGCAGGAAGCGGCCAGACGGCTGAAGGCTTGCTGCGTCCGGCCGCCCATCCGTCTGGGCGACTGCCTGGCGGAGCTGGAAGCCGGCGGCGTGACCGTCCGCATGCTGGCGGGAGAGGACGTGCTGTAAATGACGCAGACCGGAAGCGCTTATTATTTATCCCTGCCCGGCAACGCGCCGCAGTACGCACCGGAAAACGTGACGCCGCTGGAGAACAGCCCGCTGGCCGGGAAACACCTGATTTTTCTGGGCTCCTCCGTGACGCGGGGGGCGTGCGCGCTGCGGAATTCGTTCGCGGATTACATCGCGGCGCGGGACCGCTGCACCGTGACGAAGGAGGCGGTCTCCGGGACCACGCTGGCCGACGGCGGGCCGGATTCCTATGTGGCGCGGATGAAGCGTCTGGAGGATCCGCGGGCGGACCTGTTCATCTGCCAGCTGTCGACGAACGACGCGCGGCTGGGTAAACCGCTCGGGGAGATCGCGGACGGGTTTGAGGAGAAGGCATTCGACACGGGGACGGTCGCCGGCGCGATCGAATTTATCATCGCGTACGCACGGAGGAGATGGCGCTGCCCGGTCGTATTTTACACGTGCCCGCGCGCCGCTGACGGTTATGCGGCGATGGTCGCGCTGCTGCACCGGATCGCCGCCAAATGGGGCGTTCCCGTGATCGATATGTGGAGCGACGAGGCGTTCCGCACCCTCTCCGAAGAGCAGATCGCCCTGTACATGGTCGACGACGTCCACCCATCCCGCGCCGGCCACCTGGAGTGGCTGACGCCGTATGTGGAACAGGCGCTGTACCGGATATAAAAAACTCCCCCGGAGATCCGGGGGAGTTCTTTAGTTGAGGCCACTGAGGGACGGTTCCTATTGGCACTGCCAGAAAGAACCGTCCCTTAGTGGTACTGTTTTACCGGCAGGCCTTGTAGATCGCGACGATGTCGTCATACGCGAGGGATTTGAACGAGCCGATCGTGCGCTTTTTGCCGTAGGTGCATTCGGTGGCGATGGCTTCGATCTCCGCGTCGGTGGGTTCGTGGCCGAGCAGTTCGGTCAGGGACAGCGGCATGCCGAGGCTGCGGAAGAACGCGTTGGTGAGGAGGATGCCTTCCTCGGCGGCCTTTTCGTCGTCGGGCTCGGCGACGCCGTAGACTTTGCGGGCGAACTGCGCGAAGCGGGCGACGTTCGCGTCCTTGACGTAGCGGCTCCAGGCGGCCCAGACGGCGGTCAGGGTGGCGCCGTGGGTGGAGTCGTAGAGGGCGGAGATGGCCATGCCGAGCTGGTGGCAGGCCCAGTCGCCGTCGCGGGGGGTGTCGCCCTTGGAGCCGATGCCGGTCAGGCCGACGTGGGACACGCTGCCGCACCACATGATCTCGCTCATCGCCTCATAATCCGTCGGATCCTGCACGCCGTGCGGGCCGTAGAAGATGATGTCGCGGAACAGGCCTTCCGCGATCTCGTCCGTCAGGTGATTGCCCAGGATGGCCGCAAAATAGCGCTCGGAGGTGTGCATGAAGATGTCCGCGGCGCCGGCGCCGATCTGGAACTTCGGCAGCGTCATGGTCAGTTCCGGGTTCATGATCGCGAACTTGCAACGGTTGAAGTCCGTATTGATGCCGCGCTTCGTGGGCGGCGTCTGCAGGTCGTTGGTCAGCACGGCGGAGTTGCTGGTCTCGCTGCCGGCGGCCGAGATGGTCAGGATGGCGCCGACGGGCAGGCTCTTCGTCACTTTCGTGCCGGTCCAGAAATCCCAGATGTCATGCTCCGGGCTTGCGATCGCGTGCGCCACGCCCTTGGACGTGTCCATCACGCTGCCGCCGCCGACGCCCAGGATGAAGTCCGCGCCGAATTCCAGCCCGGCTTTCACCATTTCCTTCGCCGTGGAGACCAGCGGGTTCGGCACGACGCCGCCCATCGCCAGCGCTTCCAGGCCGTTTTCTTTCAGATTGCCGATCACGCGGTCGATCAGGCCGCTTTTTTTGGCGGAATGCCCGCCGTAGATCACCAGGACGCGGCTTCCGCCGTACTTCTTCACGAGTTCCGCAGCGCGCAGCTCGGTGCCGGGCCCGAACACGATCTCGGTCGGGGCATAGTAAACGAATTTCTGCATCACAAACTCCTTTCCGGTAGCGGACATATACGTTTCACAATAAAAATCATAACACAAAACGGCGCCGTTTGAAAGAAGCAAAACAGCGCCGTTCTGTAGTATTTCAGTCAGCCGGCCGTATTATTTCCCGCATTTATTTAACGCGTCCGCGGTCTCGGCAAGCCATTCCTGATAATAATCGTAGGGCTCTTGGGTCCACCAGTCCAGCAGGCTGTTCAGCTGCTGAGCGTCCTCTTCCGCACTGGTGCATTTGTACTGTTCCGGATCCCGGTTGACAGTCACGGTGTGTTCGCCGTCCGGCCCGAGATCGATGCGGTAGATGCAGACGCCCGTCCAGCTGCGGTGCGCGAAAAGCGTATCGCCCTCCATGAACCAGAACCATTTGTCCTCCATTTCCTGCGGGATGTGCCCGCGGCGGAGCGCTGCCGTTTCCTGTGCCGTAAACGGCCGCCGGAGGAGGAAGGTGTCGTGCTGTTCCGGCATGTCGAGCCGTTTCCAGTCGGACCTTTCCGCGATCTTATAGCGGGAGGCGCTGCTGTTCCGCAGGGCTTTGCGGCCGGCTTTCAGGATCGCGTCGTCCAGTACGGCAAACACGATGTCCAGGGATACGTTCCGGTGCTGATCCAGGAAATCCCCGCATGCCTTCACCGCTACGCGCCAGGCGTCTTCGAGCGGATAGCCGAAGATCCCGGCGGAGATCAGCGGGAAGCCGACCGAGCGGCAGCCGTTTTCCGCAGCCAGTTCCAGCGATCTGTAATACGCGCCGTAGAGCTGCTCCGGCTCGCCGTGCCGGCCGCCCCGCCAGACCGGGCCGACCGCGTGGATGATATATTTCGCCTTGAGGTCAAAGCCGGGCGTGATCACAGCGGAGCCGGTATCGCAGTGCCCGATTGTATCGCAGGCCGCCTGCAGCCGCCGGTGCCCGGCCGCGCGGAAGATGGCGCCGCAGACCCCGCCGCCGGCCCACAGGCCTTCGTTCGCGGCGTTGACGACGGCGTCCGTGTCAAGCGCAGTGATGCTGGTTTTTCTGATCTCGATCTTACTCATGGGTTTCTCTGCCTCCGTGCTGCTGAGGTCTGCTTTCATCTTTTTGCCCTCCCGGTTTGTTTTCTGTCTCCAGGATAGCACGTCCCTGTAAAAAAACGGTCGCCCGCGGGGCGACCTTCACAGCGCGCCGCGCGGGCAGTTCTTCACGCACTCCATGCAGAGGATGCATTCCGTCCCGTTTTCGCGCTGCCGGGAATTATCCGTCATGTCCACGTCCATCGGGCAGACCTTCCGGCATTTCCCGCAGGAGACGCATTTTTCCTTGTCGCAGGTGACGCGCAGCAGGGAAAAATAACTCATGGGTTTCAGAAAAACCGTGACCGGGCAAACGTATTTGCAGAACGCGCGGTTGTCCTTGAAACGGAAGGCCAGCGCGATGCCGATCGCGTAATACGCGGCGTTTCCGATGATGAACGCCCAAAACATGATCCGTTCGATCCGCCCCGTCCCGCTCACAAACAGCGCTCCCACGAACACCAGCGACGCCGCGAACGTGACGTACCGGATCCATCCGAGTTTTTTCCGCGGCTGCGCGGGGACTTTATAGGGCAGAAAATCCAGCACCATGGCCGTCCAGCAGGCATAGCCGCACCAGCCGCGGCCGAACAGCAGCGGCCCGAAGATCTTTGCGACGGCGTAGTGGATGGTGGCCGCCTCGAACACGCCCGTGAACAGGTAATACCAGAAGCCCTCGATCTGCATGTTTTCGCGGCAGATCAGGCCTAAATAGACAAGCATGTACAGCCCCACCAGGAGCTGTACGACGCGCCGGGCGTGCCGGTATTTCCGGATAAACAGAAAGATCCCCAGGGAAACGGAGAGTCCGATATAACTGAAATTAAACAGATAGAACAGATTGTGTTTGGTCAGCCACAGTGTGACCGCGACCGCTTCGAATACGGCCAGGATCAGGAGAGGCCAGACGTACTTTTTTGCCTGCTGCATAGGGCGGCGCCCCTTATTTCCAGCTGATCGGCTGGCCGCAGTGACGGCAGAACTTTGAGGACGAGCGGCGCAGGAATTTCCCGCAGGCCGGGCAGCGCCCGAAGATCCCCCAGAAGATCATGGTGGCGGCGGCCAGGCCTATCCCGATATAGGCGAACAGGTCCAGTTTGGTAGCGGCGCTCAGGATGATGCAGAGGCATACTACGGTAAAGCCGATCAGAACGATGCGCTTGACGATCTTCAGTTCCATTTTGGGTTTCATTGCATTCCTCCCGTGACGGCTCCGCCCGTCACTTTTTGAATAGTTTCCAGTCCAGTTCTTTGCCGCAGGCCGGGCAGACGTCCGTGGCGGCTTTCCGGATGAATTTCCCGCAGTGCGGGCAGCGCCAGCGGAGGAACCAGACGAGGCCGGTCCCGATGGCGACGCCGACCCCGATCTCCGCGAAGATCTCGAGGTTCGTGATCAGACCCAGGATAATAAAGACCCACATCACCGCGCAGCCGGCCAGGACGATGATTTTAGCGTTTCTCAGATTGTTCATACCGTCCCTCCTTTGCCGCCATCATAATACTTTCCGGGCCGTTTCGCAAGAGGCTCTGCGCCGCCGCCGCGTTTTTCCTACAGAACTGCAAAAAAAAGACGGATTTTCCGCCCCGCACCCCCTATAAAAAATATGGACAAACGCCGGATTTATGCTACAATTATTTAGATGCACTTTTACCCTTTTACTGAAACTAAACCCCCAAGAGGAGAGTAAACAATGAGCAAACGATTCACACGCCTGCTGGCACTGCTCCTGGCAGTCGCCATGATCCTGGGCCTGACTCCCATGGCGGCCTCCGCCGCCGGGCAGAGCGGGTCCGAAGAGGCCCCCGTCCACGTGTTTACCGAAGAGGAAAACGCGCTGATCGAAAACGACGTCTTTGCCTCCATCACGGCGAAGACCGCGGAGATCGCGCAGCCCATGGGCGGCGTCGGCAAAATGACGGAAGAGGATTATATCGCCATGATCCCCGAGGTCATCGAGGTCATCGAGAACTCTTCCACCTACGTCCCCGGCTCCCTGCAGCAGAACGGCTACTTCCTGGTCTGGGAGACCACCGTGGGCATCCCCTGCTGCTACAGCCCCCGCATGGAAGCGCAGCTGCACAACACCGAAAATGAACCCACTCCCGAGGAGATCTCCCTGGCGGAGGCCCGCGCCGCGGAACTGTATCAGGATCTTTCCGAGATCCAGGGCGGCTGGCCTTCCTCCAACAAGATCGGCCTGATCCAGCCCTTCTGGGAATCTTCTTCCAGCTACGCGGATTCTTCCTTCAACGGCTATTCTCCTTCTTATAAAGCCGCCTGGGAAGCGTTCTGCACCGCTACCGGCGGCCAGGGCCTGCGCTACTCCATGAGCAACGCCACCGTGGACAACATCGCAACCGTCATGTCCCAGTGCGGCCTGGTGATGTTCGACTCCCACGGCGACACCGACTACAGCGGCTCCGGCGGCGACTACACTTCCCGGGCCAATACGTCCTATATCATGCTGACCACCACTGCCGGCATCACGACTCAGGACACGGCGTCGCAGACGGGCCAGTACGGCACCTATCACCACGCGATCAAGAGCGGCAGCTACGCTTATGTGGACGGCACCTGCATCGGTTATCACATGGGCAATAATACCGCACCGCACAGCTTCCTGTACATGGGCATCTGCCTCGGCATGGCCACCGACGGCATGGAGGGCGGCCTGCGCGCCAAAGGCGTGGAAGCCGTCTGGGGCTATTCGCAGTCCGTTTCCTTCTACGGCGACGAGAAGTACGTCAAGGCCCTGATGGGTTACCTCAAGGACGGCGACACGCTCACCGCGGCGGCCGGCAAAGTGAAAGCCCAGTACGGCGACTGGGATCCGGCTTACTCCAACTACTCCTACTCCCAGTGTGTGGCGAACCACGTGGCGTTCCCCATCGTGGCTTCGAGTGAAGATCCCTATCCCGGCCACGGCAACGTGGACGTGGTCCAGACCGTCTACTCCACCTGGACCCTGTATGAGCAGTTCGAGGTCAACGCCGTCTCCAACAACGAAGAGTGGGGCACCGTCTCCGCGAACTACAACGTGATCACCGCCACCCCGGCCGAGGGTTATTATACGGCCGGCGCCGAAGTGATCAGCGGCACCGCGACTGTCACCCAGAACGGCAACGTCTTTATCGTTTCCGCCGAGTCCGACTGCACGATTAAGATCAACTTCGCGCCGAGAGAGAAATTCTACGTGCACTTCATGGTGAGCGGCACGGAACTGAACACCGAGATGGTCTATGAAGGCGACTCCCTGACCATGCCGGAAGCCACGACCGATAAAGAAGGCTGGACCTTCCTGGGCTGGGCCGAAAGCGAGCACTCCGTGACCACGGACCGGCCGTCGTTCTATTCGCGCGGCGCCCGCTTCACGCCGCAGGGCGACAAGACCTTCTACGCGCTGTTCATCCACCGCGAGGGCGGCAGCACCGAGCGCGTCTACGAACTGGTGACCGCCATCCCGGACGACTGGGCCGGCAACTACGTCATCACCTGGAACCATGACGACAGCCTGTACGCGATGAAGGGCCTGAACGGCAATACGTATTATCAGGCGGCTTCCACCGGCGGCGCGGTAGCGCTGGCGAATACCGGCATGACGCGGCTGGATGACCAGCTGCGCGACGTGGACGATGCTTACGTCTTCGCCGTTGAGAGTTTTGAAGGCAAATTCACGATCCGGAACCTGGGGACGGGGACCTACCTGGCCAACCGGGACAACATCCTGTACAGCTACTCCCTGGATCCGGACACCTGCGCCTGGACGTTCAACCTGAGCGGCGGCATCAAGATCATGGCCCGCAACCAGGCCGGCAGCCAGTACACCTACCTGGGCTTCTCGTCCGCCAACAAGTACTTCAAGATGGGCAGCAACGCTACGTCCGCCATCCGCTTCTGGAAAGAGGCGTTCGACGGCATCTGCTACTATACCACGGCCCCGTACGACTGGCAGGAGACCCCTCACGACCACACCTACGGCGACTGGACCTCCAACAACAACGGCACGCACAGCCGCAGCTGCACCTCCTGCGGAGACAGGCAGACTGAGAACTGCTCCTATGAGGACGTCGTGACGCCTCCTACGGCGACTGAAGGCGGCTACACCACGCACACCTGCACCGTCTGCGGCTACAGCTTCACGGACACTTACACCGATCCCCTCGGCTACACTATCGTATTCGAAAACTTCGACGGCACCGTGCTGCAGAGCAGCAACTTCCAGGCCGGCGAACTGCCCGTCTACGAAGGCGAAACGCCTGTCCGCGAAGAAGCGTTCCATGAGTACACTTTCACCGGCTGGGATCCGGAAATCACCGCCGTGACCGGTCCTGCGACCTACACCGCGCAGTACAGCGACAGCGTATACGCGCTGGTCAATTACATGACCCTGAACCTGGATGGCAAGCTGGGCATCAACTTCTTCCTCTCGGCGCCGGAAAGCGCGGCCGCAGCGAAGCTGGTCTTCCACGGCGAGACGGAAGCGGAACTCGACTTTGACCTGGTCCGCGACAGTGCGCACGGTTACCTCTCCAGCGGTATGTTCCGCCTGTCCTACAGCAACATCGCCATGAAGGAGATGACCTGCCCGGTCACCCTGACCGTGTATGACGAAAACGGCAGCCAGATGAACCTGGTGCGCGCCAACGGCGAAGCCGTCCCGAACAACGCGAGCGAGTTCTGCGTGGCCGACTGGTGCAACTCGATCATCGAGACCAGCACCAATCAGCCGAGCATCGACCTGGCCAAGGCCATCCTGCACTTCGGCGGCGCCGCCCAGAACTACTTCAACTTCAACCTGGACAACTTCGCGAATCCGGAAGGATACCTGGCAGAGGAAGCGGCTGCCCTTGAGGCTGATCCGGCCCTGGACCGCGTCGTTCCGGATGGCGCTGCCGCCGTCGGCTATAAGAGCTTTGCCCTGAACCTGGAAGGCGACACGGAGATCCGTGTTTACTTCACCAAGGAGATCACGGCGGACGACGGGCACGGCAACGCGTACGAAGTCGTCAAGAGCGGGAAGAAATGGTATGTCAGCATCCCCGGCATCGCAGCCAAAAACCTGGATGGCATGTACACGATCAACGCCTCGTTCGGCGGCGATACCCGCACCTTCCAATTCTGCGGCCTGAGCTATGCGAACGCCACGTTCGGCAGCAGCAATGAGACCCTGGCAGCCCTGGCCCGGGCGCTGTACCTCTACAATCAGGCGGCGGATGCCTACTTCGGCAACTGATCCGAACGGCGCCTGATCCAATTCAAAAGGCCGGCCGGTTTTCCCGGCCGGCCTTTTTCCATGACCGGCATTCCGAGCGGTCCCGGCCTCCCGGCCGGGCCGTTTTTTATTCCTCCGTATCCGGGTTCACGTGCACCATCACGTGCTTGACACTGGGGTACCGGTTCTCCAGCCCGCGGTGTACGCTCTCCGCGATCGCGTGCGCCTCTGTCAGCGGCAGGTCCCCCTGCACCGCAATCTCCAGCTCGATGTACACTTTGCTGCCGAACTGGCGTGTATGAAGCAGGTCGATATGCCGCACCCCGGGCTGCGCTTCCGCGAAATTCCGCACGTCCTGCTCGAATTCCTCGCCGCACGATGTGTCCAGCATCTTGGCGACCGCGTCCTTGGAGATGTCGTACGCCACCTTCAGGATGAACAGGCAGATGACCAGGCTCGCGATCGGGTCCATGATCGGAAAGCCCAGCTTGGCCAGGCCGATGCCGATGAACGAGCCGACCGAGGAGAGCGCATCGGACCGGTGATGCCACGCATCCGCCTGGAACGCCGAAGAATTCAGCTTCTTCGCGTAATGCATCGTGTACTGGAACATCCCTTCCTTCGCGGCGATGGACACCGCGGCCGCGATCAGCGGCAGCAGCGTCGGGATCTCCAGCTCCTCCGGCGCGAACAGCTTCCCCAGGCCGGTATAGCCGATGCCCAGGCCCGTCCCAGCCAGGATCAGCCCCAGGAACAGGGACGCCACGCTCTCGATGCGCTCGTGGCCGTACGGGTGCTCCTCGTCCTCCGGCTGCTTCGACAGCCGCACGCCGAAATACGCGATGAACGTCGCGAACACGTCGGACAGTGAGTGCACGGCATCCGACACCATGGCGCCGGACCGGCCGATCACGCCGGCGAACAGTTTGAACCCGGCCAGCAGGATGTTCCCCAGGATGCCGGCGCGGGACATTTTTTTCACGATTCTTTCTTCTTCCATATCTCTTCCTCAAACCGCCCCGCACTTTCCGCCGCGCCTTCCGCGGAGAAAACAAAAGCACATCCCGGGAGTTTTGCCTGTCCCGCAGATGTGCTGTCCGCTTCTGCTGTCATTTTCACGACCCGGCCACACGCGGGCCGCCGGGCGCCGCGCTGCCTGTTCAGTTTGTACTGGTGATGGCTGTGCAGTGCAAAGAGTTTTGATTATGATAGCATGCGCGGGCGGGCTTGTCAACAAAACGGAAAGCGCCGCCGCCCCGCTGAAAAAGCTTCCGATTCGCGCGGAAATGTGGTATGATCAGACAAACAGGGCGGTCCGCTGCCGCACGGACAGGGCCGCCCCAGACGACAGACAAATTAATCGTGAGGAGAGGCCGCGATGAATATCCTGGTGTTGAACGGTTCGCCGGCGGGGACGAACAGCATCACGCTGCAGACAGTGAATTATATCGAAAAGTTTTTCCCGGAACAGCATTTCGACGTCCTGCACGTCGGGCAGCGCATCAAAAGCATGGAGAAGGACTTCGCGCTGTGCGCGCAGGCACTGGCCGCAGCGGACCTGATCCTGTTCTGCTACCCGGTCTACACCTTCCTGGCGCCGGCGCAGCTGCACCGGTTTATTGAGCTGATGAAGGAAAAGGGGCCGGACCTCACGGGAAAATTTGCGGCGCAGATCACGACGTCCAAGCATTTTTACGACGTAACCGCGCACCGCTTCATTGAGGACAACTGCCGCGACCTGGGCCTCGTCTGCCTGCAGGGCCTGTCCGCCGACATGGACGACCTGCTGACCGAAAAGGGCCAGAAGCAGGCGCTGGACTATTTCCGCTTCCTGCTGTGGCAGACGGGAGAACCGGCTGACGCCGCGCCTGAGAAAGACCCGGCTGCTGTTGCACCCGCGAAGGAACCGGCTGACGCCGCGCCTGCGAAAACGCAGGACGGCCGCGTCGTGATCGTGACCGACGCCGCGCCGGACGACGCGGAACTGCAGGCCATGATCGCCCGCTTCACGGCCCGGATGCCCCGCCCGACGGACGTCGTCAACCTCCGTGAATTCTCCTTCGCCGGCGGCTGCCTTGGCTGCTTCCGCTGCGCCGCGGACGGCACCTGCGTCTATAAGGACGGCTTCGACACCTTCCTGCGCACCCGCATCCAGACTGCGGACGCGACCGTCTATGCCTACCGCATCAAAGACCACTCGATGGGCTCGCTCTTCAAGACCTACGACGACCGCCAGTTCTGCAACGGCCACCGCACCGTGACCATGGGCAAACCCGTCGCCTACCTGGTGGCCGGCGGCCTGGCCGCGGAGCCGAACCTGCAGCTGCTGATGGAATCCCGCGCCCAGGTGGGCGGCAATTTCCTCGCCGGCATCGCGGTCAGCACGGACGTGCCGGAAGCCGTGGACCGCACCGCGGACACGCTCGAATACGCCATCGCGCATCAGTTGCAGCTTCCCGCGAATTTCTACGGCGTCGGCGGCCTCAAGATCTTCCGCGACCTCATCTACCAGATGCAGGGCCTCATGCGCGAAGACCACCGCTTTTACAAATCGCACGGCTTCTACGACGATTTCCCGCAGAAAAGGAAGGGCCGTATCGCCGCGATGTACCTGGTCGGCGGCATGATGAAGAACAAAAAACTCCGCAAAAAGATGGGCAATAAAATGACGGAAGGCATGATGCTTCCATACCAAAAGATCATGAAAAAAGCGGAGAAAGAGCGGGGCCGCTCCTGAAGATCACACGACCGGGCCGTCGTCCACACATTTATCAACCAAGTGTTTACTATCCTGCAAGCATTATTTCATTCTTTCCGTTTTGCCCGCGAAGTCCGGAAAAACGGTTGACAGGCTCCCCGCCGGGTGATATTTATAAACAAACTGAAATAAACCGATGCGAAAGAGTGAGTACCTTTCAGGTGAGCAGGAAGAGCTAGCCGCAGATGGTGGGAGTGCGGTATGCAGCCTTTCAGGGAATGGACTTTCAAGGGCGAACAGAACGGCGCAGGCCAAGTATGGGAGACGGGGGGAGGCGCCCCGTGAACAAGGGCCGGCATATGTCAGTATGCGCAGAGTGAGTGCGGGAGACCGCGCTAAGCCGGGTGGCACCGCAGGATCCTTTCCGATCCTGTCCCAGCAGTCAATGGGACAGGATCGTTTTTTTGTCCGTCCCGCCGCAAAGAAAGGAGAATACGGAAATGAAAGACACGAAGATCCCCTACAAGATCTACCTGGAAGAGAACGAGATGCCGCAGGCGTGGTACAACGTCCGCGCCGACATGAAGAAAAAACCCGCGCCGCTGCTCAACCCGGGAACGCTGCAGCCGATGCGGGCGGAAGAACTGGCGGGCGTATTCTGCGAAGAACTCGTGCAGCAGGAACTCAACGACACGGACGCCTTCATCCCGATCCCGCAGGAGATCCGCGATTTTTACCGGATGTACCGGCCGTCGCCGCTGGTCCGGGCCTACTGCCTGGAGGAAAAGCTGCAGACGCCGGCGAAGATCTACTACAAATTCGAAGGCAACAATACCAGCGGGAGCCACAAGCTGAATTCAGCGATCGCACAGGCGTATTACGCGAAAAAGCAGGGACTGAAAGGCGTCACGACCGAGACCGGCGCAGGCCAGTGGGGCACGGCGCTGTCCATGGCGTGCGCGTATTTCGGACTGGACTGCAAGGTCTTCATGGTCAAAGTTTCATACGAACAGAAGCCGTTCCGGCGCGAAGTGATGCGCACGTACGGCGCGTCGGTCACGCCTTCCCCGTCCCTGACGACGGAGGTCGGCCGGAAGATCCTCGCGGCGCATCCCGGGACGACCGGAAGCCTGGGCTGCGCGATCTCCGAAGCGGTCGAGGCGGCGGCCGGGACGCCGGGCTACCGCTATGTGCTGGGCAGCGTCCTGAACCAGGTGCTGCTGCATCAGTCCGTGATCGGGCTGGAGACGAAGGCGGCGCTGGACAAATACGGGATCCGGCCCGACCTGATCATCGGCTGCGCGGGCGGCGGCTCGAACCTCGGCGGGCTGATCGCTCCGTTCATGGGCGAAAAACTCCGGGGCGAAGCGGATCCCCGCATCATCGCTGTGGAACCGGTGTCCTGCCCGAGCTTCACCCGCGGTGTGTACGCCTACGATTTCTGCGATACCGGCATGGTCTGCCCGCTCGCGAAGATGTACACGCTCGGCAGCGGTTTCATCCCGGCGCCGAACCACGCGGGCGGCCTCCGCTACCACGGCATGAGCCCGGTCCTCAGCGAACTCTACGACCAGGGCCTGATGGAAGCCGCTGCCGTCCCGCAGACGGCCGTCTTCGAAGCAGCCGAGCAGTTCGCGCGGGTCGAAGGCATCCTGCCCGCGCCGGAAAGCGCGCACGCGATCAAAGTTGCCATGGATGAGGCGCTGCAATGCAAAAAGACCGGCGAGGAGAAGACGATCGTCTTCGGCCTCACCGGCACCGGCTATTTCGACCTGGTCGCCTATGAAAGATTCCACGACGGGAAGATGGACGATTATGTCCCGACGGACGGGGAACTGGCGGGATACCGCGCCGCCCTTCCGCAAGTCCCGTAAAACAGAAAACGCCCCGGAGGTCCCTGCCTTTCCGGGGCGTTTCCTTTATGCGCCGAAAAACCGTTTGACGTACCGCTCGTGCAGCCCCAGCCGGTCCATGACGATCATCACGTCGCAGCAGTTGAACTCATAGTCGATAAACCCGTTCCGCGACACGCGCGCGCCGATCTTCAGATAAGCCTTGAGCAGGCTCGGGATGCGCGCTTCCGCGATGGACAGGTCTTTTTTGGTCCCGTATTCGAAGGCGTTCCGGGCAGCCCGGATGTCATATTGATCGCTGACATAGTACTGGTTTAAGAAAGACGTGCAGTTGACGTATTCCCCGGGATCCGTGCCGCGCAGCGAACAGGTGCCGAAGATATACCGCAGGCCCTCGTCCCGCGCGTAGGAGATCAGTGCCTTCCAGAGCAGGCCGATCACCACGCCCGACCGGTAGCCGCCGTGGACCACCGCCCGGCCCGTCTCAATGATCCCCTCGGGCTCGGCCCGCAGCGCGGAGATGTCGAATTCCTCCTCGGACTTGTACAGCCGGCCCTGCAGCGTCTTCTCTGTCGCCACCCGGTAGGTGCCGACGATGCGGCCGGTCTTCTTGTCGACGGCCAGGATCGAATCGGAAAACGCGTCAAAACCGTCGTCGTCCAGGCCGGCGGCATCGGTTTTGTTCTCATCAAAAACTTTGAGCAGGAAGTCGTAGCGGAGGCGCTGGACTTCCCGCAGTTCGGCCGGGTTGTTATGATCCAGCAGTTTGATCAGGTAATCGGGCGTTTCGATGCGGTCCATCGGGATCTCCTCGCGGAATTCACGGAAAGATGAATGTAATATAGCACATTTGATAACAGCACCGCATCAGTTTTTTTTGCAAAGACGGAAACAAACAGGAACAGAACAAAGAAAAACCGCGGAACACGCTGATGCCCCGCGGTTTTGGGAGACGGCAGGTTTCCGGCCTGTCGGCCGCCTTTTACAGGAAGTTCGCGAACGCCGTGATGATCGCCGCATTGAAGAAGTCGATGAACAGCGAGCCGACCAGCGGCACGATCATGAACGCCACCGGCGCGGGCCCGTACTTGTTCGTGATCGCCTGCATGTTCGCCATGGCGTTGGGCGTCGCGCCCATGCCGAAGCCGCAGAAACCGGACGAGATCGTAGCCGCGTCGTAGTCCCTGCCCATGATCGTGTACACCACGTACGAGGCGAAGAAGAATATGACCACGGTCTGCACCAGCAGAATGACGATCATCGGCAGTGCCAGGCTGACGAGCTGCCACAGCTTCAGATTGATCATGGCAAGGCCGAGGAACAGGGACAGGCAGATATTGCCGAGCGAGCCCATTTCCTTCATGGGGATCTGCACCTTGCGGGCTTCCTGGATGTTGCGGATGATCGCACCGACGATCATGGCGCCGATGTACCCGGGCAGCGTAATGAGCTTGCCGAGCAGCGCGGAGACGACGGTCCCGAGACCGACGCCGATGACGATATAGATCGTGGCGTTCATCAGATCCGGTTCATGGAAGATGCCCGGATCCGCGTCAGTGGTGCCCGAAGCTTCCGCTGCTTTCGCTTCTTCCGGCGTCTTGATCGCCGCGGACCGCAGATTGTGCTTGCGGATCTTGGACGTCGCGATGGGGCCGCCGATCATGCAGCCGGCGATCAGGCCGTACGTGGCCGCCGCGACCGCGACCGTGGTGGCATTGGCGACACCGAGGTCTTCCAGGAACGGGCCGAAGGAACCGGCCGTGCCGTGCCCGCCCACCAGCGGGATCGAACCCATCGCCAGGCCGAGCCGGCCGTCCAGCCCGAACAGCCTGGCGCCGAATCCGCCGATCACATCCTGAATGCAGCACATCAGGATCGCCAGGATCAGGAACTTGATGACGCCGATGCCGCCCTTCTTCAGCTCACGGAACGACGCCATATACCCGACGGAGCAGAAAAACGCTGTCATGAACACGCCCTGGAGAGTAGTGTCCAGGTTGAACTCCACGATCCCGAAAGACCTCAGGATCACGTGCAGGATCGCGAAGATCAGGCCGCCCACGACCGGGGCGGGAATGCAGTATTTGCTGAGGAAACCTATTTTTTTCACCAGGAAACGGCCGAAGACCAGCATGACCACCGCCACGGCCAGCGCCTGATACATATCCAGCTCAAGAACGTTCATTGTTTTCTCCTTTCATTTCTGTGTGTCAGTGTGCTGTACGGTTCCGTGACGCGGGTCATTCGGTCGGAACGGTGATGCCCTTTTCGGCGAAGTATCTGGCAGCGCCCGGATGGTAAGGGGCCGCCGTGACCCCGGCTGCCGCCCGCAGGTTCAGCTCCGCGCCTTTGGAATGGACCTTCGTGATGGCCTCCAGGTTTTCATAAATGCCGGAAATGATGTTGTAGACATCCTGCTCCGATGCATCCCTGCTCGCGACCAGCACGGCGCCGACCGCGACCGTATTGATGTCGGACGCAGTGTTGTAAGTCCTCTTGCTGATGGTCGCCTTGCTGTAATGCGGGGAGGATGCCAGCAGTTTGTCAATGTGCTCGTCATCCAGCCCGATCAGGTAAATGTCCGTGGTGGCCGCCAGGCCCGATACCGCAGACGTCGGCGCGCCGGCCACGACGAAAGCCGCGTCGATCTTGCCGCTCTGCAGGGCGCTCACGGAATCCCCGAAGCTCTGATACGTCGGATTGATGTCGCGCTCCGTCAGGCCGTAGGCGTTCAGGACATCGATCGCGTTAAAATACACGCCGGATCCCGCCGAACCGATCGAGACGTTTTTCCCTTTCAGGTCGGAAACGGACCGGAGCGAGGGATCCATGGTGATGATCTGCACCTGCTCCTTGTAAAGCTCGGCAATGACGGTGACCTTGTCCGCTTTTCTGTCAAACAGCCGCGTGCCTTCCGCCGCATAGGAGAGGACGTCCGTCTGCACAAATCCAATCACGGCGCTGCCGCTCTGGATCGCCTGGATGTTCTCCTGGGAACCGCCGGATGTCACGATGTTCAGTTTCGTAGAAGTCTTTTCCGAGATCTTCCCCGCCAGGACCTGGCCGAAACGGTAATACGTGCCCTGCTCGCCGCCGGTCGTAAAGACCAGGCCGCCTTCCACCGGCTCCGGTTTGGTGGGCTCGTTCCCGCCCTGGCAGCCGGCCAGCAGCATGACGCAGGCAATGATCAGCGCTGCGAAAGAAAACAGTTTTTTCATAGCATTTCCTCCGTTCTTTGACTGTTTTACCCGACTCTTTATACTTTATTTATTGTAGCATAGTTCTCCGGGGGAATGCACTTTTTTTTGCCGCTAAAAAAGTAAAAACGCGAAACACCGGGGCGGTTTTTGTTCTTATTTAAGATGAAACCTCTTCTGTCCTTACATCATCCCACATAAGATATTTCAAGTCCTCCGGGTGATCTTTCTGACGGATCGGGCCATATTCTTCGGGGACCTCCACCGCCGGATATCCGACACCCCCGCGGTGAAGTTTGAATTCTCCCTGATACAGCAGCTTTCCCTCAGAATCATAGAACGATCCGCTGACAGGCGGATTAGGCCCGTAGGCCCTGTTAAGCCGGAACTCTCCTTCGAACCTTAAGCTGCCGTTCGGATAGTATTCTTTGCCGGACAATAGTCCTTTGATCCCGAATTGTCCTTCCTGGTATTTTGCCCCGTTACTGAAGTAGGCCACACCTGTCCCGCACGGTTTGTCTTTGTATGTGAAGCCTTCATACAGAAGCCGGTTATCCTCTGAGAAGAGTTTCTTCCATTCTGTTTTTTCATTGAGCCCGCTCATTCATTAAGGTCTCCTATTGCTCAATTTCTACCATTATTGTATCATAGCATATGCATTAATAGCTGTTTTTCGCTCAGATTTCGCAGGATTTGAAAAAGCAATAAGTTTTGAGCAAAGAAATAACCCGGGAACAGGGAACGATCCATGAACAGACTGATTTTGCTGGAAGGACTTCCGGGAACAGGCAAGACGACGAATTCATACAAGCTTTATGAACAGCTTGCAAGAAACGGGCGGGATGTCCGCTGGCTGCATGAGGTCTCGCAGCCGCATCCCGTGCTGTTCTTTTCAGAGGCGTGCCTGACAAAAGAGGAATACCGGCTTTTCATGGAAAAGTATCCGGAAACTGCCGAAATGCTGAGCGGCATTGCTGAAACCAGGGAGACCACGGTGGGGATCGATTATCTGACCGCGGCAAGAAGGCTGCCCGGACAGGAAAAAGCCGCGTGGTATCAGGAACTTCTGCAATATGATGTGATGAAGTTTCCGTTGGAACGGTATGAACCGGCCGCGTATGAAAAATGGGAAGCCTTCGTGAAGGCGGCATTGCAGAATGATACAGTTTACATCCTGGACAGCAGCATATTCCAGTATCAGATCTTTACTTATCTGCTGAACGGGGCGGGGTATCTGAGACTGGCAGCTTTTGTTCACGGCGTCATGGATCTGCTCAGGCCCCTGCACCCTGCCTTGATTTATCTGTACCGGGAAAAAACGGAGGATTCCATCGCTTTTATTGAAAAACAGCGCGGAATCAGGGATCTGGAATCCACCTGGGAACGGGACAAAGAGCGGCCTTACTATCGGAACAAACAGCAGGATGTGACGGCGTTTTTCGATTTTCTGAAGGATTATGCGGATTTTGCTTCAAGGCTTTATGACGAAGCGGACTGCGAAAAACTGAAAGTCGAGATCACAGCGCAGGATTGGAGTCTTTACGAAACGGAAATGCTTCGATTCCTCGGCATTGCGCATCGGGATGCGCCTTCCTGTGAGGCAAAGAATGGAACTTATGCGAATTCCGCACTTGGGATTTCTTTCTCCATCGAAGACGGTATCCTGACAGACCCGGAAGGAGTGCGCCGTAAGCTCTCGCCTAAAACACCGACAGAATTCTTTGTCGAAAACCTGCCCGTAATACTGTGTTTTTCCGGAGATGACACGGTGAAGCTTTGCGGGCAGCAGATTATCCCGCAATGGTCGGAAACGGGGACGGTGTATACAAGAAAAACGGATTCGGAGCAAAAACGATGGTTATCTCCTTTACGGGCTTTGCTATCCGATCAGGGAGAGCGCAATGATGCCGACAAAAATGATGCCGATAAAAACATACTGCAGAACGGACAGTTTTTCTTTGAGAAAGATCCTTGACAGGATGAAGGATGTGATCACCGTACCTGCTCCGAGTATTACCGCCGCGATCCCGGATCCCTCGGACAAAGCAAAAAGGTAGGTCGCCTGGCCGCCGGTTTCAAATAAAGCGGCGACTATCTTATTCCGCTGGCCGTAGATCTTCTGAAAGATATTCTTCTTTTCAGGCTGTTCCCCGGCGGAGATCCGGGCTTCATCCTCTTCGGTGCTGAAAAGTCTGACCTTTTTCATCTTTAAAAAGATCAGGATCGCTATGGCGACCAGCAGAAAAGTGAACTCATAACAGCAGTTGGCGGTATGCTCAAGGTTGCTTTCGGTCACACCGATCAGAACCGATGTTTCCGCATCCGTCGTGTAATAGATGTCCAGGAAGGTCCCGATCGCATCCAGGATCATATAACAAAACGGCATGGCCAGGGCAATAAGCGCAAGCTTTTTTCCGAATACCCGCGCGCGGTCAGCTTTCCCCGCAAAATCGAAAAAACCGACGCCGAGGATCCCGGCGACAACGATGATGATCGCAATGACGGTTTTAAAACTGAGTTCCTCGTGCAGAAAAACGGCACACAGGACAGGAACCACGGCGCACGACGTGTTTTCAATGGGATCGGAAATAGATTCCTCAATATACCTGACCCCGTAATAAGAACATACCATCGAAACGATGTAGCATGCTGCGACCGGCAGATACCGGATAAAATTCGCAGGCAGGTATTTTATCTGAACATCCTGCGTCAGAGCAATGACCAGGGAATAGATGCCGAAAAAGATCCCGACAAAAACAGTCGTTTTCAAATGGGCATAGCGTTCATGGGCCACATTGCCCTTTTTATAAAAGATTTCCGCCAGGCCCCAGCAGCCGGTGGAGAACAGCAGGAAAAACCAAAGCATTAATCAAGAACCTCCTTAAGTGCTTTTATGGCCTCGTGATACGGAGGCGCCAGGCTTCTGTTAATATCATAACACATAATATCATAACACAGTTTTGGCTGCCAGGAAAATGGTTTTGCAACGATTTTGAAGCTCCCGGAATACTGTGTTTTTCCGGAGACAACACGGTGAAGCCCTGCGGGCAGCATATTATCCCGCAATGGTCGGAAATGGGGACGGTATAAAAACGGCTATGAATGCAAAAACCGCGCAATTCCTTCCCCTTGCTTAGTAAAGGCAGTTTATAACCGGAAAAGGGTTCCAAGATGACTGCGAAAGGCGGTCCCGGGCATCGGAGAAGGCGGGAAGAATGATCAGGAAATCTGTGGACAAGAGCAAGAATCTTGTTGCAAAAGGGGTTATAACGGGGTATAATGCGGGGTATAAACCAGAGGATAAAGGAGGCAGCCGCATGAAAGCTCAGAAAGATTTGAATAAGATCGCCGCGTTGACTGAGGAAATCAGTAAGCTCCCCAAAGGATATATCGCAGAAAAATCAATTGGAGGGAAGGTATATTTCTATCATCAATGGTCTGAAAACGGCGTCAAAAAAGCCCGCTATCTTCGGGACGATGAGATTGCTCCGCTTTCCCAGCTGATCGAAAAGCGCCGTCAGCTTCAGGAGGAACTGCGGGCCGCCAAAGCAGGAATTG
>JAFZRY010000017.1 GCA_017619615.1 Lachnospiraceae bacterium | reverse complement strand
TACATGGACATGAACCTGAATCATGCGCGTATGCCAATTCCGCCACAACTGCTTATAAAAGAGCGCGAGACGGGGATCGAACCCGCGACCCCCACCTTGGCAAGGTGGTGCTCCACCGCTGAGCCACTCGCGCATGCACCTCATTGGCGCAAGAGAGATAATACTACATCCGGAATGGATTGTCAACTGATTTTTGAAAAAAATTTTCCGCGGCGCGGAGGGCGTCAGAAGTTCTCGAAAATGATCAGGCAGCCGGCTTTTTCGAGGCGTTCCGCCGTCTCCGGATCGCGCACGGTCCAGGACACCTCCTGCGCGCCGTACAGCAGGCGGCAGATCTTCAGTTCCGGACAATGGCGGCGGAAGGTGTGGTCATAGGCGATGAAATCCGGGACGGTGACGCCGCTGCTGAGCAGGTGCGTAAGCGCCCACATGGTCGCCCTGCTGTGGCCTTTTTCATTCCGCAGGTCGCCGGACAGCTGGCCGCGGATGATCTCCGGGCGGTTTTTCTTCAGCCAGAGCAGCACGCGCGGGTCGAAGCTTTCGATGCAGTACGCCACGTCATAGCGGTCCAGCATAGCGCAGACGGCTTCGGTCAGGGCGTTATGGTTGCCGCCCGCGGGCTTTAATTCCACGATCAGCGGCGTGCGGCCGGCGAACAGGGCCAGGACCTCTTCCAGCAGCGGAATCTTCTCTTCCGTGCCTTCCAGGCGGTAGTTTTCCAGGTCTTCCGTGCTCAGATCCTCGATGTTCACGTCCGCGCCGGCGGTGCGGGCCAGCGAACTGTCGTGGATCACGGCCAGGCCGCCGTCCTTCATCAGATGGACGTCCAGTTCGGCGCCGAAGCCGTGTTCCACGGCCGCGCGGAACGCCGCCAGCGAGTTTTCCGGCGCGTCCGGCTGATGGTGCAGGCCGCGGTGGGCGTAGCGCACGGACTTCATGCCCTCCGGCCAGGCCCGCTTCTGACAGCGCAGCATCAGCAGGTACAGGATCCCCAGCGGGAACAGGATGCACAGCAGCACTTTTATGAATTTCTTCATGGCTTTGCCTCTTTTCTCTTCATTTCCTCCAGGATGGCCTGAATATCCGGCCACACCGAAGCGGGCTGAATGCCCATCGTTTCGATATCCTCACGCTTCCCTTCCCCGGACAGGACGAACGCGGTATCCACGCCGGCATTGATGCCGCAGGCTATGTCCGTGTACAGGCGGTCGCCGATCAGCAGGGTCTCCTCCGGGGCGAAACCGGTGCGTTCCATGGCCAGATATACCATGTCCGGCTGCGGCTTCCCGATCACGCGGGGGCGGCGCCCGGTGGCGTGCCACAGCATTTCGCACATGCTGCCGCAGTCGGGGACGTAGCCGAAGGCGGTCGGGCAGACCCAGTCCGGGTTGGTGGCCAGGAAATCGACGCCGCGGCCCAGCAGGACGCAGGCGTCCTCCAGTTTCCGGAAGGTCAGTTCACGGTCAAAGCCGGCCAACAGCACGGATACGTTCTCCTCCGGGCGGTCCGTGACGCGGATCCCTTCCGCGCGCAGCTGGTCTTTCAGGGACTCGGTCCCCATCACGTAGACCGGGCGGTCCGGAAATTCGCGCTTCAGCACGCGGACGGTGGCGTCCGTCGAGGTCAGAAAATCCTTCTCCCCGGCCGGGATGCCCAGGCGCGCCATTTTGGCCAGGTAGCCATCGATCCCGCGGGACGAATTATTGGTCAGGAACAGATAGCGGCCGCCCCGCGCCCGGATGCGGAAAAGGAATTCTAAAACGCCCGGGAAGAGCTGCTCATCCAGGTAGATCGTGCCGTCCATATCCAGCAGAAACAGTTTTTTCTTTGACAAGTCCATAGTCTCTCCGCGTGTGCCGCATTCGCTTCCTTTTTAGCACAGGCCGGCGGTTTATGCAAGCGGAAGGGCACATTATGGTTGCAAGAGCGGGGAAAGCGTGGTAAAATTTTGGGCAGTTTTGAGATAGATGAGGTGGCGTATGTCCCGCGAACCGGCTTCCGAACCGAATAAAATGGGGGTCCTGCCTATCGGCAAACTGCTGTTTACGATGGCGCTCCCGATGACGATATCCATGTTGTTCCAGGCGTTCTACAACATCGTGGACAGCTTTTTCGTGGCGCAGCTGAGCCAGGATGCCATGAACGCGGTGTCGCTGGCGTTCCCGATGCAGAGCCTGCTGATCGCCTTCTCGATCGGCACCGGCGTCGGCATGAGCGCACTGATCTCCCGCTCGCTGGGCGAAAAAAAGCCGGACAAGGCCCGCGAAGTGGCCGGCACCGGCATTTTCCTGGAGCTGCTGATGGCGGCGGTCTTCTGCGTGTTCGGTCTGCTGTTCGCACGCACGTTCTTTGCGCTGCAGACCAAAAACGAGACCATCATCCGCTACGGCGGCGATTACCTGACCTTCGTCATGGGCATCTGCTTCTTCCTGTACGCGCAGGTCACGCTGGAGCGGCTGCTGCAGTCTGTCGGGCGGACGGACAAGTCCATGCTGATCCAGCTGTCCGGCGCCATCGTGAATATCATCCTGGACCCGCTGTTCATCTTCGGGTACGCGGGGTTCCCGCGGCTGGAGGTCAAGGGCGCGGCGGTGGCTACGGTCATCGGCCAGGCGGTCGCGACCGGCGTGGGTATCCTGCTGAACCTGAAATATAATCCGGACCTCAAAGGCGCGTTCCGTATGGTCCGTTTCCGGCGCCGCATCGCCGCAGACATCTACCGGATCGGCCTGCCTTCGATCCTGATGCAGTCCATCGGGTCCGTGGTCAATTTCTGCATGAACCAGATCCTGATCGGCTTCACGGAGGCCGCCACGGCCGTGTACGGGGCGTATTTCAAGCTGCAGAGCTTCATCTTCATGCCGATCTTCGGATTGAACAGCGCCATGCTGCCGATCATTTCGTACAATTACGGGGCCGGGCTGTACGACCGGGTCCGGCAGACGTACAAGCTGTCCATCACGGCCGCGGTGGGGTACATGAGCCTGGGGACGGCTGCGTTCCTGCTGATCCCGGGCGTGCTGCTGGGGATCTTCTCTCCTTCGCAGGAGATGCTGGACATCGGGACGCGGGCGCTGCGGATCATCAGCGTGCATTTCCCGCTGGCGGGGTTCTGCATTATCGCGGGCTCCGTGTGCCAGGCTATCGGCAACCCGTTCCACTCGCTGGTGATCTCGATCTGCCGGCAGGTGGTCGTCCTGCTGCCCGCGGCGTACCTGCTTTCCTTAAGCGGGATCCTGGACAACGTCTGGTACTGCTTCCCGCTGGCGGAGATCGTTTCGTTCGCGCTCAGTTTCTTCTTCCTCCGGAAGACGGTGACCGGGCTCCGGGCGCAGGCGCAGGGATAAAGCAGTAAGGCCGGGCATGAAAAAACCGCCGTTCAGGCGGTTTTTTTGATGCGTTCGGCGCAGCCCGGCCTGTCATGCCAGGTCCAGAGCCTCCTTAGCCAGGCGGTCGGCCAGGTCGTTGTAATGATCGTGCGAATGGCCTTTCACTTTGCGGAAGCGGACGTCCAGGACGCGTTCGATCCCGCGGTAATAGTCGCGGTACGTCATCGTCCCCGGCTTGTTGGCCTTCCATTCGCCGGTGCACCAGCAGCGGATGCCGGCGTAGTCATGGTAGAGGTACAGGATATCGAAGCCGTTTTCCAGGGCGTAGGCCATGGCGGCCATGGCGCCGCGGATCTCGCCGGCCACGTTGCGCATGGAGGCGTTTTCGGGGTCGGTGAACTTCGCCTTGAAACAGAGTTCTTCGCCCTCCTGCAGGACCGCCATGCCGTACGAGTATTCACCGGTGTCGGCGCGGAAACTGCCGTCCACATAGATCTCCACGAAGGATGCGTCGGGAGCGGGCAGGTCTTCCGGCAGCGGACGGGGAGTCGGTTCCGGCGGCGCGGCCGGTTCCGGGGCGGCCGGACGTGAGGCAGGCGCCGCAGGGTCCTCACCGCGGTAATAGGCTTCCGCGTCAGAGCGCAGCGCGAAGCTCTTGTATTCCGCGCCGGGGAAGCCGGTCACCTGCTCCCGGCAGGCGTCCCAGGAATCATAGATCCCCGGGACACGGCCCTGTCTTACCGCGTAGTATTTCTGCTTCATGCTTCGGGAGCCTCTTTTTCTGTATTATCGGCAGGGGACTCTTCTGCTTCTTCCGGAGTTTCCGGTCCGGTTTCTGCTTCCGGTTCTGCAGAAGCCTCGGTTTCAGGTTCTGCTTCTTCAGGAGTTTCCGGTTCAGATTCTGCTTCAACTTCTTCAGAAACTTCCGGTTCAGATTCTGCTTCCGATTCCGGCTCTTCTTCCGCTTCGGGTTCCGCATTCGCTTCTTTAGGGGATTCTGCTTCAGTCTCCGCTTCCGCTTCTTCCTGCTTCAGCTGCTCTTCCAGCACGGGATCCAGGTCCTCCACTTGCCAGGGCGAATTGGATTCCTTGGCCATCGAATACAGAGAGCTGCTGTTCATGCTCAGGAAGGCTTTTTCCTCGTCCGGGCTCAGGGCTCCGTGAGTATGGAGTTCTTCCTCCATCTCTTTTTTCTCTTTCATCAGGGAAAGCACGGCAAAGACGGCCACGCCGGCGATCGCCGCGATCACGGCGAAGATCCACCAGGGGATGCCGGCGGAGACGCCGCCGCGGTTCGCTTCCGTGGTGGGCGGAACTTCGGTAGAAGGCGCCTGCGTTTCATTGCGGGCGGGACTGGTCGGCTCCGCTTTGGTAGCGGCGGGCTCGGTGGCGGGTTCCGTGGCGGGCTCCGTCGTTTCGGGCGGCTCTGTAGGCGCTTCAGTCTCCGGTTCCACGATCAGGCCCATGCGCTGCAGCGTGCCTTCCTTCAGATCGTAGACATAAAAGCCTGGCTCGCCGTCTTCCACCAGGATCCGTTCCGGGGCGGCTGTGACGTCCTCGTCAATGATAGGGAGTTCAGCACCGGGTGCCTCAGTCGTTTCGCCCGGCGCGGGCGCTTCCGCTTCGACCTCTTTCAGGCGCACACCGTACAGGATGTAGTGGTCGGGCTTGCGGACGCCTTCCGGGACCAGCGCCTCGTAAGCGATGCCGTCGTCCGTCTTCATTTCTTTCACGGTGTAGCCTGCGGGGATCTCCGCGTCTTCCGGGATCGGGAGCACCTTGAACAGCAGCGGGAGCGATTCCAGGAGCGCGGGGGCTTCGGTGGTGGGCTCCGCCGTGGGTTCCGTGGTGTCCGGTTCGGTGGGTTCCGTGGATTCCGGTTCGGTCGTGCCGGGCTCCGTGGTCTCCTCAGGATCCGTTTCCGTCGGCTCCGCCGCCTGCGGGCGGACGATGATCACGCGGTAGTCGCGGGCGGTATAGCCGTCCTCCGCCGTTACGTGGATCACGAGTTCCGTCTCCCCATAAGGGATATTGTCCAAGGAGATATTCGCATAGGCAGAGGCGTTGCCGTCGCGAAGCGTATAGCGCAGGGTCAACTGGCCCACCCAGGAATCGATCACCTGGCGATACGACAACTGCTCCGGATCGAAGGCGGGGCTCAGTTCGCCACTCCCCTGCAGGGACAGGTTGTAAAGGGCCGCGTCATGCGAAGGCATGCGCATGGTGGTAGGTGCTTCGGTAGGCGGCTCGGTCTCCGGCTGTTCCAGTGTGAAAGTATAATCCACATATTCCGACTGGTCCGGCGTCAGGACGCGGATGACCATCTCCTGCCCCTGGGCGAAGACCCAGGTGCCGGGTTCCCCTTCCGAATACGGCCAGTAATAGGATGCGGCGCGCGGGTCGGTGACCCGGAAGCTGTGGCGCAGGCGGTCCGTACCGGCCGGGGCCGAGACGGTGTAGTCCGTGATGTCCGGGTCGAAAGCCGGGGTCAGGTCGCCGCCTTCAAAGGTCACGCTGCTTAAGGTCAGGGTGACCGGCGTGGGCGCCTCGGTGGGCGGCTCGGTAGGCGGGTCGGTAGGCGCTTCGGTGGGAGGTTCGGTAGGGGCTTCCGTCGGGGCTTCGGTAGGGGCTTCCGTCGGAGGCTCAGTAGGCGGTTCGGTGGGCGCCTCGGTGTGATCGTCCATGATGGTGATCTCGGAATAGTTGAACTGCGCCGTCGGGGTCAGGTCCACTCTGTCCTCGCCGACGATCTCCGAATCCTGCTTCCGCGAAGTCAGGCTGGTCGTTCCGGCCTTATGCCCGATGAATTTCAACTTATAATTCAGCGGCCCGCTTCCTTCGGAATAATAATCCATGATCCGGAAACTGCCGCCTCCGCCGCTGGCATTCAGATTTCCCGCGCCGCCGGAACAGCCGAGATATTCGATGTAGTCCGTACTGTATACCATAAAAATGTCGACATATGTCACGCTGCCCGTGATCCACATGTCTATCTCGAACTCCTGCTCGATCATTACGGTCGGATCGCTGAATCCCACGACCGTATCTTCCGCGAAAACGTTCCGTCCCGGAAGGAGCAGAGATAGCGTCAGAATGATTGCCAGTACTTTAGCGGTTTTCTTTTTCATAGTCCGTCTCCTGTCAGTCCGCCTGCGGGATCACATAACTTCCCAGGATATGGTCCCGTACGGTGATCAGATCGATGCCCGAGACTTTTTTGTCCCGGTTGATGTCGGCTGCCTTGGCGTAAACGCCTTTTATCACGTAATTCCCCAGGATAACGTCCCGGACGGTGATCAGATCGATGCCGCTGATCTTTCCGTCCCCGTTCACGTCGCCGTAGATCAGGACAGTCCCGGTCTTGTACAGCGCGCCGTTGGGGGCGTAGATGCGGAGCTTGTCGCCGGTCATGACCAGCGCGCCGTCCGCTTTCTTCTTGCCGGAGGAATCCAGCAGCGTGAGCGAGGCGCCGTTCGCCAGCGTCACGTTCGCGCGGAACTGCGCCGCGGTGGTGCCCGGCGCGATGCCGGTCCAGTAGCTGCCCGACCGGTTATAGTCGGAGGTGAACACCGCGCTTTCGGTCTTGGCCCGGAAGATGTTCACGGTGTATTCCCGCGTGTCGCCGTTGGCGGCGGTCACGGTCAGGGTGATGAGGTTCTCCCCGGGCTTGAGGTCGATCTTCCCGGCGCCCGCGACCGTCGCGCCGCCGTCGATGGGGACGGCCTCCAGGTTCACGGAGGCTTTGTTCACGGCCATCACATAGGAGGTCTTATCGATCGTCACGGAAGGGTTTTTGACCGCTTCGGCGGCGGTGATGGACTTCAGGCGGTTGTTGGGGTTCTTGTTGACCGCGGCGTTTTCGTCCCAGGTGGGCTGCGGCGCGGGCGAGGCCGGCATGTTGTCATAGACCGGGATATCGAAGCGCAGCACCTGCTGACGGGCGATCTCATCATAGGCCAGGGACAGGTGGCGGGATTCGGAATAGGCGCCCATGATGTTGGTCATGTACTGGTGCCAGTAGATGCCGTTGGCCACGTTGAAGCGCTTGTAGTACAGCGTGTTCTGGCCCATGCGCAGGTAGTTGTAGGCATGGAACATGGCGCCGCCCCAGAGGGCTTTCACGCGGGTGTTCCAGGGGCGGTTGTAGTCCGTGTTGCCCTGGTCCTGGCCTTCGGCGAACCAGAGGCCCACGTCGTTGGCGTCCATGCCCATCATCGTGTACGCGTACACGTTGTAGTAATTGTAATAACCGCGCAGCGGGATCCCGCCCGGCGAAACGGTGGGGCTGTCTCCGCTGATGCTTTTGCTGAGGCCGTTGGCGCCGATCTCCTGCTTGATGGACGCGGCCAGGTAGTAGGGGCTGATCTCCAGGTTCCGGCCGATGGTCCGCAGGAGCTCCGGGTACGAGAACGTTTCCCCGTAAATGTGATGGCCGTCCTCCATGAACGTCCCCGCCACGATGGAGCGGACGCCGTCCGCGGTCTGCGATTCGTCGTAGAGCAGGTTCAGGAACTGGAAGATCCCGTCCTCCTGCAGGAAATTGCGGGGGTCCAGGTAATAGGCCACGAGCTCGTCGGAGGCGAGGGTCCAGCCGGGGCCGTCGTAAACGGTCTTGAAGTCGTTGGCAGCCCAGTCGAAGTTGTCGTGCTTCAGGGATTTATAGGAATTGGGCCAGTTATAATCGTTGTGGATCAGGCTGATGCCGATGTGGCTGTCCGGATTCGCTTCTTCATAAACGGAAGCGTACCAGTCCAGGCCGGTGTCCGTGCCGTAAAAAAGCCAGTCCGGATACTGCGCGTGCAGGGCCTTGAGCGCCGGGATATAGGAATCCGGGAAGCCCATCAGGCGCAGGAAATTGGCGTAGATGTCGCCCGTGGCGGACAGGGTCACGGAGCGGGCGTAGTTGGCGGAGATATATCCGGTAGCCGTCCGGTCTTCTCCGACCGCGACGACTTTGTACCAGAGGCTGCCGTCCTTGGCTTTTTTGGAGCCGGTCTGGGTCAGGACCTGGTCTTCCCGGGCGATGGCCACCACGCTGTAGCCGGTGCCGGCGCCTTTCCTGATGTTGACCAGCGGGCCGGTCACGATCACCAGGTCCTGGTCTTCCGTGATGCTGTCGTAGCAGAAGGGCTGGAACAGGACGCGGAAGGGGTCTTCGGAGACGGGCTCGGTGGCCGGCGGCTCCGTGGTCGGGGCTTCGGTGGTCGCCGCGGTGGTCTTCGGTTTCGTCGTTTCGGCGTCCGCGGCGGTCGAGCTTTCCACGGCTTTTGCGGCGGCCATCGGAAGGAGCAGGCAGAGGACACTCAAAAGCAGCAGGCCGGCGAGGCCGCCCATGCTTTGGCGCTTGATTCCGGGTGTTCCTTTCCTGCTCATCTTTCCTCCGGCGGGCTGTCAGTCCTTTTTGAAAGCTTTTTTCATACCAAAATCCGGGCCTTGTTTCAGGGCCCTTTCACCGATCATCAATAAAGGAGACTGATCAGTTGATTTCAGTGGTAGGCTTTTCGATCTGGACGATTGCCTGCTTCTGCATCGGGATGCGGCAGTTCTTGTTGTTGCCGAACTCCACGATCACGGTGTCGTCGGTCATGTCGATGATCACGCCGTAAAAGCCGGCCGTGGTCATGACGCTGTCGCCGATCTCCATGCTGCTCATCAGAGCGGCCTGTTCCTTCTTCTGCTTCTTCTGCGGCTTGATGATCATGAAGTACATCATGGCGCCGATCAGCACCACGTAGACGATGATCACCCAGGAACCCATGGGGTTGTTGGCGTTGTCCAGAGCTAATAATGAATTCATCCTGTCACTCCTCTGTTTCTTCTGTCCGATCCGCGCCGCCCTGCAGGCCGTTCAGTTTCTTTTCCTTGTAGGAGGCGAAGCTGCCGGCGTCCAGCGCCGCCCGGATCTCGCTCATCATTGTATTATAAAAGTATAAATTATGCAAGACGCAAAGTCGCATGCCCAGCATTTCGCCCGCCTTCAGCAGGTGGCGGATGTACGCGCGGCTGTAGTGGCGGCAGGCCGGGCAGCCGCAGCCTTCCTCGATGGGGGCCGTGTCGCGTTCGTAGGCTTTGTTGAGCAGGTTGAGTTTGCCGTGATTGGTGTAGACGTGGCCGTGGCGGCCGTTCCGGCTGGGATAGACGCAGTCGAAGAAATCGATCCCGCGTTCCACGGATTCCAGGATATTGGCCGGCGTGCCGACGCCCATCAGATAGGTGGGCTTATCCTGCGGCAGATGGGGAACCACTTCGTCCAGGATGTGATACATCTCCTCGTGGGTCTCGCCCACGGCCAGGCCGCCCACCGCGTAGCCGTCCAGGCCGAGCGCCGCGATCTCTTCCGCATGGCGGATGCGGATGTCATCGTAGGTGCCGCCCTGGTTGATGCCGAACAGGAGCTGCTCCCGGTTGACGGTCTCCGGCAGCGCGGTCAGACGGTCCAGTTCCGCCTTGCAGCGGACGAGCCAGCGCGTGGTGCGGTCCACGCTCTGCTGAACATATTCCCGCGGCGATGGGTTTTCGATGCATTCGTCGAAGGCCATCGCGATGGTGGAGCCCAGGTTCGACTGGATGCGGATGCTCTCCTCCGGGCCCATAAAAATCAGGCGGCCGTCTACGTGCGAGTGGAATTTCACGCCCTCTTCCTTGATTTTCCGCAGGCCGGCCAGAGAAAAGACCTGGAAGCCGCCGGAATCCGTCAGGATGGGGCGGTCCCAGTTCATGAAGCGGTGCAGGCCGCCGAGGTCGCGGATCAGCTCGTCCCCGGGGCGCACGTGCAGGTGGTAGGTGTTGGAAAGTTCCACCTGGCAGCCGATCTCCTTGAGGTCCATGGAGGAGACCGCGCCCTTGATGGCGCCGGCCGTGCCCACGTTCATGAACACGGGGGTCTCGATGGTCCCGTGGACGGTCTCAAAGCGGGCCCGTTTGGCCCGCCCTTCGGTTTTGAGCAAAGTGTATTTTGCCATATAACTATCTTTCGTACAGTTCCGTAAGATCCCGGATGCGCTCCGCCAGCTCGGGCGAGGCTTCGCCGGGCAGGAGGCGCCACTGCCAGTTGCCGCTCAGCGTGCCCGGATTGTTGACGGTGGCGTCGCGGCCCAGGCACAGGTAATCCTGCAGCTGCGCGATGAAGAAGCCGGCCACCGACGCCATGCCGCAGCGCAGCAGGGCCCAGCTGATGTCATCGCCGGGACGCAGGTCGATATAACGCGCAGTATAATCCTTCACATCCTCCGGCAGGTCTTCCCACCACGCCTTGACCGGCGCGTTGTCGTGCGTGCCCGTGTAGCAGACGCAGTTTTTGATCATGCGGTGCGGGACGTAGGAACTGGGGCCGTACGGGTCAAACGCGAATTCCAGGACGCGCATGCCCGGCCAGCCGGAATCGGCCAGCAGTTTTTCCAGGCTGTCCATGGGGGTGCCCAGGTCTTCGGCGATGAAGTCCAGTTCCGGATAATGCGCCTTGACCGTTTCGATCAGTTCAAGGCCCGGGCCCTGGCACCAGTGGCCCGGCCGGGCGTCTTCCGCGTCCGCGGGGACCGACCAGTAGGTGTCGAAGCCGCGGAAATGGTCGATGCGGATGATGTCAAACAGCTTGCCGGCGCCGCCGATGCGGCGTACCCACCAGGCGTAGCCGTCGGCTTTCATTTTGTCCCAGTCGTACAGGGGGTTGCCCCACAGCTGGCCCAGTTCGGAGAAATAATCCGGGGGCACGCCGGCGACCGCCTTCGGGCAGTTCTTTTCGTCCAGTTGGAAGAGCTCCGGCTGCGCCCAGACGTCCGCACTGTCCATCGCCACGTAGATCGGGACGTCGCCGATGATGCGCAGGCCTTTTTCGTGCACGTAGCGGCGCAGATCCTCCCACTGGCGGAAGAACAGGAACTGCAGGTAGGTAAAGAACTCGCGGTCTTCCTTCAGCAGTTCCGCGTAATGCGCCAGGGCGGCGGGCTTGCGCAGGCGGATGTCCTCCGGCCACTCCTGCCAGCTGTGCATGTCAAAATGGCGCTTGCAGGCCATGTAGAGGGTGTAATCCTCCAGCCAGTCCGCCTGCTCGCGCGCAAAGGCGGCGACGGCGTCGCGGTCGCGGGCAAAGCCGCGGGCCTTGGCCATCGCCAGCACCCGGAACCGCGCTTCGTAGATCTTGCCGTAATCCACTTTGCGCGGGTCGCCGCCCCAGTCAAAGGAATCAACTTCTTCCCGGGTCAGCAGGCCGTCCCGGATCAGGAAGTCAAGGTCGATAAAATACGGATTTCCCGCGAAGGTGGAGAAACTCTGATAAGGGGAGTCCCCGTAAGAGGTAGGTCCCAAAGGAAGCAGCTGCCAGAGCTTCTGTCCGGCAGCTGCCAAGAAATCCGCAAAGTCATACGCCGCCCGGCCGAAGCTGCCGATCCCGTACGGGGAGGGCAGGCTGGCCACGGGCATGAGAATGCCGCTGGATCGGATCATGTCAGCCTCACTGTGTTTTTTCTTCTTCCTCGAGTCCGGCCTGGATCATGATGGCCCGGGGAGAGATGGGCGTGGACAATACCACGTGGGTCTCGGTGGAACCGTAGCGCTGGATCTTGCTGATGAAGCGGTCCAGGTCCGGGGTGGACTGGAAGGCCGCCTTCACGAGCATGGTATAGCTGCCGGAAACGATATGGCATTCCAGCACGCAGGGCTCCTCTTTGATGAACTGGATAAAAGCCGGTTTCTCCTTGGGGGACATCTCGATATTGATGAATGCCAGGATATTGTAATTGATCTTCCCCAGGTCGATCTCGGCATGGAAACCGGTAATGATGCCTTCCCGCTGCAGTTTTTCGATGCGCGCCGCAACAGCCGGGGAAGACAGATAGACCTTCTCCGACAGCTGCTTCAGGGAATAGCGGGCATTTTCCTGCAGATACTTCACTAATTTACGATCGTTGAGATCCATAGACAATCCTCCCATTCCTATTCTTTATGATAGCACGTTAGAAAAAAAAGTCAACAGGGGAATATGGATAATTTTATTAGGGGGCGTTTTCCGGCGGCTGCGGCGCGGGCGCGGGGTATTCCCGGGCGCCGAAGATGGCCGTGCCGATGCGGACGCAGGTGGCGCCTTCTTCGATGGCGGCCTCGAAATCGCCGGTCATGCCCATGCTGAGCTGGTCAAAAAGCTCCGGCTCACGGGTGAGCGGCGCGTATTCCGCCAGCATTTCGCGCAGGCGGCGGAACACGGGACGGACGGTCTCCGGGTCGTCCGCTGGCGGCGCGACCGTCATCAGGCCGCGCAGGCGCAGGTGCGGCAGGGCGGCAATGGCTTCGACCAGGTTGCGGGCTTCGTCCGCGTCCGCCCCCTGCTTGCTCTCCTCCCCGCCCACGTTGATCTCGGCCAGGACGTCCTGCGTGAGGCCGCGGTTCCCGGCCACGCGGTCGATCTCCTTCGCGAGGGCGGCGGAGTTCACGGAATGGATCAGGGCGGCGGCGCCGACGACGTATTTGACCTTATTGCGCTGCAGGTTGCCGATGAAGTGCCATTCGATGTCATCCGGCAGGACCGGCTTTTTTGCGGTCAGTTCCTGGGCGTGGTTTTCGCCGAAGAGGCGCTGGCCGGCGGCGTAGGCTTCGGCCACCATTTCGGCGGGCTTGGTCTTGCTGACGGCGATCAGGCGCACGCTGTCCCGGGGTCTGCCGGCCTGCTCGCAGGCCGCGGCGATCCGGGCGTTGATGAGTTCCAGGTTTTCAGCGATCATGGTTTTATTCCTCCGTATCGGGGCGGACCAGGTCATCCTCCCCCACCGTTACGGTGATAAGATCCCCCTGCGCGGCATCCGGGGCGTACACCGCCAGTTTCACGTACTCCGGCGTGTGGCCGGTCCAGCGGCCGGGGCCGAGTTCCGGCGCCGGTTCTTCCAGCAGGACTTCGCGCTGCAGGCCGATCAGGCCGCGCTCGAAGCGTTCCTGATTCCGGCGGCTCAGGGCCAGCAGACGGGCGCTGCGCTGCGCCTTCACGCGCTCCGGGATCTGGCCGGGCATCGCGTCCGCGGCCGTGCCCTTGCGGCACGAGTAGCGGAACACGTGGGTCTCGTAAAAGCAGGCTTTTTCCAGGAAGCGGACGGTCTCTTCGAACTCCTCTTCCGTCTCGCCCGGGAAGCCGGTGATCACGTCGGTGGTCAGAGCCGGGCGGCCGAAGGCTTCGCGCAGGATCTGCATTTCCTCGTAGAATGCTGCGGTGTCGTAATGTCGGTTCATGCGTTTCAGGACCGTGTCCGAGCCGCTCTGCAGGGAGAGGTGGAAATGCGGGCACAGTTTGTCCACGGCAGCGAGACGGGCGGCGAGCGGGGCGGTGATCAGGCGGGGCTCCAGGGAGCCCAGGCGGATGCGGCGGAGGCCGTCGATCTGCGCGAGCTGCTCGATCAGGTCCGCCAGCGGGGCGCCGTAGGAAGCGTGACCGCCCGCGTCGCCGGGGAAATCCAGGCCGTAGGACGCGACGTGGATGCCGGTCAGGACGATTTCTTTATAGCCCTCCTGCGCCAGAAGCCGCGCTTCCGCGAGCGTGTTTTCCACGGAGCGGCTGCGCACGCGGCCGCGGGCGTAGGGGATCAGGCAGTAGCTGCAGAACTGGTTGCAGCCGTCTTCGATCTTGAGATAAGCGCGGGTGCGTTCGGTGCTGCCGGACGCGGGCATTTCCTCAAAGCTGCGGGAGGCCGCGATGTCCTTCACGAAGACGCGGTCCTCGCGGTCGCCCTCAAACGCCCGGATCAGTTCCGGGAGGCGGCTTTTTTCGTCGTTGCCCACCACCAGGTCCACCGCAGGGTCGTCTTTCAGACCTTCACCCGCCACCTGGGCGTAGCAGCCCACGGCGACAACCAGGGCGTGCGGGTTCATGCTCCGGGCCTTATGCAGCATCTGGCGGGATTTGCGGTCCGCGATATTCGTGACGGTACAGGTGTTGATCACGTAAATATCGGCCCCCGGGGCAAAGGGGACCGTCTCATAGCCTTCCGCAGCCATCTGCCGCAGCATGGCTTCGGTCTCGTAACTGTTGACCTTGCAGCCCAGATTGTGGAAGGCGATGCGCCGCCTTTTGTTTTCCTGTTCCATCCTCTTGATTTTTCCGTACGTTCCGTTCTATAATGAGGGCAGATAATCATGAGACCGTCTCAATAGGATATTGAAGAAAGGAGCCTTTTATGAAAACGGTTCAGATCACCCTGGATTCCATTGATAAAGTCAATGAATTCGTGCGGGCCATCACTCCCTTCGAGTGCGACTTCGACATGCACTCCGGCCGCTACACCGTCGACGCCAAGTCCAACCTGGGCATTTTCAGCCTGGACCTGTCCAAGCCGGTGAGCCTGGACATCTACGGCGACGAGCAGCTGGATGAGGTCATGGAAGTCCTCGCGCCTTATCTGGCCGAGTGACCGCACGGGGCGGGCGTCCGCCGGACGTCCCCCAAGTCTTTCGCGGGCGGCGCGCAGCCGCCCTTTTTGATTGCGTTTTCTCACACGGGGCTTTGACTGCCCCGCATAAGCCGCCGCGGTTTACCCGCAGACGATCACTTCATCCGCCGCCAGCGCCTTCTCCACCAGTTCGTTGATCTCCGGCAGCAGTTTTTCTTCCGAACGGCGGATGATCCCCGCATTCGGCTTAGTCACCGGATGCTTGGCCACGAAGATGGTGCAGCAGTCTTCATACGGCAGGATCGAGGTCTCGAAGGTCCCGATCTTCTGCGAAAGGTCGATGATGTCCTGCTTGTCGAACGCGATGAGCGGCCGGAACACCGGCATGGTGCAGACTTCGTTCGTGCTCACCATGCTTTTGACGGTCTGCGACGCGACCTGGCCGATGGATTCGCCGGTCACGAGCGCCAGCGCGCCGTTCTGCTCCGCCAGCGTCTGCGCGATGCGCATCATGTAGCGGCGCATGATGATGGTCAGTTCGTCGTGCGGGCATTTGGTGTAGATGGCCAGCTGGATGTCCGTGAAATTGATCACGTGCAGGCGGATGGGGCCGGCGTAGGCCGCCACCTGCGTGGCCAGGTCCACCACTTTCTGCTTCGCGCGTTCGCTGGTATAGGGCGGTGCGTGGAAATAGACGGCCTCCAGGTTGACGCCGCGCTTGGCGACCATGTAGCCCGCGACGGGGCTGTCGATGCCGCCGGACAGGAGCAGCATGGCCTTGTCCGTGCCGCCGATGGGCATGCCGCCGGGGCCCGGGATGGTGCGGGAGTAAAGGTTCACTTTTTCGCGGACCTCGACGCGCAGGACGACCTGCGGGTCGTGCACGTCCACACGGGAATCGGGCAGGCGGGACAGGATCTCTTCGCCCACCGCGCGGTTGATCTCGTTGGAATCCCAGGGGTAAGCCTTGTTGGCGCGGGTGGCGACGACTTTGAAGGTCCCGTTGTACGCGGGATGCGCCTGCTCAAAATAGGCGGCCGCCGCGGCGCGGAGCTCCTCCGGGGGCATCACGGGCTGCTGCACCACCGGGCAGATGCCGGCGATGCCGAAGACATGCTGCAGGGCATCCGCGGCCTGGTCCAGGTCGAAGGGCTCCGCCGCGTCCGCGTAGATGCGGCCGTTGGATTTGTAAACGGTGAAGCGGCCGGGGATCTTCCGCAGGACTTCGGCCGCCCGTTTGACGAGGCGGTCCTCAAAGAGGTAGCGGTTCTTGCCTTTGACGCCGATCTCGGCATATTTGATGAGTAAGGACTGGTATTCCATAGTTTTCTCCTGTTATGGGGCAGCCGGGGGCCGTCCCTGTCTGTTAGCGGACCGGAGGCCCGGTTTATCTTCTCACGAACCGCCGCAGCGCGGGCAGCAGTTCTTCCAGGACGCGGAGCGTTTCCGCGATCTCCTCCGCCGTGTTGTACCGCGACAGAGAGAAACGCAGGGTGGATTCCGCGGCTTTGCGGTCCAGGCCGATAGCCTTGAGGACCGGGCTGATCTCGCGCTTATGGGAGGAACAGGCGGAGCCGGCGGAGGCATAGATGCCTTTGTCCTCCAATGCGTGAAGCAGCACTTCGCTGCGGACGTCGGCGAAGGTGGCGCTGATGACGTGCGGCGCGGCCAGGGCGTCCTCGCCGGGGCCGTTGACCGTCACGCCGTCGAGGCCGGCCAGGCCTCTGCAGAACTGATGACGCAGTTCGTACATCGCCGCGCGGTTGCTGCCGAAATGGGCCAGCGCTTCCGCGGCCGCGGCGCCGAGGCCTGCGATGCCCGGCATGTTTTCCGTGCCGGAGCGCAGTTCCTTCTGCTGTCCGCCGCCGAAGACCAGCGGCAGGATCCGCGTGCCTTCCGAGACGTACAGGAAGCCGCAGCCCTTGGGGCCGTGGATCTTGTGGGCGCTGCCCGTTAAGAGGTCCACGCCCCAGCTGCGGGGATTGAGCGGCAGTTTGCCGAAAGCCTGCACCGCGTCGACGTGAAAGGCCGCGATGCCGCCGTGGCGCTTCAGCACTTCGCCGCAGGCTTCGATGGGCTCGATGCTTCCCAGTTCGTTATTGACCGCCATCAGGCTCACCAGGACGGTGTCCGGGCGGAGGGCCTCCTGCAGGGCGTCGGGATCGACCAGGCCGCGGCTGTCCACGGGCAGGACGGTCAGTTCGAAGCCTTCGTCCTTCAGCTGCGCCATCGGCGCGCTGACCGAGGGATGTTCCACGGCGGAGGTGATCACGTGGCGGCCCTGGCGCTTGCGGGCGCGGGCGGCGCCCAGTACGGCCCAGTTGTTGCTTTCGGTGCCGCCGGAGGTGAAATAGATCTCTTTATCCTTGACCTTCAGCAGTTCCGCGACGCTTCCCTGCGCTTTTTTGATGATATTTTCCGCCTCCACGCCCTTGCGGTGCAGGGAGGAGGGATTGCCGTAAACGTCCTCCAGACAGGCCAGCATCGCCTCCCGCACAGCGGGGGACGGGCGGGTGGTGGAGGCGTTGTCGAGATAGATTTCAGTCATATGGGTCCTCTGTATGTCTTTGTCCGGATTCGGAAACCGCGGTCTTATTCTTCCCAGAGCAGCGTGCACATGGCCAGCACGGCCGCTCCCGCGGCTTCCGTGCGCAGGATGCGCGGGCCCAGGGTCAGGATCTTCCCGCCCGCTGCGGTCAACGCCTCAATCTCCTCCGGGGCGAAACCGCCTTCCGGGCCGATAAATACGCCGACGGACGTGCCGGCGGGGATGCCGCCCAGCACTTCGCGCGTGTAGGCCATGCCCTCCGCGGATTCGTACGGCACCAGGATCACGTCCAGCTGCCGCGCCTCCTTCACTGCGTCCGCAAAGCCGCAGACCGCGCCGATCTCCGGGATCACGCCGCGGCCGGACTGCTTGGCGGCGCTTTCCGCCTTCGCCTGCCAGCGCTCACGGCGGCTCTCCTTCTTCTTCGGTTCCAGCTTCACCACGGAGCGGGCCATCTCCACCGGCACCAGGCCGGCGGCGCCGAGCTCCACGGATCTGCTGATAATATAATCCATTTTGTCGCCTTTGGGAAGACCCTGGAACAGGATCACGCGGCGGGTCATCTCCGTGGACGGAATCTCCTCCTCCAGCACGCGGACGCGCACGGAATCCGGGCCGCAGGCCGCGATCTCGCACAGCCGGTTGCGGTCCTGATCGTCGCTGACGATGAGGCGCTCGCCTTCCTTCATCCGGAGCACCCGCGTGATGTGCTTCACGTCCGGGCCGGTGATGGTCAGGAAGCCGTCTTCGACGCTCCCCTGCGGAGCAAAAAAGTGGTACATGCTTTCTCCTCTATGCAAAAGCAGGGCGGACCGGAAAGGCCGCCCTGAATGGTTCAGCGGAAGATGTTCTTTTTCTTTTTGCCGCCCGGCCCGTTCCCGCCGGACAGGCTGCCGCCCATAGCCTCGTCGAAGGCCAGCAGGGCTTCCTTCTGCTCTTTGGTCATCTTTTCCGGCACGTGCACCAGGAATGTCACGTAATGGTCGCCGCGCACGTTGTTCTGCCGCAGGTAGGGCACGCCCTTGCCGCGCAGGCGGATCCGCGTGCCGGGCTGGGTGCCGGGCTTGAGTTCGTATTCCACCTCGCCGTCCACGGTGGGGATGCGGATGGTGTCGCCCAGGGCCGCCTGGGCGTAGGTGATGTTGACGGCGGAGAAAATGTCCGTGTCTTCCCGCGCAAAGACGGGATCCTCCGCGACCCGGACTTCCACCAGCAGGTCGCCGAAGGGGCCGCCGTTCAGGCCGGGCTCGCCCTTGCCGCGGATGCGGATGCTCTGGCCGTCGTCGATGCCGGCGGGCACGGAGACCTGCACTTTCTGACGGCGGGACACATAGCCTGTGCCGCTGCACTTCGGGCATTTATCCTTGATGATCTTGCCGCTGCCGTTACAGGCCGGGCAGGCCCGCACCGTCTGCGACATGCCGAAGATGGTCTGCTGGGTCATCGTGATCTGGCCGCTGCCGCCGCACTGCGTGCAGGTGACGGGGCCGGTGCCCTTCTTCGCGCCGCTGCCGCCGCATTCGGAACAGGCTTCCTTCAGGTTCAGCTCCAGTTCCTTTTCGCAGCCGGTGATGGCTTCTTTGAAGGTGATGCGGATACGGGCGCGGGTATTGGCCCCCTGCACGGCGCCGCCGCGCGACCGGCCGCGGGTGCCGCCGCCGAAACCGCCGAAGCCCCCGAAGCCGCCGAAACCGCCGCCGCCGAACAGGTCGCCGAACAGATCGCTGAAGATGTCGCTGAAATCCGCGCTGTTGTAGTCGTAGCTGACGCCGCCGGTGCCGTCGAAGGCCGCGTGGCCGAACTGGTCGTACTTGGCCTTCTTTTCCGGATCGATCAGGACGGCATAAGCCTCCGAGGCCTCCTTGAATTTCGCCTCGGCGTCCTTGTCGCCCGGGTTGACGTCCGGGTGATATTTCTTGGCCAGCTTCCGGTAAGCGCGCTTGATCTCGTCTTCAGTGGCGGTCTTCGGAATGCCTAATACTTCGTAGTAATCACGTTTGGTGTCTGCCATGGTGTTCCTTTTACCGCAACGGGCCGATGAAACATCGGCCCCTGCGATCCTCTATATGAATTGTTGTTTTATACTTCCTTGAAGTCCGCGTCGATCACGTCGTCGTCAGGTCCGTTGCTGCCGCCGCCCTGCGGGCCCTGGCCGCCGTAGCCCTGAGGCCCCTGGCCGCCGAACGGATTGCCCTGCGGGCCGCTCTGGCCCTGGGCCTGCTCATAGACCCTGGCGAACAGCGCCTGCGCGTTCTTCAACAGGTTCTCCTGGCCGCTCTTGAGGGCGCTGATCTGGCTGTCGGTAAGGGTCTCGCTGCCCGCGGTCTCATCGACGAGTTTCTGCAGCGCGTCGATATCGGCCTGCACCTGGCTCTTCATGCCGGCGTCGAGCTTGTCGCCCACTTCGTCCAGCGCGTTCTTCGTGCTGAAGATCGTGGCTTCCGCGTCGTTGCGGGCGTCGATGCCTTCCTTGCGCTTCTTGTCCTGCGCCTCGAATTCCGCGGCTTCGCGCACGGCCTTCTCGATGTCGCCGTCGGACATGTTGGAGGAAGCGGTGATGGTGATGTGCTGCTCCTTGCCGGTGCCCAGGTCCTTCGCGGAGACGTTCACGATGCCGTTGGCGTCG